>JBBEBI010000001.1:0-47454 GCA_040882365.1 Anaerolineales bacterium
GGCCTTTTTGGCCCTGGGTCACCGTGAATTCAACACGCTGGCCCTCTTCCAAATTGCGGAAGCCATCGCCACGGATAGCGCTGAAGTGGACAAACACGTCTTCACCGCCGTCGCGGGAGATGAAGCCGAAGCCCTTGGCGCCATTGAACCATTTAACGGTTCCCTGTTCTCTCTCAGCCATGGGAATTGGAACTCCTTTCCTTGGCCAGCAAAAAGCGCTAGCCTTAAATTTCGGATCCAGCGTTCCAATTCGAAAAACCTACCCCCCGCATTGAAACCAAACTGCGATACCATCGAAATATTATCACTTATCCAACTTCGTGTAAATACCGTAAAGTCTGAAGAATAGAAAAAGGGACTGAGGGCAGAAAGCGGGGAAGTGAAAACATAATCCAATCTCGTATAATCGGAGCATGACCCTCCGCCGACCTCTTTTTGCCATCCTGGCGGTGGCCCTGCTGGCAGCCGGCTGCGCCGCACCAGAGCCCACGGCCACCCCGCGGCCCGGCGCCACCCTCCTTCCCACCGATACCCCCACTGTCACACTCACGCCTACCGATACGCCCACGCCGACGGAAACGGCCACCCCCACCATCACGCTGACGCCCAGCGCCACGCTCAGCCCCACGCCGGGTTTCGTGTGGGGCGTGATCAACGTGGAGATGGCCTCCTGCCGCTTTGGGCCTGGCGGCGGCTACCTGCTGCGCACCACCCTGTATGAAGGCGACGTGGTGGAGATCCTCGGACACATGGAGCTGAATGAGAACTGGTGGTTCCTGCACACCGTCGAGCGGCCGGACTTCAACTGCTGGGTGAGCCAGGAGCTGATTGACCTGGGCGGAGACCGCAACCTGATCTACCCCATCGATAACCCGCACCTCGTGCTGCCCTATACCACGCAGCCCTATGCGCCGCTTAAGGGAGTCTCCGCCAGCCGCAACGGCAACGTGGTGACCGTGCGCTGGGAGCCGTTCGACTGGCTGCCCGGGGACCAATCGGGGCAGTACAAGTATCTGGTGGAAGCCTGGGTGTGCCAGGAAGGCGAATTCGTCTTCCGAGCCTACGGCACCAACCAGACCTTTGTCGAGGTCCAGGACGAGCAGAGCTGCGATGAGCAATCGCACGCCCGCGCCTTCGGCGCCGACAAGCACGGCTACACCAATTGGGTGCAAGTGCCGTGGCCGGGGTGAGGCAGTAGAAAGTAAGTAGTGGACAGCTGAAAGTAGACAGAAAAACATGAAGACAAAGCTAATCGCTTTATATCTGTTCGCCATGCTGGCCGCCTTGCTGTCGGCTTGTTCGCCGGCCGCGCCGCAGGCCAGTGCCACGGTTGCCGCACCACCGGCGGAAACCGAGACGCCCGCGCCTACCGCTACCGGCACGGCGACGCCACTGCCCACCGACACGCCCAGCCCCACGCCAACCGAAACCCCCACTCCGACGATTACGCCGACCTACGTGGATTCGCTGCGCGCCAAAGTCATCGTGGAAAACCGGCTGGCCTGCCGCTTTGGACCCGGGGACCCCTACCTGTTCAAGTTCAGCTTCGCGGCCACATCCAACATCGAACTGGTGGGCCACATGGAGCATAGCGACTGGGTGCTGGCACAAGCCATCGGCGGCGATAACCGCTGCTGGGTGAATGGCGGCGCGGAATATTTGCAGATCAGCGGGGACCCGCAATCCATGCCGCCCGTGGACCCGCACATCGTAATGGCCTGGTCATCCTATTATGGGCCGATGAGCAACGTAAGCGCCGTGCGCAACGACGACGTAGTGACCGTGAGCTACGGCGGGCTGGTGCTCGTGCCTTCCCGCGGCGACGATTCGGGGCAGACGCCCTATGTGCTAGAGGCCTGGGTCTGCCAGGGCGGTGAGTTCGTGTTCATTGCGCTCGGGTCGTACGGCTACGCCCTGGATGTGGTCGACGAGCCGGGCTGCGGCGAGCCTTCGCACGGCCGAGTGGCCGCCGCCGAGAAGCAGGGCTACACGCCCTTCGTCGAAGTCCCCTGGCCGCCTTACGTGGAAGAAGAGTAATTAGCGAAGAATAAAAAGTTGGGGACGAAATTACCTGAGTACAGTTTTATTCTCTTCAACAGGGAAAAAGAAGCTGGCGGCAACCAATTGAAGGGCGGCAATCATTTCAAAGAGCTCTTCAGTCCATACGTGCCAGTCGCGCGCCAGGATGCCTGTATTCGAATCGCTGGTATTCGGCAAGAAAAAATAATCGCGGTCCAAAGCCTGGGCCAGCAGGATGAGCAGAGCCGCAAAAACCACATAAATCAGGGATGGGTGCGCAGATAGAAATGCAAGCCCCCGTTGCCCATATTCAGCCATGGTTTGCCTGAGATGGCCGTGCCAGCAGGCAAGCGCCAGCAGCAATAACGCGCAATGCGCAATCACCCAACCAAGGATCGGGGTAATCCGCTCGATGAGCACGACGGTTTCCGCAACCGAATTGAACGAGAGGAGGATTTCAAAAACGATCCCCGCCGCCAAAAGGAAATACAGTAGAAGCGAAAGGAAAAAGGACCTTCGGCGTGATTGGAGCAAAGTACCTACACTCTTTACAAATGAATTTCGACGCAACCCAGACCTCCAATAAATCAAGGCCGTCAACTCGGCCAAGAGGATTAGGCCGAGAACACCCAGTTGGGTAACGCGTAACGGAGAAAAACCAAGGAAGACAGCATTTTTGGGATCGGCAGGCAACACCATGAGCCCAACAAAGGAGAGGAAGCTGACCGCAGCTGAGGCGACTAGAGCGTGATGCACCACGCGTTTCTTCCATTGGCTTTCGTTTATCCGTGCAGAAGAATTCCTGAGCAGGGTCACGAAAGCGACACCCAATACAAGAATAGCTACATCGATGACCAGGAATTGCTGAAACAACTCCGAGTTCCACAAGCCTAAACCCAACTGCTGGACTATCCAGCGCCAAAAGATGTGGATGAAATTATGAAAGTCCTGAAATAGGAGATCCTGGGTTCCAATGGTGAAGGGTTCGTAGAGACCTAATTCCATCCCATAAGAAATCTCTTCCAGGAAGCCGAACAGGCATAACAGAAAAATCAGCAAATAGCCCCAAAAACCGCGCTTGCCCCTCAGCCTTATCAATGGTCTCAGGGTTAGGACTGCGGCAAGGATATATAGATAAGGACTGACCTTTTCCGGATGAGGCAGTTGGGAAAAAACCGTAAACAGTACAAAGGCAACAACGAACAGGCTCAGCGCAAGGCCAAGATGCCAGGCCAATGAATGTCGTTGCATGGTTTTCATCTGCACCCGGCCTAAGGCTCTTGGAAAGGCCCCACATGCAGCAATACCTGACGCGAGCCATTACCAAGGCAGGGCTCTACCGGGTCGGTGATCAGCACCGTATCCAGATGTAAGCTCTCCACCAGAGGCTGCCATTCAGAGAAACGGCGCTCTTCCACCAAAATGAAATCGGCGTCCTGGATCCAGCGTTGCTTAATTTCCTGGTTCCAGTAGCCGAAGCGAAGAAGGTCATCCACGCTGGCTTCAGGATTCTGATCATTAAAGGAGAAAGTGCCGTTTAGCTGCTGCGGGAAAATTTCCACGCCGAGCAGGTAAAGGAGGATAGCCGGCGAGTTGGGGCCATGGTAATACAACAGATCACCGGGGCGAATGTATTGGCGGAGCTGTTCTCCTAATTTCTGATAGGCGCCTGGCAAATTGCCACCGCATTGCAGGGTCTCATCCCCCAAGGAAAACAAGGGCGTCGGCGCCAGCGCAAAGCCCAACCCAAAGAAGGCCACCCAGGCCAACGTGATACCTGACCATGTGGGTTTGATAGCACGACGCCAATAATACAGATAAGCCCCGATCACGAAAGCCAGGGCAACACCCAACCCAGCCAGGGCGGGGAGGATGCGCCGCGCGTCCCGGTAATCGACGCCAAATTTATTGTCGAAGAAGCCCCAGAGGGGGAAAGCTCCTCCCGCCCGCGGCACCGGGAACTCCGCCAAGAACTTGCCGGTGGTATTGGCCGTCCCGAAACCCAGGCCTGCCCCCACCAGCAACAGGATCACCAAGAGGACCGCCTGGCCCAACGGGGAGAATTCTTTTCGCCAGTATGGGGCTGTCACTGCAAGGGCCAGCAGGCCCAGCGTTCCGAAGAAGGCCATGTAGCCGGAAAAACAAAACTCATGGCAGCTTTGGCCTCCCAAGGAGGCCCACATATGGATAGCGGTCAGGGCGAGGAACGCTGAGTTGAAGAAGACGGCAGTGCGGAAGGTGAACGCGTCAGGCCAAGCCTTGCGCCGCGGCCAGAAAAGCAGGTTCAGCAAGACGCCAACCATGGGGACAAAATTGAAGCGCAATCCCTGCCAGAAGCTGACGATTGGATTCCAACTACGATCATCCAAATTGGTGAGCCAACCCCAGTTGGAAGTGAATTCCACCCCGGTGTATTTATCCCACGGAGTATAGAACGGTTGAAGAGCCGGGATTAACCCCTCAGGTATCCAATAGGCCCACATGCGCAGTATGTTCGGCCAGTAAATAATGTGGATAAGTAAAGGGATCACGGCCAGGCTGCCCAAGGCGATGAAGCCCATGCGACGCGGCTGCTGCCAAAAAATGTACAAGAGCCAGAGGCCAGCAAACGGGAACATGTTGATGCGCACCATGAGCATCGCTCCGCACAGCAGGCCGGCCAATACCAGGTGCCAGGCCTTGGGCTGGCGGCGCACAGAAAGAACCAGCACCAGAATAAGCAGCGCGGCCACCAGCACCTGGGATAGGGCCAGGCTGTAGATGCGAACCACCGCCACGTTGAGCGCCATCCCCCAAACCGCGAAGGCTGCCCACCACTTTCCGCTGAGCCGCCGCGCCAGCCACCACAGGCAGGCTACTCCGATGATCCCGAGCGCCGCGGCGTAAAGGCGGCCGGTGAGCAAATTCGCACCGAACCACTTCAGCACTGTGCCGGGAATAAGGAAGGCCAGCGGCATATGGTTTGTCAGCAGCCCATAATCCTGGAACGGAGTGAATTGACCCGTGGCAAAATACCAGCCCTTAACCAGGTACAGCCCTTCATCCAGCATGCCGCGCGAAGTAAAGACGTAGCTGATCGTTTGCGCAGCGTAAATGAGGCCGCCCAAACAGGAAACAAGATCAGGAAAAAGTGGATATCGTTGCGCTTGAGTGTGCAGTTTTCGGAAAATATTCATAAGGAGAGTTTTATTCTACTATTACCCGGTTTACTCAATCTGTCGCCAAAGCGCAGACACCGTAGGGTGTCATTGCAGGAGATTGACAGCCACTCCCCAGACGTATACACTTTAGCTATGGCTAAATCCGTAAGGCAGGCCCCACGCGAGCCGCTTTCGCAATCCATCGAAGATTATCTGAAAGCGGTGTACCAACTCACCCGCGAACAGGAACGCGCCTCCACCAACGCGTTGGCCGAGCATTTAAACATCGCGCCGGCTTCGGTCACCGGCATGCTGCAAAAACTTTCGGCCACCAGGCCGCCTTTGCTCGAGTATCAGAAGCACCACGGCGTGCGCCTGACCGCCCAGGGCGAAAAAGTTGCGCTGGAGACCATTCGCCACCACCGTTTGGTGGAATTGTTCCTGCACCAGATCCTTGGCTACCAATGGGACGAAGTGCACGAAGAAGCCGACCGGCTGGAGCATGTCATTTCCGAGCAGTTCGAGCAACGCATTGCCGAAGCGCTGGGTGACCCGCGCCTTGACCCGCACGGCGATCCGATCCCGAGCGTCGACCTGACAGTACCCAACTCCTCGCACACACTGCTCAGCGCATTGCGCCCGGGCCAGCGCGCCCGCGTGGTACGCGTGCGCGATACAGCCCCAGATCTGCTGCGCCACCTGAGCGAGATGGGTGTGGTACCACAGGCCGAGCTGACGGTGACGGAGCATTCTGAATTCGATGGGAACCTGCACCTGCGCGTGGGGAAAAACAAAGAAGAAGTCGTGCTGGGACCGCGGGTCACCAGCCAGGTCTACGTAGAACAAATCTAAGTCCCCTATATCAGCCGGTTGACAAGCTGGCTCTTTTTTTGTTACAATACATCCAAATTTAGTCATAACTAAATTGGCTTGTAATTCGCCCTATAACGGAGAAACACTATGCCGAAAAAACTGACCCGAAGGGAATTCTTAAAGGCCGGCATGCTGGGCCTAGCCGGAACGCTGGGCGCAGCCGCCAGCACCCGGTTGCTGCAGCCGCCCCAGCCCCCCGGTCCCCACGACCAGCACGCTGATCACCATGGGCCACATGGCATGACTATGCCCGTGGGAGAGGTTGACCACACCAGGAATGGCTTCAACCCTACTGACATCTTGACGGATTTCGACTACGGCCACGTCTCGCGGCTAGCAGGCGGCCAAACCCTGCGTGAGTACTGGGTGGTCTCGCTCAACAAGACCATGGAAGTCATGCACGGTATCGATTTCCCGGCCTGGACCTTCGCGCCAGCCGACGAAGGTTGGGGGAACCCGCGGCCGCGCATCCCCGGCCCCACTTTCCGCGCCACCGAGGGCGACCGGGTGCGCATCCATTTCTTCAACGGCAGCGATCACCCGCACAGCATGCACTTCCACGGCATCCACATGGCCGAGATGGACGGCGTGCCCGGGGCCGGCCCCGGCCTCATTGACCCCGGCCAGGATTTCACTTATGAGTTCGACGCCTTCCCCTTCGGCTTGCACCTGTATCACTGCCACGCTTTCCCGCTGGCCCGCCACATCGCCAAGGGGCTGTACGGGGCCTTCATCATCGATCCCGCTCAAGGTCGACCTGCGGTCGACCACGAATTCGTGATGGTGATGGCCGGCTACGACGTGGATTTCGACGATGCCAACGACTTCTATCATGTGAACGGCATCCCTTTCCACTTTCAGCTCAACCCGATCCCCATCGGCGTCAACGAAACAGTGCGCATCTACTTGGTGAACACCCTGGAATTCGATCTCATTAATTCCTTTCATCTGCACGCCAACTTCTTCCACCATTACCCCACCGGCACCAGCCTGACCCCACGCGATTACACCGACACCATCATCCAGGGCCAGGCGGAACGCGCCATCCTGGAATTCAGTTACAAGTATCCCGGCATCTACATGTTCCACGCCCATGTGACAGAGTTTGCCGAACTGGGCTGGGCCGGCCACTTCGACGTGCAGGCCTAGGAGCAAACATGGCGACGAAAAAGACCAAACGAAAAAGCCCGACCCATACCCTAACCACTCTGGCGCTCTTCCTGCTGCCTATCGTATTGCTGGCGGGCGTCATCGCCCTGTTCCTGAATACAGGCGGCGGGTTGGATTTCGAAGCGCCTGTCCCAATAGAAGACCTTACTGTAGAGCGCGTCATCCTCACCGGGCCGCCTGAGAATGTCTATCACATTGAGGTCGTAGTGCGCAACAGCGGCCCCGCACCCGTGACGATCGCCCAGGTAGTTGTCAATGAAGGCGTGCGCCAGTTCCATATGGAACCCGCAGGCAGCATCCCTCGGCTGGGCACCGCCAGCGTGCACATCGATTACGGTTGGGTGGAAGGCGAAGCCTATGGCGTGACGATGTTCACCACGAACGCGGTTGCCTTCACCGCCGAGATCCCCGTGGCCTTCATTACGCCTGAAAACAATACACAAAATCTGCTCGGCTTCACACTAATCGGTTTATATGTGGGCGTGATCCCTATCTTCCTTGGCATCCTTTGGCTGCCCGCTCTGCGGCGATTAAGCCGCAGCTGGATGACCTTCCTGAACGCGTTGACCGCCGGCCTGCTGGTTTTCCTCGGGGTCGACACGCTGGTCGAAGCCATCGAGCAGACGGCCCTGGTGCCCAGTCCCTTCC
This sequence comes from Anaerolineales bacterium, assembly GCA_040882365.1. Taxonomy (GTDB): domain Bacteria; phylum Chloroflexota; class Anaerolineae; order Anaerolineales; family UBA11579; genus JAMCZK01. The sequence continues at coordinate 7,851 of JBBEBI010000001.1, forward strand.
AGGGCTTCGGGCTCATCGCCATCGGCGCGGTGGGCGTGTTCATGCTTTTGGCGGCCATCAGCGCCCGCGAGGACAACCTGCGCCGCGGCGAAAGCGCCAAGCGCATGGCCATCGCCTTCATGATCGCCTTGGGCATTGGCCTGCACAATCTGGGCGAAGGCCTGGCCATCGGCGCGGCTTACAACGTGGGCGAGATCGCCCTGGGCACGTTCCTAGTGGTGGGTTTCATCATCCAGAACATCACCGAAGGTCTGGGCATCATCGCTCCCATTCTGCGCGAACGGCCGGCCATCCGTCACCTGGCGCTGCTGGGCCTTTTGGGCGGCGCGCCGGCTATCGTGGGAGCGTGGATCGGCGGCTTTTCTCCCTCGGCCACGCTAGCCGTGCTGTTCCTGGGCATCGGTACCGGCGCCATCTTCGAAGTGGTGTACGAGATCGCCAAGCTGCTGCAAAGAGACACGGCCAAGCGCCCTGCGCCCATGCTCATCTTCGCCGGCGTGATCAGCGGCATGCTGCTGCTGTGGGTGACGGGATTGCTTATCAAGTAGACTGCCAAAAAAAAGAGGTCCGCATGAGTTCATGCGGACCTTTTTATATCGGGGGATGATCTGGTGACACGCATTATAATAATTAACCGAGGGGACTTGCCATGCGCATCGCTTACTTCACTGAGGTTTTTCTCCCTAAAATCGATGGCATTGTGGTTACCCTTACCCACCTGCTGGAATACCTGGAAGAGCGCAGGCATGAAAGCATCATGTTCGCGCCCAAAGGCACGGTAGATTCCTACGCCGCCACCGAGATCATCCAACATCTCAGCGTGCGCCCGCCCTTCTACCCCGAAATGCGCGTGGCCTTGCCTGTAGCGCGCGTGGAAAAGGACCTGCTTAAGTTCGGCCCCGACATTATCCATTTGGTCAACCCTACCTCGTTGGGATTGGCCGGGCTCATGGCAGCCCGTAAGCATCGCATTCCCATGGTGGCCTCATACCATACCGATCTGCCGGGTTTCGCCCGCCGCTGGAAGCTGGGGTTCCTGGGCAGACCCATTTACGGCTATTACCGATGGGTGCACAACCAGGCCGACCTCAACCTGACTCCCTCCGAATTCACGCTCAGGCAACTCGAAGAGAAGGGTTTTGAACGCCTGGCGGTATGGACCGGCGGCGTGGACATCGATCGCTTTCACCCCTCCAACGCCTCATCCGAAATGCGCCAACGCCTTTCCAGCGGGGAGCCGGAAAAGCCGCTGGCGCTCTTTGTAAGTCGACTCTCAAAGGAGAAGCGCGTCGATTGGCTGCTGCCTGTGGTGCAGCAGATCCCAGGGATCCGTCTCGCCATCGTCGGCGATGGGCCGGACCGGCCGCGGCTGGAGGAGCTTTTTGCCGGCACCCCCACCATTTTTACCGGTTATTTGCGCGGTGCCGCATTGGCCAGCGCTTACGCTTCGGGAGACATCTTTGCCTTCACCGGCGCAGAGGAGACTTTCGGCAACGTCGTCGCTGAGGCCATGGCATCGGGTCTGGCGGTAGTGGCGCCCCGCTCGGGCGGAGTGGTGGACTTGGTCGAAGAGGGAGTGACGGGGCGGCTATTCGATCCCGAGAGCCACGCCGAATTCCTGGCCTGTATGCGAGAATTGGCTTCAGACCTCAAACGCGCCGTTGAAATGGGCAAGGCGGGCAGATTGAAAGTGCGTAAATATGCCTGGGAAACCACCCTTGATCAACTGCTTGCTGTGTATGCGGATGTCATAGAAAAATCGAAAAAGAAAAGTAGGCGCGGAAAAGAGAAAATCTAGTCAATTCACCGTCTCACAAAGAAAATGACGGCCTTCAATACATCCAAGTCGAACGCATTTCCTCGCGCTTGACAAATATCCCACGAGGAGATATATTTAGGTTCACCTAAATATTTTCCTATAAGGAACAAAACATGGACAAGAAAAACAACGCTGCTATCGTCGCCAAGGGGCTCACCAAGTTCTATGGATCTTTCCAGGCTCTCCACGGGGTGGATCTGACTGTGGACCGCGAAGAGATCTTTGGGTTCCTGGGGCCGAACGGCGCGGGGAAAACAACCACCATCCGCGTGCTCCTGGACCTCATCCGCCGGGATGGAGGGGACGTGCAGGTACTGGGCATCGATCCAAGGGTCGATCCGGTGGCTGTACGCCGCCGAATCGGCTATATGCCCGGCGAATTGCACCTCGACCAAGGGCTGACCGCTGAGGCCTTGCTGCGCTATTTCAACGACCTGCGCGGCAGGGCGGCGAAATGGGCGGATGTCCTTCGCCTGGCTGAACGACTGGCATTGGATATCAAGCAACCGATCAAAAACCTTTCGCACGGCAACAAACAAAAGGTGGGCATCGTGCAGGCGCTGATGCACAAACCCGAGTTGGTCATCATGGATGAACCCACCCAGGGTTTGGACCCCATGATGCAGCATGAAGTGCTGCGTATGCTCAAGGAAGCCCGCGCCGCCGGCAGCACCGTATTTTTCTCCTCGCACATCATGAGCGAAGTGGAAAGCGTGGCGCAGCGCGTGGGCATTATCCGCGCCGGACGAATGATCGAAGTGGCGGACCCGAAAACCCTGGGCAGGCGCGCCCTGAACCGCGTACGAGTGCGCTTCGGAAAACCCGTGGAAAGCGCCGATCTGGCTAAGGTCAAAGGCGTCAAGATCCTTTCCCAAGAAAACGGAAAAGAGATCCGGCTGCAAGTGGAGGGCGAAGTGGATGGCCTGATCAAAGCGTTGGCCAAATTCTCGGTCAGCGACTTCGAAACCGAGCGGCCCAGCCTGGAGGAAACCTTCCTGACCTATTATCAAGATGGAGCGAAGTAGAAACTTCTCTAGGAGAAACTATGATCACTGTTTTCAAACACACCTTGTCACGTTCCCGCGGCGCCATCATAGGCTGGGGACTCACCATGTTGCTGATCGGTTTGATGATGGTTATGTTCTTCGACAGCATTGCGGAGAACGCGGCGCAATTCCAGCAGCTCATAGATATCTACCCGCCGGAAATGATGGCTTTCTTTAGCGAAAGCGGGGCTTTCGATTTCACCACTCCCGAAGGGTTCCTATCCATCGAATACTTCTCGTTCATGCCGCTGATCCTGGGCGTGTACGCCATTCTCTCTGGCAGCGGCATGTTGGCGGCCGATGAAGAACGCGGCGTGCTGGACCTGGTGGCTGCCCAACCAATCAGCCGCAGCGCCTTGTTTCTTGGCCGCTTGCTTTCGATCGTCGTCGCTTTGGTTTTAATCCTGGTGCTGGGCTACGTTGGCATCATGGCCGGCACAAGTTATTCCACGATGGAGCTGGACCCGCTGGTCTTGCTGGTGCCATTCACCTCGATGTTCGCCCTGCTGGCATTCCTTGCGGGGCTGGCCTTGCTGCTTAGCATGGTCTTGCCCTCGCGCGGCATGGCCGGCATGGTTGGCGGCATCGTGCTGATCGCCAGTTTTTTCCTCAACGGGTTGGCCAACTTGAACGACACCCTGGCTAAGGTAGAACCTTTCTTGCCCACGCGCTATTACCAAGGGGAAGGCTGGGTGGCCGGCCTGCGTATGGATTGGTTCCTCGGCTTGCTGGCTTTCGGGCTGGGCTTCATGTTGCTGGCCTGGTGGGCGTTTCAACTGCGTGATATCCGCGTGGGCGGCGAAGGCAGCTGGCGCCTGCCTTTCTTGCGCCGCAAGGTGGCCGCAGACAGCTGAGTTTAAGGGCGCAGCGTGCTGCGCCTTATTTATCTTTCGCCAAATAATATCTCTTGGGCCATACTGCCGAATGCCCGCTGCTGTATACTGGCCGCCGTGAGCATAAACACCATCTTCTTCGACCTGGACGATACTCTCTACCCGCGCAACAGTGGGGTGTGGGAGGCGGTGCGCTCCCGCATCGAGAGTTACATGCGCGAGCGCCTGCGCATCCCGCGCTCCAAAATCGGGGCCTTGCGCCAAGAATACCTGACCACATACGGGAGCAGTTTGCGGGGGCTGATGGACAACTACAACATCGACCCGGATGATTATTTGCTTTATGTGCACGATGTCCCCATCGAAGAGATGATCCGCCCCAGCGCCAAGTTAGCGCGCATGCTGTCGCGTCTACCGCAATCCAAATGGGTATTCACCAACGCCAGCCTGGCGCACGCCCGCCGTGTGCTTTCTGCGCTGGGTGCCAGCCGGCACTTCGCCGGCGTCTTGGATGTGAAGGCCATGAGCTTCCGGAGTAAGCCGGATGCCGACAGCTATCGCCTGGCCCTGGACACTGCCGGCCAGAATCGGGCAGCCACGACGCTCTTTGTGGATGACCAGGCGGCCAACCTGCAGCCGGCCAAAACATTGGGAGCTGCGACGGTACTGGTGGGCACCCATGAGCCCCACCCCGCCGCGGACCACAGCATCGCCGCGGTGGAGCATCTGCTGACGGCACTCCCCGGGCTGGTAGAATAACGCGGTGGCGGAAAACGGCAACATCTTATTGGTGATCTGCCTGACAGCCCTGATCGGCTTAGGCGTGCCAGCCATGTTGTACGCCGGCCTGCGCCGCAGAAATCAAATTGGCCAAATCGAACTTATACGCCGCGCTGGCAAACAGGCGCGGCAACCCTGGCAGCAAGAAGAGGAGTCCTTGGCGGAGCTGTCCAAGCGGGTGGAAAGTCTGCGCACGAAGACCGACATCCCTTCGTAAACGGCAGGGATTTATACATCTCTAATCATCCTGTGCTAAGCTAACTCCGTAATACTGATAGTCGCCAACCCCAAAGAAGAGACCATGAAATCAAATCTGAATACCTTAGTCATCGGCGTCGTCCTCATCCCCTTGATTTTGGCCGGCTGTGGCCCCATTGCGCCGGCCATCATTGAAAACACCGACAGGCCTTCCAACACTAGCGAAGCGACTTTAGCCAGTACTGCGGGGCCTACGCAAACCGTCAGTGAGGCCACAGCTTCAGCGACTCCCGTTGTAACCCTTGGTAATCAGGTAGATCTGGAACGATTGTTTTCCCCGGTGTGGGAAAGCCGCCAATACCTGCGAGAAGCCTTCGTTGAGCAGCCTGTCGAAGACTCCGTCCTCGCACAGGGGGCGCTGGATGGCCTTGTTGCCTCCCTCGAAGACCAGGGAATCGTCCTCGAGGGAATCAGCGTCACAGCGGACGTCCCCAGCGCAATCTCACTTTCCCAGCTGGCCCGCACCCCGCAAGATGCCGCTCCGGCCTTTTCCGCCTTCTGGGAAGCCTGGCGCAAAGTCCAGTATGGTGACGCGCAAATCAGAGGAACCTACGAAGAGCTGCTTTATGCCTGTCTAGGCGCCATGGTGGATGCCCTGGGTGACCCGCACACTTCGTACATGGATCCCCTGCAGTTCGAGCAATCCAACATTCAACTGGGCGGTGAATACGAAGGCATTGGCGCTTTCGTAGACACCACCACAGAATACGTCACCATCATTGCCCCCATGGAAGGTGCACCCGCGCAACGCGCCGGCCTAAGGGCCGGGGACATGATCATTGCCGTGGATGGCACGGATATGACCGGAGTGTCCGGAGATGTGGTGCTTACCTACATCATGGGGCCGGCGGGCACGCCCGTGGTGCTTACCATCCAGCGCGAAGGGGAACCGGCATCGTTTGACGTTGAGATCATTCGCGAACGCATCAGCGTGCCCAGCGTGCAGAGCGAGATGATCAACGGCGATATCGCTTACGTCCAGCTCCTTACCTTCGGCGACAGTACCGACAATGAACTCCGCCAGGCCCTGGAAGATTTATTGGCCAACGATCCCAAAGGCTTGATTCTCGATCTGCGCAACAACGGCGGCGGCTACCTGCACACCGCGGTGGCGGTCACTTCGGAATTCCTTGCAACTCGAGACGTGATCCTCTATGAAGAATATGGGGATGGGGAAAGCGATTCGTTCTACGCCCTGGATGGCGGCTTAGCCACCGATATCCCGTTGGTTGTGCTGGTGAATGGCGGGACCGCCTCGGCCTCGGAGATCCTCGCCGGAGCCATACAAGATTACGACCGCGGAGTCCTCGTGGGCGAAACCACTTACGGCAAAGGATCGGTGCAGCAGCCCGTGGCGCTTTCCAACGACCAGGGCGCGTTGCGCATCACCATAGCCCACTGGCTGACCCCGTATCGACGGCTGATCCATGGCCTGGGCCTGATCCCCGAATATGTGGTGGCGCTAACGGACGAAGACATCGAACAGGGCCTTGACCCGCAACTAGACAAGGCCATCGAATTGCTTAACGCACAAGCATTCATGGTTAATTAGGAGAAGAAATGTTTTATTTCAATTCGACATATCTGATCTTCATGGTTCCCGCTTTCATCGTGATGATGCTGGCCCAGTGGTACGTGAGTTCCAGCTACAGCCGGTGGAGCCGTATACCCAACAAAAGCGGGCTTAGCGGCGCCGAAGTGGCCCAGCGGTTAATCGAACGCGGCGGCCTGCACGAGGTGGATATCCAGCAGGCGCCCGGAAACCTGACCGACCATTACGACCCGCGCAAAAAAGTGCTGCGCCTTTCCGCCAGCGTGGCGCAAAGCACCTCGGTGGCCGCGGTAGCCATTGCCGCCCACGAATTGGGGCATGCCATGCAGGACCGCGAGGATTACTTCCCGCTGCGCCTGCGCGCTGCCCTGGTTCCCGCAGTCAACGTGGGTTCCTACCTGGGGTGGATCCTGCTGATTATCGGCATCATGCTGCAGGCCACCACGCTGGCCTGGCTGGGCGTGGCTGTGTTTGCCGGGGGCGCCGTGTTCGCTCTGGCCACCCTGCCGGTGGAGTTCAACGCCTCCGCCCGCGCCCGACAATTGCTGACCAGCGCCGGAATTATCACCGACGAGCGGGAGCGCGGTGGCGTAAGCACAGTGTTGAACGCCGCGGCCCTCACCTATGTGGCCGCCTTGTTCGCCGCGATCATGCAGTTGCTTTACTACGTCCTGCTGGTCATGGGTATGAGCGGCAGGCGCAGGTAGCCTAGTGGACTTAAAAAGCAGCGCCGCAGACTTGCGGCGCTGCTTTTTTAATGCCGGAAATGTAATGCCTGGCTGACCCTTCTTACTTACGATCCGAACACACTACGGCGCATGTTGATCTTATTAGGTCCAATCAGTCCAGGAGATCCTGCAAGGCGGGTTCTAGCTGGGCGAACTTGAACTTGAAGCCAAGTTCGTTTAGATTTCTTGGAACCGCCCGCTGGCCATCCATCACCACAGTAGAGGCCTCGCCGAGGGCCAATTGTAAAGCGAAGCGCGGCAATGGTGCCCAAACGGGCCGGTGCATTACGCGGCCCAGCGTGCGAGCAAACTCGCGGTTGGGTACAGGATTTGGCGCCGCCAGATTGAAAGCGCCTTGAGCTTTAGGGGTTTCCAGCAAGTAGCGGAGTGCAGCAATGTAGTCTCCAAAATGGATCCACGGATAATACTGCCGGCCGGAACCGAAGGTATTGCCGGCGAACAGACGGAAGGGGAGCACCAGAAGCGGAAATGCCCCCCCTTTTAAGGTTAGCGGCAAACCGGTGCGCAGCACCGCGCGGCGCACACCCAGGCTTTCGGCTTCGGCGGTAGACGCCTCCCAAGCCACGCAGACGGATGCCAGAAAATCGCTGCCTGGCGGGCTAACTTCCTCAAGGGGCTCATCCCCGCGCGGCCCATAGTAGCCGACGGCCGAGGCTTGTAAAAGAACTCTTGGTTTCCTCCCGGCTGCCCGGATGGCCTCCATGACGGCTGCACCCGCGTCCAGCCGGCTTTGGCGAATAGCTTGCTTGCGCCGCTGGGTCCAGCGGCTGGGTAAAAAGCCATTGCCTTTGATGCTCTCGCCGGCCAGGTTCACGACGGCATCTGCGCCGTCCGCCAGATGGCCCCAGCCAGCTGCGGTCTTGGCGTCCCAGGCGAGGGCCCGCGCCCCATGGGAAAGGTCCGTCACCTTCCCCGGATTCCGGCTGAGGACGATGATTTCGTGGCCATCCTGGGCCAAACTTGCGGTAAGGGCCCGGCCGAGCAGGCCGCTACCGCCGGTGATCAATACTCTCATAAAGTCCTCCTTTCCATAGATAACGAAAAAGGAGGCGGTTGTCAACCGCCTGCACCCCGACCTACCACTTTCGCCAGCAAATCCTGTTTTTCCGCCTCGGTCAAGAACGCCGTCTTCAGCGCATTTTGCCGTACCTGGAAGATCTGCTCCTGGCTCAACCCAGCCTCGGGGGCAGCCACCTCGTACTCATATGGCAGGGTGATATTGCTGATGCCCGGATCATCGGAGTTGATAGTCGCCAGCACGCCTGCTTCCAGAAGCCGCTTTAGGGGATGGGCGGAATAGCTGGGTACCGTGCTGGTTTGCACATTGCTGGTCAGGTTCACCTCAACCCCGATCTCGTGCTCCACCAGGTAATCGATGAGGACCGGGTCATCCAGGGCATGGGTGGCATGGCCGATCCGGCTGGCACCCAGCTCGCGGATCGCCTGCCAAATGCTCTCAGCGCCGGCCGCTTCGCCTGCGTGAACCGTGACCTGCAAACCGGCCTCACGAGCCAGGCGAAAATGCTCCACGAAAAGCAGGCCGGGGAAATTTGCCTCGTCGCCGGCCAGGTCCAAAGCCACGAACTGATGGCGATGAGCCAGCAAGGCGTGCAGCTCCTGCATGGCCATTTCGGCACCGAAATGGCGGCTGAGAATGCCGATCAAATTGACCTTGACGCCGGTTTCCAAGGCGCCCTGGTCCACCCCGGCCGCCACTGCTTCGGCAACGCCGGAGGGGTCCAAGCCGTGCTGCTGCGCCATGAATAAAGGGCTAAAGCGCAATTCAATGTAATCGATGCCTTCCCCCTTCGCGTCGAGAACACTCTCGTAGCCCACGCGGCGGCAGGCATCGTAATCCGCCAACACGGCGATCATCCATTTGAATTTCTCGATGAATTTCATAATGCCGGCTTGAGGTTCTGTTACTTGGACGTGGGGCCGTAGGCTTTCAAGCTCCCAAGCGGGCAAATCCAGATTGTGTTGGCGTCCCAGATCCAAAATAGTTTGCAGGCGGAGGCTGCCATCCAAATGGCGGTGCAGATCGATCAATGGAAAATTCTTGTGAAGCATAAGGAAATTATAAAGCGCAGTTGTGGAATTAAAGACAAAGCAGCGGTGGTAACCCACCGCTGCTTTGCAACACACAAAGTGCGAAGAGAGTTATCTCTTCTTCTTCTTTGTGGCCTTCTTTTTTGTTGCCTTCTTCTTTGTTGCTCGTTTCTTAGCCATAATTCTCCTTCCGCGGATTTATCGCCAAAATATATTGGCGAAAGATACTAAAAGTATAGTGGAAAACCTGTGTAAATGCTGTATAAAAACAAGTGCAAATGCGTTTGAATTTTTGCACGCGCATGCAAAGAATGCGGGAAAACGCGCCGAATCTGATGAATTATTGTACAACAAAATATTTTTGGCGCGTCAGACACGAAAATATTTTCTTCTGTGCGAATTTTTTTGTGAAGTAAATTAATTTTGAAATCAAAAAACGCCGAATAATTTGCGCACGACGGGAAGGATCGCTTCCCAATTCGGCAATAAAACCTGTGCGCCGCCGGATGTAACCCATGGCGTCATCGCTTCGCGTGGCAGGACCACGGCATCGATGCCGCCGAACAGAATGGCGCGCACTAACGCAAATATCAGGCGCGGCCAAGACCAGAAGGGAATATTGGTGTCCACCGCTTGTGCAAATTCGATCAAAGCGCCCGGTATGCGCAGCCAATTCAGAGGGTTTATGACCGTTTTTGCCAACGCAACAATGAAGAGTTGGCCGTGCGCCTGGCGATAGAAATCATCGCCTTCGCGGTTGCGCACGAAGGCCAGCGCTTGCTCGCCATCCAGATGGTGTGTCCCTGCGGAATAGCCGGCCGCGGCCTGCTCCAGCGTGATATCGATGCCGCCTAACGCATCGATCACATCCACAAAGCCCTCCAGGCGCACCCGCACGTAATAATTGACATTTACGCCGAAATTCTCTTCCACGGTGGCGGCAGCCAAGCGCGGACCGCTGCCCGCCTGCGCCCCTTCACCCCAGGAATGCGCCGCATTGATGCGGTTCTCGCCGTAGCCCGGGATCGATACCCATAGATCGCGCGGTATCGAAAGCATATTCACCTGCCCGCTCAAAGGCTGCAAACCAAGCAAGATCATCGTGTCGCTGCGCCCGATAGCGGTGCCTTCGATGGCGCGGTCGACGCCGAGTACCAACACATTGGTGCGCAACGGCGCAAAGAAATAAACCAACAGCAACACGCCGATCCAAATAGCCACGCGTGAACAACCTAGCCCGCGGCGTTTCGGTCTCCGCGCGCTGGGCTGTGTGTCGCCGACAAGGTCGCGCGTGGTGGGCCGCGTTTCTCCAGTCGGAGGTTCGTAGGATTCGTATCTATCCATAGGCGCCAAAAGAGGCAAATTATGCCTCATTGCGATTCGGTTTGAGTTGGGAGGGTTAGCTTGCGGTGGCAAAACGCCCGGCCAGGAACGGATCTTGCTCGCGGGTCAGTTCCTCGCGGAACTGCTGCGTGTACAGATGGTAGTAGTGGCCGCCGCGCTGCAACAACTCGGTGTGCGAGCCGGATTCAGTGATCTTGCCGTCTTCGATGACGATGATGCGATCGGCGCGCTTGATGGTGGACAAACGATGGGCAATGATGAAACTGGTGCGGCCCTTCATCATGGTCTCCATGCCGCGTTGGATGAGCGCCTCGGTGAGCGTGTCCACCGAACTGGTGGCTTCGTCCATCACGAAGATCTCAGGGTTGGCGAGAACGGCTCGCGCCAGGCTGATGAGCTGCTTCTGCCCAACCGAAAGCAGGTTGCCGCCCTCCCCCACTTCGGATTCGTATCCCTTCTCGAGATCCGCGATGAAGTCATGCGCGCCGGCCAATTTGGCGGCCGCTTCAATGTCTTCGTTGCTGGCGATTAGGCGCCCATAACGAATGTTCTCGCGCACAGATCCCGAGAACAGATGCGGCGTCTGCAGCACCACGCCCACCCGCGATTGGATGCCCTGTAGCGTGTACTCCTTGTAATCCGAGCCCCCGATCAACACGCGGCCGCGGGTGGGTTCGAAAAAGCGGCACAGCAAGTTCACGATGGTGCTCTTGCCGCCACCGGTGGGGCCGACCAGGGCTATGTTCTCACCGCGCCGGATATGCAAGTTGAAGTCCTCCAGGATGGCTTCCTCGGGCGCATCGTCATACGCGAACGAAACATTCTCAAAGGCGATGTCGCCTATAAGTGTGCCGGGGTCACGCGCGCCTTCGATATTCACAACAGTGGGCACCGCATCGATCATGGAGAAGATGCGCTCGGCCGATGCTACGGCGTGCTGCAGCTCGGCGTACACGCGCGCCATTTCCTGGATTGGAAACATCATGAAGGTGATGTAGGAAACGAACGCGGAAATACCGCCGATGGTCATGCCGCCTGCCTCGGCTTCCAGGCCGCCATACCAGATGATGCCGCCCAGGGCAAAGGCGGTGATGAGCTGCACCACGGGCAGGAACAGCGCCGAAAGCCAGGCGGCGCGGTAGCCGGCGCGATACATTTCGCCGGTCAGGCCGCCGAACTCGCGCAGGTTGGTTTCCTCGCGGCCCAGCGACTTGACCACGCGCACGCCGGTGATGTTCTCGTTGTAAGCGCCGGTGATCTTGGAATTGATCTTGCGCACCTGGCGGTACTCTTTGATGATCTTCTTTTGGAACCACGAGGCCACCACCACCAGCACCGGGATAGCGATGCCCACGACCAGGGCCAGCCGCCAGTTGATCAACACCATGAAGAAGCCAGCCGTGATGATGTTCATGATGCCCCAAGTAGTGTCCAGCATGCCCCAGGTGACCAGCTCGGCCACGCGGTCGGAATCCGAGGTGACCCGCGAGATGATCCAACCTACTGGCGTGCGGTTGTAGTAGGACAATGACAGGTCCTGCAGGTGGCCGAACATCTTCTTGCGCAAGTCATAGCGCACGCGCTCACCCAGCACCCCGGTCAGGTAAATGAATGAGAACACACCGGCCGCTTGTAAGAGCAACAAGCTACCGTACTGCACCATGATGCTGAAGATCAGGTCCAGATCCCGGGTGGCGACGCCGCGGTCGATGATCTCCTTGTTCAGGTAGGTGAAGTAGGAATCCAGCCAGGAAACCAGGCTGATCATGACCAAAAAGCCGGCCACCCAGACCCAATGCGGTTTCAACTGGGCCAGGATGCGCAAGATCGTCCGGCCATTTACGGCCGCCGAAAATTCTTCTTCTTGGAATTCGGTAAAGTCTTCCATAAGTATGATCCTTAGTTCGTCGCAGCCGATGCGACCTCGCGCTGCACTTCTTCCTCGATCATGGTCTGGATCTCGAAGACCTGGCGATAGATGCCTTCTTGAGCCAGCAGTTCGGCGTTCGTGCCTTGCTGCACCAACCGCCCCTTGTCGAACACCAGGATGCGGTCGGCCAGCATCACGCTTTGGATGCGGTGGGCGATGATGAACGTGGTGCGATCCTTCATCAGCCGCTTCAACGCGCTGCGGATAGAGGCCTCGGTCTCGGTATCCACCGAGGAGGTGGCATCATCCAGGATCAGGATGCTCGGGTTCTTGAGCAGCGTGCGCGCCAGGGTAACGCGCTGTTTCTGTCCGCCGGATAAGGTGACGCCCTTTTCGCCGACCAGGGTGTCGTATTGGCCGGGAAATTCGCGGATCACGTCGTGCACTGCGGCTGCTTTCGCAGCCGCCTCGATATCCGCATCCCCCACGTTCCCGTCCACGCCATAGCGGATGTTTTCGCGCAAAGTGCGCGAAAACAAGAAAGGCTCCTGCAATACGATGCCGATCTGGCTGCGCAGGTATTTTCGCGGGTAGCGTTTGAGTTCGACGCCGTCTAGCAGGATACGACCACCGCTATAGTCATAGAAACGCGGCAACAGGCTCACCAAGCTGGTCTTGCCCGAGCCGGTGGAGCCCAGCAAAGCGACGGTTTGGCCAGCTTCGCACCGGAAACTGACGTTATGCAACACGGGCTGGCCCGGCTCATATTCGAAAGTTACATCCTCGAAAACGATCTCACCGCGTAGCTTACCGACGGGCACATAGTCACCCTCCTCCAGCGGCTCGCGGGGCTGTTTGATGATGCCCATCACCCGGTCGAACGACACCAGGCCTTGCGACATCTGCACGATGACACGACCCAGATTGCGGATCGGCCAGATCAACCACACCAGGATGCTCACATAAGCCAGGTAAGCCCCGATGCTGATCTCGCCGTTCATGGCCATCACCGCGCCGGCGTAATAGCCGAAAAGCATCTGTGCGCCGGTGATGATGTCGGATATGGGCCAAAAGAACGAATGCCACAGCAGCAGGCGGCGGCCGCGCACATACTTTTCCCAGTTCTCCTTTTCGAACTTGTTGCGCTCGTAATCCTGGCGGGCGAAGGCTTTCACCACGCGGACACCAGTGAGATTCTCTTGTAATACCGCCTGGACTACACCATCCTGGTTCTGAAACTCCTCATAGGCCTTCGAAATGCGCCCAAAGAACCAGTAGGACATGCCCACGGTGAAAGGTACGCAAATGATCGACAGCCAGGCCAGGCGGGTGTTCAACGTCAGCAGGACGCCGAAATTCGCCAGGAACAGCATGAGGATGCGGCCGAACTCGACTGCCTCCTGGGCGATGAAGCGCCGTACCGCGTCCACGTCCGAGGTGACCTTTTGGATTAGCTCGCCGGTCTTGGTGCGGTCGTGGTAGCTGAAGCTCAGACGCTGGATGTGGTCGTAGAGGTAGTTGCGCAGGCGGCGCGCCACCGACTCGCCGGTGCGGCCGGCAAGGGAACCGCTTAGGAAGGTGAATGCGCCCTGGATGACAGCAAGGCCAACGAAGGCCAGGGCCACAAACGGCACGCGCTGCCCGAAATCCGGGCTGCCTAGCACATCATCGACAAAAAAGCCCAGGAGTAGATAGACGGCGGAGCGGCACAGGGCATTGATGCCCAGGCCGAAGGCGGAGACGGCGTAAACCAGGCGGTGGCCTTGCAGCAGGCGCCACAGGCCCTTCCAGCGCTTCTCGCCGGCCACGGTTTTCAAATCGATATATTCAGAAACAGATCGCGTTGCCAAAACTTACTCCTATACAAGAGCACAACAATACATCGCTTTTTCAAAGCGACAATGAGATCCGCTACCAGAGATAGGGGAACTAGGTTGGGGGTAAGAGGGCCAGACGCAAACCGCCTCAGAGAGGCGAACCGACGCCAAATAGTCTATAGCATGCCTGTTCGCTTGTCAATCAGGAATATCGCAAGGCAGCATCGCCTTCACCGTTGATTTCGAAGAAAAACCTCGCATGATAAAATCCGCCATCGCACTCCCCAAGCAAGCTCCCCGTATTTCTCACTTCGCTCGCTCCGCGCTGATCATCGCCTTCTTCTTCGGCATCGACAAGGTGCTGGCCTTTGTGCGCCAGATCCTGGTCAACAACCTGTTCGGCCTCAGCTACGAGCAGGATGTGTTCAATGCCGCCAACAACATCCCCGACCTGCTTTCAGCGCTGATCTCCGGAGGAGCCCTGGGCGTGGCGCTCATCCCGGTGCTCTCCGACTACATGGAAAAGCGCGGGCGCTCCGCCAGCTGGGAACTCTTCGTCCGCATCCTTAACCTGGCTTTCCTCGTCACCGCCGCGCTGGCGATTGTCATCGCCATCTTCGCCCCCTTCCTCATCGACAACGTCATCGTCCCCAACCTTCCCGCTGAACAACGCGCACTCTCCGCGGAACTCATGCGGCTCGACTTGATCGCCATCGTTGTGTTCTCCATCAGCGGCCTGGCCATGGCTGGTTTGCAGGCCAATCAGCATTTCCTGCTGCCTGCGCTGGCCCCGGCCTTATACAACATCGGCCAGATCTTGGGGCTTATCGTGCTGGCCCCCGAAAGCCCCTTGAAGATCGCCGGCATCACCCTGCCACTGCCTTATTTCGGTCTGGGCATCCACGGGCTGGTGTATGGCGTCATCCTCGGATCTCTATTGCACCTCGGCATCCAGATCCCCGGGCTGCTGCGCTACGGATTCCGCTGGCGACCCATCGTGGGTCTGCACGAGCCCGGCGTGCGCAAGGTGCTGGTGTTACTAGGGCCGCGCGTGCTCACCATGCTGTTTATCCACATCTACTTCGTAGCGCGCGATAACCTGGCCTCCGGCCTGCCG
Organism: Anaerolineales bacterium; assembly: GCA_040882365.1. GTDB lineage: Bacteria > Chloroflexota > Anaerolineae > Anaerolineales > UBA11579 > JAMCZK01. The sequence continues at coordinate 23,085 of JBBEBI010000001.1, forward strand.
GAAGGTTCCATCTCCGCCCTCAACCTTGGTTGGTTCATTATGCAGGTCCCGGAAACACTGCTGGGCACCGCCATTGCCATTGCCTTGCTACCCAGCATCTCGGAATTCTTCAGCCGCGCCGACCACGAAAAATTCACGCAAAGCGTCAACGGCGCGGTGCGCGCCCTGCTTGCGTTCACAATTCCGGCTGCATTCTTGCTGGGCATCGGCCTACCCCCCCTGGTGGAAACAGCCTTCGGTTCCTTCAGCGCCGCGCAAGTCGATCTGGTGGTGCTCATCACCCGGCTGTACCTGGCAGGGCTCGCCGGCCACGCTTTGCTGGAGATCGCCGCGCGCTCCTGGTACGCGCAACAGAACGCTGTCATCCCGCTGTATGCCGCGGCGCTCAATTCGCTGGCTTACATCATCCTGGCGATCGTGCTTGTGGGCGTCATGGGCGCGGGCGGTATTGCTTTCGCTGGCACACTGGCCTTCACCGCGGAAGCTGCAATATTGCTGTGGTTCTTGGCGCGCCGTTATCCGGGCGTGCTGCAAAGCCGGGATACCTGGCTGCGCGCCGCGGCTGGCAGCGCAGTGGGTTCTGGATTGCTCTACCTAACTATGTCGTGGGCCCCGCATCCGGCGGTTCTGGCCACCCTTGTCGGCCTGATCTTGGGAACGTTGGCCGTGCTCGCGTTCATCTGGCCAGAGGTGCGCGCCTTCACACACCTTGGCCGGCAAACCATTGCGCCGCCCGGGGCCGAAGAGCCGCTCCCGGTCAAATAGCCGAGAATTCCAAGCGGGCCTTGGCCGCCTGATAATCGCTGTAGCTGCCGGGATAATCGGTCAGGGTCCCGTTCTCCAATTCGACGATGCGCGTGGCCACGCGGTCCAGGAAATAACGGTCATGCGAGATTACCAGGACACTGCCCTCGAATTCCTCAAGAGAGTTTTCCAGCACCTCTGCGGAGCGAATGTCCAGATTGTTGGTTGGCTCATCCAGCAGCAGGAAATTTGCGCCGCTCAATGTGATCAGGATCAGTTGAAGGCGGCTGCGCTCCCCGCCGGATAGCGTGTCCACCCGGTTGCGCATTTGTTCGTAGCCGAACAGGAACTTGTTGAGCAACTTGACCGCATTCGGCTCGGTGAGCCGCCCGGCGCGGCGGATTACATCGATGAGGGATTGCGATCCGGTCAGCGTCTCATGTTCCTGGGAGTAATAGCCGACGCGGATGCTGGGGCCGATCTTGATCTCGCCGCCATCCGGCTGCTCAGAACCAAGCAGCAAGCGGAAGAGCAGCGACTTACCGGCGCCGTTGGGACCCACCAGGCCCACTCGCTCGCCATGCCACAGAGTCAGGCCGATGCCGGCCAGCACTTCATTGCGCCCGGCCTCGCCATCGAAGCTTTTACGCAGGCCGCTGACTTCCAACACTTTGTTGCTGCCGCGCCAACCAGAGAGCTGCAGCCTCATGCCTCTGCGTTCAGTCACAGGCTTCTCGACCTTGTCCATGCGTTCGATGCGCTTCATCATGGATTTGGCGCGGCGGATCAGCTTTTCGTTGTCATGGGCGCGCCCCCAGATCAGCATGCGCTTGGCGGATTGCTCCAGGCGGTGGATCTCGTGCTGCTGTACCTTGAACTGGTGCTGCTGCTGGAACAGCCGCGCTTCTTTCTCGGCGGCAAATTCGGAATAGTTGCCGGGGTACACCTTGAGGCGCCCATCTTCCAGATCGGCGATCTCGTCGGCCACTACGTCCAGCAGGTAGCGGTCGTGAGATACGATGACCACGCCTCCCTTATAGCCGCGGATATAGTTTTCCAGGAACTCCTTGCCAGCCAGGTCCAGATGATTGTCGGGTTCGTCGAGCAGCAACAGATCGGGGTGGGTGACCAGCAGCTTGGCGAGGCCGACCAACTTCTTTTGCCCACCGCTTAGGGCGGGCACCGGCAGCCCCAGCTCGTGTTCCTCAAACCCAAGGTTTAGCAGGGTGGCGCGCACCTGGCCTGCGTAGCCGGGCCCGCCAACGCGCGTATATTCCGCCAGCAGGCGGGCCTGCTCCTCGATGCTGCGCGCCAGCCGCTTGTCGCTGGAGTACACCTCGGGCTTGCCCATTTCGACTTCGACTTGTGCCAAGTTGCGCTGAAGCTCGGGGATGAGGGCAGAGGCCGTTAGCGCCTCTTGCAGGACCGTGTGCTGTGAATTCAGGCGCGGCTCCTGCCACAAATAGCCGATGCTGATGCGTCCGCGTGGGTTAGCGAACCCGCTCTCGCTTTTAAGTTCGCCGCTGATGAGACGCAGCAACGTACTTTTGCCAGCCCCATTGGGGCCGACCAGGCCCACGCAGCCATCGTTGCGAATATCCCAGGAAAGATCCTTGAATACCGGCTGGGCGTTGTACGAGATCGTCACCCGGTCTAGACTAAAGGTAATGATGATGGACTCCTAGGCCCGGCCGATTTTGCCCAGATGGGTATTGTGGAACGAATCCGCGTATTTCAATCCGAAAACCCAGTAAGCGATCGAAACTTGAATGAGCAAATATGATGAGCCCGGCGATCTCGAGATTGGGTTGGCCCAATTCCTTTCGAATCTATTATAAAAGGCTATGTTGAAAACAAAACGAGGCAGCCCAGCTGCCTCGTCAGTACAATCCCTGAAATTAGAGGGACTACTCGCTCGAGTTCGACTTTTTACCAGCCTTTTCCTTCGCAACACCCGCCATTAATAAGCCCACCTCGCGTTTGCTCGTGGACTTCGCCTCGAGGATATCGACGATCTTGCCCTGATAGATAACGGCGATGCGGTCCGAAAGCTGCATAATCTCATCGAGTTCGGAGGATACCAAGAGCACGCCGGCTCCCGCATCTCGGCTTTCGATCAGGCGCTTGTGGATGTATTCAATCGAGCCGACGTCCAGGCCGCGAGTAGGCTGTGAAGCGATCAGCAACTTCACCGTGCGCGAGAGCTCGCGGGCCACAATGACCTTCTGCTGGTTGCCGCCGGAGAGGGAGCCGACATGGGTTTGGGCGTTGGGAGTGCGGATATCGAAATTCTGGATGCGCTCGCGGGCGGCCTCCATAATCGCGTTTCGCTGCAGGATCAGGCCCTTGGAGAACGGAGGCTTGTAATAAGTATTGAGAACCAGGTTATCGCTTACCGGGAAGGGGAGCACCAGACCGTCTTGCTGTCTGTCCTCGGGAATGTGAGCCGTGCTCAATTCGGTGATGCGCCTGGGGGTAGCACCGGCGACCTGCTGGCCTTGGAGAACGATGCTGCCGCCTTCAGCAGGGCGCAGGCCGGTAAGCGCCTCGACCAATTCGGTCTGGCCGTTGCCTTGCACGCCGGCGATGCCCAACACTTCGCCGCTGCGCACCTCGAAGGTGACCCCATCGACGGCAGAGTGATCCAAGTCGTTATTGACCTTGAGATCGCTCACCTGCAATACGGTTTGGCCCGGTTGGGCCTCACCCTTCGTGACCTGCAGGATCACTTCGCGGCCTACCATCATGGCTGCTAGTTCGTTCTCGTTGGTCTTGGCAGGTTTCCGCTCCCCAACCACATGCCCATCGCGCATCACCGTAATGCGATCGGCAATCTTCAGTACTTCCCTTAATTTATGGGAAATGAAAATGATCGATTTCCCATTAGCCACCAGGGTTCTCAAGACGACAAAAAGGTCATCCGCTTCTTGCGGAGTGAGCACGGCGGTGGGCTCGTCCAGAATCAGGACTTCCGCCCCGCGGTACAAGGCTTTGACGATCTCGACTCTTTGTTGCTCTCCCACAGATAGATCTTGAACCAGCGCAAGGGGGTGAATCGGCAGGCCATATTGATCGCCAAGCGCCTTAATTTCCTTTGCTACCTGTCGCCTGTAGAGAGTGGACAAAGGACCGAGATTAGGGCCGCGTATGGTTTCATGGCCTAACATCAGGTTTTCGGTCACGGTCATCACAGGCACCAGCATGAAATGCTGGTGGACCATACCAATGCCGCGCGCCAGTGCTTCCTTGGGGTTATCGATCTCGCTCTTCTCGCCCTTGATGAATATCTGGCCTTCGTCCGGCTTATATAGACCATAGACAACGTTCATTAAGGTTGTTTTGCCGGCACCGTTTTCTCCCAGCAACGCGTGGATCTCGCCCTGGGCCAGCTCAAAGTCAACTTTATCGTTGGCCAAAACGCCCGGGAAGCGCTTGGTAATACCTTCAAGTCGGAGGATAGGTTGCGCCATGCTAGCCCCTCTCGTAGGGCTTGCCGACAGCGGCCGGAGCGACGGCGCGACCCACAAAGCCGGCCAGAACAAGCACAGTGGCAAAGTAAGGCAATAAACCTAGGAACTGAATGGGGATTTGGATGTTGGGAAAATCGACGGTTAAGGCCAGCACGATGAACAAGAGGCCGGCACCCCCGACTATAGCGATCAGCGACGCAGGGCGCTTATCCTGTGATCGCTTGATCAACTTAATAGCAACCCAGACCAAGGCGAGCAAGCTGATCCCTATGCCGATTAATAAGGCCAGGGCCTCAAGTTCGTTGATATCGCCCAATTGCAGGCGGACACCCAGGGCTTCGGCAAAACCGAACAAGAGCGCCGAACCCAAGGCACCAACGGAGGTCCATTTGCCAAAGATCAGGGCGGCCAGGGCGATAAAACCGCGGCCCGTAGTCATGAGCTTCTGGAAGCGGCCTACGCTCTCCAGTACGAGGAAGGCGCCGCCCATGCCAGCCAGGGCACCGCCGATAACAACATTGATATACCGAGTGCGATTCACGTTGATGCCCACGGTATCGGCAGCGCGCGGATGCTCGCCAACTGAGCGCGTACGCAAGCCCCAACGAGTGCGGAACAGCGCATATTGGAGAACGCCGACGGTGATCAGCATCAGATACACAAGCGGTTGGTGTTTGAAGAAAATATCACCGAGAATGGGGATATCTGAAAGAAGAGGGATATTGATGTGAGGGAAAATACCCACACCGGAGAGCCGCACCGCATCGATATAGGCATTGGCGGTGAAATTGGTAATGCCAAAGGCCAGCAAGTTGATCACGGTGCCGCTGATGATCTGGTCGACTTTATAACGAATGGAAAGCCAAGCGTGGAGTAAGGCGATGAGTGCACCGCTTAGCATGGCCACGACCAGACCGACGATCAGGCTCACTTCCTTGGGAAGGGCGCCACCAGTCCATTGATTAAAAAGAACCGAACCCAAGAAGGACATCATGGCGCCAATGAGCATCATGCCTTCGATGGCGATGTTGATCACCCCAGAGCGCTCTGACATGAGCCCGGCCATGGCGCCGAAGGCAATAGGTGTGGCTTTTATCAGCGCCAGGGTGATCAGCCCGGCAAAGAATAAAGTATCCACGGGTTAATCTCCTCCACCCCAGGTTTCGCTTAGACTGATCTTCTTTTCCGCATGATCCGCCTTAACCCGGATACGATAAAGCCCGCGGATGATCTGGTCTGCGGCGACGAAGGCCAGGATGAGGCCTTGCGTGATAGTGATCACATCGGCGGGAACCTTGGTGCGCAATTGCATGAGGCGGGAGCCGGCGTCCATGGCGCCGAAAAGCAGCGAGGAAAGAGCGATGCCGAAGGGGTGGATGGCGCCCAGCACGGCCACGGCAATGCTATCGAAGCCCAGGCCCACGTTGAATCCGGTGGTGAAATTATAGGGCGCCAGCCCCAGCACCTGGATGCCGCCGGCCAGGCCCGCAAGCGCGCCACTGATGGCCATGGTCAGCACCGTGTTAAAAGGGACGTTGATGCCTGCATAGCGCGCCGCATGTGGGTTCGCCCCTACAGTGCGGATCTCGAAGCCTATCTTGGTTTTCCATAACAGCCAGTAGACCAAGAAGACCGCGGCGATGGCGATGAGCACACCGGCATGCAAGCGCGAGTCAGCCAGCAGAATGGGAAGACGGGCACTTTCAAATACTGCGGAGGTTTCGGGAACCGTAGTGCGCGGGGCACGCATGGGTCCATCAGTACCAATGGCCCAATTGATCACGCGCAGGGCCATATAGTTGAACATGATGGTGGTGATCACTTCGTGCGCGCCGTAACGGGCTTTGAGCCAGCCCGGAATGCCCGCCCAAATCGCGCCGCCGATCATGCCGCCGATCAAAGCCAGTGGCAGATGGAGATAAAAGGGAAGCTCAAAACTGTAGCCGATAATGACTGTGACTGCCGAACCCACAAACAATTGGCCTTCTACGCCGATGTTGAACAAACCGCCGCGGAAAGCTAGGGCTATGCCCAGACCGACGAGCAAGAAGGGCGTGGCTTTGATCAAGGTCTCTACGACAGCCACTTGAGAACCGAGGGCCCCTTCGGCAAGGGCGCTAAACGCTTTGACGGGATCTGCACCGGAGATGAGGATCACCAGGCTGGAAATCAGCATGGCGGTGATAATGGCTAGCAAAGGCACAGCCAAAGAGCCAAGATTCACTCTTGACCATGTATTTCGCGCGCGTTCAAACAATGAGTTCATGATACTTACCAACTATCAACGCTGATGCGGTAATTGCAAATCAGGGAGAGCGGCCAATACACTGGCCGCTCTCCATCGACGTTTCTAAACGCATTTCCCTGAATTACGAAGCTGCTATTTAGGGAATGTACGGATTACTGGTCACCGTGACCGGAGTACAGAAAGTGCTCTCATTGGAGCCTTCGAACGGAGCGCACGGATCGAGATCGCCGGCCTGGATCATTGCATTGATCTCCAGCAATTGATCCTTGACTTCCTGCGGGATCACATCCTCGAAATTGTGGAAGGGCGCCAGCGCAGCCGGGCCGAATAACTCCCCGCCGGGGAAGGTCCCGTCCGTAGCGGAAATGACCAACTCCGCAACTTTCTGGGTCAAGTCCTTCATGGCACTGGACATGATGCAATCCTGAACTTCAGGCAGGCTGATGAATTGATCTACGTCCACACCAACGACTTTAACGCCTGCATTACAGGCTGCGATCAGGCCGCCGTTGCCAGTCAGGCCGCCAGCGCCAAAGACCACATCGACACCCTGTGCGATCAAGGTGGTGACGGTGTCAGCTGCCCACGCCGGGTCGGTGAAACAGACGTCAAGCGAGCCGGGGTGATAGATATCCAACACCTCGACATCGGGGTTGACGTATTTGGCCCCGTTGTAGTAACCCACCTCAAAGCGAGCGACCGGGGGGATGAACGGACAGCCGTACACGCCGCCCACCACGTTGCTCTCGGTCATCAAACCGGCCAAAGCCCCGGCCAGAAAGCCCGAAACGTCTTCATGGAAGATCAGGCCGGTCACATTGGGCAGCAACTCAGGCGCGAAGTTGGCGTCCACCTGAGTCTGGTCGGTGCCGATGAAGAGGATATCGGGGTTATCGATACCCGCCTGGTGGGTGGCCGCGCCATACGCGAACCCGGAGGTCACGATGATGGTGTAGCCTTCGCTGATAAAGGAGTCGATGTTTGGCGTATAGTCAGCGCTGTCGGCTGTCTCGATGTAGTTGTAGCAATCTTCGCCCAAGCCCAGTTCCTCGGCTGCGGCTACGACGCCGTTCCAGCCGGCTTCATTGAAGCTCTGGTCTCTGAGCTTGCCCACATCGGTAATGAAACCGATCTTGTAGGCGCATTCTGCGGGAGCTGCCGGGGGCGCCTCTGTGGGTTCCGCAGGCGCCGCGGTCGGCTCCTCCGGCGCTGGCGCCTGTGTGGTGGCTGCCGGTCCGCAGGCCGAGAGCACCAGCGAGGACACCACTAGCAGGGCGAGCAACGAAAACAGTTTCTTGCTCATTTCTTTTCTTCCTCCTAAGGGGATAGTTGGGGCACATTCCCGGTTAAGGAACCGGGCTAGCACCCATTTGGTGTGTGCAGTTTAACATGAAGGGCAAGACAAAGCAAGAACGCTACTCTCTATCGTCTAGACGAGCATGGTCTTAATCTGAGGCAGGCAGCAGAATGAATCCCGCCATCAGGTCGTCCATCGTGGTCTGCACATAGGACAAGCGCCCCTCACCCAAGTAAGAGAGATTGACATGGGTCAGCACCAATGGATAGAACGTTTCGAACGGCTGTCCGTTGAGCGCTAGAGGCAACTGTTCTCGGAGAAAGGCCTCCGGATTTGCGCCAATACTCACTAGCCAACTGGCCGCCAGGTGTTCGGGAGGCGTTCCACTGCCGATCAGCAGCACGCCAAAGCTGGCGAGGTACTGCCCGGCGCCGCTGGCCTCAAGCTCCGGCGGCAAATACACAACGCGGATTTGGCTGGCCAGCAACTGGTCGGCCGCCACCTGCCAAGAGGCAGCATCCGCCACCTGCACGGCCTGTGGGTATTCGGCCTGGGGCGGCGCCACCGGGTTGCACGCCCCGCAGAAGAACTCAGCCCCGGCCAGGAAATCGTCTGCCAAAGGAGCGCTGACAGCCGTATACAGCATGCCGGCGCGCCAATCGTCGGCTGTGAGGGCCGCCACGTAACCAGCGATGAAGGCAGCTTGTGCATCCTGGTCGCCGCTAAGGCCGATTGTGGTCACGTTGGCGAATTGACCGTCCGGCGCGAAGCCAACAGTAATGATAGGAAGCTGCGGCGCGGCGGCCGCTAGCACCGCTGTGCCCGGATCAGGCGCGAGCAGGATCAATTTTTCCAAGCCAGCCGGCAATTGAGCCGGGTCAAGCAACTGGCGCTGTTCGAATTGCAACTGATGCTCGGCGGCAAAAGCCGCGACCATCTCAGCGGCGGCCACCGTCAAGGCGGCATCCGCCTGCGGCGGGGCAACTAACATGACGTGCGGTAATGCCGCCGTGGGGCTGGCTTGCACAGTTGGGGCCACTGTGGCCGTGGTTTGCCGCGCACCGCCGCAAGCCGACAATGTAAAGGCTGCAAGGAGCAGCCATTGCCTGCAAGAGGTCAATGGAGGAAATTTCATAGGCAATGCCGGCGAAGCTTGAAGGGTCGTTCCTGTATAATACCGCGCAAGCGCGAAACTCCGTTCTCTCCATTATGAATCTGCCACCGTTAGACACTCTGCCGGACGACCCGCAGCTCCCCGCGGCGCGCCGCCGCCACGCGGAGCGCAGCCTATTCGGCCCGCTGAGCGTCGATGAACGCAGCCAGGCGCTTGAGCAAGTGGTCAGCCGGGCGGCGCCCGATGTAGACTTTTTCCTGTATTCATTATTTGCGGGGGCGGTCCTTGGGCTCGGTTTCCTGTTCGATTCACCGTATCTGCTCATTCTGGGCGCCCTGATCGCGCCGCTTTTGGCGCCGGCGGTGGGCGCTGCCTTGGGCGTCTCCTTGGGCGCGCCGCGCCATTTCGGGCGCAGCATGGTGGGCTTGCTCATCGGTTGCGTCCTGGTGTTGGCCGCCGGTTACCTGGCGGGATTGGCCGCCAGTTCCAGTCCGCGCGTCCTCACCCTCGTCCATATGCATGCCCAGTTTTATTGGCTGGCACTGATCACGATGGCCATAGCCGGCATGCTGACCACCAGCACGCTTATCCGCGACCAAAACGCCGAACTCCCCAGCCTGTTGCTTTCCTATGGGCTTTTCACGCCGCTGGCCGCCGCCGGTTTTGGGTTGGGCAGCGGCCTGCCGCATTTGTGGCCGGATGGCCTGGTGGTCTTCGGGATCCACCTGGCGGTGGCGGTGCTGTGCGGCGCGGGCGCATTGCTCGTGGCCGGTTTCCGGCCGCCCACAGTGTTCGGCTATTCCATGGGAGCCGTGGTGCTCCTGATCGGCGCGCTGGTGTTCGTCGGCTTCACCGGGGCTGGGGCGGTCTTCGGCGCGCACATCGGGCTGGCCACCCTCACTCCCAGCAGCACACCAACACCATCCCAGACGGCCACGGCCAGCTTCACTGCTACGCCCAGTCCCTCAGCGACCGCAACGCGAACTTCGCCCCCCACCCCAACGCAAACGCTCACGCCCACCCCGGCGCCCATTGTGGCCATCATCGACGTGGAAGATGGCAGCGGCGCGGTCATCCGGGACAGTCCTGCTGGTCAGGCGTTCACGACGGCGCTGAATGGCACCGTTGTGCACATCCTTCCGGAAGCAGCCGTCGAGGCCGGCGGCCAGCTTTGGCTGCATATTTATATTCCCATACTGGATAAGGATGGCTGGCTGCTGCAACGCCTGGTAGCTACGGCCACACCCACTCCGTAACTGCCGCGTTGACGCACATTGCCCCGTCTGGTAGAATGCTGTCCGCTTTGCGCGGGCAAGCCCGCGCAGGAATGATTGCGAGGAATTCGATGCAAGTATTGCTACTCGAAGATGTTTATAAGCTCGGCCGAGCCGGCCAGGTGAAAAAAGTGGCCAGCGGCTACGGCCGGAATTTTCTGATCCCGCAGGGTTTGGCCGTGCCCGCTACCAAAGGCGCCGTCAACCAAGCGGACCGCATTGCCGCCGAGGCCGACAAAAAGCGCACCGCGCTGAACGCGGAAATGAGCAAGGTGTCGGAAAAGTTCACCGGTTTGCAACTGCTGTTTCCCGCCCACGCCGGAGAGACGGGCAAGCTTTACGGTTCCATCACCACTCAAATGATCACCGACCAGCTCAACGAGAAGCTGGGTTTGCAGTTGGACAAGCGTCAAATCCAATCTCAACCGCTGCGCTTACTGGGCATGCACAGGGCCGCCGTGCGGCTTACCGTGGATGTTATTCCGCACTTCGAGATCGTGGTTTACCGCGAAGGTGAAAGCCCGGAGAACTACATGGTGGCCGCCGAGCAATTGGCCGCCGCAGCCGAAGCCTCCCAGGCTCCCCGCGCCGAGGCCGCCCCAGCGCCCAGCGAAGCAGTTGAGGAGAAGGCCGCATCTGTTAAGGAAGCAGAACCTGCAGAAGGCAGTTAAGGACGCCGCACCGCAGGCGAGCCGTCTATCGCCGATTTTTTCAGCCTGCTGCGCACCCTAGCTGCAGGCTGATTTATTTCTCAATATGAGCGCAAAAGAAGTAGGCCAACGATTAAGCCAGGCACGCCAAAGCCGCGGCCTGGAGCTAGCCGAAGCTGCCAGAGCCACGCGCATCCGCGGCCATTACCTGCTGGCTTTAGAAGAAGGCGAATTCGGCCTGCTGCCCTCGCCAGCGCAGGTGCGCGGTTTCCTGCGCACCTATGCTGAATTCCTGGACCTGGACCCGACTGAGCTATTCGACCTGCTGAAACCCAAGCCGACCGCAGAGGCGGTTGCCACAGAAGCCCCTCCCGAAGCGCCGGCCCCATCCCAAGCGCCGGCAACAATTGCTCCAATCCCCGAAGCCTTTTCTGCCCTCGGCGCCGAACTGCGCCAGCGCCGCGAGAGCCTGCAGCTAACCCCACTCGAAGTCGAGCAAGGCACGCGCATTCCCGAGCATCACTTACAACGATTGGAGCGCGGCGAATTCGACAGCTTCCCTTCCCCGACGCAAGCGCGCGGCATGTTGAGCAACTACGCCGAATTTCTGGGGCTGGAAAGTGAAGAACTATTGCTGCGTTACGCTGAGGGACTTCAGCAGCGTTTCGAGACCAAGCGAGCCGCCCAACCTTCCACACCGCGCCCACGGCCCAAACTTGTATTTCGCATGCCTGCCTGGCTGACCCCGTTGTTATCGCGCGACCTGCTCTTCGGCGGCCTCACCGGGCTGCTGTTGCTCATCTTCGTCGTGTGGAGCATCGGGCGCATCACTGCCGCCCGCGCCGGCGAGACTCCGCAACCCACCCCGCCCCCCTTGGCCAACTTGCTGCTGGCAACATCGCAGCCCGCTGGGGGTTCAGAAACCGTCGCGCCAGGCACACCGGGGTCGATCAACTTGCTTGGCCAGGACACGCCCACTCCGGGGCTGCTGGGTGAAGCCACAATCCAGTTCGGCGATTTCGCCGGGGTAGCGCTACGGCTCATTTCGTTGCAGCGCACCTGGATGCGCGTAACGGTGGATGGGCTGGTGGAGTTCGAGGGCCGAACGCTGCCGGGAGAGACCTACACTTTCAACGCCACCAGCCAGATCCTATTGCTTTGTGGCAATGGATCGGCCTTGCGAGGCTTCCTCAATGAGGTAGACCTGGGCATTGTGGGGATCTACGGCGAGGTCGTGAACATCGTTTTCACTCGCCAGGGCGCCGCCACTCCGACAGTGTCACCTACGCCCACCATCGATCCGGGTATCCTCACCGCCACGGCCAACGCCGCGCTGACGCCCAGCGCCACCGCCACGCCCACGGCCACACCCAGCCCGGAACCAACCAGCACCCAGGCCCCCTAATACCACATCAGCCAATAAGCGAGATAAGCAGTCCAGCCGCACCGCTGCCCAAGACCAGCCACACCGAATTCACGCGAGTCCAAAATAGCAAGGCTGCGGCGATCAAACCGATGCTCACCGTGGGGATATCTACAAAAGATGCGCCCGCCAGTTGCCAGGCAACGGCTGCCATGAGCCCAAGCGCCGAAATATTGACCCCATCCAGGAAGGCGCTCGCCAAAGGAGATCGGCGCAGCCGAGGGATCCACGGCGCGCTTATCCATACGAATAGAAAGGAGGGAAGAAAGATGGCGACAGTGGCCACCAGCCCGCCAGGTAAACCACCCAAGATATAACCAACAAAGGTGGCAGCGGTGAACACCGGCCCGGGAGTCAACTGGCCAATGGCTACCGCGTCCAACAACTGTTTGTCGGTCAGCCAGGCCAGGCGTTCGACAAATTCAGCGCGCATGAGAGTCAGGAGGACATAGCCGCTTCCATAGAGGACTGCTCCGATCTTCAAAAAGGACAAAAACAGCGCAGGCAGGCTGAAGGCGGCAGCCGACAGAGGGGCAAGCGTTACTCCCAAGGGCACAAAGAGGCCTTTGAGATCAGAAAGCCGTTTGTCGAGGAGCATTTTGACAAGCATCCCTAAGGCTGCCCCGCCAAACAATAGGGCTATCTCATTAACACCCAGGAAGTAGAGCACCAAGACCGTGAAAGCTAACCCGACCAGCCATGCGGATCTAAGAGCCGTCTTGCCCAGATTCCAGAGGGCTTGCACAATAAGCACGATCACAACTGGCTTGATGCCGTACAGCAACCACGCAGCCTGCGGCGTGCCTCCATATTCCACGTAGAGCCAGGCCAGCCCAAGCACCATGAACAAGGCAGGCAATATGAAGCAGGCGCCGGCAAGGAACAAGCCCGCCAGACCGGCGCGCTGCCAGCCAATATGGATGGCCATCTCGGTGGAGTTGGGACCCGGAATCAGGTTGGTGGCCCCCAGGAGATCGAGAAACTCCTGCTCGCTTAACCACTTGCGCCGTTTCACGACTTCTTCGTGCATCATGGCGATGTGCGCCGCAGGCCCGCCGAACGCAGTGAGGCCCAGGCGCAGGAAGAGCGAAGCTAGTTCGCGCACCGCGGTAATATAGCAGATTTTTGAGTAGCTCTCTTCGACATATTTTATTGCAGAATATTCATTTTATACATTTTTTGGTGCATCACTATAAATAAAAGAACCCCGCGATCCGCGGGGTTCTTTCGTCCGGTGAATTTTGTTTTATTGAATCGCGTAGGTGATGTAAACCTGGGCACCGACAGTGATCAGGCCGGGCACGATGCTGGTGGCGCCGCCACCCATATCACCACCGCCACCGCCCATTCCGTAATACGGGTAGTAATTGTAGCTTTCGCTGGTGTAGCTGATGCTCTGGATCTCACCAAGGGTGACCCCGGCCGCCGCGGCCAAGGCTTCTGCTTCGGCAACTGCGTCGGCTACGGCCATGTCACGGGCCTGGGCCTGGGCTTCGGTCTTGTCATCCAGATCGAACGACACACCCCAGATAGAATTGGCGCCCGCGGAGATGGCTCCATCCAGCAGATCGCCCATGTTCGCCAGGTCGCGCACCGTCACGTTGACCGTGTTGTCCACCGTGTACAGCGGACCAGTGGATTGACCTGTAAAAGGATCGTAAGATTGCCCAGTGTACAGGCTGAAGTTCGAGGTCTGCATGTCCTCTTGGGCCACACCCATCCCAGCTAAAGCCGCCATGACGGAGGACACCTGATCCGCATTTTGGGACACGGCGCTGGAAACGTCACCGGCTTCCGTGTGGACGCCAATAGTGACGTAGGCTACGTCGGGGGCCAGGGAGACTTCACCCACCCCGTTCACCGAAAGGCCGGTCTGGTAGGCGCCCGAGGATGAGGCAGCGGTGCCGCTGCAGCCGGCTAATAGGAGCGCGGCCAAAACTACGAAAAACATACTCTTCTTCAACATAAATTCTCCATTTCAAATAAGGCTGACAGGCAAGTGCCTGCCTCGATTATCTAGACGTATTATCGCATTAAAAGTTCCCGGCTGGGCTAGCGGTGAAAGGGGTAAGACTTGAGGCTCTCCTTCTCCAGGCGGCCGAATAAGGCGGCAGTGCCTCCCGAGGGCCGCATGTTTTCGGGCACGGGTACCGGGCTCTCCAGCGGTTGCGGGATCAGCAATACATCTCCCTCGGAAATGGCATCCCCGGGGTTCAAGCCATTGAAGGCCTGGATCACCTGCCATTTTGCCGGCTCGCCATAATAGTGCCAGGCCAGCAAGCGCAGGTCATCCCCTTCCGCTACAGTGTGCCTGGCCAATTGATTGCCCCAGCCGCCCATTACAGCCAGGTACGCATTCACAGTCGCGGGGTTGTTCAATGCGGGCTGCGGCGCATGGTGGAAAAAGACCCAAGCGCGAATGCGCGCAATAGTTTGCGGGTCCAACCTGAACTCAAAGGACGCGGCCCAGCCGCCGCTGCCGTACGGCGCAGTGGGCAAGGCCTTCTGGGTGATCATTCCGGAGCAATCCCTGTTTCCGTCTGCGTGATTACTACTCCAGGCCGCGTTGAATTGGCTGTGCGTCCATGTTTTACGAAAACCCTGGCTGCGGCGGGCTTCTTTCCACAGCGGGTCATTCACGTAGATGTTCTTTTCATCCGCCCCGACAACCACCACGAAATGCGGGCCCTCGAAGGTGTTCTGCGTTGAGATGCCTGGATTGAGCTGCGACCAGGCGCCATAGTGCACCAGGGCAATAATGGCTCTTCCCTGGTTCACCACTTCCACCAATTGTTCGATAGTCCAACTATGGAAGTAGTCCAGGCCCATCCCATAACTGAGAGCCGCCCGCATCAGCTGCGACACGGTCACATAGCGGTTGGGCAACGCTTCCGTCTTGCGGTACACCGCGTTGGTCGAAGCATGGATGCCGAAGGCATGCAAGACCATGGCCAGGCAAGCCGGTCCGCAATCGTTGCGGAATTCGTCCGCATCGGAGTCGTATTGGGATTTATAGGGAATCGAAGGGATGATGGCGCCCATGGCCTTTTCCAGTGCAAGGAATGGGCCAAAAAAAACTAGGGCAGAATTTCCAGCGGGTGCAGGTAGTCCTCGCCGCGCCGGATCTCAAAATGAACGAAGGATCCTGCCGGGTGCCCGATGACGCCTCCCAAACCGATCGGCTCCCCTTCCTCGACGGTATGCCCGCAGATGGCGGTTACCGCACCCAGGCCCCCGTACAAAGAGAAATCTCCGTTGCCGTGGTCCAGCATCACCATGTAGCCGTATCCAAAATTCGACCAGCCGGAAAACACGACGATCCCGGCGTCTGAAGCCCGCACCTCTTCGCCGTCGGCTACCTCCAGATCCACAGCCGGATGTGCGCTCCAAAAGGCCTCGCCTACCACTTCGTGAGAGGCGGCCGGCCAGGCATGTTGCCCATCACCCAATTCTGGCTGATCGGCGTTTTGCGGGCAGGTGCCGCTGCCGAACTCCTGCGGCGACACCGCCATAGCGTAAGCGGGCAAGTTGGGCATCAGGCGCCGGCGCAGGAAGCGTTGGCCGCCGGGCACCACCAGCCATTGACCGGCGAAGATAACGGGATTACCGGGATCGATTTCATTTCCCGGCCAATCCAGGATGGCCCGAGCGTCCGTGGCAAAAAAGGCGGCGATGCTATCGACCGTGTCGGTTCCTCCCACCTGATGGTAGAGGCCATCCACCGGAAGGATGAGCAACTCCATTCCTGGAAAAAGCAAATCGGGGCTATCCAGGAGCTGCGCAAAGTTGGCCCACAAGACGGTCTCGGGCTGGAGACCAAATTCGGCCGCAATGCTGCTGACCGTGTCGCCTTCCTGCACGCTGTAGGTGAAAGGAACAGTTGGAGTTTCCTGAACTGTCGGCGGAGTGGCGCTAGCGGCACGCGTGGCAGTGGGCTGCAAAGCCTGCGGCGTAGGCAACGCCGCAGGCGTGGGCGTTGCCGGCTGCGCGCAACCAGCCGAAAATGCGAAAAGCAGGCTCGCGATCACCAGCCGCCAAGCCTGCTTCGAGGAAAGCATTGAACCCACAGGAACGAGGCTAACCCTCGTCTTTCAGTCCTTCCAGGAATTCCTGGTTGCTGTCAGTCTTGGCCATACGCTGCAGCAACGCTTCCATGGCGGCCGACATGTCCATGCCGGCGCCGTGTGGGGGCTCAGCGACCATGGTGCTGTACATGCGGCGCATCAACCATACATACTGGGTAATATCGGGGCCCAGCAGCAATTCCTCGCGGCGGGTGGAAGAACGCTCTATATCGATGGCTGGGAAGATGCGGCGCTCCTGCAATTTGCGCGAGAGGTGCAATTCCAAGTTGCCGGTGCCTTTGAATTCCTCGTACACCACGTCATCCATGCGCGAGCCGGTGTCCACCAGGCAGGTAGCGATGATTGTGAGGGAACCGCCTTCTTCGATTTTGCGCGCCGCACCGAAGAAGCGCTTGGGCGGATAGAGCGCCGAGGGGTCGATGCCGCCTGAAAGCGTGCGACCGGAAGGTGTGACCACCAGGTTGTAAGCGCGCGCCAGGCGCGTGATCGAATCCATCAGGACGACGACGTCGTGGCCAATTTCCACCAGGCGTTTGGCGCGCTCGATGACCATTTCGGCGGCGCGCACATGGGAGGTGACGGGTTCATCGAAAGTGGAGGAGATCACCTCGGCGTCCACCGAACGGTCCATGTCAGTCACTTCTTCGGGACGCTCGCCGATCAGCGCCACCATCAGGTGCACGTCTTTGTAATTCGTGGAGATGGAGTTCGCCATCTCCTTGAGGATGGTGGTTTTGCCCGCTTTGGGCGGGGACACAATGAGGCCGCGCTGGCCTCGGCCCACCGGGGCCACTAGATTGATCATGCGCATGGCCAGGCCGCGCTTATCGGTCTCCAAGTCGAAACGTTGTTCGGGGAATATGGGGGTCAGGTTTTCGAAACGCGGCCGGTTCCGGGCTTCCTCGGGGTCGATGCCATTGACGGTCTCGACCTTCACGAGTCCGAAATGCTTTTCGGATTCGCGCGGCGGGCGCGCTTCGCCGATGATGAGATCACCATTGCGCAGGCCATAGCGGCGCACCTGGGTTTGTGAAACGTACACATCGTCCGGGCCGCCCTGGTAGTGATCGGAGCGCAGGAAGCCCACGCCCTCGTTCATGATCTCCAGGATGCCGCCGCGCACCTCGCGGCCGCTCTTGGCCGCCTCCGCCCGGCGGATGTGGACGACCAGGTCTTCCTTCTTCAGGCGCGTGGCGCGCTCAACGCCAAGTTCCTTGGCCTGCTTGCGCAGATCGGCCAATGAGTTCTTTTCTAAAGCTATTATGTCCATGGGGAGTTCTCTTTAGTTGAAAAGATAGGGTTATAGGAAACGTACTGAATGGCTGCCGTTTCCCCAGGCAGGTTTTACTGGCGTTGCGGTCCTATAGGTTACTCAAATTTTGGCAGGTTCGGGGAAAAGTCAAAGGAATTATAGCGGAAATCAAGTCGAAAGACAAGTCGCTAGCCTCGACTTTCCAGGAACTCCTTCGCCAGGTACAGGCCCAGCATGGTCTTGGCCTCCTCGATCTCGCCGTTGCGGATGGCGGCAAAGGCCTCGCCCATGGAGAGTTTTTCCACATCCAGGTCCTCATCTTCGTCGTGCGGCAGGTGCTCGGGGCGCAAGTCCTGGGCGAGGTAGACGTGCATGCGCTCCGTGGAATAACCCGGCGCCAGGTAGAACTCGGCCAGCCTGGTGAGGCGGCCGGGCGCCATACCGATCTCTTCGCGCAGCTCGCGCTGAGCGCAGGCCTCGGGATCTTCGCCTTTGTTCAGCGTGCCCGCCGGGATCTCCAGGATGCGCTTGCCGGTGGTGTGGCGGTACTGGCGGACGAACAGGATGCCGCCGTCCGCGTCAACGGGCACCATGGCCACCGCCCCGTTGTGCACCACGATCTCGTAGGTGGTCTTATGCCCGCTGGGGTACCGGACCTCGTCGCGCTGTACGTCGAAGACGCGGGCGCGATAGGTAATTTCGCTTTTTAGCGTTTTGAATTCCACAGTTCTGCTTATTACGGGATATGCAGCGTCATGCCGGCTTGTAGATCGTCATCCAGGTCCATTCCATTCGCTTCGGCGATGTGCTCCGGCCAAACATCCCCAAACGCACAGGCGATGCTATAGAAGGTGTCGATGCTCCCGGTCGTGTAAGTCGCCGGGTGCGAGCGCAGCGCCCGGCTGCTGCCAAAGGTTCCAATCTCAGCCACAGGGATTGCCAGCGTGGCGCCCACGCTCAGGTTCCTGGCCTGATCCTCGGTGAGATTGTTGGCAGCCAGGATGGCGGCGGGGTCGATATCGAAGCGGCGCGCCAGGCAGAATGGATGCTCGCCTTCATGCAGGGTATAGCTGCTGGGTACGCTAAATTCCGTGATGGGCGCGGGTGTGGTGGTCGCCGTCGGGCTGGTCGTTGGCGAAGAAGCCAAGGTGGCCGTGGCCCCGAACAACGAAGTGGCACTGGCGGTAGGCAATCCGGGTGTGCCGTCTGGGTTTTTAGCGGCGGCCGCCAGGGCCGTTTGGGTGGCGATGGTGTTGAAAAGCGAGGAAAGCGGGTCCTCGGTGGCGGTGGGCAGTGAGGAACTGGTGGCCGAGCGCGTGCAGGCCGCAAGCAGCAGGCCAGCGAACGCAAAGAAGACCAGAATGGATTTTTTCATGGGAAGGTCAGAACAGGCTTCGACGCGCGATACTAGCATATCGAAAATCGAGCGTCAAGCGAAGGCGGAAACGAAAAGCGGAACGGTATTTGAATGAAGTGGGGGCGGCGCATAGGTCGCCCCTACGGGTTAAATGCCTCTACAAATCGGCTAATTACCGAAGGTGAATTGTCCCTGTTGGCCGCCCGCGGCGTCGAAGATGGTGACCTGGAAGAGGTCATTGCTGGGGTTAGTGGGGTTGGCGCCCAGGTTCGTGACGGCCACATACCAGCCGGCGCTGTTGGGTGTACTGAAGCTTTGCGAGCCGCCAACGCTTAGCGCCGCCAGCGAGGAATATGAGATAAACGCAATGCGGCCGTGTTCGGCGAAGACGGCGATGCCGTCAGTCTGATCGACCGCAACCAGGTTATTGCTGTCGTACAGGATGCGCAAGCCGGCCGCGCGCAGCAGGCCGATCAGTTGCTCGAAGTTCAGCCAGGCGTAGGTATTGCCGCCGAAGGTGATCGTGCCGCCGGCGGGGTCCAGGCCGGCGAGTTGGCCTTGGGTGAGCGCTGCGAATTGCAGCGTATCAAAGCCATCTTCGCCATCGATGATGCCGCCTACAATAGCGCCAGCGCCCAGGGTGACCGTATCATCGCCCCCTGCCCCGCCTACGCAGTCTCCAAGGACATCTCCCCCTACTTCGCCATTGACCACGATGGTGTCATTTCCGCCGTCCCCATCGGCGCAATCTCCTGTAACATCAAAAAGGACGAAGCCATTGATGATGATGAGATCGTCACCGCCTTTTCCAAGCACCTCATCACCCGCCACATCTTCTGTTTCCCCATTGATGATGATCGTGTCAGACCCTCCGTCCCCATCGGCCCCATCACCGCCCACAAATAGGGCGGCGCCATTAAAAACAATGGTGTCATCTCCACCATTTCCGGTAACTGAATCGCCCAAGACCCCAAAAGCAGCAGAATCGCTGCCAAGAATAATGGTATCCGCTCCCCCATTTCCGTCTGTCCCATCTCCAGTTACGGCAAAGGCAAAGCCGTTTACGGTGATATTATCGTTGCCTCCGTCTCCAAAATTATCGGCGCCATCTTCAAGAGCGTCACCTTGAACGCTCTGCGAAACCACAAGCTCGTTTTGGACGTAGACATCATCCCCGAGGCCCAAGCCCACATCTCCATCAGGCACCGTGGGATCCGCGGAACAGGTGATGTTATCGTCTCCGGCCGTACCGTCACAATCGCCGGCAAAGGCAAGGCCAGCCGGCATGGCGGCCAGCAGCAGCGAGCAAATCAGAACTGAAGAAATAAGGCTGGTTAACCGTGGGCCAAAGCTCTTTTGGCGAAAGGGGGCCATTTGTCGCTCCTATCGGCGGTTTCCTGACGAATCCCGCCTTACCAATTTGTAAGATTCAAAACATTGTAAGTCAAAATGCGAATATGAAACAGTAATTAATGCTGGTCCAACGCACTTAGCTTGCATCCACGACACAGAAGCGGTTGCCTTCCGGGTCGGCGAGGATGACGTAGTCGGCGTCGGGCGGCCGCTTGCTCCAACGGACCTCGGTGGCGCCGAGCGCGAGCAGGCGCTTGACCTCAGCGGCCTGGTCCTGCGCATACAGATCGAGGTGGATGCGAGGCGGGATCTGCAGCGAGGAGTGGACGCGGTCGAGGGATACGTTCGGTCCCACACCATCCCTGGGGCGTAGCAATACGAAATCGCTGATTTTCGGGTCATCGCGTGGCACGTAATCCAAAGCAGCCGCCCAAAAGGCGGCCTGCTTTGGCAGATCATCGACGCGGATTACGATCGAGCCGACGCGGATCATGGCGATATTTTAGCTCAGAGGACACCTGGCGGCCATTTAAAGCAAATTGCCCTCCTGGAGAGGGCAATTCTGAGCCTAAATTGATCCGTGCCTAGGCGGCTTGCGCCACCGCGGGTCGGAACTTGTATCCGTAGATGAGCATGCCGCGCTCATCGGTGGCGGAGCGCAAGAGGCGGGTGACCATCTCCACCGGCATCCCGATGGCGGCTTTCTGCTTGCCGAGATCGGTGAGCTGGGCGGTCACCAAGGGTCCTTCATCCAGCTTTACCATGGCCAGCGTGTAGGGCGCCTGTTCGGCATAGCCTTCGGGCGCCTCGTAGACGGTGGTGTAGGAATAAACCTCACCTTTACCGCTGAACTGGAAGAGCGTCTTGGCCTCTTCGCCGCACTCCGGGCAAATGTCACGGGGCGGGAAGAGCTTGGCATCGCAGTGCTCGCAGACCTCGCCCACCAGGGCGTAGCGCTGTCTGTTTAGTCTCCAATGGCGCGGGATATCCATGTTTACTCCTTTACTCAGGCTAACTTTAGCGAACGGGACCTATCAGAAGCTATCAATTCTGATTAACGGTTTTTAATATATGCGTCACCGCCGTCGAGGCTGGGCCGCCGAGGCTTTGCACCAGCGCGGTCTTGGCGCCCTTCACCTGCGCCCCACCCGCCCCGCCGCGCAGCTGCAATACGGCTTCGACGACCTGGTAGGCGCCGGTGGCGCCACCGGGGAAGCCGCGCGCCTTGAGGCCGCCCAGCGTAGCAATGGGCATCTCGCCGTCCAGCTTGATAGCGCCGTCTTGCGCCCAGATCCAACCCTCGCCCTTCGGCGAGAAGCCGGCCGCTTCCATAGAAAGCGCACTGTAAATAGAAAAGGCATCAAAGAGTTCGAAAAGATCGGCGTCCTTCGGCAGGATACCAGCCTGGGCGCAAGCGCGCTCCACCGATAGCCGCGCGGCGCTGAAGGTGAGCGGATCGGGCCGGTCGTGCAGCGCCAGCGTATCCGTCACCGCGCTGGAGCCGATGATCTCCACCAGCGGGTGGGGAAACTTGGGCGGCAGCAGATCGGCGCGGGTGAGCAGCAAAGCCGCGGCGCCGTCCGCGTTCGGCGCAATATCAAATATGTTCAGCGGGGCGCTGACGATGCCCGCCTTGGCATAAGTCTCGGGTTTCACCGCCTTGCGGAACATGGCATTTGGATTATGTGCGCCATTGGCGTGCGCGATAAGCGGGAAGCCGCCCAGCGCGTGCTGCGGAACTTTGAACTCATGCATGTAGCGCTGGGCGAGCATGGCCGCTTGGGCGGTGAGCGTGAGGCCCTGCTCGGCTTCGTAATCGGTATCGCTGCCCATGGCCAAGGCGCCCTCCACCTGAGCGGGCACTTGGTCGCTCAGCTTCTCGACGCCCAGCACCATGGCGGCATCCACCTGGCCGGAAACGACGGCCAGGTAGCCCACGCGCAGCGCCATGGCTGCAGAGGCGCCTGCCGCCTCAATAGTGGCGGCTTCGATGCCGGTAAGCCCGGCAAAATCTGCCAGCATGGCGCCAAGATGCGCCTGATGCGAAAGAGCGCCGGCCAGCATGTTGCCAACGTAAAGCGCATTCGGCCGCAGCCCACCTGCATCTTGCATAGCCGCTTCCATGGCCCGGAAGGCCAGTTCGCGCAGGGCGATGTCCCAATGCTCGTTGACCGGGGTCTGTCCAATGCCTGCGATTACCACGTTACTCATGTTTCCTCTACTTCATCGTCAGCTTGCCGCGCATGCGCACATACTCGGCATAATCGATCTCCGTGCGCCGCGCGATGTATTCCTCGGTCTTGGTGGCCAGCTCCGGCTTCCCGACGATCTTATCGGTGACCCGCAGCGCCATGGCATCCGACCCGGCGCCCGACCCGAAGGACACCATCATGATGCGCTCGCCGGGCTTGGCCACATCCAGGATGGCAGTCAGCCCGATGATGGCCGCGCCCGAATAGGTGTTCCCGATGCGCGGCACCAGCAAGCCGGTCGCCATCTGCTCGGGCTTGAAGCCCAGCAAGGCCCCGGCGCGCTGCGGGAACTTAGTGTTGGGCTGATGGAACACGGCGTAGGCGTAATCTTCAGGTTTGGTGCCTGTGGCTTCGAACATGGCCTCGCCCGCCGAGGTAATGTGTTTGAAATAAGCCGGCTCGCCGGTGAAGCGCTGGCCGTGTTCGGGATACTTGGCATATTGCCGCCGCCAGAAATCCGGCGTGTCAGTCACGAAGGAATACGAACTTTCGATCTCCGCCAGCGACTCCGCTGCGGGGCCGATGATGAAGGCGGCGCCTCCTGCCCCGGCAGTGTATTCCAGCGCATCGCCCGGGCGGCCTTGTGCCGTGTCCATGCCGATGGCCAGCGCGTAGCGCGCCATCTTGGAGCCCACGAAGCCCATCGCTGCCACCATGGCCTCGGTGCCAGCCTTGCAGGCGAACTCCCAGTCGGCGGCCTGCGTACTGGGCACCGCGCCGATGGCCTCGGCCACGATGGTCGAAGTGGGCTTGACCGCATACGGATGCGACTCGGAACCCACCCACACGGCGCGTAAATCTTGGGGATCGATCTGCGCGCGGGCCAGCGCGTTGCGCGCCGCCTCGATGGACATGGTAGCTACGTCCTCGTCCAGCCCTGGCACGGATTTTTCCTCGATGGGCAGGCCGCCGGTGCCGTCCGTCCAGATGCGCGCCACTTCGCGGGCCGGCAGGCGGTAGCGCGGCACGTAGGCGCCGTATCCCACAATGCCGACCGGGTTCTCCGGTTTCAGCACACGGGCATGTTCGTGGTCGTGATCAGTGCTTTCCATTGGTCCATTCCTTCAACAATTGCTCGGCGCGGTCCACGCGCACGGTCTTTTCCTTCACCAATTGACCGGCTAGTTTTTCGATCGTGTCGCCATGTGCGCCGGCGGCAATGGCCACCTGGCGGGCATGCAAGCTCATATGCCCGCGTTGAATGCCCTCGGTGGCCAGAGCTCGCAAGGCGGCCAGATTCTGGGCTAGCCCGATGGAGACAATGATCTGCGCAAGCTCGGCGGCGGTCCTCACGCCCATCAATTTGAGCGCGGCCTGGGCCGCGGGGTGCACCTTGGTGGCGCCGCCCACGATGCCAACCGCCATGGGCATCTCTAGACTGCCGACCAGGTTTCCGTCGGCGTCCTTACCCCAAGTGCTTAACGATGTGTAGCGCCCGGAACGCGCCGCATAGGCGTGGGCGCCTGCTTCCACAGCGCGCCAGTCGTTGCCGGTGGCAATGACCACCGCATCCACGCCGTTCATAATGCCCTTATTGTGCGTTGCGGCCCGATAAGGATCCACCGCGGCGAAAGCCCAGGCCTGGATGATGCCATCGCGCACTTCTTCCGCGCCGAAGTCGCCGAAAGCCAGTTCGCTCAGCAGGACCGTGCATTCGGCGCGCGCCAGCCGCCGGTCCGCCAGGTTGCTGAGGATGCGCAGATGCACGCGGCCACCGCTCAGCGCTTCTATCCTTGGCGCCAGTCGCTCACAGGCGGTGTTGACCGCATTGGCGCCCATGGCGTCGCGCACATCGTAGATCAGGTGCAATACCAAGAATGGCCCGATAGGCGATTCTGCGATGCGCCGAAT
>JBBEBI010000002.1:0-46816 GCA_040882365.1 Anaerolineales bacterium
TCCTTTTGGGAGTGGCATTGTTCGTTTGGGCTCGTCGTACCCTGGGATCCAACTTCTCGGGGCATGTGTCCGTCAAAAAGGGTCAAGAACTGGTACGGAGCGGGCCATACAAATACATCCGGCATCCTGCTTATGCCGGGTATCTCCTCATGGCGCTGGGGATAAGCCTTGGTTATTCGAGCCTCGCAGGATTAACCTCAGTTCTCCTTTTGCTTATCCCCAGCGTGGTGTTCCGCCTGCAATTAGAGGAAAAATTGTTATCCGGCCAGTTCGGAGGCGATTACGAGGATTACACAAAAAAAACGAAGAAATTAATCCCGGGCGTCTGGTAGTTTCCCTAATGCTAAAATAGGTGGTCCGATTTTCACCACCCCGGCGAACGCTGGGGTGGCTTTGGCCGTTTAACTAAGGTGTATATGTTCTGGAGAAAGAAAGCAACGAACGACAACCCGCCCTTCCTTATCGTTGGCCTGGGCAACCCGGGGCCCGAATACAAGTTCAACCGCCACAATGTGGGCTTCATGGTGCTCGACGAGTTGGCCAAGGGGATGGAGGCAAGCTTCGGCCGCATGCAAGCCAATGCCCTGGTGGCCCAGGGACGCCGCGGCGACCAGCGCGTCATCCTGGCCAAGCCGCGCACCTTCATGAACCGCTCCGGGTCGGCGGTGGGCGGGCTGCTGCGCTTCTACAAGGCTCCCCCGGACAAGCTGCTGGTGATCTACGACGATGTGGATCTACCGTTCGAGAGCCTACGGCTGCGGCCCGAAGGCGGCTCGGCGGGGCACAAGGGCATGAAATCCATCATCGAAAACCTGGGCAGCCAGGCTTTTGCCCGGCTGCGGGTGGGAGTGGGCCGCCCCAAAGGCCGCATGCGTACGCCCGACCACGTCCTCCAGGATTTTTCCCGCGCCGAGCAGGAAGCGCTCCCATTCGTTCTGCAGCGGGCAGCAGAGACCGGATTGACCTTTCTCGATGAAGGCATCGTTGCGGCGATGAATAAATACAACAGAGGCAATGAGGAAAACGGTAATTAGTCCAGGTCTTCGTCACAGTGACTATGGAAGCCCTTCTTAAGAAGATCACCGCGCAGCCGGAATTCACGGCGGTTGAGCAGCAGCTACCCGCCCGGGGTACCCCGCTACGGCTGGGGCTGATCCGGGCAGCGCGCCTGCCTGTGACGGCCGCGCTAGCCGAAGCCATCAACCGGCCTGTCCTCATGCTTACCCAGCGGCGCGATCGTGCCCTGGCCTACTTCGAGGAATTCGGACTCTGGGCTCCGCAAGCTGAGCGCCTGTATTTCCCTGAACCCAGCGCCCTGTTTTACGAGAACGCGCCGTGGAGTGAAACCGCCCGGCGCGAGCGCCTGGCCGTTTTGGCGCGCCTGGTGAAACCCGAAGGAAACAAGTCGCCGGTCATCTTCGCCAGCGGGCGCGCAATCATGGCGCGCACCATGCCCAAGGAAGACTTTGCCGGCGCCAGCCGGCGGCTGGCACGCGGGGAACGCAGCGAACCGCTGGCCCTGGCCGACCAACTGGTGCACATGGGCTACGAAAGCGCCAGCAGCGTGACCACCCCCGGGCAGTTCGCCCGACGCGGCGGCATCCTGGATATGTGGGCCATGCAAGATGAGCTGCCCAGCCGCCTGGAGTTCTTCGGCGATGAGGTGGAAAGCCTGCGCCGCTTCGACCCTGCCACCCAGCGCACCGTCATGGAGATCCAACAGATCATGTTGACCCCGGCGCGCGAATTCCTGCTGGGGAGGGCAGAGGAACTCGGCCTGGAGATAAAGGATCTGACCGAGTTTCACGGTCCCATGTTGCACCCAGACAGTACGACACTGTTCGACTATTTACCGGAAAGTACGCTGGTCTTGATCGATGATCTGGAGGCCTTGCGCGAACAAATCAGTGATCTGGAAACGCAAGCCCTGGCCCTGCGCGAAGAAGGGCTGCAAAGCGGCTCGATCGGCAAGGATTACCCCATCCCCTATTTGACTCTGGACGACCTCCAGGATGCGCTGGGTGAGCAACAGGTGATCGAACTCGGGCCCGCGGAGTCACTTGAAGAGGCGCAGGGCCTGGCGCGCTTATTCCGTCCCGGGCCTCGCTTCGGCGGGCAGCTCAAGACGGTGCTGGACCATGTGGAGCACATGCTTGCGGCCGGCGATGAAGTCCACATAGTTTCGCGGCAAGCCGCCCGCTTGCAGGACCTGTGGCAGGAACGCAGTTATGGCCGGGGAAAGGTGGCCGAGCCGCAGTTCAAAGAAGGTAGTCTGGGGGATGGCTGGAGCCTTGCGCCGCGCAAAGGTGCCTCTATCCATTTGCTGACGGATGGCGAGGTCTTTGGTTGGGAGCGGCCGCAGCCACGCCGCCAGCCGCGAGTGGAACGCGAGGCGCCCGAAGCCCCATACATCGACCTGCAAATGGATGAACTGGTTGTGCACATCGATCACGGCATTGGCTTGTTCAAGGGTCTGGTCGAAGCCAGGATTGAAGGCGTGACGCGCGAGTTCCTGCGCGTGGAATACGCCAGCGGCGACCTGCTCTACGTGCCGGTGCACCAGGCCGACCGACTGACGCGCTACGTGGGCGATCGTGGCGGGGCGCCCAGCCTGAGCCGCCTGGGTGGAACCGAGTGGCGCGGCACCAAGGCGCGCGTGCGCCGAGCAGTGGAGGCCATCGCCGAAGACCTGTTGGAACTGTATGCCAAGCGCGAAATGGCTGAAGGCCATGCCTTCGGCCCCGACTCGGTCTGGCAGCACGAACTGGAAGCCAGCTTCCCCTATGTGGAGACAGAGGACCAACTGCGCGTGTTAGAGGAAGTGAAGCGCGATATGGAAGCAGCCCGCCCCATGGACCGCCTGGTGTGCGGCGATGCCGGCTACGGCAAGACGGAGATCGCCTTGCGGGCGGCCTTCAAGGCGGTGATGGATGGCAAGCAAGTGGCAGTGCTGGTACCCACTACTGTGCTGGCCCAGCAGCATTTCCAGACCTTCAGCCAGCGGCTGGCAGCCTTTCCGGTGAAATTGGAAATGCTGTCGCGTTTCCGCAGCAGCAGCGAGCAGGACGAGGTTATCGAAAAGCTGGGGCGGGGCGAGGTGGATATCGTCATAGGCACTCACCGGTTAGTACAGAAGGATGTGAAATTCAAGGACCTCGGGTTGCTGGTGATCGACGAAGAACAACGCTTCGGCGTGACGCACAAGGAGTTCCTGAAGAAGATGCGCACCGAAGTGGACGTGCTAACCATGACGGCCACGCCCATCCCGCGCACCCTGTATATGGCATTGACCGGAGTGCGGGATGTCTCCACCATCAATACACCGCCAGAAGAGCGATTGCCGGTGGTGACCCACGTGGGTCCTTATTCCGAGCAACTTATTCGCCGGGCCATCCTGCGCGAGTTGGACCGCGGCGGGCAGGTCTTCTTTGTCCACAATCGCGTACAGACCATCGAGGCCATGCGCCACCAGGTACAGCGCCTGGTGCCCGAGGTGCGCCTGGCGGTGGCCCATGGCCAGATAGCCGAACGTGACCTGGCCAAGCGCATGATGCTATTTGCGACTGGCGAGATCGATCTGCTGCTCAGCACCACTATCATTGAATCGGGGTTGGATATTCCCAATGCCAACACCCTGATCGTTGACCGCGCCGACACCTTTGGGCTGGCCCAGCTTTACCAGCTACGCGGCCGGGTGGGCCGCGGCGCCCAGCGCGCCTACGCCTACTTCTTTCGCCACCCGCAACGCCGCGCCACCCAGGAAGGCCGCCAACGGATGGATACCATCGCGGAGAATACCCAGTTAGGCGCAGGCTTCTCTGTGGCGATGCGCGATCTGGAGATCCGCGGTGCCGGCGACCTGCTGGGAACGCGCCAACATGGCCTCATCGCCGCGGTCGGTTTCCATTTATATACACGGCTGCTCTCCAAGGCGGTAAGCGACCTGCGGCGCAGCGGCAAATTGGCTCCGGGCAGCGGGGCGGCGCAGGCCAGCCTATACCACCCCATTATCAACGTGGATCTACCCCTCGAAGTGGGCATTCCAAGCGACTATGTGGCCGACAAGGCCATGCGCCTGAAGCTCTATCGCCGCCTAGCGGACATCCACGATCTGCACGAAATTGATGCCCTCGGCGAGGAGTTCGCGGACCGATTCGGCGCCGCCCCCCAGGAAGTGGCCGACCTCCTCTACCAGTTGAAGGTTCGCGTGCTGGCAGAGCAGGCGGGCGTGGTCTCCATCAGCGTGGAGAACAAGCAATTGGCGCTGCGCTTCCCAGGCCGCCGGCCGGAGGAGCCGCCGCGCCGTTTCCCGGACCTCGGCGAGGGTGTGCGCACCAGCAAAAACACGATTTGGCTCTCGGGCCTAGACGGAGGCGATTGGCAGAACCGCCTGGTGCATGTGCTCAAGCACCTGGGCCGGCGGCGAGAGTAGCCGGCACCATTAAAGGCGAAGACCACGCCTGTGTCGCCCTTGCGGAAATAACTATTCGGAAATACGGTCGGGGGATCAATCCACGCGTTCGGCCACGAACTCGATTTCGATGATGATTTCCTCTTCCACTAAAGCCACCTGTGAGGGTAATCGAATGAGGCCCAGGTCGAAATCACTACGCATGATGGTGGCCGTGCCCAATCCGTGGAGGCGGATATCGGATACGATCGTGACTGTCAGGTCGAAGGTCACTTGCCGAGTGACATCGCGGATCGTTGATCGCCCACGATCTGAAAGTCAAAGTGAAGGGATTCAAGCCAAGGAATGCGGTCCTCATCGCTGAGCGGGATGCCTGCAGCCATCTTCTCGACATTGGACGTGGGATGGAACCTATCCCCGTCGAAAAACAGCCAGTCCAAGCCGCGGGCTATGGCGGCGCCCACAGTGCTCTTACCGTCGCCTGCCACCCCCATCACAATGACAGCCCGAGGGTCTGACTTCTCCAGCTTACTTTTCAGCGTCGGCGATATATTGCAGCAACAGGTCGCGGGCCTCGCGGGCTTTGCCCATGTTCCTAAACAGGATTTCAGCCTCGCCGCTGCCTGAGGTCTGGATGCTCAGGTTGCTGGCACCGAAAATGGCGCCCAGGCAACCCTGGGCCACGCTGACGTCGGTGATCTTAGAGATGGGCACCGTGCGCTCATCCTTGTCGAAGAAGCCGGTAATGTAGGCGACCTTGTTCTTCGAGATCTCCAGCACGCGGGTTGAAAACAGATTGGCAAGGGGGGAAAAAAGGAAATGCGGTTTGTAGCGTTTGATTTCGGTATCAACCATAGCGGCCTCTTCGCATTTGAATGGGGTAAATGTTGGGCGATTATAGTATGAAAGTCATAGCAGGTTGGGATGCAGTTTGAATCCTTTCATGTGGAGAGGGATGGAGTTAGAGTAAAGACATGGCTCAACCATCTTTACCCGCCTATTCCCTTTAAGAGCGCGCCGACAAAGTAGGCCACGCTGGTTGCCAGCCCGCCAACAATCAGCATTTACAACCCACTGCGAATCGGGTTTAGTTTGGTCACCAACACCTTCGCTGCCCCCCAAGCTAAAAAGAGCCGGACCAGAAAGCGCAATAGCCACAGGAAGGGCAAGCTGCGTGGGAATGGGAACCGCCAGCCCAAGCAAGTAGACAAGCAATGGAATCACGCCAGCCGCAACGAAGGCTGCAACGTGACCAGCCCGTTGAGGAGGGGTTTGCCTTCTCCTTGAGCATGCCCAGCTCGCCAATCATCATCGCCGTTACCCAACGGTTCAGCTCGCGGCTCTGGATATCCACCAACTGTCTCGCATCTTCTTCTGAGTAGCCGCGCTTGCGGCCACCTGATTGTCTCCAGTAACGAAAGCTTCTCCCTAAAAATCGTTTCGGGATTTGCGCTGATTGATATTCACGTGGAGATCGTACATGGCCGCCAGGATCTTGGCCTCGTTCTCTTCGATCTCTTCGGGGCTGGCAGAGAGGGAGCTGGCCAGCACAATGGCGTGCGCCATCTCCTCCACAGCCACGGAGATCTTGAGGGCGCGGTCAAGCTCTTCCGCCACAGTGACCAGACCATGGTTGGCCATCAACGCCGCCCGCCCCTGCCCAATGGACTTGACTGTAACTTCGCCAACGGCCTCCGTACCTGGCCGGGCGTAAGGCGCAACAGGGATGGGGCCGCCCAGCAGCATGCCGGTCTCTGCCAGCACAATGGGCATGGCAGGTTTGCCGGTGATGCTGTAAACCGTCGAAAACCTGGCGTGGGTATGCAGCACCGCGTTCACGTCAGCCCGTGCGCGGTAGAACGCCAGATGCAATGCGATCTCGCTGGTGGGCTGCCAGCGGCCCTCGATCAGTTTCCCATCCAACGAGACTACGCAAATATCCTCGGGCTGTCGATCCTCGTAAGGGATGCCGCTGGGGGTGACGGCAATACAGCCCTGCCCACGGTCGTATATGCTGATGTTGCCCTGGCCGTCGTGGGCCAGGCCATTGGCAACGATAGCCCTTCCGACAGCTACGATCTGCTTCCTTTCCTCTCCCAGCAACATTAGTACCTAGGCCGGTTGCTGCAGGAAGGTCCCATTGACCGCGAGTTTAAGGGACTCGAGGAAGGGCGGATAAGCAATGCCGAACTCGGTGACGATGCCCGTCACGTATTTGGCCGGGGTCATGTCGAAAGCCGGGTTGCGCACCGGGTAGCTTTCCGGGATGATGGCGGTGCCAAAGGGAGCGCGCACCTCTTGCGCTGCGCGTTCCTCGATGGGAATCTGTGTACCCGATGGGATGCCTAAATCGATAGTTGAAGTCGGCACCACAGGATAAAAGGGAAGGCCATTTTCCTTGGCTAGAACGGCAAGACCGTAGGTCCCAATCTTGTTAGCCACATCGCCGTTGGCCGCGGTGCGATCGGAGCCGACCAGCACCAGGTCCACCTCCCCCGACCGCAGGAAAGAGCCGGCAGCCCCATCCACGATGACGTCGAAGGGAATGCCATACTCGTTCAGCTCCCAGGCCGAGAGACGCGCGCCTTGCATACGGGGACGGGTTTCATCGAGCAATACGTGGATCTTTTTGCCTTGCTCGTGGGCGGTGCGGATGACGCCCAACGCGGTTCCCCAATCCACTGCCGCCAGCGCCCCGGTGTTGCAATGGTGGAGGATCGTATCGCCATTCTTGATCAACGCCGCGCCAAACTGGCCCATGCGTTTGTTGATTTCTACATCATCGTCGGCGATCTTTTGCGCCGCTTCCAGCATCAACCGCCGGATATCTTCAGCGCTTTCAGCCCTGGGATCGGACAGAACGCCCATCACTTTATCCACCGCCCAGGCCAAGTTGACGGCAGTTGGCCGCGCGGCTTTCATGCGGCTGGCCGCTTGCGTCAGGTGAAGCTCCAGCTCCTCTCGAGTGCTGGCTGATGATTGGAAGGCGGCCAGGGCCATTCCAAAGGCAGCCGCGGCGCCAATGGCCGGCGCGCCGCGCACTGCCATGCTAGTAATCGCTTCAGCCACACCGACATAGTCGTCAAAGGAGATCAACTCCAGCTCCCACGGCAGCTTGCGCTGATCGATCATACTCACTTTGCCTTCGTTCCACTCCACAGTTCTCATGCTGTTTCCGTCCGCGTTAACTGTCGAATGATATCTCGCTGCTCGGGGAAAGCTTCTATCAACACGGAGGCCTGGGCTAATTCGAAATCGTTCTGGGTGTAACCGGGTGCCATGGTGGTACCCAGCAGCGTCCACTTGCCGCCGGGGTGAACCTGTGAACCCTGCCATACACCCCGCGGCACCACATGCTGAACCTGATGTCCGATAACGAGATCGGGTCCCAGTATGACATTTCGGCTCGAGCCATCTGCGTGCAGTTCATAAAGTTCAGCGGGGTCGCCCAGATAGTAATGGTAGACCTCATCGGTGGCCAGCTTGTGGAACGCGGAAAACGATTCGGGAGTCAACAGAAAGAGTATGGCGGTGGAGAAAGGTTTGCTCTCCGCGTACCTGGCAGGCAGATGCTCCCGTGCGATTTGCTCCGTGGGAACATAGGTCTGGCGAAAGAAACCACCTTCAAAAGGAAGTTCCTGCAAGTTCAGCAAACGTTTTATTTCTTCGGCATTGGGTCTTGGCTTAGCTGTCATCGAGTTTCTCAGTAGGTTTGCTGGGCCAGCACCCCGCCGTCCACCGGCAGGATGGCGCCGCTGATCCAGCGCGCCGCCGGTGACGCCAGGAACAGGCAGGCGTCCGCCACGTCCAGGCCGTGGCCCAGGCGCTTGAGCGGGGCGGACGCCCGCCAGCGTTCCACGCCTTCAGGCCAAGCAGTTTCCAGGCCGCCAGTGTCGATCAGGCCGGGCAAGACGGCATTGACGCGGATGCCATGTGCCCCGAGTTCCAATGCGGCTGCCTTGGTGAAATTGTTGATGCCCGCCTTGGACGCGCCGTAGTGGCTGTGGTTGGGCGCCGGGCTTTCCGCCTCGATGGATGAAATATTGATGATGACGCCGCCATCCCCCTGGGTGATCATTTGTCTCGCAGCGGCCTGAGTACACAAGAAGACGCTGCGCAGGTTTGTGGCTAGCGCAAAATCCCATTCGGCGGCGTCAAGATCCATTAGGGAGCGCAAGGGTTGCACGCCCGCATTGCTGACCAGCACATCGACGCGGCCGAACTTACTCACGGCCGCGGCGATTAGAGCCGCCGCGCCCTTGGGATCGCTGACATTAGCCGGCACAGTGGTCGCCTGGCCTCCTGCCGCCACGATGCGTTTCAACACATCGTTCATGCCGCCTACGTTCTTATCGGCATTGAGAACCACGGCCGCGCCAGCCTCGGCGAAACGGCTGGCGATCTCGGCGCCGATGCCGCTGGAGGAACCCGTGACAACGACCACCTGATCTGCCAGGTTGTTCGATTCTTTATACGTTGGGATCTCTTTCATTATATTTTTAACCCAGAGGATGATGCCCAATCATAGCATTTACATCTTTCCCCAACCACCGCCCCCGGGTGTACGGATACTAAGGACGTCGCCGGCGCGCAATACCGACTGACCCTTGGCGGGTAAGGGCTGTTCCTCACCATCACGGATCAGAACGTTCTCGCCATTTGCGCCGGCCTCGCCCCCTGCTAGGCCATAGGGCCGGCTTCGGCGGCGTTCGCTCAGCAAGCTGGCGGTGGCATCCACCAGCAAGAGCAGATCGCGACGCAAACCTTCTCCCCCATGAAAGCGCCCTGCGCCACCGCTGCCGGAGCGCAATTCGTAACGGACGATTTGGAGGGGATAAGCGTACTCCATGGCTTCAACCGGAGTGTTGAGCGTGTTGGTCATGTGGCTGTGAATGGCGCTGGGGCCGTGCGAGCCGGGACGCGCTCCCATGCCCCCGCCAATGGTTTCGTAGTAGGTAAATTCACGCCGGCGGAGGGGATCACGCCCACCGATAAGTGTATTATTCATGGTGCCCTGGCTGGCGGCAGGAATTTTTTCTGGCAAGGCCTGGGCCAGCGCGCCGAGCAGCACGTCCACGATGCGTTGCGAAGTCTCCACGTTGCCGCCGGCTACCGGCGCAGGCGGCCGCGCGTTGACTACGCTGCCCTCTGGAGCGATGACCTGGATGGCGCGCAATGAGCCGGTGTTATTGGGCACCTCGCTATCTACCAGGCAGCGGAACACATAATAGACCGCAGACAGCGTAATGGCGTAGACGGCATTCACGCTGCCGCGCACTTGCGGGTCGCTGCCACTGAAATCCACTCTGGCCTGATCGCCATGGATGTGAACGGCCACACGAATTTTGATGGGAACCTCCCCGATACCATCATCGTCCAAGACGTCTTCGAACTCATAATGGCCTTCCGGCATCCCCGCAATCAGGGCGCGGGTAAGGCGCTCGGTGTAGACCAGCAAGGCCTGGCTATAGCGTTGGACCTCGTCAAGGCCATATTTGGCGATCAGCGCAGCAAAGCGCTCGACGCCGCGCAAGTTGGCGGCGATCTGGGCACGCAAGTCTCCGCCCCGTTCCCAAGGGGAGCGAGTATTGCGCAAGATAAGGTCCCAAACGCCTTGCTGCACAACCCCAGCCTGGATCAATTTGACCGGCGGAATGATCAACCCTTCCTGGATCAGTTCGCGGGCTATGGGCATCGAACCGGGAACCATGCCACCCACGTCGGCGTGGTGGGCGCGGTTGGCGGCAAAGCCCACCAGCGCCCCACCAGAGAAGATGGGCGCGATCAAGGTGAGATCCGGCAGATGGGTGCCGCCTCGGTAGGGATCGTTGAGAATGAGCATATCGCCTTCAGTGAAGTCGGTAGACTGGATGGCGCTTTGCACCGAGAGCGGCATGGCGCCCAGGTGCACCGGAATGTGCGCCGCCTGGGCAATCATTTCGCCGGCAGCATCGAACAGCGCGCAGGAAAAGTCGCAGCGCTCTTTGATATTGGGCGAGAAGCTGGAACGCTGCAACACGGCGCCCATCTCTTCGGGGATGGAAGCGAAGAGATGCTTGAAAATTTCCAGCCGAATCAATTCGCTGCTCACGCGGTCCCTATCGTGATAATCAGATTCAGAAAGCGATCCACCTCGGCGTGGTCGCTCTCACCGACCAGGATGGTGGTGTCCGGCCGCACCACAATGGCAGGCCCCTCAAAAAAGTGACCCGCACCGAGCTTTTCTCCATCGTAGAAAGGTGCGACTTTTTCTTCATCACCTAGGCGTAGAGGGAAGTGGCCCAGCAAGGCCTGATCCAATTTGGTCGAGGCCTTAGGAAAGGCAGGCAAAGGCGGCTGCTCAACCAAACCGATGGCCCTGGCGCGCAAGTTGACGATCTCGATCTCCGCGTCCGGATCGTGATAGCCGTAAGCCGCCTGATGAGCCTGGTGGAAATCCGCAATTAGCGAGTCAGTGAATGGCACACTCAATTCAAACGATTGGCCCGCATAGCGCAGGTCGGCCTTCGCCTCAACGCGCCGCTCCTTGGCCGAAAACCCCTCTGCGGATAAGTCAGAGCGGCCTTGCTCCACCATGGGGGCGATAGCTATCTCCAGGTTAGCAAAGGAGGTGCCCCCAGGCAACATAACGGTGCGGCTGTAATCCTTGACGGCATCCGCCAGCAGCATGCCCAGTGCCGAGAGTGTGGCAGCGTGCCGGGGTACCAGGATGCGCGGCATGCCGAGTTCGCGCGCCAGTTCCACAGCGTGCAGTCCACCGGCGCCACCAAAGGCCAGCAAGGTGAAATCGCGTGGATCACGCCCCTTCTCCACGGAAATGATGCGCAGAGCGCGCGCCATGTGGGCGTTGACGATTTGGATGGTCCCGGACTGGCAGGCTTCGGGAGCCAAGCCAAGCTCGGTGGACAAAACCTCGAAGGCACGGCGGGCGCGATCTACGTCCAACTGCATACGGCCTCCAAAGAATTGATCGGGCCGGATGCGGCCCAGCAACAGGTTGGCGTCGGTGACGGTGGGTAAATTTCCTGCACCGTAGCACGCCGGGCCAGGATTGGCACCCACGCTTTGCGGCCCCACCTGCAAGCCGCCCCCGGCGTCACGAAAGGCGATGGAGCCTCCCCCCGAGCCCACAGTATGGATCGCCAACATGGGTACACTGATGGGCAAACCTCCAATATGGGATGAAGCGCTCACTTGGGCTTCGCCGTCTATCAGCGCCACGTCGGTAGAAGTACCGCCCATATCGAAAGTCAAGATGCGCTCGAAGCCTGCCGCCCGGGCTACCGCCTGGGCGCCCACCAAGCCACCGGCCGGCCCACTGAGGATGCAACGAACGGCCTGCTCTCCCGCCAGACGCGGGCTGGCCATGCCGCCATTGGATTGCATCACCCGCAATCTGTCGCCCGCCAGAGCTGCTTCTAGCTTGGCGAGATAGCCTGACATAACCGGCGATACATATGCGTTGATGGTCGTGGTGCTGGCGCGTTCGTATTCGCGGAATTCCGGCAGCACCTGGTGGGAAGCGGAAACCAAAAATCCGGCCGCTGCAAATTTGGCGGCCACCATTTGCTCGTGGACCGGATTTGCAAAGGAGAAGAGTAAGCAGAGAGCAATCGATTCAATGGCATACTCACGGCATTGCCGCACTAAAGCAGCCAGCGTAGATTCATCGAGCGGAATTTGCACTTCCCCGCGATAGTTCACGCGCTCAGTCACTTCGAGGCGATGCTGGCGTGGTACCAGGGGTTCAGGAGGGTCGGCGAAGAAGTTATAAAGCGCAGGGCGATTCTGGCGGCCAATTTGCAGCAGGTCGCGGAAGCCAGCCGTGTTGATGAGGGCCACCCTGGCGCCTTTGCGTTCCAACAGAGCATTGGTGGCCACGGTGCTGCCATGCACGATGGCGCGCTGACCTGGGTCTGCAATGCGGGCTAAACCGTCGAGGATGGCGCGCGCGGGATCGTCCGGCGTGGAAAGCACTTTGAATGTTTCGATTTTCCCAGTCTTGGGATCGAAAGCGACGAAATCGGTAAAGGTTCCCCCGGTGTCGATGCCGATGCGCATTGATATATTGTAATTGCGCCAGGAGAAGAAAAAAGCCGCCCCTTTGGCGGCTTTTTCCTTCAGATAGCGGGGGCAGGACTCGAACCTGCGACCTTCGGGTTATGAGCCCGACGAGCTGCCACTGCTCCACCCCGCGGCAGGAGGGGATAGTACCATGTCAGACAACTGGGCGTCAAGGCCCTGAATAAAACAGCCAACTCATCCATGCGTCCCAGTTGCTGGAGGGCGTCGGCGTGGCCCGGAACTGAGCGGCGGGCTGCGGCGTAACGCCAGCCGGCGGCAGCGGGATGACTACGAAATCACCCTGCTGTGCCCAACGCGCATCCTGGCGGGCCCACTCCTCTACAGCCGCCTGAGAGGTGGCGTAGGCGATCTCATCTTCGATGTAAGCCTGTGTGCCGGCCAACTCCGTAAGGCGCGCTTGTTCCCGGCCCAACTGGCTGTTTAAGCGCAGATATTCCGCCACGCGCTGTGTAAAGGCGAGCAGCACAAAGACCAAAGCCATGATGGCCAGCACCATGGGAAAGCTCTTGATGAACTTGACGACCTTATCCACTATTCGGAGTCTACCTTGCGTGGAAGTCAGGTGCAAGAATTTATCCAGTTGAATGGCAAGCAAAAAGAGAGGCGGCTTCGGCCGCCTCTCTTTCACGTTTAGAAGCACAGGTCGTGTGCCGAAGGTGGGAGTCGAACCCACACGAGCTTACGCCCACTACGCCCTGAACGTAGCGCGTCTGCCAATTCCGCCACTTCGGCTGAAAGTTTATTTTAGCGCGAAAGCAGGCACTGTCAACAAGAGAGACAAATACTCGAAGCTCCAAACAGAATGATTAGGTGGGCGTAGTTGGTCAGCCTCCCTAACCATCCGCACTATAATCCCAGAATCCACAATGTCATCGTCCTGGGAAGAACTCGCTGCAGCCCTGGAGAGCCCGCAGGGCAGTACCATTTATGCCCTTCTAGCTCTATTACTGCTTTCGGCGGCCAGCCTCTGGCTGCAAAACCGCGCCCAACCCGGCAAGCTGGCGCACCCCCTTTCCACCACACTGACCATACTAATGGTCCTGCGCCTAGTCGAAGTGCTGGTTGCGGGCGCGGCCTGGGCGGGAGATGCAAGCGCCTTGCGCCTGCTGCCGGCGTTGGAACGCGGCCTGCATCTGATCACGCTTTTCTCGTTCGGTTGGCTCTGGCTGCAAAACTCAGTAGCACCGGAACGCCAAAATATGGTAGTCGGTTTAGGCCTGGCGTCTGTGTTGCT
This sequence comes from Anaerolineales bacterium, assembly GCA_040882365.1. Taxonomy (GTDB): domain Bacteria; phylum Chloroflexota; class Anaerolineae; order Anaerolineales; family UBA11579; genus JAMCZK01. The sequence goes on from JBBEBI010000002.1 coordinate 13,731, forward strand.
GATGGCCATGGTAATCGTAGCTTCATGGATGGGGGACCCGGGGCAGGCCAGTTTTAACTACACCGACCTGGATTACGCCTGGAGCGCAGCTAGCGTAGTGGCGTTGTTTTTCGGCGCCCTGCAGATCGTGAAAAGCCGCCAAACCCCCGGCCTGATCACATTCGGTCTGCTCTTCATCGGCCAGGTCGTTCATTTCATACTCGCCGAACCTTTCGGCAGCATGCCGCTGGCAACACAAGCTGCCCATTTGCTCGTGTTGCCATTGCTCTTCCTGCTGCCTGTTGGTATGGTATTGAGTGTAGAGGAAAACGCGCCGCAGGAAGGCCCAGAAGGCGAGGCCGAACCTTTAGCCGAGTCCGAAGAGGAAATCGAGGAATTTCCTGACTTCTTCGACTTTGAAGCGGTCGAAAACCAGGTGCCGACCGAGACAGCCGCCGATGAGCTTGCACGCCAGACCGCCGGAGAATTGGGCGCGGACATTTGCGTCTTCGCCGTCCTCGATGAAGGCAACGACGAGTTGGCCCTGGTGGCGGGATACAACCTGTCGCGCGCCGCCCCAATCGAGCCGGAGCGAATCTCGCTCAGCCAACTGCCGCGGCTGCGCGCCGCCTTGCAAAGCGATCAGCTGCTGCGCCTCTCCGCGGACGAACGATCGCCGGAACTCAGCGCCCTGTCGCAGGCATTGCGCCTCTCCTTCCTGGCCTATCTTCTGGCACTGCCACTCGCCGCTCCCGAAAGGCCGCCCACAGCTGTGCTCTTGTTCAGCCTGGAACGCGCCTGGCAGGAGGAAGACGAGTTTAAACTGCAAAACGTGGCCACGGGGTTAAGCGGAAAAATGAGTGCGCTCCCCACCCCCCAGCCTGATGTGGTGGCACCTGTGTCCGATGCGAAAGAAATCGTGTCGGCTCCGCCTCCCGAAGAGAGTGAAGATGCGCGGACCGAACTGGAACGTCTCGAAGAGGAAAACGAACGCTATCGCCAGGATGTGGAACGATTGCTGGCGCATATCGACGAACTGAAGACCACCCAGGGGTCAGGCAATGGGCAAGCAGTGAAAAGTAACGAATTGGTCCAAGCGCTGAAATTGGAAAACGAGCATCTGAAGAGTTCCCTGGCTTTACTGGAAACCGGCCGCGAGGCGCCAACAGTCGCTGGCAGTGTAGATGTCGAGCAGGCCAAGGAAGAACTGCGCCTGGCGATGGTGGAAGTGGCCCGCTTGCAGACGGAACTCGAGGCCGCCCAACGGACAGCCCTGACCGCCGGTGTGGTTGGGGCGCCGAAGATGGGCGCAGGTCAAATGGCCGTGATCGCCTCGGTGGCCCAGGAATTGCGCCAGCCGTTGTCCTCCATTGTCGGTTACACGGATCTGCTGTTGGGTGAATCAGTGGGCATCCTGGGCGCATTGCAGCGCAAATTCCTGGAGCGTGTGCGCAACTCCACCGAGCGCATGACCACCCTGATCGATAACCTGATCCGCATTGCTGAACTCGACGAAGGCGGCTATAGCGCCACACGCAAACCCGTGGATCTGAGTGCAGTGATCGATGACGCCATTGGCCAGCTGCGCGCTCAATTGCAGGAAAAACGCATCGCTCTGCGCGTGGACCTCCCGCAGCAACTTCCTCAACTCAATACGGATCGAGACGCCTTGCAACAGATCCTTTACCACTTGCTGCAGAACGCGGATGCCGCCACCCCTGCGGAAGGCTCCATCACTTTGCGCGCCTTCGTGGACCGCCAGAAAGACCTAGGCGAGTTCGTCCTCATCCAGGTGAGCGATTCCGGCGGGGGCATCCCCGAGGCCGACCTGCCGCGCGTGTTCTCACGCGTCTACCGCGCCAGCAACCCGGTCATCCCCGGCGTGGGCGATACGGGTGTGGGCCTCACCATCGCCGAGACGCTAACTCAGGCCCTGGGCGGCCGCATTTGGGTGGAAAGCGAAGCCGGCGCGGGAGCCACCTTCAGCATCCTGCTGCCCTTTTCCCAAGGCTAATATCCATTTGGCCAATTGACCTAAGGGGTATTAACCAGGAACAATCCCCTGACATTCAACGTTAACTGCAGTGAATGGCTCGCATCTTGCATCTGCTTACGCTGATGAAAACTCGCACCGTGTTCTTTGCTTTATTGACCGGGGCCATCCTTCTTGGGGCCTGTCTACCTATTGGAAATTCGGCAGCTAATTTAAGCCAGTCCACCCCAACCCCAACTCCCTTCTTGCCTGATTTCGAAGTGGGCGCGGCCCCGGATGTCCCTGTCGTCAACGTGCAGCCGGCCCCCGAGCAGGCGCCACCCTTGCCGGTTCAAAAGGGCATGCTCCCAGCCAATGTTGAAGAATTCCCCGCCCCCACCGCATTTTCGGACCTTGCCCTCCCCAATCCTGTGGGTCGCTTCGTACAGCCGGAGGGCCAGGTCAATATTTTGTTGCTCGGTTCCGATCAACGGCCGGACGATGGTGGTTTCCGCACTGACGTGATCTTGCTCCTAACCCTATATCCAGACGGGAAGAAAGCCAGCCTAACCTCATTCCCGCGGGACCTTTACGTCTATGTGCCGGGTTGGCGCATGGATCGCATCAACGGCGCTTTTCCGCGCGGCGGCATGGAGATGATGGCCGACACCATGGAATACAACTTCGGCGTTCGCCCCGACTATTACGTCCTGGTGAATTTCTGGGACTTTGAGACCGTAGTGGACGCGCTGGGCGGCATCAACGTGCAGGTGGCGCAGGCGCTGTCCGATCACCGCGACGGATTTGGCGACTATTATGTGCCCGCCGGTTCTGTGGCCATGGATGGCGAAACCACCCTGTGGTACGTCCGCTCCCGCGGCACCTCTTCCGATTTCGAGCGCACGCGACGCGAACAGGAAGTGCTAGTGGCCCTGTTCGACCGGCTGATCAGCCTCGACGCAATCAGCAAAGCCCCAGAACTTTACGACCAATACAAGCAAACGGTGACCACGGATCTTGGAATTGCGGATGTGCTGGGGCTGCTTCCGCTGGCCGCCGATATAGGCGCAGGCGAAGGCGAAATCGCGCACTATGCGATTGGCGCTGATGACGTAGATCCTTACACGACTTCGGGCGGCGGATCCGTACTATTGCCCGACCTCGAAGCCGTGCTGGAGATCCTGCGCCAGGCGCTGAATATAGCCGAATAGCAATATTGGACAGTGATAAAAATGCAAGGGCCGGGAAACCCCGACCCTTTTGTGTTTGACAAATATTCCCTTCCTGCTCTACACTGTTTGTAATATGACTATACGCAATTCCCTTGGGGTTTAATGCCAACCAAAACCACCGCCCACATCGATGCCAGGAGTCCGCTGCCGCCCGCCATCGCCGCCTGGACACTTTACCTGCAAGACCAGGGATCTTCCATCCATACCATAAAAGCCTTCACCGCAGATATCCGTTTGCTGGCTTCCTTCCTGCCAGCGGACCAGATCGTTGGGGCCGTAACCACCAAGGACCTCAACAATTTCCTGGACTGGATGCAAGAAGAACGCGGCGTGCCCTGCAGCCCAAAGACCTTCGCCCGGCGTGTGACCTCGCTCAAGTCGTTCTTCCGTTGGCTGCAAGGTTCCGGCGCCGTGTTGGCTGATCCCGCCGAGCAAGTGGTGCAGAAATCGGTGCTTAGCCCTCTGGCCGAAGTGCTGACCGAAACCGAAATGAACAAAGTATTGAAGGTGGCGGACCGCATGCGCCGCGGCCGCAAGCCGGACGCGCGCAGCTGCGCGCTAGTGTCGTTACTCTTACATGCAGGGATCAAGAAAGGCGAATGCCTGGCGCTTACCATAAAGCATGTGGACCTGGATGCGCCGCGCGGACCACTGTTGTTCGTGCGTTACGCCAGCCCGAAGGACCGTTACAAAGAACGCAAGATCGCCCTTTCCGAAGATTGGGTTGATGCCTACGAAGAATATCGACAGCAATATGACCTGAGCGATGGTCTATTCCCCTGGTCGCCCCGCCGGTTGGAATACTTGTTGGAGGATCTCGGCAAGGAAGCTGGACTAAAGAAGCAGCTCTCCTTCTTGATGTGCCGCTGGACCTGCGCACTCAACGACCTGAAGGCAGGCATGGAAGAAAACAAGATCCGCCAGAAATTAGGCGTTTCAGAAATCCAATGGCGCGAGGTGGGCATGAAACTGCACCAATTACGCGGCGACGAACAGATCCCGTTGTTTTAGCGCGCCAACTTCAGATGCAAGGCCCGTCGGCCTCCATCTTGCAGGCGGAAAGGATGGGCCAGCCGATAACCGGGCACCCAGACAATCTCATCCCCTCTGCAAACCAGCGGCCAGGCTTCGCGCGCGCGGCGCGGCAGCTTCACGTTGATGAAGAAATCCGAGAGCTTCACCGAGCCACGCTCCATCCCGAGAGGTTGGAAGCGATCACCAGGATGTCGTCGACGTAAAATTAATTCTTCGCCTGCGGCATCCAAATCCAGCCAGGCCTGAAAGTCATCTTGGTTTTCCCTTACCCCCCTACTGCGTTGCTCCGTCGCCCGCGCCTGCAGCCACCAGCCTTCATTTAACTCCAGCTCTGCAGGGACCTCAAGATGGATGGCGTTCTCAGGCGCCTGCGGCCAAACCACTGGAAGCTCAGCGTCCCAATCAGCAATCCAGATCTTGTCGCCCTCAACGAGTAAATATAAATCAGCCAACCAATTAACCAGCGCAGTGTTGCCAGCGCTTTGAACGAGGCCAAGGGCTCGCTCCACGGCGGCAAAATCCAGGTCGCGCTGCTCTGGACGCAAATCGGCAAAGGCCTTGCGCAGCAGCCCACGCTGCAAGGCAAGTGGTTCGCCCAGGAGCGAGAACCGGTCGAAATGCAGGAAGCCAGCGCCACGTTGGGCCAGGCAGCGAGGCCAGGCCTGCGCCACCAGCGTTTCGATCAAGGTTTGGTCAGCGGCAATCACGTTGGCCGTTTGCACCAGCCGCCCCTTGAAGCCCGGCGCATAGCCTTCCAGCAAAGGAACCAGTTCATGGCGAAGACGGTTTCGGTAAAGGGTGAGGTCTTGATTGGAGATATCCATTACGGGCTGCAACGAATTGGCCGCGCAATAATCCAGAATCTCATGCCGCCAAAGTCCCAGTAGCGGGCGCACTAGGGCGATATGTGCGCTCCAGGGGTTGGGCAACAAACGGGGTGCCATACCCCGCAGGCCGGCGGGGCCGGCGCCGCGCAACAGGTGCATGAGCACGGTCTCCACTTGATCGTCGGCGTTATGCGCCACTGCCACGGCCGGTGCGGCTTGCTGCTCGGCCACACGAAAAAGGAAGCGATAGCGGGCTTCGCGGGCGGCTTCCTCGATGCCGATCTTGTCGGCTTTGGCCTGCGCGGCGACATCGGCGCGTTCCTCAAAAAACGGCAGGCCATAGGAGGCCGCGGTTTTTTCGGCAGCTTGAGCCTCCTGGCCGGATTCGGGCCGTAAACCATGGTCAAGGTGAGCCAGGATGAGCCTCTGGCCAAGGGCGTGCAGGGCGTGCAACAAGGCTAAGCTGTCTGGCCCGCCAGAAAAACCGAGCACGAGCGGCTGGTCCGGCCCAACCCGGCTTTCTTGGCGCAGCGCATTCGCAAGCTTGGCTAGATCCATGCAAGAATTATAGCTTCGCGAAGTATGGTTACACTCTTGCACCCTTCTTGGGGATTTCAATCGTCGCCAGCTTGCAAAGTAATCGCTGACAAAACTGCCAGTTGGCGCTTGACTAATCCTCGATTTGACTAGTTGACCCGCATGTGTGCCTGTATACTTGTTGAGTAACTACCCCTATGCTAGAGTGACTCCCATGGACTCCAAACTCGCTCAAAAAATCCTGATCGTAGATGATGACCTGGACACCCTGAAACTGGTCGGCACGACGCTGGAAAAGCAGGGCTACCAGATCATTGCCGCCAAAGATGGCATCGAGGCTCTGGAAAGGGTCTCTCAGCACGCGCCGGATTTGATCCTCCTGGACATCATGATGCCGAAAATGGATGGCTACGAGGTGACGCGGCGGCTGCGCGAGAACCCCGCTACTTCCCATATCCCCATCATCATGTTCACCGCCAAGGGACAGGTGGACGATAAAGTCGCTGGCTTGGAGGCCGGCGCCGACGAATATCTCACGAAACCCACCCATCCCGCCGAGTTGGTGGCGCGGGTGCGCGCTCTGCTGAAACGGCCCACCAGCATGCTACCACCGTTGCCGGGCGCCCCCCGATCCGGGCATAGTTTGGTTGTGGGCGTGATTGCAGCCAAGGGCGGCCAAGGGGTGTCGACCCTGTGCGTAAACTTGGGAGCCGCGCTGCGCGAGCGTTTCCCTAAAGGCGAGGTGATCCTCGCCGAGCTGCGCCCGGGTCGCGGGGATATCAGCGCCATATTCGGCTTCAGCAATTCGCAGGGCCTCAACGATCTACTCAAGGCTGACCCAACTCGCATTGGGCGCCAAACGGTGGAAAAAGCGTTGGTCACCCACCAGTCCGGGATCAGGCTCTTACTGGCATCCAACAAACCTAGCGATGGAACTCTGATCAACGCCAGCCAGCAGATGGGCGCCGCCATGCGCGAACTGGCCCGCATCGCCAACTATATAGTGCTCGATCTTGGTGTGGCACTGCCTCTTTCCCTTCAAGGTGTTCTGAAGCAATGCGAAAAAGTAATTCTAGTGGTCGAGCCAGACCTGCATACCATGGTCCATACGAAAGGCATGCTCCAGGACCTCGATATTTTAGGGGTCGGGAAAAACAAGCTCATTTGCACAATGGTGAACCGCGTGCGGACGGAACTGGCGATGAGTGCTGCCGATGTGCAGAAATCGCTGGGGGTACCGCTGGATGTTGTATTCACTCCCGCGCCGGAACTGGCTCACCAGGCCGCCAGGGTCAAGCAAGCCATGGTGGCCACGGAGCCGCAGAGCTTCACCGCACAACAAGTAATGAAGCTGGTAAGCCTGCTAACCGAATCCGTCCCAGCAAAAGCGTAACTATTCAGCGCGCCCCGCGGCGCCCGAATTGTCTTTCCAATAGATCAATCGACAAGTGGATCATCGTAGGCCGTCCGTGCGGGCAGGTACGCGGCGCGGCGCACGCTTCCAGGTCGTGCAGCAGCTGGCGCTGCTCCTCGACCGAAAGCAATTGCCCGGCTTTCACCGCGGCCCGTTTGCAGATGCGCGCCACCAGCTTGGCGCGCGCTTCCTTCTCCAGCGGCGTTTCATCCTCTTCGAAATCCTCCACCACCGCGCGCAAAGCTGTGTCCGGGTCGGTTCCTGTCAGCAGCGATGGGACGGCGCGCACTTTGAAGCTCTGCGGGCCAAACGGCTCGATTTCGAAACCGATGGCTTCCAGGATCGGCAATTGACTCTGCAGCAGTTCGGCTTGCGCTGGAGCCAGTTGCACGGTGGCGGGATCAAGCAGCGCCTGTGACGCCGCTTGGTTGCGTTGCGTTTGGAAACGCTCAAAGAGCACGCGCTCGTGAGCCGCGTGCTGGTCCACCAGGTAGAGCCCATCCGGGCCTTCCGCCACGAGATAAGCCGTGCCCACCTGGCCCACCAGGCGCAACAGAGGTACGCCGCCACCCGGCAGGGGCTCCTGGCGGATTGCAAGCGGCGCGAGTTCAACTTCGGCCTCCTCAGCCTCCGAAACAGCTGGCTCCAGCGGGGCAGGCATAGGCCGCCAAGCGAGGCCCGGCTGCACCGGCTCCAGCGAGGGCAGTGGCGAGTAGGCCAACAAGGCACGCCGAATGGCGTGCTGCACCGCGCTGAAGACGCGATCGCGCTCGGCGAAGCGCACCTCGGCCTTGGTGGGATGCACATTGACATCCACCATCTCGGGCGGGAGGTGAATGAACAATAGAGCCAGCGGATAGCGGCCCACCATCAGCAAGCCACGATAGGCTTGCAGAACCGCGGCGGCCAGCGCCTGATCCTGAACCCAACGCCCGTTGACGAAGAAGGTCAACTCCGACCGGGTGGCGCGGGTGATATCCATGGGACTGATGAAGCCTTGTACAACGATCTCCTCCCCACCGGCGTCCACTTCGAGCATGCGCCGCGCCACGGTCGCATCATACAGTTCGGCAAGTACCTCGCGGCGATCACCATTGCCGCTGGTGTGCAAGGTTGGTCGGCCTTCCATTTCCAGTGAAAAGCGCGCAAAGGGGTAGGCCAGGGCGTAGCGCGCCACCAGGTTTGTGATCTGGCGGCGTTCTGTGATCTCGTTCTTGAGGAATTTTCGGCGGGCGGGAACACTGTAAAAGAGATCCTCCACGTGCACCGAAGTGCCGGCTGGCGCGCCGATTGCTTCCACGGTTGTGCGCCCCGCGTCTACCTGCAACCGGGAGCCAGCTTCACTCTCTTGCGTGCGAGACACCAGAGCCAGGCGCGCCACCGAGGCGATAGCTGCGAGCGCTTCGCCGCGGAAACCGAGGGTCCGGATCTGTGTCAATTCCTCTACGCGGGACAGTTTGCTGGTGGCATGCCGTTGCAAAGCCAGCGGCAGCTCGGCGGCGGGGATCCCCGCGCCGTCATCGATCACTTCGATGAGGCGTTGCCCGGCGCCCTCAACGTTGATCCGGATGTGGCGTGCTCCCGCATCCAGCGAGTTTTCGACGAGTTCCTTGACCACGGAAGCCGGCCGCTCGACGACCTCACCAGCGGCAATTTGCGAAGCAATTTCCTCCGAAAGGAATCTAATGGGCACGAGGAGAAGCGTAAAACGGAAGCTAACCTACGTCAAGTAAAGCGAAGGTCATCTGCCTTCGCAGGCTAGTGAAAAGGTAAGGCTTGCCGATTGGCTCCCCGGTGTGCTATTCTCGCCCCCATATTCGTTATAGTTGCATACCGCCCATAGGAGAAAAAGCATGACTAAAATCAAAACCTTGCTTATCTGTACCTTTGCATTTGCATTATTGCTGGCCGCCTGCGGCCCGTCTTCACCCGGGACCGAGCCCACCGCAGCCGGCGAAGTAACAACCTCGGCCCCTACAGCCACGACCGAACCGAGCGCGACGCCGGAGCCGACCATTGCCAGCAACTGCAGCAATCCATATTATCCTGTCATCGAGGGGGCCACTTATACCTATATAACCAGCAGCGCAGACCTCGGTTCGAGCTCCTTTACGGAAACCATCACCGAGGTACGCCCAGACGGCTTTACGCTGTCAGGTGAATTTGAAGGCGGGTTGGTGCGAACGCAGGAATGGGAGTGCACTGCCGGGGGCCTGGTTTCGCTCCAATTTGCGGGGGGTGCTTCAGCGTCCATCGCTGCAGCCGGGCTCAGCGGCGAATTCGAAACAACTGACGCAATCGGGGTGACGCTGCCGGCCAATCCAGTGCCGGGAGATACCTGGCAGCAATCTTTCAATATCAGCGGAGAGATGGATATGGGCGAGGCCGGCCTGGCCACCGCCGGTGGGACCATCACCCTTACCTTTGAGGCCGTGAGCATTGAAGAGGTGACCACCGCCGCCGGGACGTTTACCGCCCTGCGGGTAGAAAGTCAGTCGAGTTTTGACCTCACCGTTTCAATAAGCGGCCTCGAAATCCCCGTGGTATTCAACGGCTCAACCGTGATCTGGTATGGCGAAGGGATTGGTTGGTTGAAAAGTGAAGAGACCGCCACCATTGGAGAGGGAGGCAGCTTCGCAAGCGCAGTCGAGTTGCAGAGTTATTTCATCCCCTAAAAAGCCAGTTTGACGAAAAAAGCGCCCGCACATGCGGGCGCTTTTTATTTCCATTATCAACGGGGCAGGCGGTTGAACCAGCGCGGGCTACTGCTAGCTTTGCCATTGTTCAACAACTGATAGCTGAGCTGCATGTGACCAAGGTGTAATGCATAGTGGTAAATAACATGCAAGATTGCCCAACGTACCGGCACCAGGTGCTCGTCTTTCATGAAGCTGCTGTCCAGCTGCTCGGCACTCAGCCTACCCAACACCTCTCGCGTTTCTTCGCTTACCTTCGCGAGTCGAGTAAGCGGCTCGTTGGCAGAGGTCGCCGTGTACTTGAATTCAGCGTCCCGGTCGCGAGTGGCCGGATGGCGGCCGATGCATTCGGCGATCCAGAAATGCTCGGCGCCTGCCACGTGCACGGCAAGCACCGCCAGAGAATTAGTGGGGTCGGTGCCTGCGGGAAGGCTCGGACGCCAGTTCAGCCCCTCCTCCGGAACGGCCTTAATGATGCCGCCTACCTGGCCGCGCAAATCATCTAGGGCATGGAGGTACTGATCGACCTCGGCAAGCATGGCCGCTATTTGACGATCCCGCCTTCGGTGAGCTTACGCAGATCGCCCAGGGCCGCCTTAATTTCATCGGCGCTGATCTTGCGGCCTTCGCTTACATGTTTCAACTCACCGGCCGACGCCTTCTCGATAGCTACTTCGCCTACGGTACGATCCTCTTTCAAGGCTTGCTTCACCAGCGCCGCCCCGGCTTGATAGCCGATCAGGGGATTGAGAGCCGTAATAATGATGGCGTTTTTAGCCAGCCAACCTTCGGCCTTTTCTCGGTTGGCCGTCAGTCCCACCACACATTTTTCCGTGAACACTTTCAAGGCACCGATAATCACTTGCATGGCCTCGAACAGGTTATGGGCAATGATTGGCATCATGACGTTAAGTTCAAGCTGGCCGGCCGCCGCAGCCAATGCCACCGTGGTATCGCAACCCATCACATGGAACATGGCCATGTTGGTCATTTCGGCCATTACCGGGTTCACTTTCCCCGGCATGATGCTGGATCCCGGTTGAACAGCCGGAAGACGGATCTCGTCAAACCCTGTGGATGGGCCGGACGAAAGCATACGGAAATCGTTGGCGATGCGCGTCATGGTGACCGCCAGCGTGCGCAACGAGGCGGAGAAGTCGGCCGCATCGGCCAGGGATTGCATGCTTTCGAAGAGATTGTCCGAGGTATGTAGATCCAGCCCGGTGATCTCGGCGAGGCGCCTGACCATGCGGGCGTGATATTCGGGGTGGGCATTGAGGCCGGTTCCCGTGGCTGTGCCGCCGATACCCAAGCGCCGCAAGCCTTCGGCAGAGCGGCGGATGCGCTCCCCATCACGAGTAACCGCCTTGGCGTAGCCGCTGAACTCCTGACCCAATCGCACCGGCACTGCATCTTGCAGATGCGTGCGGCCCGACTTCACAATGGGATCGAATTCCTTGGCCTTGGTGGCGAGTACCACAGCCAGCCCGTCCACCACATTCAGCAATTCATCTAAGCGCCACAGGCAGCCCAGGCGGATGGCAGTGGGGATAGTGTCATTGGTGGACTGAGCCATGTTGACATGATCGTTGGGGTTAACCAGGTATTTGCCGATTTCGCCGCCCAGCAACTGGGTGGCGCGAGTGGCTATCACTTCATTGACATTCATGTTATGGCTGGTGCCGGCCCCAGCTTGGAATGGATCGACCACGAATTGGCCATCCCAGAGCCCATCCATCACTTCGGCCGAGGCCTTCGCAATAGCCTCTGCTTTCTCTTTTTCCAATAACCCCAACGCGGCATTAACATCCGCGGCAGCGCGCTTGACGGCCGCCATGGACCAGACGAAGGCCCGCCAGGGTTTGAGCCCTGAAATGGGGAAATTGTCCACGGCGCGCTGTGTCTGCGCGCCATAGAGCGCCTCGGCAGGCACCTTCACTTCGCCAAGCGAGTCTTTTTCGATACGCACTTTGCCTTTGTCAACCATCGTTGCCTTTCCAGGAATCGCTTGCGGGATAGGAATTGTAATTCAGTTGCAAATTAAATATAAACGGAGGAGGCCAGGCGCCTCCTCCGTGTTTTCTGAAATTTGCGTGCTACTTGGCGTGCTGCTGCCAGCCTTCCCAGTAGCCGGGGCCGTTCTGGAAATAATCGTAGTTCGGCTGGATGTCGTTTCGCAGGTTGACGGTCTCGCCAGCCGGCAAGGTGCGTACGCCCTCCATTTTCACTGGGTGACCATGATGGTTGTTGCCCTCATAGGTCTCGGCGAAGCCGGGCGTTCCCACGGGCATGGCTTGCTTTTCGCCGCCTTTAGCGCCGTAGGCCTCGGGAACCTCATCCTCGGTGAAGATGGCCTCGAACGGGCACTCGGGGATACAGGCGCCGCAATCGATGCAGGTGACCGGATCAATGTAATACCAGGGATACTTGTCCTGGGGCATGCCCGGAACGATGCATTCCACGGGGCACACGTCCACGCAACCGCCGTCCCTCAAACATAAACTGGTGATAATGTGAGTCATTTGCACGCTCCTTCGTGTTTTGATTTTAATCTTTTGCGCCCTTTTTAGCCGGCGAAGCGTTTATCGGCCTCGTCCCAGTTGACCACGTTCCACCAGGCCGCCACATAATCGGCGCGACGGTTCTGGTAATTCAAATAATAGGCGTGCTCCCACACGTCCACGCCTATGATGGGCTTCTGTCCATTGGAAATGGGATTGTCCTGATTGGGGGTGGAAACTACGGCCACGCCGCCGTCGGAATTCTTTACCAGCCACGCCCAGCCGCTGCCGAACTGGCCCATGGCGGCCGCGGCGAGTTTCTCTTTGAAAGCGCCAAAATCGCCGAAGGCTTTCTTGATCGCGTCGGCCAGCGCGCCGGCAGGTTCTCCGCCGCCCTTAGGCGACAAGATCTCCCAAAAGATACTGTGGTTGTGGTGCCCGCCGCCGTTATTGCGCACCGCGTTGCGGATGTCTTCAGGCAGGCTGTTCCAATTTTTGACAAGGTCTTCGAGGGAGAGCTCGGCCAGTTCGGGATGTTTCTCGATGGCGGCGTTAAGGTTGTTGACGTAAGCCTGGTGGTGTTTGCCATGATGGATTTCCATGGTACGAGCATCGATATGCGGTTCGAGTGCATTGAATGCATAGGGTAGCTTGGGAAGGGAAAATGCCATGATGTAACTCCTTGTCTTATGAACGTGCCGAAGGCAACTGATGTATTGACTTGAACGTGCAGCAACCTCCTGCGTTACAATACGAGGCGAACGAAATTATTGTAATTGTCCCCCAAGTGTTTGTCAAGAAAATCACAAATCAGCCCGTGAGCGCACCGCCGACACCGAAAATCTCGCCCCATCTGGTGATGCTGGTCGGCATTTTCGCCGTCTCCTCGGCTGCGCTGCTCATCCGTTTCGCCCAGCGGGAAGCCTCCTCGTTGGTCATCGCCGCGTATCGCATGGGCTTTTCCGCCCTCATCCTGCTGCCGTTTGCCATCCCGCGCTACAGCGCCGAATTGCGCAGGCTCACTCCCTCCGAACTGGCGCTGGCCGCGCTTTCCGGATTCCTTCTGGCCATGCACTTCGCCACCTGGATCCTTTCTCTGGAATTTACGTCCGTGGCCAGCTCGGTGGTGATCGTGACCACTAACCCGTTATGGGTGGCCTTGTTGGCGCCCATCTTCTTGAAAGAACGCCTGATTCCCGCCATCCTTATTGGCATGCTGGTGGCGTTGGCGGGCGGCGTTGTGGTAGCGCTGAGCGATTCCTGTATCCAAGCGGCGGGCGGGCTGCTCTGCCCACCGCTGAGCGAATTTGTACGAGGGGAAGCCTTCTTCGGAGACTTTCTAGCCTTGCTGGGAGCCTGGACAGGCGCGGGCTATATCCTCATTGGCCGGCGGTTGCGCCCCACCCTTCCACTGACGCCATACATCTTCCTTGTGTATGGCATGGCTGCACTGGTGTTGGTGGCCATGGTGGCCTTCTCTGGGCAACCCGCGTTCGGGTTTTCGGGAAAGGTTTACATGTACCTGCTTCTGCTGGCGCTATTACCTCAATTGCTGGGGCATTCCAGCTTCAACTGGGTGTTGGCGCACTTGCCCGCCTCTTACGTTTCCATCGCCCTTTTAGGTGAACCGATTGGAGCAACCATCCTGGCCTTTTTCCTTTTCAACGAAGTGCCCAGCGGCATTAAGATTTTCGGGGCGATGCTGATTCTGGCTGGAATTTTGGTCGCCACCTTGCGCCCTGCCACCACAGCCCCTGCTGTGTATAATTAAATCCCAAGCCTAGGAAGGAGAGCCATGCAACTACGCTGTATGCATTGTTACACGCCTTTCACCCTCAGCCAGGAGGGTGTAATGGCCGCTCTGGACGAAGTGGAGGCCAAGGGTTTCAAATATTACAACGCCTATTGCCCGCGGTGCGGCCGGCCGAACATGGTGCCCAAGCCGCAACTCGAGCGCGAAGCCCCCGGCTGGGCGCCGCGCACCATCGCCATGCAGCCGGTGACCGCTCCGGTGGCCGGAGGACCCAAGCCCGCCCACGCCGCATCAAAGCCCGCGCCTACAGCAACCGCCAAGTCCGCCGCAAAGAAGACGGCCGCCAAGCCCAAACCTGCGGCCAAGAAGGCGGCTCCCAAGACAAAAGCTGCCAAGAAACCCGCCAAGAAAGCCGCCGCCAAAAAGGCTGCACCCAAGAAGCCGTCCAAAGCCAAGGCGACCAAAGCCAAAAGTATCGCCAAGAAAAAGACAGCCAAGAAGAAATGAAAACAGGAACCCCGCTCTTGCGGGGTTCTTTTCATGTTGGGATAGATTTGCGATTAAGGGTGGGCTGGGGTCCACCCTTTTTGGGTTCTAAGCTGCCCTCCCCGCCCTCTCATTCAGGTCCGCAAGCCTAGCCGCCAGGTCTTCGGTGAGTTGATTGTTCGTTACGCGCCAGGTCCAGTTTCCCGTGGGCGTTCCGGGATAATTCATGCGAGCGTCTGAGCCTAGCTCCAGGAAATCCTGTAGCGGGGCCACGGTCATATCCGCCCGCGAGGCCCACAGGTTGCGGACCATGTCCCAGGCGATGTGCTTGGCATCGCTATTAATATATTCGAGGCAAAACTTGCGTTCGTTTTCAGCCGCGTTGGCGAACCAACCTGTTGTCGTATCGTTGTCGTGCGTGCCGGTATAGGCCACGCAATTTTCGGGATAATTGTGGGGAAGAAATTTGTGGTTCATATCTTCATCGAAGGCGAACTGGAAAAGCTTCATCCCAGGCAGACCGAACTTATCACGCAAATTGATGACCAGCGGTTCACCTTCACCACCCAGGTCCTCGGCAATTAGCGGCAGGCCGCCGAGCTTGCTATTTACGGTATTGAAAAAGCCCTCGCCGGGACCCAGTTCCCACACGCCATGCGCCGCGGTGGGTTCGCTGGCCGGGACCGCGTAGTAATTCGCAAAGCCGCGAAAGTGATCCAGGCGCAGCACATCCACCATGCTCAGCACGGCGCGCAGCCGCGCCAGCCACCAGGCAAAGTCCTGTTGCTTGTGGATATCCCAGCGGTACAAGGGGTTGCCCCAGCGCTGCCCGGTGGCCGAGAACATGTCGGGCGGCACGCCGGAAATGCGGATGGGTTTCCTCTGTTGATCCAACTCGAATAGGTGTCGCGCGCACCATACGTCGGCGCTGTCCTCGGCTACATAGATGGGCAAATCGCCGATCAGGCCGATACCCAATTCCTTCATTCGCGTTCTTAACCCAACCCATTGGCGGAAGAACAGGAACTGCTGGAAGGCGAAATAACCGATCGTCGCCGATTGATGGCGTTGGACTTCGAGAATGGCCTCTGGCCCGCGGTCGCGCAGTGAAGGCGGCCATGCAGTCCATGGCCGTTCGTCTTCCAACGCCTTGATCGTCATGAACAACGAGAAATCTTCCAGCCAGGGCTCCTGTTCGCTGCGGAATCGTTCGAATTCCCCGTGGAGTTGAGACAGGTCCTTGAGACGCATGAAAGCCACTTGGAATAAGCCGCGCTTCCATTCAATCACCTTGGTGTAATCCACACGGCCGGCCGGGAACGCGGGCACCTGCTCCAGATGGTCTTTGTCGATCAGGCCCTCCTCGACCATCAACCAAGGGCTCACCAGATTCGGATTCCCGGCGAATGAGGAATAGGATTGGTACGGTGAATCGCCGTAGCCGGTGGGACCAACAGGCAGCACCTGCCACCAACCCACACGCGCGGATTTCAGGAAATCCAGCCAGCGATACGCCTCCGGCCCAAGGTCCCCGATGCCATAGGGCGCAGGCAGGCTGCTGACATGCATCAAGATCCCGGAGCGATGAGAAAACAGCATAAGGAAGGCGCCATTCTACCGTGCTTAATGCCTAGCGCTTAAGATTCGACGCCCGTGGTAGACTTTTTGCATGGCGCGCATCGCGGAGGCCGCAAGCCAACCCAAACCGGCCTTTAGTCAAAAACGCCTGATGCTACTCTGGCTGCCCCTGGCGGCCAGTTGGTTGTTAATGGCGCTCGAGTCGCCATATATCAGCGCAGCGCTGGCCCGCCTAAACGAAGCCGAGCGCATGATCGCCGCCTTCGGCTTGGCATTCTCGCTCAGCATCACCATTGAAAGTCCCGTCATTTCGCTGCTGGCCACGAGTACCGCCCTGGCGCGCAGCCGCCAAAATTACCTGATGCTGCAGCGCTTCACCGTCCATCTGATGGTGGGCACCACGATATTGCAATTCCTCATGGGCTGGACTCCGTTATTCGACCTGGTGGTCAAAGAACTATTAGGCATACCAGCCAGCCTGCACGCACCGGTCCAGCTCGGCCTCCAACTCATGCTGCCGTGGAGCGCGGCCATCGCCTGGCGGCGCTTCCGTCAGGGGCTGCTGATCCGCTTCGGGCATAGCGGGCAGGTGGGGCGCGGCACCATCCTGCGATTAGTGGGCTCGGTAGGCACGGCCACGCTGCTAGCCTTGTTCACCTCCGCGCCCGGGGTGGCAGTGGGCGCCATGGCCCTTAGTGTAGGAGTAATGGCGGAAGCCCTCTACGCCCATTGGGCCAGCGCGCCGCTCGTGGCGAGACATTTCCAGCCAGGGACGCCATCCAACTCCCCCGAGTTAGGGTATAGAGAATTGGTTAACTTCCATTGGCCGCTTGCCACCAGCAGCCTTCTTTATTTGTTCACCCAACCCATGATCGCCGCGGCCCTGGCGCGCGGTCCCCAGCCGGAAATAAACTTGGCCGCCTGGCCGATAGTGAACGGGCTGCTATTCATTACTCGCGCCCCCGAAATGGCCCTGCCCGAGGTGACCATTGCCCTCAGCGAAGAGCCGCAAAGCCATCCAGCTATCCGCCGGTTCAGCCTGCGTGTGGGCGTAATTTTCAGCGTCCTGCTCGGGCTGGTGAGCCTGACACCTCTTTCGCAGGTTTATTTCGATACTCTGATCGGATTGTCGACCCCGCTTGCGGCCATCGCCAGGCATGGGGCTGTTTTCGCCTTGCTGATGCCGGTGGCGCTGGCCTTCGTCAGCGTGTCGCGCGGTCTGCTTACGGCCAGCAGAAATACCCGGCCGCAGGCCGTGGCAATGATCTTGGAACTGGTCACCTTGGCCGCGGTCCTTGTGGCAGGCGTGCTCTTGCATTTACCGGGTGTGGCTGTAGCCGCCTTCGGGATGAGTGCCGCCATGCTCATCGAAGCGCTATATCTTTGGTTGGTCTTGCGAGGCGTCTCCAAACCCGCCAGGACAAAAGCCCTGGACGCTGACCCGGCGTAAGAAAGGAAAGGACCAAACTATGGAGTACACACAACTTGGTCGCACTGGCTTGCTCGTGAGCCGCCTGTGCCTGGGCACAATGAACTTCGGGCCGGTGACGGCGGAGCAGGATAGTTTCGCCATTATGGACCAGGCCTTGGAGGCCGGCATCAACTTCTTCGATACCGCCAACGTTTATGGTTGGAAGGTCGGCGAAGGGGTTACCGAACAGATCGTGGGCCGCTGGTTCGCCCAAGGCGGTGGCCGCCGCGAAAAAGTGGTCATTGCCACCAAGGTTTTTGGCCGCATGGGCGAGTGGCCCAACCAGCGGCGGCTCTCGGCGCGCCACATCCGCGAGGCCTGCGAGGCCAGCCTGCGCCGCTTGCAGACCGACCACATCGACTTGTATCAAATGCATCACGTCGACCGGCAGACGCCTTGGGAAGAGATCTGGCAAGCCATGGAGGTACTTGTCTATCAAGGCAAAGTCCTCTACGTGGGCAGCAGCAACTTCGGCGGATGGCATATTGCGCAGGCCCAAGCCGCTGCCAAGCAGCGAAACTTTATGGGCCTGGTCTGCGAGCAAAGTCTGTACAATCTGATGCAGCGCAGCATCGAGCTGGAAGTAATCCCCGCTTGCCAAAACTACGGGCTAGGTCTTATTCCCTGGAGCCCACTCAATCGCGGCGTGCTCGGTGGCGCCCTGCAAAAAACCAAGGAGGGTCGCAGGGCCTCGGACGAAGCCAAGAAAATTATTGCCAAGCACGAAAAGGAACTGGCCGCCTATGAAGCCTTTTGCGCAGAGTTGGGCCAAGCCCCTGCCGACGTGGCCATGGCCTGGCTGCTCCACCAAGCGGCGGTGACTGCCCCCATCATTGGGCCACGCACCGCAGACCAATTGGCAGGCAATCTGCACTCATTGGACATCAAGCTCAGCGAGGAAACGTTGAATAAGCTGGATGAGATCTGGCCAGGGCCGGGTGGACCCGCGCCTGAAGCCTACGCCTGGTAGCCAGGAATGCTTCGACCAGCCTCAGGCCTCGCTGCCGTATCGCCGCACAAATTCAGATATCGACATCCATATTTCGCTGCGGCGTAGCCGCAGCAGGCGTTGCTGCCGCGTGCTGGCCGCATTGAAAGTCCATATGAGCAGCCACGTGTAGAAGTTCTCCCAGAATTCCCCGAATCGTCCCAGAGGACTGTGATACGGCAAGATGGTAAAGCCCAAGCGGCGCATCAGGCTTTCTGCTCCCGCGGGGTCGTCCGGTGTAAGCATTGCCGTTGGGCCGCCGATGGCCTTCACTTTCCGCAAGCGCGGATCGTTTTGAATATGAGCAGCTGCAGTCCGGAAAGATTCGATGGACATGCGCTGCATCCTCTTTGCCCAGGCGAAATCCGCGCCCTCGCTTGGTATCCGCGGCATATGCTCGTTCCACATGTGCATTTCCACCACCGCTGCGCCGGCGGCGATTTCCCCGTCGGGCAAAGGCAGGGCATGCGCGGCGCCTGTCAAGCGCAGCCGGAGAAGGCAGCGCGGCGATTCCGTGAATTCGTACACGCCGTAGATGCGGCGAAGCAATCGGTCGAGTCCGAGAACGAGAGCGCGCAACGCTGTCCCTGTGTACTCGGCTACCAGCGCCTCGTAATATGCCAGGAACCCAGGCCAAATTCAATCTTGCGCCGCGGGGCGGGCTGCATGCGTCCATTGTCCACCAACACGAATTCCTCGCCGCGCCAGGTTACACGCCTGCCAAAGCTGCCAATCAGCCATACCAGCGCGCTTAACATGTCGCGTACAGGCAGCCAGATCAGCCAGCGCCGGGTATCCCAATCACGCGTATAGCCGGTAACCAGCCATGCGACCGCCCAGCGCAAGGACACCGAAATAGTCAGCGCTTGCCAGGCCATGATCGTGAAATCGGAGAGGACCAACAGGACGGCAGCAAGTGGCGTACTGAAGGTGAGCAGCAGGCCCGGGTATTCGCGTGGGCGGCTGACCCGGTTGCAGCGCGCCCAGCGCACCTCGCGCTGCCACTGTTCTCGAAACGTGGTTGCGCCCAGGATGCTGGTGACGATGTAATCGGACAATTGCACGCGCAGACCCAGGTTGGCGATGCGCGCGCCTAGCTGATAATCATCCGCCAGATAATTGGCGATCGCCGCGAATCCGCCCATGCGCGCCAGGTCGGCGCGCCTCAGCGCTGCGGTGGCGCCCAACGAAAACCGCATGTTGAGAAAACTTCTCCCGGCGAGCATTGAAGGCAGAAAAGTGGCGCCCATGTGCAGCGCTTCGAGCCGTGCGGTAAATGTATATGCCAAGTCGCCCTGGTAGGGGCAAGTGACAAGCCCTACGCCTTCATCTGCCAATGGCGCAACTACCCGCTGCAGATAGTTGGGCGTGACGCGCATGTCGCTGTCGCTGATCACCAGCACATCATGCTTTGCCTTTGCTGCCAGGCCGTGCAGCAAGCTGGCCTTGCGGTTGGACCCGAAAGGCTCCAAGACGTGGACACGGATCTGGCACTGCGGAAAGTCGCGTTTCAGGCGCTCCACGACCGGGACAATGGGGTCGGCCGGGTCGCCCACGCCGAAGACCACCTCGAAGGCCGGATAGTCCTGGCGGCAGAAACTGGCAAAATTCTCATAAGCCTGCACATCGACCCCTTTGATGGGTTTGAGAATAGACACAGGCGGCGTAAAGCCGGATGGCTCCCGTTGCTTGTTTGGCCGGAAGAAGGTTTGCACCAAATACAGGGCAATCAACCAGAACAGCCAGCTGCAAATAATGAGAATAACCATCAGATATTGCGCCATGCTAAACGCCTTATAGCCCTAATAAGGTAGCGGAGGAAGGGGCAAATGAACCTTTAGCCCCTCGTACAGCGCCGGATAGGTGGTAAGTTCCAGGCCCCGCTCCCGGATTACCTGGCGCACGGCTGGGCTTAGCAGCGTCGCCAGGTCACCGGCGTTGGGGCCGAAGTCTTCGCTCTCAGAAATTGTGGTCGGGTGGAAAAATAGCTCGGCAATTGGGACACTAAGCTGGCTCAGAAGGCTTGCCACGTAATCTTCACTCATACGGCCTGTCTGCATCAGCCCATAAACACGATGAGCAATGACGAAGCGCTGGCCTTGCAGGCGGTTCAGACACCAGCGACCCAGCAGGCCAAAGACAACAGCCCATACCATCTTTATTGAGACTCGCTGCCAGTCGTGACGCAAAGCCAACCAGAGGTCATCTCGCGGCACGCGCACACCCCGCGCGCCATGCCGCTCAGCCAGCGGCAACACAATATTGAACACGGATGGGTGCAGGTGCATGTGCAGGTGCCCATCGACGTGCGAAAGTGGCAGGCCCGTGGCCGCAAATCGCTCGAACTGGGCAGCCAGTTCGCGTGCCAATTCCTGGCGGGCCTTGCGGCTCACTGCGTAGAGCAACCCGTTGCGAAAGGGGTTGGTCGAAAATAGACCATTGGCGTCCACCAGATTGGGGATCTCATGCTTAGGCAAAACCGATTGCCCATGCGTCACCACCACGTGCAGCCCGACGGCCAGCGAGGGGGTATCTCGAGCCAGGGCAACAGCCTCCTCGAAGGCGGCTCCAGTCACCATGAGGCTGGCGCTGGTCAGTATGCCCTCGTGATGGGCACGCAACACGGCTGTATTGATGGCGTTCGAGCGGCCAAAATCATCGGCGTTTACGATTATCAGCATGGTCCCCTTTCCATCCTTATTCTAAACCTAACTGTGTTGCCTTCCTTCAGAGGTCATTCTCAAAAGAAAAGAATGGCTTATCATTGGACATGACGAGGAAAACATGGCACATATCGAAAATCTGCCGGCAAGAAAACGCATCGCCCTCGTGGCCCACGATGGCCGCAAAGAGGACCTCGCGGAATGGGCCAAGCACAATCGTGATGAGCTTGCTCATCACGATCTGCACGGGACCGGCGGCACCGGCGCCCTGATCGCCGCCGAGACCGGCCTGACCGTGAATCGCTTCCTGAGCGGCCCGTTGGGCGGCGACCAGCAGATCGGCGCAGCCATCGCCATGCGCCAGATCGACCTGCTGGTCTTCTTTTGGGACCCGCTGGAACCGCAGCCGCACGACCCGGACGTAAAGGCGCTTTTGCGCCTGGCCGTGTTGCACAATATTCCCACAGCCTCTAACCGCGCCAGCGCCGATTTTCTAATCACCTCTTCCCTGATGGATAAAGAGTATCCCCGCCGCATGCCCGATTTCGACCGGCGTTTGCGACAGAAGCGGGACGACGAGGACTGATGAAAAACAACTCCATCACATTGATCGACGGCATCCGCGTCGGCCACGCCCAAGACGACGAAGCCATCACAGGTTGCACCGTTGTCCTGTGCGAAAAGGGCGCGGTGGGCGGCGTGGACCAACGCGGCGGAGCACCGGGCACCCGCGAGACGGATGCCCTGCAGCCTGTCCATCTGGTGTACAAAGTGCACGCCGTCATGCTGGCGGGCGGTTCCGCCTTCGGCCTGGACGCGGCCAGCGGCGCAGTCCGCTATCTAGAAGAAAAGAAGGTTGGCTTCAATGTAGGCGTGGCGCGTGTGCCCATCGTGCCTGCCGCCATTCTCTTCGATCTGGGCATCGGTTCCAGCAAACGCCGCCCGGACGCAGCTATGGGCTACCAGGCTTGCCTTAACGCCAGCCAGCGCCCGCCCGCCGAAGGCAGTGTGGGGGCCGGCACCGGCGCCACCGTGGGCAAGATCCTTGGCCTGGGGCAAGCCATGAAAGGCGGCATCGGCACGGCCGCCAGGGAGATCGGCGCCGGCGTGCAGGTTGGCGCCATCGTGGCCGTGAACGCGTTCGGCGATGTGATCGATCCAAACAGCGGCGAGATCGTTGCCGGGGCGCGCAGCCTGAAGAGGGGCCCGATCAAGGTCGGCAAGGGCGTCTTCGCCGATACCATGCAAGTGATGAAAAGCCTGGTGGGGCGCACCATCCTGGGGTTCGCCCCACGCGGCAACACTGTGATCGGCGTCGTCGCCACCAACGCCAGGTTCGACAAGGAAGGCGCCGCCAAGGTGGCGCGCATGGCCATGAACGGCCTGGCGCGCACCATCCGGCCTGCCAACACCATGCTGGATGGCGATACGTTGTTTGCGCTGGCCACCGGGAAGCGCAAAGCAGACGTGAACATCGTGGGCGCTTATGCGGCGGAGGTGGTGGCCGAGGCCGTGCTGCGAGCGGTACGCATGGCCAAGACCGCGGGGGGCGTCCCTGCCCTGCAGGACCTAAGGATCAGTAACTTTAAAGGAAAAATGGGTTTATAGTTGCTGTAATCTTCATTCCTTATTCGCCCTAGAAAAGGAGTTCTTATGTTAGTGGATCGAATCATTGGGGCCTTCACCTTCAAACGTGAAGTGTAT
Organism: Anaerolineales bacterium; assembly: GCA_040882365.1. Lineage (GTDB taxonomy): Bacteria > Chloroflexota > Anaerolineae > Anaerolineales > UBA11579 > JAMCZK01. The sequence continues at coordinate 36,567 of JBBEBI010000002.1, forward strand.
GCCGAGGTCGAAAAGGACACTTCCTTTACGCCCATGGCCTGGGGGATCGTCGTGGTTGTCGCCTTCCTTAACCAGATCGCCGGATATCTGGCCGCCCAGGCGGCCGCCGCGGCCGCGGTGGGATTGGTCGGCGGGGAGGTGGCTGCCGCCGTCGCTTTCTCCCCGGTCAATATCCTCATTGGAACCGTGGTTCAGGTCGCGGGCTTTGCCTTGGGCGCTTATGTGATCATGTTCGTCGGCAAGTCCATGTTCCAAGCCCAGGCTACGTTCGATGAAGTTGTCCGCACAGTCGGCCTTGCCTACGTGTGGGGTTCGATCGGTATCGTGGGTGGTTTGCTCGCCTTCATCACGCCTGTCCTGGTATGCATCGCCTCACCACTGCTGCTGGCCGCGGCTGTGCTCAGCGTAATCTCATGGGCCATCGCGGTTCACGAGGCCCTGGATCTGGACTGGACGAACACAGCCATTACCGTAGTGATCGCTTTCGTCGTCAATATTGTTATCAGCGGTGTCGTGCTCGGCATCTTGGGTGTCAGCAGCGCGCTAAGCTTCGGCTTCTAGCCTCGCAGGCATCTAAAATAATAGAGACGCGCGCTGCGCGTCTCTATTATTTTGCCGCCATCGCCTGAATGAGTTGATCCAATTCGGCGCTGAACTGCGACTTCGGCACCACCTTGTCGGCGCCGGCTCGCCGGGCCGCCGCCAGCCGTCGCGGATTCATGTGCGAACCGTAGGCAAGCCAGGGCAGAGCCTTGGTTTCCTTATTGGCCTTGGCTGCCGGCAGCCACTCGATCCAGGGCAGCGAGCTATTCAAATCCAAAATGATTAGCGCGGGATTTTCCTGTCTTACGATTTTAAGGAATTCGGCTGTATCTAGGTACCTGTCCATTGCTTTAATCGAATAGCTCAACGCCTCAACCGCAGCTGTGATGGAGGGGTTGAAGAAAAGATCCGTGGCCAAATGAAGGATAAGGGGATTAGACATAAGCACGGTTGTTCTAATTGGCACTATAATAACCGCTTTGCCCGACAATAAGCTCGGAAACGGATACCGTGCCGCTATGGCCAAATCAGTTCCATCGAAAACTCTCACCATCAGCAAAGAGCATGCCCGCCGCTTTCTGTTGATGCACCACAATCTGTTGTCCCCGCGCAAGTTGCGCGGTAAGCAGGGCGTGCTTGACTATCTCGCTCGCGTGGGCTGCATCCAGTACGATCCGGTCAACGTGGTGGGCAGCAATCCTGACTTGGTCCTCCAGTCGCGCATTTCTGGCTACAAATCGGCCTTGCTTCAGGATCTACTGTATGGCGACCGCAGTCTGATCGACGGCTGGGATAAATTGGCCTCGATCTACAGGACCAGCGAGTGGCCTTACTTCGCGCGATTCCGAACAAGAATGCAAGAACGCTACGCGAAGGAAATGCGGGCAGATGGCATGTTCAAAGTTGCAGTTCAGGTAAAGGAAGCCCTGCAGACGCGTGGGCCGCTCTCCTCCATCGAGATCGAACACGACGAACGCCTCGATTGGCATTGGGGTGTTTCAGTTCGCGCCGTGCGCGCTTCTATGGATGCGCTCTTTGCCATGGGCGAACTGGGTATTCACCACCGGGTGCACACGCGGCGCGCCTTTGATCTCATCGAAAAACTATTGCCGTCCCGGCTGCTCATGTCCAAGGATCCAAACAGTACAGACAAAGAATACGTCGATTGGCACATTGCGCGTCGCGTTGGCAGCATCGGGCTGGCCAACCCCAGTTCGAGCGAAATGTGGTTAGGTATTGTTGGGCGCAAATACACATATGGCGTGCAGGGAGGGGAGCGCAGAGAGGCGCTGGAAAGACTTGTGGCCCGCGGCGAAGTTATACAGGTGGCAATCGAGGGTTTGCCGAAGCAGGAATTCTATATGCGCCGTCTAGATCTGCCCACCCTTGAGGCGGCGGCCAAGCCGCCGCGCGGTAAAAAGGGCGCCGCGTTCATCGCACCATTAGATAACCTGATGTGGCACCGCAATATGCTGGAGATGCTGTTCGATTTTCACTACCGCTGGGAGGTCTACGTCCCCGCCCCAAAGCGCAAGTATGGCTACTATGTATTGCCTGTGCTTTACGGTGACCGCTTCGTCGCCCGGTTGGATCCCGCCTTTGACAAAAAGACACGCGTGTTCACAATGCGGAATTGGTGGTGGGAAAAGGGTGTCGACAAAAAAGACGAAGCCATGCTGCACGCGCTGCGCGAATGCACGGCGGCATTCAGGAAATATCTGGGAGCAAGCGATGTCAAACTTGGCGGTGCGGTGCGCAGGCACCGCGTTCTAAAAGAGGTTATTCGATCGCTGTGAGTTCCCACTCCCCTACGCCCACCTGCCAAACGCGCAAAGGCCCCACCGCGCCCAGGCCAGACGTGTAATCCACCACAAAAAGCCCCCCAGACACAGGATAGTCTTCCAATTCTTCCATGGCCGCGGCTACAGCTTCGGGGCTCAAGCCCTCGAAACCTTCCGCCAAAATGGCATCTTCAAGGGCGCGGCGCGCCACTGCAACGCCGCCAGCCATCTGGATATAGCCCCAATCTCGCCCAGAGCCAGCCTCTTGGATTTCCAATAAATCCTGAATGCCGGCCACATCCTGTTCACCCCACCAGGCCCACGCCGAGGTCAGATAAAGGCCTGCGGCAAAACTGGGTTCGGCCAGATACCCATAGACCTGCGCGTCGAACGCCGCCGCAGGGGCCGCAACCACAAAACGCTCGCCCAACCCGAGCTCATGCAGCGCATTGAGCACTGCGGCCAAGCCAAAGCCGCGGGCATTGGTATAGATCACGTTGGCGTTTTCATCTCTCGCCTGGTAGATGAGATCGAACACGTTGGCATCTTGTTCTGCGGGAAGCTCAGCTTGCATAACAATTTCGATACCCGCCTCCTCAACATCCGTTACGATTTGGTCGGCGGCCAGCTCACCGGCTGCTTCCTCAGGCCAAGTGATCACCGCGACGCGCATCTCATCGCTCGCCCCTTGCGGTTTGCGCGCCTCCCAGTTCGCCCGCAGATCCTCCAAGGAGAACTCGTAATGTTCTTGGGGACTGGCGTCCAGGCTGAACACAAAGCCGTCTGAATTGGCGAACACGCCCGGTCCCAACGCCGGGATCTCATCTTCGTTTAGCTGCGTGAGCAAGGCCGCCTCTGTGAGGGGATCGCAGATGAGCACCAGGGGACCTTCGCCGCGCTGGCGGATCAGACGCGCCAGGGCCCGCTGAGCCGCGTCGGCATTTCCCTCCGTGTCAGCAAAACGAAGATCGAGCTCGGCGCCAAAAATACCTCCGCCGGTATTGATGGCCGCGACCATATCTTGTACTGCCTGAATGCGGCCGGCATTGGCGGGGCCCAGCGGTCCGGACTGGTCGCATAAATGCATGATTACGATGCCTTCGCCGGTCAGATCCGGCGCGTTTTCAGGCGTTGGGGATGGCGTGGAAATCTCAGAAGGGCTGGCGGTTGCGCTGGCGGCCGGGATCGTCCCATCCAGCGATGGCGTGGCGCTTCCGCTTGCAGGTTGACCCGGTGTTCCAGAAGCGCAGGCGGCCAGCAAAAACAAAATCAGCCTTGCAGCAATGAAATATCGATTGAGCAAAGGGACTTAGCCCAGGTTCTGATACAGCTGGTCGGTTTTGGCGGCCATGATGAAATCGTTCTGGTGCAGACCTTTGATTTTATGAGTCCACCAGGTCACGGTGACCTTGCCCCATTCGGTGCGGATGACTGGATGATGTCCCTGCTCTTCGGCTATCTCCCCTACTTGTTGCGTAAAGGTCAGCGCGCCGGCAAAATCCTTGAACTTGAAAGTACGGCGCAGCCGGCGTATGTCCTTCTCTTCGATGACGTCCCAATCGGGGGTCTGGGAGCGATATTCGTCTACCTGGGCGCGGGTGAAGGGCTGCTCGTCGCCCCGGCAAGGTACGCAGGTCTTTTGGGTCAGGTTAGCGATGGCGCTCATGGTCTATTTGGCAAACGGTTGAAACGATTATAATGTCACGGCTGGCCGGTTACAGCGCACCCGGCTTATCAAAACTGTGGCTTAGACGCTTGCCGTCTTTTTTGTTTTCCAGCGTGAGGAGATCGATGAAGTCCAAAGCCAAGCAGATCTACCCAAGGGTACCCGTCATCGCCGTGATCGTGGTGGCGGCCTATATCGCCGCCCAGATGCTTTCGGATGTGGCCAGCGTCAAGATCGGCGTGATTGGCGGCCGGGCCGTGGATATGGGCACCTTCATTTATCCCATCACATTTACCCTGCGTGACGTGGTGCACAAGGTGCTGGGCCGGCATAACGCCCGCGCCCTGATCATCAGCGCCGGGGTCATCAATTTGTTCATGGCCGCTTACCTGATGTGGTCGGCTGGCTTCCCCAGCGACCCGGGCTGGGGTTTAGGCGCCGAGTTCAGCGCCGTGTTCGCCCTGGTTTGGCGCATCGTGATCGCCTCGATCGTCGCCGAGGTGGCCAGCGAACTGATGGACACCGAGATCTACCATCTCTTCGTGACGCGCATCACCCGCCGCTACCAATGGGCCCGCGTCCTTGTCAGCAACAGCATCAGCGTGCCGGTGGACAACCTCATCTTCTGCCTGGGCGCCTTTGCGCCCATCGCTGCCCTGGGCGGTGGTCTACCTTGGGACTCGGTGTGGGGCATCTTTATCGTGAATCTGCTGGTCAAGTATGGCGTGACGCTGGCCAGCTTGCCTCTGATCTACATCGTGCCGGATAAACGGTTTGACGAATAGCTTGTCATTAAGCAAAACCCCGCCATGTCGTGTGCGGCGGGGGTTTTTGAACCGGTTGGTTCACAAGGGTGCTTGCTCCGTCAGGGTCAGGCCAACCTTGCTGGCTGAGGGTCCTTCAGGAAGCCAAGCTCCATACGTTTCGTGTTGGTTCAAAACGTTTTGGCCGCATTCACGAACACGGCAGGGCTATCTCCTTATACCATAGCCAGATTAGAAAAAGCCCACGCCGCGGTTAACAAAGTCTAAAAAAATCACTTCTTGGGCAGATCCACCTTGATGTGCAATTCCTTCAGCTGTTGCCCCTCAGCCGGGCTGGGCGCGTCCGCCATCACATCGCGGGCCGCCTGGTTCTTGGGGAAGGCGATCACCTCACGGATGCTCTCTTCATCGGCGAACAGCATCACCAGCCGATCGATGCCGGAGGCGATGCCGCCATGCGGCGGCGCCCCGTATTCGAAGGCTTCGAGCATGTGGCCGAACCTTTCTTGGGCCACCTCGGTGCTTAAACCGATCAGTTTGAAAATGCGCGATTGCAACTCACGTTCGTGGATGCGGATGGATCCCCCGGCCACCTCCACATTGTTGAGCACCATGTCATACTGCGTGCCGCGCATCGAAGCCGGATCCTTCTCGATGAGGTCCACATCGTCGGGATGGGGCATGGTGAACAGATGCTGGCTGGGGTCCCAGCGTTTTTCTTCCTTGTTCCAAAATGCATAGGGGAAGTCGATGACCCAGCAAAAGGCCAACAGGTTCGGATCGAGCAGGCCTAGCGTCTCCGCCAAGTGCATGCGCAAACGGCCAAGAGCAGTGAATACGATCTCCGCTTGGTCGGCCACGAAGAGCAGCAAGTCACCCTTCTCGGCGCCCATGGCCGCCTTGAGCGCGGCCAGTTTCTCGGCGCTCAGGAACTTGCTGAATGAGGATCGCTCCTCACCCTCAGCGGTGATCTCGAAATAAGCCAGGCCCTTGGCGCCAAAGTCCCTGACAAATTCCGTGAGCGCGTCGATCTCTTTGCGGCTGTAGCTACCGAGGCTTTTGGCGTTGATGCCGCGTACGTGCCCGCCAGCGGCGACCGAATCTTCGAACACCTTGAACCCGCAGCCCTTGGCCCATTCCGTCAAGTCCTGCAATTCCAAACCGAAGCGCAAGTCCGGATTGTCTTTGCCGAAGCGGGACATGGCCTCCTTATAGCTAAGCCGCGGCCAAGGCGCCTGCTTGATGCGCTTGTGCGGCAACAGCTCCTTCACCATAGCCGTGTACATGGTTTCCATCAGGTCCATCACGTCTTCCCGCTCCACGAAGGCCATCTCGATATCCAGTTGGGTGAACTCCGGCTGGCGGTCGCCGCGCAGGTCCTCATCGCGGAAGCAGCGCGCCATTTGGAAATAGCGTTCGTAGCCGGCCACCATCAGCAGCTGCTTAAGCTGCTGCGGGGATTGCGGCAACGCGTAGAACTCGCCGGGGTGAACGCGGGAGGGTACCAGGTAGTCGCGGGCGCCTTCAGGTGTGGTCTTGAACAGGATAGGCGTCTCGATCTCCAGGAAACCTTCCTTATCCAAATAATCGCGGATGAACTTGACCACCTTATGCCGCAAGGTGAGATTGGCCTGCATCTTCTCGCGACGCAAATCCAGGTAGCGATATTTCAACCGGGCGTTCTCCTCCACCACCTCTTCTTTGTTCATCGAGAAAGGCGGCGTCTTGGCCGGGTTCAATATCTTTACATCCGTGACCTCCACCTCGATCTCTCCCGTGGCAAGGTCGGGGTTGGCCATGCCTTGCGGGCGCCTGCGCACCCGGCCCACCACTTGCAGCACCCACTCGTTGCGCACCGGCTCGAAAGCCTTGTGCGCCGCGGGCGCTTTTTCCGGGTCGGTCACTACCTGCACGAGGCCGAAACGATCGCGCAAGTCAATAAAGGTGAGGCCGCCATGGTCACGGCGGCGGTGCACCCAGCCGGCCAGGGTCACCGTTTGGCCGGCGTGCTCGGCGCGTAGCTCGCCGCAGGTATGAGATTTATACATAGGCACTCCTATCACTCTCTTCCTAAAAACAAAACGCCCGGACTATGCCGGGCGAGATTGGTTGGAGCCGAACTTATCCAGCCAAAGTCCTCGCCCAGAAGGGGGCAATATTGTCGTCGTTGTTGTTGGAGGTGGAAATCAGCATTTCAAAAATTATAGCATAGCTCGTAATCTTGTCGGAAAACGCTACTCACCACAAACGAGGCGAAACTTGTTCAACGCCTTGAAGCAGAATACGCACACAGGCTTTTTGTTCATTGCGACGTGGAACATGCTCTGCGTGCTTAGATACCCGCCACAGTGAGGGCAATAACCTTTCAGTTGGTCCAGGTAACCTAGCATATCCAGCTCGCTCTCGAGCATCTGATAATTGCCCACCGGGAGCACCATGGAAGCGTGCCCTTTATTAACAACATCCTGGACAAATTTATCCGTTTTGGCATATTCATTCGGCATCTGATCCTCCTTGCAAGCAGCGAGAATAATCGCGCTGCTCGAAATCATTATCTGATTAGGCTCAATGCAGGTTAGGGGTCATTTGTCCCATGCAAGGCGGGATAAAAAGCCCTGCGTTATAAACATATGCTTGTGTATTATTTCACAAGACTATTCGGCTAAACGCATATTTGCATATACGAAGGAACGGACATGGTACCCACAAGCGGGTTACGCAACGAAATTCAGCAAATGCACGCCCACCTATGTAGCAGTTTGGCTGATCCCAACCGCATCCTGATGCTCTACACCCTCAGCCAGTCGCCCGTCAGCGTGAGCGACCTGGCGCAGGCAACCGGGCTGCCCCAACCCAGCGTCTCGCGCCATCTGCGCGTGCTGCGGGAAAGCGGCCTGGTCACCGGGCAGCGCGAAGGTCACTCTGTCATCTACCGCTTGGCCGACGAGCGCGTCATCGAGGCCCTGGACATCCTGAGGGGCGTACTGGCGGCCGCCCTCCAGCGCCAGGGCGCCCTGGCTATGACGGCCGCAGAAAAATCCTTGGAGAACGCATAAGGAAACCAATGAACAAACTACTTATCCTCGGCGGGGGTACGGCCGGCACCATGGTGGCCAACAAAATGGCCAAGAGACTGGATGCCGCCCAATGGCAGATCACCATCGTCGACAAAGACGAAGTCCACTATTACCAGCCCGGCTTCATATACGTCCCCTTCGGCGTCTACCGCCCGGAGGATACCTATCGCCCCAAGCGCCGCGTGGTTTCCAAGCGTGTCGAGATGGTCTTCGCCGGCATCGAGGTAATCGAGCCGCAGGCCAATCGCGTCAAGTTGCAGAACGGGCAAACCCTGCCTTATGACATCCTGGTCATCGCTACCGGCTGCGAGATCCGTCCCGACCAGATCCAGGGCCTGATGAGCGCCGGCTGGAAGAAAAACATTTTCGACTTCTACACCCCGGAGGGCGCCGCCGCCCTCAGCGATTTCCTGGAGTCATGGGAAGGCGGCCGCGTAGTTCTCAACGTGGCCGAGACGCCCATCAAATGCCCGGTGGCGCCCCTGGAGTTCGTGTTCCTGGCCGATTGGTTCTTCACGCGCCGCGGCATCCGAAATAAAGTGGACATCACCTACGCCACACCGCTGCCGGGCGCCTTCACCAAACCGCGCGCCTCGGCCGCCCTGGCCGATCTGCTGAAGCGCAAAGGCATCCATACCGAAGCCGAATTCAACATCAGCGAAGTGGACGGCGGCAAGCAAGTTGTCCGCTCCTGGGACGGCCGCGAGATCCCCTACGACTTGCTGGTCACCATCCCGCCCAACATGGGCGTGCAAGCCATCGAGAACTCGGGCATGGGCGACGACCTGAACTTCATCCCCACCGACAAGCACACGCTGCAATCGCGCACTTACGACAACGTTTGGGTTCTGGGGGACGCCACCAACCTGCCCACTTCCAAGGCCGGATCCGTTGCGCACTTCCAACACGAAGTGGTGGTGGAAAACATCCTGCGCCAGGTCAAGGGCATTCCGCCCAAGCCTGCTTTCGACGGCCACGCTAACTGCTTTATCGAGACTGGCTTCAACAAGGGCGTGATGATCGACTTCAACTACGAAGTGGAACCGTTGGCCGGAACGTACCCGGTACCTTACGTCGGACCCTTCAGTTTACTGAAGGAAACACAGATCAATCACCTGGGCAAACTCGGCTTCCGCTGGATCTATTGGAACATCCTGATGCCCGGCCACCACATGCCGGTAAGCAATGCAATGAGCATGAAGGGAAAACAGAAACTGGTGCCGTCCCTGGCCTAAATAAACGCTGGAATAAAAAAGGAAAGGAGCACAACATGGTGCTGACCAAAGATGCAATCACCAAAGACGTGGCGTTCAACGCCGAAGGGTTCATGGAGGACCCGCGCGCCTGGACGCCGGAGATCGCTGCGGCCATCGCCGAGCGCGAGGGCATTCAGCTTACCGAGCGGCACTGGCTGGTGATCAACTTCGCCCGCAAGCAGTTCGAAGCCAACGGCGAAGCCCCCACCCTGCGCAGCATTACCAAGAACAGCGGCGTGGACACCCGCGAAATGTACGCTCTGTTCCCGACAGGCCCCGCTAAGGTGGCGGCCAAGCTTGCCGGCTTGGGCAAGCCCACCGGCTGCATTTAGTCAACGCGACTTCCATTTGGATGTGGGAGATTGCTTCGTCGGTTGAAGGGCTGAAAAGCGAAGCAATCTGACCTCCTCGCAATGACGAAAAAAGGCAAAGGAGAAAGCATGAGCAAGAACGGAAAAGACGAAAAGACTGCCCGCAAGCTATGCATCATCGCTTCCAAAGGTTCGCTGGATATGGCCTACCCGCCGCTGATCTTGGCCAACGCGGCTCGCATGAGCGGCATCGAAACCCACGTGTTCTTCACCTTCTGGGGCCTGGATATCATCAGCAAGGCCAAGATGAAGAACCTGCATGTGGCCACGGTAGGCAACCCCAGCATGCACCCCATGTTCCACATCCCCACCATGGTCGGCGGCCTGCCAGGCATGTCCGCTATGGCTTCCGGGATGATGCGCAAAGAGATCGACAAGCTCGGTTTCCCGCCGGTGGATGAATTCGTCCAGGTGCTGGTGGACTCCGGCGCCAAGATGTATGGCTGCAAGATGTCCATGGATATGATGAAGCTGACCAAGGAAGACCTGGTGGAAGGGGCCGAGGTCCTTGGCGCCATGGAGTTCCTGGAGATCGCCGACGGGGCACAAATTATCTTCGTGTAGAGGTGCGAAACATGCATCTATGCATGGCGGGCGCCATGGAGTTCCTCGAGATCGCCGACGGCGCGCAGATCATCTTTGTGTGAGTAAGAAATCCTCCCCTCCTTTAAGAACGAAGAGCCCGCCAATGGCGGGCTCTTCGTTTAACGGGGCCTCAGCGCGTAATGTGCATGCGTTCTATTTGCAGCGCCATTTCCACACCGGGCGAGCGTTCATACGGGCCCACACCGA
>JBBEBI010000003.1:0-46696 GCA_040882365.1 Anaerolineales bacterium
ACCACCCCGGCCGGGACACCGGCCTCACGCACCAAGTCGGCCAGATAGAGGGCGGTGAGCGGCGTCTGCTCAGCGGGCTTGAGGACCAGCGTATTGCCGGCCGCAAGCGCCGGACCCAGTTTCCAGATAGCCATGAGCAACGGAAAGTTCCAGGGAATGATGGCGCCGACGACGCCCAGCGGCTCGCGGCGGGTGTAGACGAACTGGTTGGGGTAAGTGACGGGAACAGTGGTGCCTTCGATCTTATCGGCCCAACCGGCCTGGTAGCGCAGATGCTTGGTGACGTAAGGCAGATCGCCCTTGCGGGCGACGCGGATGGGCTTGCCGTTATCGAGCGTTTCCAATTCAGCCAGCGCATCGGCATGCGCGTCGATCAGGTCGGCCAGCTTGAAGAGCAATGCGGCGCGATCGGCGGCGATGGTCTGGCTCCAGAGAGGGAAGGCGGCCTTGGCGGCGGCCACAGCCGCGTCGACATCGGCGGCGCTTGCCAACGCCACCTCGGCCAACACTTGCCCGGTGGCAGGATTCAGTGTCTCAAAGGTCTTGCCCGATTGCGGCTTGACCCACTCGTTGTTGATGAACAGCTGCTTGGGTGAATTCTCCAGGAACTTTAGCGTTGCGTCCTGGAATTTGTAATCAGGCAAATTGGCTTTCGCCATGCATTACTCCTTGATATCGGGTATCTCGCCGTCCAGCCATTCGGGCGCAGCGTCCTCTGTCCATTTCTTGCGGATGGCGCCGTAATCCGGCTTGCGTTTTTCGTCGAAGGCGCGCACGCCTTCCCAGGTTTCGGGGCTGATGTTGTGGATGGCGAGCCAGTCGCGCCCATGGCCGATAGTCAGGCTCCAGCTAAAGTCACGCCAGAAGTTGAGCTGCTGCTTGGTGTAGCGCGTCTTCTCCGGGAACTTGGCCTTGAGCTTTTCGACGATCTCATCGACCTTGGCGTCCAGTTGAGCACGAGGAACGGCCCAGTTCACCAGGCCCCAGAGCTCCGCTTTGGCAGCCGGGATCTCTTCGTTCAGGAACAGAATCTCGCGGGCGCGCCGGTCACCGACGGTGAGCGGCAGGAACTGCGTGGCGCCAGCCAAAGGCACGCTGCCATGGCTGGTGCCCACGTGGCGGATGTAGATGTCATCGGCCGCTACCGCCAGATCGCAACTTAGGTTGAGCTCATTGCCGCCGCCAACCACGATACCATTGAGGCGGGCGATGGCGGGTTTGCCCAGGTTGCGCAAGCGTTCGTGCACTTCGATGAAATCGCCCATCCACTTCCAATAGTCACGCGGGCGCTGCAAGAAGGCTTTCTGCTCGTCGAGATCAGCGCCGGTGCAGAAAGCGCGCTCTCCGGCTCCCGTCAGCACCAGCACAGCTACGGAATCATCCCAGCTGGCGTCCTTGAGGGCGATGCTCAATTCAGTGAGCATCTGGTGGTTGACGGCGTTGAGGACCTGCGGGCGGTTGAAAGTTACTGTGGCGCGACCATCCGCCTTTTCATAAAGGATGGCTTCGAATTTAAATTCTTTAGTCGGCTTGCCAGTGAATTTACGTTTGGCCATGCGAATGTCCTATTTTACTCGTTCCTTATTGTGCCCCGTCATTGCGAGCGTAGCGAAGCAATCTCCCCGCTGAGCCACCCAATTACTTCAAATTTACCAAGACCAACCCGGCAATTGCAAGCACTATACCCAACATATTCAGTACAGAAAGCTGCTCCTTGAAAAGCATGAGTCCGAAAGGAATGAGCAGGATGGCAACGGCGGTGTTGGCCACCAGGGAGGCCAGGCTCAGGTTCCAGCCCGCCCGGTAAGCCAGCAGGAAGCCCAGCTCGAGACCCACGATGACCGCGCCTAAACCGACGCTGGACCAGTTCACCTTGCGCAGCTCGGCGCCCAGGGCGCCTTGCAGGGGGAACAGCGGCAGCAGCAGAAGCGTAGCCCCGGCGGCCACGCCGTAGGTGACCGCCAGCGAGATCAGAGGGTGGACGTTACCGGGGATGGCCTTCTGGAACAGATGATAGAGGACGTTGGAAAGGACGGTGAGAGCGATAGCGCCGTAGAACATGTGCGTTTACTTGACCACGGTGCGCAGAAGCACCTGTTGGACCAGCCAAATCAGTATAGGCAAAACGACACCCAACAACAGGCCACGGAAGGTGCCAGGCTGCCAGGGCCATGTGGGAATGTTCTGAATGTACTCCCGCTTTCGGATCACCGCATCGAGCAATTGGCGTGTGTTGCCCATGTTGGCAAGATTCCTGGATTCCTGTTCCTTGTTTAGCCGTTCGAAGGCGGCCCGAACTTGCCTGCCCGACTCCTGTATCAATTTGGCTTTTTCTGCGACCAATCGGCGGTTGATCCCTAATAGCGGCCACACAAAACCTGCCAGCGCCACAATCGAAATCGCCAGGCTGCCTTGCAAGAAGCCGGCAATTCCGAGATTCGTCGGATCTGAAAAGAGGTTCGAATAGAGGATAAACAGGAGAATCAAACTGGCTTTGCCCATAAAAGACGAAAGGGAGTAGATGGGTCCAAGGTTATAAAGGTCCACCTTGTTGACCAACTCATAGATTCTGCTGACTCGCCGGATTTGATGTAGCAGGCGGTAAACCAGAATTACGGCCCCAAACAGGGAGAAGACCCAACCTAGAGACTGGTAAAACACGTAGCCGGCATTAATGGCCACTGAAGTACCAAAGAGCGTCGGACTAATGTAGGCCAGACCTATGCTTGCGGCAACCGTGACCACGGTTAGTCCCAGCGTTTTGCCAGCCGGCAGGATGGCGAACTCGTATTTCAGTACTTGGATCTGCCGCTTACTTGTCTTTAAGAGGGATTGAAAACTGGCTAAAGCGTCGAGAGCCAGTCCATAGGAAATGTAGTTGTAATATAGCGCCTCGAGTGTAAAGAGCTGATACAAAAAGACTTGTGTCAAATCCTGGTCGAGGCTTTGATAACCAGTAATGTAACCTGCAGCTATCTGAGTGACGATAACCGCTAGATAGAACAGAACGTAGAAGACAAACCCCGGCATAGCCAGGAGCTCCACCCATGCATTCAGCCGATCTAGCCAGCTCGGCGGATAGGGAGGGGTTTTTAGGGCCAGGATCTCATTGATCGGACCTTGGTCTTTTGTAATCTTCTGCTTTGTCGCCATCACCGAACTACCGTTCGCAGTAGCACCTGCTGCACAACCCAAATCGTCATGGGCACTAGGAGTGCAGTAAGGAACGTCCGCAAGGTAGAGCCATCCCACGGCCAGGTGGAGATCTTATTCAGCTCCTGCCGGTATTCAAGCAAGGCCGAATTACCTACCCGCAAGGAGGCGATCCTATCCGGTTTTCCTTGTTTCACATTTATCTGGATGGCATGAAAGTGATCTTGGATCATCTGATTGTTTTCTGTTGAGGCCGTTTCTTTCGCCAGGGCCAACCTAACATGAATTCCCCACAGAGGCAGTACAAAGGCAAAGACGGCAATCAGGCCGTTGAACACATAATAAAAACCCGCAACAGCCTGGCCAGTTTCGGGTGTTCCCCAGGCGTCGGTAGTAAAGAAATTGATAACTAGATACAAAATGAAGAGCATCCCTACTCTTGACGTGAAACGGGATAACACATAAAGCGGGCCAAGGTTGAACAAGTTTATTCTTTTCACTTTTCGGTATAAGCGATTGATCCCAACCAAACTGCGGAACACAAAATAAAAGAAGCCGAACGCGAACGGCGAGCCCAACAGCAGCAAGCTTGTCAGTGCGGTTGCTAACGGGGTGGCCTTATACATAGATGAAACAATTTCAAACGGCGAAAAAAGAATAGAGAGGCCAGCTGCGATGCCGATCAAGGACCAAATGAGAGTGGGTCGAGGAGAAAAATTGACAAAGGAAAAGCGAATTTCTTCGTATTCCTTCTGACTTACGTCTAAGGCAGGGCAAAAACGCGACAGCGCTTCTTCGGCTTGATTTTGAAAATAGTGGAAGGCCGCCATTTGTAGGAAAATCCAGAAACCGATCGTAAACAAGATCCCCTGAGAAAAATCGCCCAGAGTGAGCGCGCCACTCATCCACAATAGGACATGGTGGACTGAGACAAAGAAGATATAGCCGAGAAAATAAATCAAGTAAAACGGAATTGGTAGTCGCTCCACCCATAAGAAAAAGCGGTCTATCCAACTATATTTCAGAGTTTTCTTGGCCACGTTGCCTCCGTAGAGCTGAAGCATTATAATCTCGCCTTCCGCATGCGTTCTCGCAATGTTTTACTGCTCGCCTTATGCCAGGCGCTGGGCATGGCCGGCCCCGGCACCGTGGTGCTACTGGGCGGCATCATCGGCGCAGAGCTGGCGCCCAACCCCGGGCTGGTTACATTGCCGGTCTCGCTAAGCATCGTCAGCATGGCGCTGATGAGCATCCCCGGTGCCTTGTTGATGCGCCGCATCGGCCGCAAACGCGGTTTCATCCTTGGCTACATGCTGGCCGCCGGCGGCGCCCTGCTGGCGGCTTTCGCCATCAGCCAGCAGAGCTTCTGGCTGTTCTGCGCCGCCATCGTGCTTATCGGCCAAAACGGCGCTTTCATCCTGCAGTTCCGCTTTGCCGCCGCCGAAAGCGTGGAAGCGCCGTTTGCCGGGCGGGCTATTTCGCTGGTGCTGCTGGGCGGCATAGCGGCCGGTTACCTGGGCCCGGAGATCGCGCAGCGCACGCAAAATTGGCTGCCCGCCGGTTTGTATGCGGGCTCGTTCGCAGCCCTGGCCATCCTGCACGCGGTCGGGGTCATCCTCTTGAGTTTGCTGCGTGACATTCCTGCGCCCAAGGTGGACAGCGAGGTGGCCGGACGCCCGCTGCCGCAGATCGCCAGGCAGCCTGCAGCACTCACCGCGGTGCTGGCCGGCGTGGTGTCTTACGGGCTGATGAATTTCGTGATGACCGCCACTCCGGTACACATGCACAGCACAGGCTTCGACTTGGGTTCCACGGCCTGGGTGATTCAAAGCCATATTATCGCCATGTACCTACCGTCGCTGGTTACCGGCTTCCTGTTAGAGCGGCTGGGCACGCTGCGCATCATGCTGGCTGGCACACTGCTGATGATCGGCTGCAACGTGGTGGCCCTGCTGGGCGCCGACCTGAGGTACTACTGGGGCGCCCTGGTGCTGCTGGGGTTGGGCTGGAACCTGCTTTTCGTGGGCGGCACGGTTCTTCTCACAACTATCTATCGTCCGCAAGAGCGCTTCAAGGTGCAGGCGACGAACGACTTCATCATCTTCGCCATGCAAGCCCTCTCTTCGTTTTCCGCCGGCGCGGTATTGAGCTCGACCGGTTGGCTGACCATTAACTGGTTTGCGCTCAGTGTGCTATTGGTAGCCGGGCTGCTGTTCCTGTTGCAGCGCAAGAGTATCGCGCAAGTGCGAACGCAAACTACCTAGAGAGATTGTTGATGACGATGTTGCCGACCGACTGCGGCATTCATGGGCGGTTTGATTTTGTGCTGGCCCAATTTGCCTGACGTGCCCATTGTCTTAATAACACACAAGCCTTATAGCGCTCTTCGCGATACTCATCGAATAGGTGATCCAGCACTACCAGCACCTTGCCAAACCCAATGGCCCTCCCCCATTCCAGCGGGCCTTTCGGATAATTTACCCCCAGTCGCATTGCCAGATCGATCGTGGCGCCATCGGCCACGCCTTCCAATTCTGCAAATGCGGCTTCGTTGGTGAGCTGGCACACGATGCGCGGCAGCACTAACGCGGGAGAATCCTGGATCCAGATAGGCTGCTTGCCAAGATGGCCAATTGACGCTTCAACTCCCATTTTGACTCCGGTCTCCAGCCGGCCGGAATCCACCAAAGTAGCTGCCGAACCTTCGACGAAGAACAAGCCGTCAAATCCCACCAGCCGCTCAGGATGTTGCACCCAGGCAGCAGCCTCACTTAACGAAATATCCGCGCACTGAATGAGCAGAGGCACTTCGGGCGGCAGGCTTTGGTCATACCAGGCGATAAGGCGGGCGGCTTCTTCCTGCCGGCCAGCCGCTACAATGCAAGCCGCGGGCGCTGCATCCGGGTCCGGCACCGAATCGATTTCATAGCCAGCCTGCTGGCAGAGCTCCGCCAACCCGGGCGCCCAGGTTCCCTCCGAAATTAGCACGCGGCCTGAGCCCCCGCCGGCTTTGAGTTCTTCTTTCAGGTCCGCCTTTGTCGCTCCACCCTCACCTTTGTATTCATAGAATCCGCGGCCAGTCTTGCGTCCCAGCGCGCCCTCGGCGGCCTTCTGCATCTGGATCCAATGCGGCCGATAGCGCGGCTCGCCATACGTCTGCTCGTACATAGAGCGCATGGCCGCCGCGTTGACGTCGATGCCGATCAGGTCCATGAGCCTGAAGGGCCCCATGCGGAAATCCCCGCCTTGTTCGACGATGCGGTCAATAGTTGGGTGGTCGGCCACGCCTTCACCCAGGAGGCGCATCGCCTCGCCGTAGAAGGGCCGCGCCACGCGGTTGACGATGAAGCCGGGCGTGTCACCGGTGACCACCGCCGTCTTGCCAAGCGCCTGGGTTAGTTCCACCAGGGCATCGAGGGTAGGTTGGCTGGTTTGCGCGGCGCGCACCACTTCCACCAGCGGCAGCACAGGCGCGGGATTGAAGAAGTGCATGCCCGCCACCCGTTCAGGCTGTTTAGTGGCCGCGGCAAGGGCGGTGACGGATAAGGTGCTGGTATTGGTGGCCAGGATAGCTGGCGGCGGGCAGATGCTATCCAATTTGCGGAATAAGTCCTGCTTTAGGGCGAGTTGCTCAGGCACCGCTTCGATGACCACACGGGCCGGCGCCAGTTCTTCGAGCTTTGAGACTAAATGCAGCTTGCTAAATCGCTCGCTCTGTCCCCTCTTCCCCAGGAAGGTCTTGATGTAATCCTCGGCTTTGTCCAGCATGTGAGGTAAAGCGTCTTGGAGATAGACTTCGCAACCCGCGTTAAGAGCCACCAAAGCGATGCCGGAACCCATGGTTCCAGCACCAACGATGCCGATAATTGCGAGAGGTTTGATGCCCATCGAAATTGAAAGTGGCGATTAGCGACTAGTTGCCTTTGAAGTTCGGCGAGCGCTTTTCCAGGAAGGCTGCCATGCCTTCTTTCTGATCCTCGGTACCGTAGAGCATCCGGTAATTCCTGCGCTCAAGATCCAGACCCTCCAGCAGAGTGCGCTCCATTCCATATCGCAGAGCTTGCCTCGCCAGGCGCACGGCTACCTGCGGCCGTTCAGCGATTCGCTTTGCTAACTCCATCGCCGCTTCAAGCACTCGTGCATCGGGAACCACGCGGTTCACCAAGCCAGCGGCCAGGGCCTCAGCCGCGCTAATGGGTTCTCCGGTCAGCACCAGTTCCATAGCCCGGTAAGGGCCAACCGCGCGGGCCAAGCGCTGGGTGCCGCCTGCTCCCGGCATGATGCCCAGTTTGATCTCGGGCTGGCCGAAACGGGAGGATTCGCCGGCCACGATCAGATCGCAGCTCATGGCCAGCTCGCAGCCACCACCGAACGCCACGCCATTCACGGCGGCGACCACGGGCTTGTCCAGCGACCATATGCGCTGCCAGAGCGCCCGGGTGTTGCGCAAGTAAATATCCACTGGAGAGGCTTTGGCCATTGCCTCGATGTCCGCCCCGGCGGCAAAGACTTTAGGGCCACCAGTGAGCACGATGACGCGGATAGCGGGATCGCCATTCAAGGTCTCAAGGACCTCGGCGAGTGTTTTTAGTAGTTCGGGGCTGAGGGCGTTGAGCCTTTCGGGCCGGTTAAAGGTAACGATACCTACTGCTTTCTGTTTTTCGACCAGCACCAAATTGTGGCTCATCGGCTCATTATAAATCGGGCCTAGGTTCTAGATAAGAGTGGCTTGACGCAACTTGCCAATTTAGAATTAATGTTCTAATATCTGGATGTGGACCAGTTCGCCAAACTCGCTGTCGTCTCTAAAGACATGGTGCTTGAAGCGGAAAGCGAGCACGATTGCCAGCCGGTCGTGCGCGGCAAATCTTTGCCGCCCATCCCAATTACCCAAGTTGCCCTGCCTAGTGGCAAGAAGATGAATGTGCTCAAGACCATGCTTACCACGGCCTGCGAGCGCAAC
This sequence comes from Anaerolineales bacterium, assembly GCA_040882365.1. GTDB lineage: Bacteria > Chloroflexota > Anaerolineae > Anaerolineales > UBA11579 > JAMCZK01. Next base: position 8,117 of record JBBEBI010000003.1, read on the forward strand.
TGTCACTATTGCCCCTTCCGCGCCGGGCGCAACATGCGCCGCGAGACCTTCAAGCCCGATGAGATGGCCAAGACATTCATCTCGGTTTATAACGCCGGCGCAGTGGAGGGGCTCTTCCTGAGTTCCGGGATCGTCAAGGGCGGGGTGACTACACAGGACAAGCTAATCGACACGGCCGAGGTCCTGCGCAATAAGCTCGGTTACCGCGGTTACGTTCACCTCAAAATCATGCCCGGTTCCGAAAGGGACCAACTGCGCAGAGCCATGCAACTGGCGGATAGGGTCTCCATCAATCTCGAAGCCGCCAACCCTGGCCGACTGCCCGCTTTGGCCCCAAAAAAGCAATTCGCCGAAGAGTTGCTGGCGCCGCTGAAATGGGCTGAGGAGATCCGCCAGAACGAAGCGCCTCGCACCTGGAATGGGCGCTCGGCTTCCACCATCACGCAATTCGTGGTCGGCCCCTCTGGGGAGAGCGACCTGGAATTGATCGCCACCTCCGAATATCTATACACGCAACTCAAGCTGAAACGCACCTATTTTTCCGCCTTCGTCCCCATCAGGGATACGCCGCTGGAAAACCACCCTGCGGAAAACCCCTGGCGGGAGCACCGGCTGTATCAAGCTTCTTTCCTTTTGCGCGATTACGGCTGGACCATGGAAGAGTTACCCTTCGAGCAAAACGGCCGCTTGCCTTTGAACAAGGATCCAAAGACCGCCTGGGCGGAACAGACTTTGCTGCACAAGCCCATCGAGCTGAACACGGCTACCCGTGAGCAATTGATGCTGGTTCCGGGCATTGGGCCAAAGGGCGCGGCGAACATCATCAATGCACGCCGCCACCACAAACTTCGGTCACTGGATGATTTGCACAAGCTGGGCATTGTGGCCAAGAAAGCCGCGCCTTATGTACTGCTGGATGGGATTCCGCCCGCCTTCCAAATGCGGCTGATGCATATTCCGGACTCGACTCCGCGGATGCAACCGGGATTTTCCGGTTAGAATGCAGGCTCGCCAATAGTTGTAACATGTAATATTCGCCTAGCCCAAAATATTATTATTACAACTTTTTGAGCATCCAGCGATGATCGCCTCCAAGCCAAGCCCCAGGTTCATTCAGAATACCTACTTGGTGTTGACCCTGTTCAACACTTTGGCAACATCCTTCATCTGGGGGATCAATACCTTGTTTCTCTTGGACGCCGGGTTGACCAACGCCCAGGCCTTCCTAGCCAACGCCTTCTTCACCATAGGACAAGTGATCTTCGAAATACCCACGGGCATCGTGGCCGATATCCGCGGGCGGCGCACCTCTTACATGCTGGGTACGTTGACCTTGGCTGGATCCACGCTGGCCTATTTCGCGGCCTGGATGTTCCATGCTCCTTTTTGGGCCTGGGCCGCTTCTTCGATACTGCTTGGGCTCGGTTACACCTTCTTCTCCGGCGCCACTGAAGCCTGGCTGGTAGACGCGCTGAAGTTTGCCGAATACAAAGGTGAGCTGGAATCGGTTTTTGCCAAAAGCCAAGCTGTGGCGGGGGTCGCCATGCTGGCGGGTTCGGTGGGCGGCGGGCTGATCGCCCAGGCCACGGATCTGGGCGTGCCATACATCCTGCGCGGGGCTTTCCTGCTCATCAATTACGGCGTTGCATTCGCCTTTATGAAAGATTGGGGCTTCACTCCGGTGAAAAGCGCTCACCTGGGGCAGGACATCAAGCGCCTGTTCGCCACCTCCTTCCAATTGGGACTTAAAAAGCCCGCTGTGCGCTGGATCATGTTGGGGGCGCCTTTCGCTTCCGGCGTCGGCTTCTATGTCTTCTACGCCATGCAACCACACCTGCTGGCTCTATATGGCGATCCTTCAGCGTATGGCATCGCCGGATTGGCAGCCTCCATCGTGGCTGCGGCCCAGATCCTGGGCGGCTTAAGCGCTCCACTGGTGCGCAAGCTGTTCGTATTGCGCACCACAGCATTGCTAATAGGAGAGATTGCCACCGTTGCCTTCTTGCTGTTGATGGGCCTCACATCCGAATTCTGGATGGCCATCCTCTTCCTGTCTGCCTGGGGTTTGCTCTTTTCAGCCATACTGCCTGTGCGCGCGGCTTATTTGAACAGCCTGATCCCCTCGGAACAGAGAGCTACTGTGCTATCCTTTGACTCCCTGATGGGATCCAGCGGGGGCGTGATCATCCAGCCCCTCTTGGGCCGGGTGGCCGATTTGTGGGGTTACTCCCAATCTTTCCTGGTCAGCAGCGCCATTCGAGCTCTTGCGGTCCCGCTTGCAGACCTGGCCCGCAGGGAGAACCTGAAGGCGAAAGGCGAACCGGACCTGGCAGCCGATGATCGAGCTTCTGCGTGATAACCCTCTCCTTCTCCTGTTCGTCATAGCCGCAATCGGGTGGCCGCTGGGGCGCATCGAGATCGGCGGCGTGCGCATCGGCGTGGCTGCCGTTCTTTTTGCCGGCTTGAGTATCGGCGCGCTCAGTCCAGAACTGCGTCTTCCTGAGATCATTTATGTACTGGGCCTGGTCATTTTCGTTTACACTGTCGGTCTTAGCAGCGGCTCCAGTTTCTTCGCCTCGTTACGCCGCAAAGGTCTACGAGATAGCCTTTTCGTTGCGGTAACCCTTTTCGTTGCGGCCGGGCTATGTATCGTTGCCTATGCACTTTTTGGCTTTCACCCGCCAGAAGTCCCCGGCCTGTTCGCCGGCAGTCTCACCAACACCCCTGCCTTGGCCAGCGCTTTGGAATTTCTCAAAGCCAACGCGCCCCCCTCGCTGGTCGATTCCCTTTTGGCGGAGCCGGTGGTTGCTTACTCGATTTCCTATCCGATGGGGGTGTTAGGCATGATCCTGGCCGTGTATGTGGCTCAGCGCCTATGGAAGATCGATTACCGGGCAGAAGCTCGGCGGGCTGGCTCTTTGGCCGGAACGGGCATCCAACTAGACAATCGCACCATTCGCGTCACTCAGTCGCAGGCAACCGGCAAAAGCCTGTCCGACCTTGTGCAGGAACAGCACTGGAATGTTGTTTTCGGGCGCATCAAGCACGGCGAACAGCTACATCTGGTCGACAAACATACCCGCCTGCATGTGGGCGATCTGCTTACGGTGGTCGGATCGCCCGAGGAATTGGCGCGAGTGACTGCCTTCCTGGGGGAGACAAGCCAAATCGCTCTCGATCTCGATCGCCGGGAATTGGATTATCGGCGAGTGTTCGTATCCAATCCGAGTGTAGCCGGGCACACCCTACGCAGCCTGAACCTGCCGCAGCAGTTTGGTGCGGTGATCACGCGCATCCGCCGCGGCGACATCCAGCTGGTGCCCACCGGCGACACCGTGTTGGAACTCGGCGACCGCGTGCGGGTGCTCACCAAGCGAGATCACTTGGAGGCGATTGCACGTTTTCTCGGAGATTCGTACCGGGCCGTGAGCGAAATCGATGTCCTCACCCTCAGCCTTGGCTTGGCCGTGGGAATTTTATTGGGCCTCGCCCCCATTCCGCTTCCCGGCGGTCTCAGCGTGACGTTGGGCATGGCCGGCGGCCCGCTGGTCGTGGCCCTGGTGCTAGGCGCGATCGGTCGCACGGGGCCATTCCTTTGGAACATACCTTACAGTACAAGCCTGACCCTGAGACAATTCGGCTTAGTCCTATTTCTAGCCGGCGTTGGCTCGCGGGCAGGTTACACCTTCTTCACCACTCTGACGCAAGGGGACGGCCTAGCCCTGTTTGCTGCGGGAGCGTTTATCACGGTTTTTATTGCCTTGGCCATGCTCTGGGTCGGGCACACCTTGCTAAAAATACCCATGGGTTTGCTTACGGGTATGCTGGCCGGGATGCAAACGCAGCCGGCCTTGCTCAGTTTTGCCGCTGAACAAAGCGGCGACGAGTTGCCTAACGTGGGCTATGCTTCTGTGTACCCGGTGGCCACCATCACCAAAATTGTCCTTGCCCAGGTTTTGCTTGCCTGGCTTATGTGATAAGGGGCGTTCCGCGCTAAAATTACCCGTTTTTAAGAATAGGAGACCATTTGTTTAGTAAAGCCAGCACAGGCTTTTGGGTTCTGGTCGCCACTATCCTCGGCTCATGCATGTCATATATCGACAGCACGGTCATTTACATTGCGCTGCCGGTGTTGCAGAATGATCTGAACGCGACCGTAGTGCAGGCTCAATGGATCGTAGAAGCCTATGTATTATTCCAGGCAGCGCTGATCCTGGTTGGCGGCTCGCTCGGCGATCGGATAGGCCGGCGCCGTGTGTTCGCCGCCGGCATCGTGGTCTTTGCCCTGGCTTCCGCCCTATGCGGATTTGCTACTAGCCCTAATTTTTTGATCGTCGCCCGGATCCTGCAGGCCCTGGGCGGCGCCATGCTGGGTCCGGCAAGCCTGGCCATTATCACCGCCTTCTTCGACGAAAAACGCCGTCCGGCTGCTTTTGGCGCCTGGTCCGGCGCCTCAGCGATCGCCTTGGCCCTGGGGCCAGCCGCTGGCGCGTTCATTGTCCAGAATGCCTCGTGGCGCTGGTTATTCTTCATCAATATCCCAATTGCGGCATTGACGCTTTTGGTCCTTTTTTGGAAAGTTCCAGAGAGCAAAAACGAAGAGGCCGCCAGCCGCCTCGACTGGCGCGGGGCAGCCCTGGCCACTCTGGGGCTGGGGAGCTTCGTCTTCGGTTTTATCGAGTCCGCAAACTATGGGTTCCAAAGTCCCATAGTCTGGGGCTCCATTATTTTTGGAATGATCACCTTCGGACTCTTTTTGCAGACTCAACGCACAACTAAAGAGCCTCTTCTCCCGCTGTCGTTGTTCCGCTCATCCACGTTTAGCGGCGCAAACCTGTTCACACTCCTTTTGTATGGCGCCATGAACGCACTGATATTCTTCTTGCCTTTCAATCTAATCCAGATCCAGCAATATGACATCGTTCAGGCCGCACTTGGATTTCTTCCCTTCCCGCTCATCATTGGATTTGCTTCCGGTTTCTCAGGAAGACTGATTGCGCGTTATGGAGTGAAGCGCCCGCTCATCGCGGGACCAATAATCGTGGCGGTGGGTTTCATTCTCTTTGGCCGAGCCGGCCTGGGCGCCTCTTTTTGGCTGGACTTCCTGCCAGCGGTGATCGTTATGGCAATCGGATTGTCAATCATCATCGCGCCTCTCACAACTGCCGTAATGGGCTCGGTTCCCCCCCGGCTTTCGGGCACGGCTTCAGGGATCAACACGGCCATCAACAGCACTGCCAACGTGCTGGCGGTAGCGGTGTTGGGCGTTGTGGCGTTGAGCGTGTTCAACATTTCGGTCGACCGGCAGTTGCATGACGTTGACCTGCCACCCCAGAGTATCGAACAAATAGAAACCGAGACCGTAAAATTGGCCAATGCGCAGGCGCCAAAGGACCTGCCGCCTACGCAACAAGACCAGGTTAATCGCGTTTTCGACCTTGCCTTTATCGACGCATTTCGTGTGCTAATGTATGTCTGCGCCCTTCTAGTGCTAATGGGTGCGGCCGTATCCTGGTTTATGATCTCGGGCAGCCCGCCGACCGAAGTAAGCACGGGGGCGCGCCTGGGGGTACCGTAGATGCCCGGACGAATTACCCTCACCACCGATGCAGCCGCGCTAAAGGCGGCCTTCCCCTGGCTGCAAGTTCCTGCGGAACTGCAGCCCCGCTACAACATCGCACCCACACAGATGATCGCGGTCGTTCTAAACGACGGCCTAAACAAGGTCGACTTTCTAAGTTGGGGTCTGATCCCATCTTTCACCAAGGTGAAGATGACCAGCTTCCTGCTCAACGCGCGCTCCGAGGGCATCGAAAAGAAGCCTTCGTTCCGCGGCCCACTCAAGCGACAGCGTTGCCTGGTGCTGGCGGATGGGTATTACGAATGGGTGAAGATCCCGCGCAAAAAGGAAAAGATCCCTTACTGGGTGCATCTAAAAAACAAGAAACCCTTTGCGTTTGCGGGCCTGTGGGCTACCTGGCTCGCCATGGATGGCTCGGAAGTGAAGACATGCTGTTTTATCACCTGCGAACCTAATAAGCTGGTGGCCCAGATCCATCACCGCATGGGTGTGATCCTGGATGAGGAACAGTTCGCTACCTGGCTGCAACCTGGAGAGGTAGACCCCGAGGAATTGCTGCCGCTGTTGCGGCCCTACCCGGCCGAGAAGATGGCTTACTATCAGGTATCGACTGTCGTTAGCAATGCGCGTAACGACGTGCCCGAATGCATAGTGCCCGTTGAACCAAAAGTTTAGCTCATTCCCTTACCGCCCATCACCTGGAATAAGGTGATCTGCATTCCATCCGGAGCCTGCACGCGGGCATTGAAATCGTTCCACGGGGTAAGCACGGGGTCGTGGACCAAGCTGGCTCCGTATTCAAGCGAACGTTTCAAAGCCAGATGAACGCCGGGGACCTCGAAGGAAAAACGGACCTGCCCACTTATACGCCGGCCCACTCTTCTGATCCACAGACTGGGCTTGCTGCTCATCGAACACCTCAAGCGTGGCGCGGCCGGCGCCAAGGATCTGAGCCCGGCCGTGGGCGGTCCACAAGTCCCCAGCGCCCAGTCCAAGGCCATCGCGATAGAAGGCGACGGCCTTGGCGAAATCCTTTGTGGTCAGAGCCACGCGCATTTCAAAAACGCTCATGCTGCCTCTAGGCCAATTTCCTCAGCTGCTCTTTGAGGCTGCCCGCGGTTGCTTTGAAGCCATCCAAACGGGCGCGCTCTTTTTCAATAACGCCTTTGGGCGCTTTCTTGCCGAAATCGCTCTTGAGCAACTTCTCCAGTCGCGCAATTTGATCGCGGGCGGCGGTCAGTTCCTTCTCGAGCCGCTCCCGCTCCACCCTAGGGTCCAGGGCCTCGCTTAGGGACAGGTGGATCTCCACCGGTCCGGCAACCAAGGAAATGTGACCCTCGGGTTTCTGGTGCAGGGTCTCAGTTATCTCCAGTTTTCCAAGGTCCAATTGCACCAGAGCGGCCAGCCCCTTCTTTTCCTGTTCGAGCATGCCAGAGTAGTCCTTGGCGGCCAGGATTGCCGCCAACTTCTGGCCTGGCTTCACGCCCTTTTCAGCGCGCACATTACGGATGCTGCGCACCACGTTTTGGAAGATGGCGAACTTGTCGAGTGCCTGCGCCTCCCGATCCTCCTCGGCTATCGGGTGCGGCCAGGCAGCGATGATCAACGCCTCGGGCCACTCTCCGCCGTGAGCCTTGAGGCTTTTGGAGTGCGCCAATGCGGCAGCTTTCAGGTGACCCCAAAGTTCCTCAGTCACGAATGGCGTAAAAGGGTGCAGCAACCGCAAGCAGATATCCAAAACACGCACCAGCAGATCTACAGTCTTAAAGGCGCGGTCGCCGCCTTCGGCCAGCTGGAGCTTGGCGATCTCGATGTACCAATCCGCGAATTCGCTCCAGAAGAAATCGTACACTTGCCTTCCCGCCTCGCCGTATTGGTAATTCTCGAACAGGCGATTGCAGGTCGACAGGATCTGTTTAGTGCGGGCCCAGATCCAGGCATCCGCCAGGGTCCAATCGAGTTCTCCCTTCATTTCCTTGGGAGCAGTGGCTATGGCGCCGATGACGAAGCGACCTGCATTCCATAATTTGTTGGCGAAATTGCGATTGGCGCCCACCTTTTCCAAGCTGAGGGTCAGGTCTTGGCCCGGGGTCGAGCCGACAAGCAGAGTGAAACGCAAAGCATCGGTGCCATATTTCTCCATGACCTCGAGCGGATCGATCACATTGCCGAGGGTCTTGCTCATCTTGCGGCCGCGCTCATCGTGCACAAGCCCGTGCAGATACACGGTGTGGAATGGCACCTCGCCGGTGAATTCCAGCCCCATCATGATCATGCGCGCCACCCAGAAGAACAGGATGTCGTAGCCCGTTTCGAGAACCGAGGTCGGATAGAAGTAGGCTAAATCTGCAGTCTCTTCCGGCCAGCCGAGCGTAGAGAAAGGCCACAAGCCAGATGAGAACCAGGTGTCCAACACATCCGGATCCTGCTTCAATTCCACACCTTTTCCGAATCTTTGTGTGGCCTGAGCCCGGGCCTCCTCTTCGGTGCGAGCGCAGAACATGCTGCTATCCGGCGTGTACCAAACCGGGATGCGATGTCCCCACCAAAGCTGACGGCTGATGCACCAGTCCTGGATGTTCTCCATCCAGTTGCGGTAGACCTTGGTGAAATATTCGGGCACGATCTTGATGCGCCCATCATCCACTGCCGCTAGCGCAGGCGCCGCTAGTGGTTTGATGGTCACGAACCATTGCGTGGAGATCATTGGTTCCACGATCTCACCACCGCGTTGCGAGCGCGGCACACGCTGCACGTAGCGTTCTGTCTTGATGGTGAGGCCCTTTGCGTGCATATCAGCCCAGAGTCTCTTGCGCGCCTCAAAGCGATCCAACCCGGCGTAGGGGCCGCCGATTTTGGTTATGCGGGCGGCTTCATCCAATACGGAGAGGATCGGCAGCTTATGCCGTTGGCCAATCTGGTAATCGTTGGCGTCATGCCCGGGAGTAATCTTCAGCGCACCGGTACCAAACTCGCGGTCCACATATTCGTCGCCGATCACCGGGATCTCGCGGTCCAGCATGGGCACCAACGCCGTTGCGCCGATGAATTTTTCGTACCGAGTATCCTCTGGGTGCACGGCAACGGCGGCGTCACCCAGTATGGTCTCAGGGCGCGTGGTGGCCACAGGGATGAATTCGTTCGACCCCTTGATGCGATATTTGAAGAAGTAGAGCTGGCCCTCCTCCTCGTTGTACTCCACCTCAAGATCGGAGACCGCGGTGCGCAAACCCGGCGACCAGTTGATCAGCCGCGGGCCGCGGTAGATGAGACCTTTCTCGAAGAGGCGCACGAAAGCCTCGCGCACGGCACGCGAGAGCCCTTCGTCGAGCGTGAAGCGCTCACGCGACCAATCGACAGAGGCGCCCAGACGGCGGATCTGTTTGGAGATGATGGCGTGATATTTGTCTTTCCAAGCCCAGGTGCGTTTGAGGAACTCCTCGCGGCCAAGTTCATCCCGCGTCACTTCTTCGGTTCGGAGAAGGTCTTCCTCCACCTTGAGCTGGGTGGCGATGCCGGCGTGGTCGGTCCCCGGCAACCACAGCGTGGGCACACCTTTCATGCGGTAGTAACGAACCATTAGATCCTCCATCGCCACGAACATCGCGTGACCAAGGTGGAGTTCACCAGTCACGTTGGGCGGCGGGATGGAGATTACGAAGGGTTTCCTCGTGGGCTCGAAACCTTTTTTGCCAGGAGCATTGCTCGGCCGAAAGTAACCGCTCTCTTCCCAATGGGCGTAGACGCGTTCCTCGGTCGATTTGAAATCGTAGGTCTTTGGTAATTGTTCCGCGGTCACACGGCCTCCTTGGTTAAACAAAAACACCCTTCGTCGTGAGGACGGAAGGGCGTTCCGCGGTACCACCTCGCTTTAGCCGGCTCTGCCAGCTACGCTCAGAAGCAATATCGGGCTGACCCGCACCGGTCTAGTTTCGCGCAAAGCGATTTCTTCGGTGGATGTCCAGGCGACTTTCGGCGGTGGGCAACTCGGGGGCTCTCAGCCTTTGGCCGCTCCTCTCTTGGGAGCGCCGTCCCGCCTACTCCTCCTGGCAACCTCTATTTAGTTATTAGAAGGATTATACAGAAGGCTGTGTGCGGTGTCAAACTCGGTCTTGCCGCCCCTTGACTCTCCCCAAAGGGGAGGCTCTATAATCGGGTCAATATTTGGGAAAGAGGTGCGACCAGTGAATACGTCTGATGAAAAAGGTTACTCGTTGATCGTGGACGTAGCCTTGTTGATTAAAGGTGAAGTGTTGCTGCTTAAATATGGGGACCCAGAGGCCCACGATGGGCAACCGGGTTGGTTTATCCCCGACGACTCGATTAAATATCTGGAGCACCCAGAACAAGCTGCTCAACGGGTGCTACACGAGCAACTTGGGCTAGAGGGAATGGACCCGGTTCTCGATCATATCGAATCCTTTGCAGGTAACAATGGCTCATGGCACCTGGCCTTTCATTACAAAATCGAGTTGGACGCTCAGCCCAAGATCAAGCAAGGGAAACCAGTCAGCGCCACGAAGTGGTTTAACTTGAACTCTCTGCCGCAAAGGGAAGAGGTCGCCCATCACGGTTGGGCGCTGAATATCCTCAAAAAAATTCAGAGCCAAGCAAAAGAGTAGACTTTCGATTAATATTCTCTTTGTGGATGAGGGACACACCGAACATCTTTCCATCGGGGAATTCGCCCGCTCATCCGAGATCGGAATCAAAGCGCTGCGTCTTTACCATGACCTGGGCCTGCTCCCACCTGCGTTCGTAGATCCGCACACCAATTATCGTTATTACAGTCCTGAACAATTGAGCTACGCTTACCTCATCCGGCTTCTACGCCAGATGGATATGCCCTTGGAGCAAATCAAAGCCGGGCTGGGCGCTGCGAGCACAGATCGCTCCAGGCTCTTGCTTCTCGTCCAGCAGCACTTGGATGCGAGGCATGCCCGGCTGCGCGGTGCCCAACAGGCCGCCAGAGAACTCAATCAATTCTTGAACAGCGGTATGAACCTGGCATTTGAAGTTAGCAGCCTAACTCTCCCTATCCAGCTTGTACTTAGTTCGCACGGCCACGTGAAGATGGATCAATTGGACAATTTCGTTGAGACCCGAATAACATCGATGAAGCTCAGGATCAGCGCCGAAGGTATCAATGTTGTTACCGCTCCGATTGGCATCTATCACGGGCCGGTGAACGAAGAAGAAGATGGCCCGCTTCAGATCGCCATCCCTATCGAACACCCGCTGAACGATCCAGGCGCTAATATGCATGTAGACCTGGCAGGCGGAGAATTCGCAAGCTCGGAGACCCGCGGCGAGGATTGCGGATTCCCTCGCATCCTCGGGGCATACGACGCTGTCTCCAACTGGGTAACCAGCCGTGGCTATTCGCTGGTGAGTTCACCCCGCGAAGTGTGGCATCAGCGTTCGGGCAAAGATGCTCGTGTGCAAATCCTCTGGCAGTACAAACCAGGCAAATCCTAATTAAGCCGTCAATCCAAGCGGGTGCACAATCGTAAAGATTGTGCAAATTTTCACATTTCTTGACTGCCCTATTTGCCTGTGCTATTCTTCGCAACTATGCAGCACGAGCGCATCGCAGACAATGTCTATTTTTTTCAGAGCAGCCTGTACGCCCAGGTGACAGCGGGCGTGGTGAGCGGCCCCGACATGGCCGTGCTCATCGACACACTGGCCCTGCCCGAGGAAACCCGTCAGCTGCGCAATTTCATCGACCGCGAACTGCGCGTGCCGGTGAAATTCATCATCAACACCCACTATCACGCTGACCACAGTTGGGGCAACAGCTTTTTCCCCGAAGCCCAGGTTATCTCGCATCGTGGCTGCTTCGAGATGCTGAGGACCCGCGGGGTAACCGCGCTGGAAGCCGAGAAAAGAGATAATCCTCAGCTGCGCGAAGTGGACATCGTGCTACCCACCCTCACCTACGAAGAAGGCGAGATCACCCTCCAGGTGGGCAAGAAGACTTTGACGCTCTTCTCGTTGCCAGGCCATAGCGACGATAATACTGCGGTGCTCGTGGAGGAAGATCGCATCTTGTTTTGCGGGGATACTTTCATGGCGCTCCCCACGATCGTTGATGGGAACATCGATGACATGATCTCTTCACTGAAAAAGATCCCCAAGATGAGCCTGGAGAACCTGGTTCCGGGGCACGGGGACATCGTGCTGCGCGGCGAGATCGAAGCCGCGGTGCGTTCGAACCTGAATTACCTCAATGAGATCCGCAAGACTGTGCGCAAAGCGGCTCGCCGCCGCTATCCACTGGATGTACTGGAGACCGTGCACGTGGAGAACTGCGGCAAGAGCCGTGTGCTCATCGCTGGGTTAGCCGAGCAACTTCACCATCGCAACCTGATCGCCCTTTACCGGCAAGAATACGGCAGGGTGCCGGAGGGGTCGGAAGTGATTTTCGAGGGGCGCTAACCGTGGCGCGGGACGGCGCGGCCTAAGGGCCGCTGTTTGCGCTTCTCTGTCTTTCTAGTCTCTTTTTTTCGAGCCCGATAACCGTGCATGCGCTCGGTGCCTTGCAACAGGCGTTGGATGTTTGGCCGCAACGCCCAAGCCAGCAAGGCCAATGCAACCACACCATAGATTGCGTATTCCCAAGGGGAAAGCCCTAAGTAAACTCGAACACCCAAAATCACGGTAGCCAGAATGCCAGCGCTTAGTGTGGTCACAGAGGCGTAGCCAACAAAATAGTAGATGAACGCCCCCACTGGCAGAATGATGAAAAGACTGGGGAACCACAACCCCATCGTGCCCCCCAGCACCGTGGCGCCGCCAGCGCCCCCCGCGAATTGTAGTTTGCCCGCTTTGTCAACCTTTATCAGAAATATCGAATAGTTGTGTCCTATGATGGCGGCTACGGGGGCGAGTACTGCCACCCACGCGTCTCCAGGGACTAACCAGGTAGCCAATAAGACAGCTACGTAGCCCTTTAGGATGTCAAGGATACCGGTCAGGATACCGATTCGCTTCCCAGCCGCGCGCATGGCGTTCGTTCCGCCGGTGCGACCGCTGTGCACGTCGCGAATATCCTTGCCTGTGCGGTATCTGACCAGCATATAGCCAAATGGAACCGCACCTAGCAGATAACCGAGCGCAACGACACCTAGACTGAGCAAATTTGGCATATATGAATCTCCTAATTAGGCGAATGAACGGTGAAGGGGCGATAATAGAAACACGCGCCCTTGGGATGAGTTACTCACTGAGGAGCTGATATTTTAATGGCTGAACCTGCCCTTCGTCCAGTAGGAAGGCAAAACAATCCCAGCCACCAGCCTGCGCCCAGATCAGCTGCACCACACCTGGGTAGGTCACCTCTGCCAAGTCGGTTCGGGAAGGACGCGGCGGCCCGGCTGGGTGGGAATGGTAAATGGCCAGCAGGTGACAGCCGGCGCGCTCCATGGCCATGAAAGCCTGCACCTGTTGTTTGGCATCCATCAGGAAGTGCGTTAGGCTGGCCTCTTCATTGCGGATGGGAAACACAGACGCGCTCAGGCCCTCCGAACCGGCCAACAAGCCGCACGCTTCCAACGGCGCCTCGCGCGCCACGTGAGCGCGCATAGCCTCCCAATGCTCGAGTCTGATCTTCAGAGTGTCCAATTAGCGGAGCAACAATGCCAGGATCCAAAACACGGCAAGGGCTATCAAGGCTTCGCGCACCGTTTGCCTCAAAGATCCAGCGTTAGTGAAGGCACCCGTGTAATGATCGAGGGCGTACAGCAGGCCAAGCAGTCCCAATCCGTACCCGAGAACGGAAACCGGCAAATAATGCAGCGCCGCGGCGATCTGGGCGCATGCGAATGTAATGCCGATCGCCTGCAACGGTTGCCAGCGTTGCCCGAGGCGAAGCAGTTGGAGTCGCGACGCGGCGGTAAAAACACCCAATCCAATTGCGGGTAACGCGAGATAAAGACGCAATGCGACGGCGTGCACCGTGATGGCCAGGATGAGGAACAGACACAAGGTCAGAACGGTCAATGCCTGGGTAGCCAAAGAGTAATAGTGGTTTTCTGTGGACGAGCTTGCGTATTCAGCCAGGATAACCGCCAACAAAAACAAAGCGCATAAGCCGAACCCCAACCACCATTGCGCGTTGAATGGCAGGTTGGCTAGCAAGAGGCTGATCACCCACGCCGTCATAGCCGGAAGGAACCAGTGGCGGTAACGCGAACGGCCGGCTGCCCCGGTATCGGCCTGCAAGAGCCAGTCGGTGCCAGTGGCCGTGAGCCCCGCCACCACTATGGCAATCATCGTGTTGATACTTATTTCAATCGGAAGATAGATGCCGCCCAATTCCAATCCTAGAGTCTGACCAGGCAACTGCACAAAGCGCGAAACTGCATAAGCAAGCAAGATGACGGCCATCACCGCGCTTAGCCGCTCACCGTCGGGAAGATGCCGAGCCGAATCCACGGAGCGATTGTACTCCAGCGACTCCGCAGGTATACTGATTCGAAAATGGGCAAGATTCGATTTCCCTCCGATGCTCACCAGACCGCGGGTTACCTGGCGATCCCCACCGGGGACGGGCCATTCCCCGCGGTGATTGCCATTCAGGAATGGTGGGGATTGGTGGGTCACATCAAAGATGTGGCCGATCGCCTAGCTGCAGAAGGCTTTATCACCCTGGCACCGGACCTTTATCATGGCCAGATTGCCAGCGAACCCAACGAGGCCCGCAAGCTGGCCATGGCATTGGACCGGCGCCGCGCCGTTGACGAGATCATCGCGTCGGTAAATTACCTACGCTCGCTTGAAAACGTAAGCCCGAAGAAAGTAGGCATCGTGGGCTGGTGCATGGGCGGCGGACTCGCATTGTCCACGGCGGCTGCCAGCCAGCAGGTGGACGCGGTGGTCTGCTTTTACGGCCGGCCGCTGGATGCCGGCGACACGGCCAAGATCAAGGCGCCGGTCCTGGGCTTATACGGGGAGCTGGATTCTGGCATCCCCGCCAGCATTGTGCAGGATTTCGAGAAGCAGCTAAAACATCAGGGGACTGCGCACCAATTCCATACCTATGCAGGGGCTGGCCACGCCTTCTTCAACGATGGCCGGCCGGAGGCCTACAATGCCGATGCCGCGGCAGAGGCCTGGCAGGGGATGTTGGGCTGGTTCAGGCAGCACCTCAGCTAACGCCTAATGACCAATCAGAAGCAGGCATTGGGCAGCTGGGGCGAGCAGCGAGCTGCCGAATACTTGGAATCACTGGGTTACGAGATCTTGGCGCGCAATGTGCGCAGCGAGTACGGGGAGATCGATTTGCTGGCCCGCCACGCGAGTGCGCTGGTCTTCGTGGAAGTGAAAACGCGCAGCTCGGTTGACTTCGGCCATCCGGAGGACTCGGTAACCCTTTCCAAGCAACAGCACCTGTTGGACAGTGCAATCGATTACTTGCAGGCGCATCCCGAACTTAATGGTGACTGGCGCGTGGATGTGATTTCCGTAAACCGCACCCCGAGCGGCCAACCCGAAATTCTGCACTTTGAAAATGCCCTGGGTGAGTAAGGCGCGCCACCCTTGACGGATAAGGTTTTCACCCTGAATAGTCGCCCTCACCTCGTGGCAATTGTTGGCCCGACAGCGGTTGGCAAGACCGAGATCGCCATTCAGATCGCCGAACGATTGGAGGCGGAGATCGTTTCAGCCGATTCACGGCTGCTCTATCGAGGCATGGACATCGGCACGGCGAAGCCCAGCAAAGCCGATCGGTCCCGCGTACCCCACCTCCTTATCGATGTGGCGGATCCCGATGAACCATGGAGCCTGGCGGTCTTCCAAAAAGCCGCCGCTCGGGCAATTTCCGACATCCACGGCCGTGGCCGCCTGCCCATCCTGGTGGGCGGGACGGGGCAATATTTGCGCGCCATCTGCGAAGGCTGGACGCCACCGAAGCTGGCACCGCGGCCCAAGCTCCGCGCGGCCCTGGCTGCGTGGGAAGGAGAGATCGGTAAAGAGGAGATACATAGGCGCCTGGCCCTGCTGGACCCCGAGGCCGCTAAACACATCGACTCGCGCAATGCGCGGCGCACCCTTCGGGCTTTGGAAGTCATAATCAGCACGGGCCGGCGCTTTTCAGATCAGCGCCGACGTCAGGGATCGCCTTACCGCGAGCTCCAGGTCGGCCTGGCTAGGCCACGGCCGGAGCTCTACGATCGTATCGATACTCGCATCCAGGCCATGCTGGATACCGGCTGGCTGGACGAGGTCCATACTCTGCTCGCCAAAGGTTATGATCCTGAGTTGCCAAGCATGTCTGCCATTGGCTATGCGCAGCTAAGCGCACATTTGCGGGGTGAGCTAAGCCTGGAGGAGGCCGTTGCCGAAATCAAGCGCAAGACGCGCCTGTTCGTACGGCGGCAAGCGTCCTGGTTTAAACCGACCGATCCAAATATCCATTGGTTTGAAGCAGGAAGGAAAGACGTTGTTCAAGCCATACAGAGGCTAATAGCCAAATTCCTGAAGGCATGACTACTAAAGCAGCTTTCTTCGACGTGGACGGCACCCTCACCACCGAGCGAGTGTGGCGCGGCATCTTGGAGTATTTTCGCCGCCGTGGCTTGCGCCGCTGGACACACCGTTTTTTTTGGCTCTATCACACGCCCATTTACCTCGGCTTCAAGCTTAGGATCATTTCCCAGAGCAGATTCCGCAGCGCCTGGGCCGCGCACCTGCCGTGGTTCATCCGAGGTTATACCCAGGAAGAAGCCCAAACGGTGTGGGATTGGGTGGCGCGGGAATACCTCACCCTTTTTTGGCGCGCCGACGCGCTCGAGCTGATCAAGGTGCATAAGGCGGCCGGCGAACTGGTAACGCTGGTCTCTGCGGGGTTGACACCACTTCAGGAAGCCATTGCGACACAGGTGGGAGCGGACTTGGCGGTGGGCACGGTGCCGGAGCTGCGCGGCGGCCGCTACACCGGCCGCATTGCCGGCTTGGTGTGCATCGACGAGAACAAGGCTGCCCTAACCCAGGAGGCGATGGCGGCCAAGAGTTTGAACATCGACTACGCTTCAAGTACCGCCTACGCAGACAGCCTGACGGACCTGCACCTATTGCAGATGGTTGGGAACCCGGTGGCTTTCCACCCAGACAACGAACTGCGGCCGTTGGCCATTAGCCGCGGCTGGAAAATCGTTGAATAACCCATGGACAAAGAGCTTAGAAAAACCCTGCGGCAGGCTTATGCCGCACAGGTGGGTGTGCGGGATGCGCGCATCATAGATCCATGGAAGATCGCGGAGCGGGATATCTTTCTGGATGAACTAAGGAAAAATGGGGCCAGGAGCTTATTGGAGGTCGGGGCAGGCACGGGACAGGATGCGGCATTCTTTGCCGCCAATGGGCTTGATGTGCTCGCAACAGATCTTACTGAAGAAAACGTGGCTGCCTGCAAGGAAAAAGGACTGGCCGCGGAGGTGCTAGACATATGCGATCTGTATATATCACCCGAAAGCTTCGATGCCGTCTTTTCCTTAAATTGCCTGCTCCATGTCCCCAAGTCCGAGTTCCCCGTCGCTCTCGCGAATATCCGCCGTACGCTAAAACCAAATGGATTCTTCTATTTGGGCCTATATGGCGGGATAGACAGCGAAGGCATTTACGAAGAGGACACCTACAAACCGAAAAGATTCTTTTCATTCTGGGACGACGAAAACCTAAAGCGTCAACTGGCGCCCCTGTTCCATCTCTTGCGGTTTCACACCGTTGCCCTGGAACAGGGTTCAGATATTCATTTCCAGTCGCTGATACTTCGCAAGCCTAGCCGGCTGGTCCCTGGCTAGATACCGGCACCCCCACCTCGATCTGCCCATTCACCACGCGTACTGGATACGCGGGGATGTCGATAACAGCAGGTAGCGCCTTCACTTCGCCGTTGCGGATATCGAAACGGGCGCCGTGCCTAGGGCAGATGATCTCGAAGCCTTCCAGCTCGCCCTCCCCCACCGGGCCATTATCGTGCGAGCATACGTCGCCGATGGCGAAGTACTGCCCGGCAATGTTGAAGACCACAATGGTCTCATTATCGATCTCTATAAAAATGCGCTCGCCGTTTGGCAGCTCGCTTTCGGCGGCCACGGGCACGAAGTCGACTTCTTTGGGACCGAGGTGGGTGTAAGTGAAGGTCACTCTTAAGATGCCGCTAGCTCATCCAGCGACATCACCTCATCAAGGCCGTAGACGCCGCCCTTGAGAACTTTCAGCGAAAGCAATGCGCATTTCAGCCGCACGGGGCCAAGCTCGATGCCGAGCAGGTCCAGGATATCCTGTTTGCCCAGCTTACGTACTTCAGAGACCGGCATGCCGGTGACCTTCTCCATAAGCAAATCGGCGGAAGCCTGCGAGATCGAGCAGCCTTCGCCGCTGAATTTTGCCTCGGTCACTACGCCTTTGTCTTCTATGCGCAGATCGATGCGAATATGATCGCCACACACTGGGTTGTCGTCTTCATAACTGTGGGTGTGCGGGTCAAGGTCACCGCGGAAGCGTGGATTTTGGTAGCGGTCGATGATCAGTTCGCGGTACAGGTCGTCCATTAGCCGAATATTTCCTTTACTTTGTAAAGCGCTTCGATCAGTTGATCGACTTCTTGTTTCGTATTGTAAAGGTAAAAGCTTGCCCGGGTCGTGGCCGGGATGCCGAATTTCTCATGTACAGGCATGGCGCAGTGGTGCCCGGCGCGGGTAGCGACACCATGCCGGTTCAATATCTCCGCCACATCGTGCGGATGCACGCCGTCGAAGGTGAACGATGCGTTCGAGCTCTTATGTTCTGCCGGGGGGCCGAAAATCCAAATGCCGGGAACTTCTTCCAAGCGTTCCAACGCGTAAGCGGTCAGTTCGTGGTCGTTGGCCGCTATGGCATCCATACCTACGTCGTTCAAATAGTCCACCGCGGCACCCAAACCGATGACTTCGGCGATAGCCGGTGTACCGGCCTCGAATTTATGAGGCAGCGTGTTTGGGACAAACGACCGCAATTGAACGCGCTTGATCATGTCGCCTCCACCCAGGAAAGGCGGCATGGCTTCCAACAGGGCTTCTTTGCCGTACAGGACGCCGAGGCCTGTGGGACCCAACATCTTGTGGCTGGAGAAGGCCAGAAAATCCACATCCAGGGCGCGTACGTCGGTGGCCAGGTGCGGCACCGACTGGGCGCCGTCGATCAATGTCAGGGCGCCGGCAGCATGGGCCTGCTTGATGATATCGGCTACTGGCGTAATAGTGCCTAACACGTTGGACATGGCGGTGAAGGCGACCAGCTTGGGTTTGAATTGGTCGAGTAAGCCCGGCAGGGCGTCCACGTCCAGCAAGAAGCCGTCCGTCACCGGGATAAATTCGAGGCGAATGCCCTTATCCGCGGCCAACATCTGCCAAGGCACAAGGTTGGCGTGGTGCTCCATTTCGGTGAGCAGCACCACGTCGCCGGACTTCAGATTGGCTCGGCCCCAGCTGTAAGCCACCAGGTTGATCGCTTCGGTGGCGTTGCGAGTGAAGATGGTCTCGCGCGGCTTGGCGGCGTTGATGAACTTGGCGACTTTAACGCGGGCGCCCTCGTAGAGCGTCGTGGCCTCTTCTGCCAAGGTGTGCACGCCGCGGTGGATATTTGAATTTTGGCGGCGATAATAGATGTCCATCGCCTCGATGACTTGGCGCGGCTTTTGGCTGGTAGCCCCTGAATCCAGATAGACCAGCTTCACGCCGGGGCGAACTTCCACGTCCAACACGGGAAAATCCGCCCTAAGCTTATTTACATCCAAGGCTTGTACCTTAGGTGGTGAAGCCATAGCCTTAGCTGCGCGGGCGGCGCTTGCGCTTGCGGGCGGCACGGATCTGCTGGGAATTGGGCGGGCACCACAGCACATGGTCCGGAACCATCCAGCCGTCCGTCAGGTAGACAGGCTCGTTGAATTGCACGGCTACGATCTTGGGGTCCACCTGCACGACCACGCCTTCCAGCCAGCCGCGCACACGGTTACCCTTATCGTCTTCATGGTCGCAATACACTTCCACGCGTTCACCGACAGCGTAAACGTCCTCGCGGTCGGGAGCGGCGGTAAATCGAAGTTCAGTCAATCGGGGCCTCCTGCTCTATTGGCGTCAAAATCACTATACATTTATTTCAACTTGTGAACAATAGCCTGCTGAAACCGCTCGCGCACGCCTTCAAAAGGGATGCGCTGCATGATGGGGTCGAAAAATCCTTCGACGATCAGGCGGCGGGCATCTTTTTTAGCGATGCCCCGGCTCAATAGGTAGAAAAGCTCGGTCTCGTCTATTTTGCCTACGGTAGAGCCATGGGTGCAGCGCACATCGTCGGCTTGGATCTCCAATCCCGGGATCGAGTCGGCACGGGCATGCTTGCTCAGCACCAGATTGCGGTTGGCTTGGTAGCCATCCGTGCGCTGGGCGCCGGGGGCCACGTGAATCATGCCTTGCCATACCGAGCGGCTCTTGTCCTCCAGGGCGCCTTTGAAGAGCAGGTCGCTGGTGGTGTGCGGCGCAAGGTGATTTTGCTGGGTATCGTGGTCCAAATGCTGCTCGCCATCGGTGAAGTAGAAGCCGGACATGCGCGCCGTGCTGCCTTCGCCTTCCAGGTTGATCTCGGAGAAATTCTTGGTCAGTCGGCTGCCCAGGGCGCCGAAGATCCAGTCCATTTGGGCGTCCTTTTGCAGCTGAGCGCGCTCGTGGCTGAAATTCCATACATGCTCCCCCCAGGATTGCAGTTCCACAAAGCGCAACCTGGAGACCACGCCAACGTGCAGTTCCACGATGCCGGCGTGCAGAGTCTGCTGGTCGGCAGTCGGCGAGGCGGCCTCGTGCACGAAGGTCACCGAGGCGCCATCCTCCACCCAAACAAGGATATGCGAGAAGTAGGCCAGGCCGGTTCCTGGACCCCACAACACGGAATGCAGGGGTTCCTCGACGGTCACCCCTTTGGGTACATAAAGAAGCACGCCGCGGCTGGCGAACGCAGCCGCCATGGCGGCGAATTTTCCCTCGCCGGGCTTTACGACCTTGCCCAGAACTTTCTTGAGGAGCGCAGGATGTTTCTTGGCCGCCGTGGCCAGGTCGGTAAAGACAACGCCTTGTTTGGCGATGGCCTTGCTTAACTCAATACTCGAACTCTCGGGGCTCAGTATGATCTGGCCGCCGTGGCCCTTGCCCAACAGCGGCTTGAGCAAACGCTTGGGAACCGCAGGCAACCTGGCAGCTTTCTTCTTGTCCGGCAATGCAAAGCTGCTTGTCTGCAGGTTGTGAATATCAGTGCGGCGCCAAGCTTCCTCGGTGGTCTGCGGCAGCCCGAGGGACTCGAATTGCTTCCAGGCCTGTTGGCGGTAGCTGCGCAGGAAAGTAGCTTCCTTGGCGCCATTAGCAAAGCTGGGCATCATTTGTTTCGTGAACACGAAACCAGCCGGTGCAGCGGGTCGCCTAGCCGAAGAGATACGTTTAATGATGCGGGGTTTGCGTTCAGCCATAGTCTTTCGTTCGGGCCTAGCCGATCGAGCCTTCCATCTGAAGCTGAATCAGACGGTTCATCTCGATGGCATATTCCATGGGCAACTCTTTGACCAGCGGCTCGATGAAGCCGGACACCACCATGGTGGTGGCCTGCTCCTCGGTCATACCGCGGCTCATCAGGTAGAAAAGCTGCTCTTCACCGACTTTGGACACCGAGGCCTCGTGGCCCACGGTCACATCTTCGGCATCGATCTCAATGTAGGGATAGGTGTCCGAGCGAGAGGTCTCATCCAGTAGCAGCGCATCGCAAACCACGTTGGACTTTGAGCCCTCCGCTCCGGGATGCATCTTCAGCAGGCCGCGATAAGAAGCGCGGCCCCCACTCTTGCTGATCGACTTGGACGTGATCTTGCTGGTGGTCTTGGGCGCAAAATGAATCACCTTGCCGCCGGTATCCTGGTGTTGGTGGCCCGAGGCGAACGCCATAGAGAGGATCTCGCCGTGCGCGCCGGGCTCCATTAGATAGCAGGAGGGATATTTCATGGTGAGCTTGCTGCCCAGGTTGGCATCCACCCACTCCATGGTGCCATTGCCATACACGTAGGCGCGCTGCGTCACCAGGTTATACATATTGTTAGACCAATTTTGGATGGTCGTGTAGCGGAAGCGAGCGTCTTTCTTGACAATGATCTCAATGACACCGCTGTGGAAAGAGTCCGTGGTGTAGATTGGTGCCGTGCAGCCTTCCACGTAATGCGCTTCCGCCCCTTCTTCGACGATAATCAGCGTGCGCTCAAACTGGCCCTGGTCCGCCTGGTTCACGCGGAAGTAGGCTTGCAGCGGCATATCCACTTTGACGCCCCTGGGGATATACACGAAGGAGCCGCCAGACCACACGGCCGAATTCAGGGCGGCAAACTTATTGTCTTCGATGGGAATGATCTTGCCGAAATACGCGCGGAAAAGATCGGGGTGGTCGCGCAGGCCGTGTTCAATGCTCTTGAAGATCACGCCTTTATCGGCCAGGTGTTTCTGGATGTTGTGATACACCATCTCCGATTCGTATTGGGCGCCCACGCCGGCCAGGAACTTCTGCTCGGCTTCGGGGATGCCCAGGCGTTCGAAAGTGCGTTTGATGTCAGCGGGCACTTCGTCCCAGTTCTTGCCTTCGGCGCCGGCGGGTTTGCTGTAGAAATAGATCTCGTCCAAGTCCAGCTTGGACAGATCGCCACCCCAGGTCGGCATCGGGCGGGAAGTGAAATGCTTATAGGCCTTGAGGCGGAAGTCCAGCATCCACTGCGGTTCTTCCTTCTTGGCGCTGATCTGGCGCACGATGTCTTCGCCGAGGCCCTTGCGCGTGCGAAATACAGGCTTGGCCTCGTCGATGAAGTTGTACTTGTATTCATCGATGCCCGCTAAAAGCTCGGCATCCTCTTTATGTCGTTCGATCGCTTTTTCGTCCAAGACCATCATTCACCTCGTTCCACTATTGTTAAGCGGCGATCTTCTCGCCTTGCTTCTCCCGGATCCAATCGTAGCCCTTCTCTTCGAGCTTCATGGCCAGGTCTGGGCCACCCGTTTCAGCGATGCAGCCGTTCAGCATGATGTGCACGACGTCGGGCTTGATGTAATTCAGGATGCGCTGATAGTGAGTTATGAGCAACACGCCAAAGTTGGGGCCGCGCAGCGCTTCCACGCCTTGGGCTACATTGCGCAGCGCGTCGATGTCCAAACCGGAGTCGGTCTCATCCATAATGGCGATTTCGGGATTCAGGGTCGCCATCTGCAGGATCTCAGCGCTCTTCTTCTCACCACCGGAGAAGCCCTCGTTGAGGTAGCGGCCGGCGAAGCTGTGATCCATTTTCAAAAGGTCCATCTTTTCCTTCAACAACTTGCGAAACTCAGGGATGGGCAAACCCTTGTCCTCGGGATCCTTGGCCTTGCGGTGGGAGTTGATGGCGGTACGCAGGAAATTGGCCACGCTGACCCCAGGGATGGCCACGGGATACTGGAAGGCAAGGAACAAGCCCAGGTGGGAGCGCTGGTCGGGCTCTAGCTCCAGGATATTCTGGCCTTTGAACAGCACTTCGCCCTTGGTCACTTCGTAGCCGGGATGCCCCATGAGGGTATAGGCCAGCGTAGATTTGCCACTCCCATTAGGACCCATGAGGGCATGAACCTTGCCCTGCTCAACAGTGAGGCTGAGACCCTTAAGTATCTCGCTTTCAGCAACTTTTACTCGCAAATCGCGGATGATTAGTTCAGACATGAAGCGGATATTCTCCTTGGATTGAAGCAAAATGCACAGGCGAAACTTGGGAATCTATTTTCAACCTGGGTGAGATTTATTTGTGGAAATTATAGCAGGTTTGCTCGATGGGGTCAATATTTATGAGGAAATTCTAAAATATTGACACCTAAAATGCCGGGTGTTATACTCGCCTTGTTATCAAAACCATGGGAACCACTCGTAATCTTGTCCTGCGCCAGCTGCTCAGCCAGCAGCGCTGCACGATCAACGATCTGGCCAAGGCGGTCAAGATCAATCCAATCTCAGTCCGGCACCATATTGGCAAGCTGGAGGACGAGGGCTTGGTGAGCTCCGCCGAAGAGCGCCACGGCGTCGGCAGGCCTCGGCGGGTTTACTTCCTCACCGAAGCCGGGCGCGAGAGGTTCCCCGCCCACACCATCCGTTTTGCCAACCAGCTGCTTGCGGAAGTCAAGCAGCAGCTGCCTGCCGAGGAATACGGTAAGCTCTTTTCCCGTATGGCCGAAGGCATCGCCGAGCAATATGCCGGCACGAGGCAGCTAAGTGATCTGAACCTTAAGGAACGCTTGGCGCTCCTCAAGGAGTGGCTAGGCAAGGAAGGCTACACCGTTCAAATCCAACGCGGCGAAAAAGAAATCCTGATTAAGGAAACGAGTTGCCCCTACTATTATGTAGGCCAGACGCATAGCGAGGTATGCACCATAGACAAGGCCTTGATCGCCAAAGTCCTCTCGGCAGATCCGGAGCGGACCAGTTGCCTGCTGAGCGGCGACAGCCATTGCACCTATGTTGTGCCATTGGAAGCAATAAAGGAAACAATCCCAAGTTAACGGAGCCATAGAAGAATGAGCCCTGTTGCATCCCAAGATCCCGCCAAGCAAGCCATCTGGGAAATAGAAAGCACCCATCCCGAACTGACCGAGGACGTGGAAAATTCGTTGCGCCAGGTGGTGGATCCGGAGATCGGCCTGAACGTGATTGAGCTCGGCCTGGTACGCAATGTGCAGGTAGATGAAATGGAAAACAAGGCCATGGTCACCATGATCATGACCACACCATTTTGTCCTTACGCCCCCGCCCTTCTGGAGATGACGCGCCATAAGGCGGCCGAGGCGCTCAAGCGCGACACCACCATCCAGATGGGCGCCGAACTGTGGGATCTCTCCTATATGGAAGAGGGCGCTGGGGCCGACTGGGGAATTTTCTAGCCACCGCCGGAGATATTGAAGCGCGATGAAAAACGGCAAGTACCCCAATTGCGGTTCGAGCAATATTTACAGCAAACCCAAGGGCACGCAGTTCGGCAATGGCGGTTTCTTTGTTAATACCGCCATGGTGTCACACCCAGTGAATTACGAAAGTTATATATGCACAGATTGCGGGCTATTTCAGACCTATCGTGTTGCTCATATGTGCAACAAAGGCTACATATTTGGAAACTACGTTATAATCATTTTTTGTACTCATCGGGGCGTGGCGCAGTCCGGTAGCGCACTTGCATGGGGTGCAAGGGGTCGGAGGTTCAAATCCTCTCGCCCCGACCAGAAGACCGTCAGAAATTGGCGGTCTTTTTTGATAAGGACAGGCGTAGGTGATCGCTTACTTTATAGATTCCACCCAAAGGCTGCTAGCCAACTCGTACCCTATAACCTGGTCGCTGCGCTCGAACTGCAACCGCAACGGACCATTGAATGGCGCACGGCTTACCAACGAGAATTCCACGCCGAGAACCAGCCCCAAATTGCCGATGTAGCGGAGCTTGTCGCTGTCATGGGTGCGCACGCGGCTCAGGCGCAACCGCGCGCCGGGCTCCCGTGAGATCAAAGGGGCATCCTTGGGGAAAACAATAAGCCCTTCTTTGGTAGGGATAGGTTCCCCATGTGGGCAGCGTGTTGGCCTACCCGCCATCTCATACATGCGATCTTCCAGCTCCTCATTCATGCCGCGCTCGAAGACATCGGTCAACTCGTGAGCGGAGGCCCAGTCGTAGCCCATCACCTTCACCAGGAATACTTCACCCAAACGGTGGCGGCGCAAGGACGGCATGGCGATGTGCTCGCCGGCGGCAGTGAGGCGTACGCCTCGGTAGGGTTCGTAGGTGGCGAAGCCAGAGTCGGTCAGACGCTTAACCATGCGCGCAATGGCCTGCGGAGAGGATTCCACGTTCTCGGCCAGGTGCGAAAGCGAAACCTGCGGGCTATCCTGCTGGATGCGGTACACCTCGGCGGCGTAACGCTGCATGGCAGGGCTAACTTGCTTTTCGGTTCCCATTGAGGCGAATCTCTTGTATCTTATTCTACCGGCTTTTAACTAGTTCTTCAATGCGGGTGTTAATATGAGTAATTTGATACAAATTCATGGCGGGATTATACTACGTGCCTAACATAGCTCCCCTTTATAATTACAGACTCGATTTCCTTTAGGCATCAGAGAGGAAAATAATCATTTAACTTCCCGATAAAAACAGCGGGAGCCTGCACACCGTATAATCTTAAGCCGAGGTGCGCCATGACGCGAGAGACACTGGAACGCAAACTTAATGAGCTAATGGACGAGGTTCTCCTGCTGGGCAGCATGGTGGAACAGGCCACCCTGCAATCAGTGCGCGCTCTCAAGGATCGCAATCTGGCCGCCTCCGAAGAAGTCTATCGCGGTGACAAGAAGATCAACGAAAAGCACTTTGAGATCGAAGAGCGCACCATCACCATATTGGCCACACAACAGCCCATGGCGCGCGACCTGCGCCTGCTAACGGCAATTCTGGAAGTCAACACCGAAATGGAGCGCATGGGTGATTACGCCAAGGGCATTGGGCGGATTAACCTGTATCTGGGTGCTGAAAACCGCCCCAAGACCCCCCCGGATCTCATGACCATGGCTGAGATCTGCGTGGATATGCTGCACCGCGCCCTGGAAGCCTTTGTCACCGGCAACGCCGAGGCGGCCCGCGCCATCCCCAAAGAAGACGATAAGGTGGATGTCTTATTCAACTCTGTCCACGCCGAGATCCTCAACTTGATGATCAAGGAACCCAACAACATCGCCCAGATCAACCATCTTTTGTGGGCCTGCCACAACCTGGAGCGCCTTGCCGACCGCGTCACCAATATCTGCGAACGCACCGTTTTCATCGCCACCGGGCAGTTGCTCGAGTTCGACGTCACCGATGACGAAGTACGCGCCATGACCAAACCGGGTTCCTAGGTTCCAGATCTCGCAACTCAGGCCAATATTCAAATTGACACCACTGCCAATATATGTCATACTGACCCTCGCCTGAGAGAATCCCCCACCCCTTCACCTTGCTATTTCATCGTAGAGGAGGTGTTGCCAATGGACAGTAACAGTCCTGAACTTCGCGCTGCGGCAACCCTTCTCGCTTTCGAGCGGTAAAGCTGCCGCAGCGCAAGGACCCCCAAGAAGCCACTACGTGGCTTCTTGGCTTTTAAGGGATACAGCGTGCCTGCTTCCTGTCTAGGGAAGGATTTCAAAATCCGCCACGACTGGCAGATGGTCATAGACCCCCGCTTCGCCGGCCAGCAATACGTCATCGGCCATCATCCCCCAAGCTGACAGTACCTCCGGAGCCAAGAGCGTGGTGTTGAGCACGAAAGTATTTTCTAATCGCAGCACACTGTCCGTGTACAAGATGCGGTCAAAGCTGCCCGGCGGAAAACTGCTGGCGTCATCGCGCCAGGTGTAGCCCTCTTTGCCCAGACCATTGTGATTCGGTGCAGCATCGCTGAGGGTTGTGACGTCCCAATCGGGCGCAAAGTCGTTGCCATAGCGGCGCTCATTGTATATGTCCCCGCGCAACATAGTCCACAAGTGGTTGTGCGGGTCCGTATCGTAAATGTTGAAGTCGCCTACCAGAAGATACGGTGTCTCGGCGGCCAAGTCCAGGTTCTCCCCGGGACTGAGGGCATCCTGAATATGGGCCATGATCACATCCGCCTGCTCCTGGCGCAGCAGAATGTCGCTGGTGGTTCCGCCGGCTTTGAAGTGAGCGCAGATCAAATAAAGGTCGGTGTTCCCATAGACCGCATCCGGCAGATCCACCAGGGCAGCCGCCTGCTGCAGAGCATTAACCACGCCGGTGACGACCAATTCGTACCCATCCTGCTCAAGGGGGAAGCGGGAGACGATAAAAGTGTCACGTTCTTTGGCTGCGTACCAGGCTTCATCGCTGCCGAGGGCGTCAGCGACCAGCACGCCGATCTGCTCCGAGCTGCGCAAGTAATTGATCTCCTGCAGGCAGATCACATCCGGCTGCAGGGCGCGCAGGATGCGCTTGAATGCCTCGACGCGGTTGAACGCGCGAAGGTCATGGTTTTGCGGGTCGTCATCGGGAAAGATGGAGTCCCAATTCACGTTGTAACTCAACACACGCAGGCTGCCTTCGCTCGGGCGCGGCAGGAAATCCTGATAGGTGCTGAGGGTTGGCGTTACGGTTGGGGCAGCATTTGGCGTGGGGCTGGGGCTGGGCTGCGGGGTGTCCGCCAGGACTGTCGCCGGCGAAGCGGCGGGCGTCGCCGTAGTCTGTGGATTGCCGCAGGCTGCCACCAGGAGAAGAAGTAACGTGCAGGTAATTAGAAATCGCCGCATTTTGTCAATTAATCACATATGTCAAGTTGTCATGCCGGGACATAGCACTATGATAACTTGACAGACCGAGTCGGAAGTTGAAAGATGATAGATGATAGAACCACCACACACAGCACCCTATCAACTTAACAGGATGGTCAGTAGCCAGGTGCGAAAGATAAGGCAGCCGGCGGGCTGGCAGCATGGGGCCTCATAACACTAGTTAAGCATATAAGGGTGGTTTCGGGGCAAACGGGGCAGTTGTGTCAAGCGGAAAGTAAGGCCCGCGGGTTTCCCCGCGGGCCTTTGATCGTGCGAACTGCCTAAGCGAGAGGCAGCTTACTGCGTTTCGGCTACTGCGGCGTCAGCGTCGGCTTGCAGCTGGTCCAGAATCGCCTGGATAGCGGCTTCATCCGCTGCGGCCATGGCGGCGTCAAACGCGCCCTGGATCAGACCGCGCACCGCCCCGTGAGCAGGAAGGTTCGGCTCGGCAACACCGTATTGCATGAGCTCGTAGGATTGAGCCCAAATCGGGTCGTCCTGGGGTTTGGTTCCCAGATCGGTGGTGGCTTGCGTGGGGAAGTAACCGGTCATCGATACCCACAGAGACTGCGTCTCGGGGGAGGTCAGGTACTTCAGGAAGATCCAGCTGGCCAGGTCAGCATCGGCGTTGGTGGTCACAATGCCGGCCATTTGGCCGAAGGCATTCACCACCAGTGTGCCGTCAGGACCTGGGACAGGGATGGAACCCCACTCGTCCGTGCTGCCGATGTCATCGAAGGCAGCCTGCTGGAAGGGGATGCCAGCCGTCGAACTGTTGGCAAACAGCGCCAAACGATTTGCCAGCTCAGGATTGGGGAAGCTGGGGGTGGTCAGCGTGCAGCCACTATCTACCAGGTCCTTCAGGAACAAAGCAGCCTGCAGGCTGGCTTCGTCGTTGAGCACATACCCTGCGCCGTCGTCCGTCAGACCAGCGCCACCAAAAGCCCAAATCCAAGGTAGGACGTTAGAGGCGCCGTTGAACATCACATATCCGGCGTCATCATTGTCGGGATTGTCATCGGCGGCGTTGGCGGCCGCGGCGGCGCAAGCCTGTTCCTTGAACTCAGCAGACGTAGCCGGCGGGCCATCGAAACCAAGTTCCTGCGCCCAACTGAAGTTGTAGAACAACACCTGCGCCGATTGGTTGACGGGGATGCCGATTTGCGTACCATCGGCCAGCGTGCCCGAGCTCAGGGGCCCCGGGTAGACAGAAGCCCACACATCTGGGTCAACGCCATACACCGGGTCGTCGATATACGGGTTGAGAGAAGAAATCACACCCAAGCTGTACCAGCGGGCCAGGCCGTTGGGGAAGCCCATGGTGAGACTGGGCAACTCTCCGGTGGTGATGGCACCATTCACGGCGGTTTCCAGGTCGCCCTGGCTGCCTTGCGGCACGTTCTCGACGGTGATGCCAAATTCATTCTCGGCATTGAACTTATCGATCACGGCCGTCATGCCATCGAGGTTGGCGCCGCTGCTGAAGGCGTGCCAGAACACGATGGTCTGACCGTTCGGGTCTCCCTCAAGCATACTCACGACTGCTGTGGGCTCGGCGGGAACCTCCGTAGCAGGAACCGCAGTGGGTTGCGGAGCGCTGGTGGGAGTCGCCGGGGCGCCGCAGGCCGTAAGAACGAGCATTAGGACCGTCACTAGGGCCAATGCTGTGGTTAACCTATTTTGCGTCATGTCTTTTTCTCCTCATGAAACACTAGTTAGACGTCTATCTGATCTGGCGGGAGTCATCTTAGGCAAAGAGACTGACCCACTTTTCACTTTTATCCACTTACCACCTCCTCTCAACGTACGAGTTCTCTAATCGCATAGTCACAGTGGGAAGGTCACTATCACCCTTTCAAACCGCTGCGGGCGATGCTCTCGGTAAATTGCTTCTGGGTCAGAAAGTAAAGAATGAGGATAGGCACGATTGTAATCATCGAAGCGGCCATGACAAGATTCAACTCGCTGCCGGCTTCATGCAGGAAATTGAACAAGCCGGCTGAGATGGGCAGCCACTCAGCGGAATTGGTCACCAACAAAGGCCAGGCGAGTGCGTTCCAGGTACCGATGAAGGAGAGCACCACGATGACCATCACCGGAGCCTTGGACAAAGGCAGGACTATGGACCGCAAAATGCGCAGGTGGCCGGCGCCGTCCATCTTGGCCGCGTCGAAAAGCTCTTCCGGAATTTGGGAAAAGAATTGGCGCAATAAGAATACGGAGAATACGCTGCCCATGAAGGGAATGGTGAGCGCAGGCCAGTTGTCTATCCAGGGGATGGGCCCCACCCGCCCCAACCAGGTCACAGTCAGCAGATTTGGGATCATGGTCACCATGCCGGGGATCATCATGGAACTCAGCAAGAGGCCGAAGAGCACATCGCGCCCGGGGAATTTGATGCGCGCAAACGCGTAGGCGGCCAGTACACTGAAGACTAGTTCGCCGGCAAGCGTGATGATTGTGATCAGAACAGAATTGACCAGATAGTCCGAAAACTGGGCATCATCCCAGGCCCGCACGTAATTCTCGAAGTGAAGCTGGCTGGGAATCAGCGTGGTGCCGATCGATTCGCCGAGGCTCATAAAGGATTTCAAGATCATCCATACAAAGGGACCCAGGGAGATCAGCGCGCCGAAGGCCAACACGACGTAGGTAAAAACTGCCCACAGTTTGCCGTAGGCAAAAATCGGTTTGCGGACGCTCTCCTGCGGCACGAGGAGGAACTTTTCTCCGGCAGTAATATCAGCCATAGAACACGCGTGATCCCTGAACCCGGTTGTTGATATACGTCAGCACCAGAATAACACCGAACAGAATGAAGGCCAAGGCCGAGGCATATCCATAGCGGCCTTTGGTGAAAAATTCATCGAAAATTACTATGCTAATGGTGTCTACGGTGCCCAGCGATTGGCCCAAGCGCA
Source organism: Anaerolineales bacterium (assembly GCA_040882365.1). Lineage (GTDB taxonomy): Bacteria > Chloroflexota > Anaerolineae > Anaerolineales > UBA11579 > JAMCZK01. Next base: position 38,999 of record JBBEBI010000003.1, read on the forward strand.
TCACCCAGATCGTATTGAAGGCCTTGAAGGTGCCCATCACGGCGATCAATGAAAGGAAATAGGTGGTCGGAGAGAGGAGCGGGAAGGTGATATGGCGGAAGATGTCCCAGCGGCTGGCGCCGTCTATTTGCGCCGCCTCGCTGAGCTCATTGTCGATGTTGGCGAGGCCAGCCAGGTAAATTACCGTGTTGTAGCCCACGAAGGTCCAGATGGAAAGGACGATGATGACGACCATGGCCAGGCTTGGGCCCGGCAACCAATTTACCAGCAGGGTCTCCAGGCCGTCCGGCAGCCAGCCAGGAATGATCGAATTTGGATAGTTGGCATCCCCCAATGTATTAGCCAGCAGGGTCAGCACGCCTTTGGGCTCGGCCAGCCAGGCCTGAGGGGGCAGCCCGAAAAATTGGAGGATCGAATTAATGGGAGCAGTGGTGCGTTCCGAAAACATCAAGCGGAACAAGGTGGCGCTGGCGATAGCCGGAGTCACATAGGGGATGAAAAAGATGATGCGGAAGAAGGTCGAGCCGCGCATCTTTTGAAAGAGCAGGACGGCCATGAAGAGTCCAATGGCCAACTGCACAGGGACCGTGCCGAGGGAGAAGAAGATGGTGAGCTTGAGACCATTCCACAGGTCGGCGTCGCCGGCGGCCACGATGCTGGGGATTTCCACGATCAGCAACACGGCGGCCACCATCAGGCTGGAGGCGGCTACGAGACGGAGGAGGAAATTGCGGTTGCGAACCTGGCTTGCGGCGCTCTTCCATACGCGCCAACTGAAATAGAGCAGGATGACCCCCGAAGCCACCGTAATAAATTGCGGCCAGAAACCGGGGTCCTGGCCGGTTTCAATGGCAGATGCATAGGCCACGTTGACCGACTGGAAGGTGAAATACACAAGTCCAACGCCAATGGCGGCGGATAACCAAGCGGATATAAAGGACCGCTGATAGGAATTGTTATTGCCTTGCTTGAGATAGAAGCGCATCAGCAGGCTCACTGCAATGGCGACGGCCAGCAGCCACATGAAAAGCACCCAGGCGGGATACACCGTCTGGGCGAAGAAGGCCTCGCCAAGAAGGCGCATGAACAACTCACGCGTGCGCTCCAGTCCGCGCATCTTGCGGGCGATATCCAGGAATTCCGGAAGCTGGTAGAACAACCAGCGAACGAAGGCCAGAATGACTGCCGCCCAGAGGGCGCCAGGGATGGCCTGCAGCCAAGGTGGCTGCTTCACTTGGTTGGCGCGGAGAGTGATGCGGCGAACCAGCACGAAGCTGGCGTACATAGCCCCGAGGCCAAGGGCGAAGGCGCCGATGTAGGCCAGGTTGTCCATAGCGGCCACATAATTGCCCAGGCCTAGGAATTCATCCCGCAGGATCAGCCATTTATGCAGGCTGACGTACAGGGCGAAACCAACTGGAAAAATGCCGAAGAGGAAGATGAGGATGATCGCCGGGGCGATCAGGACATAGCCTGTAAAATGCTCGCGGAGGTCGCGCCCCTTTCGGCCAACAAATAATTGGCTGAAGCGACCGGTGATAGCGCGAGCTGTGTTCATGTTGGCAACGTTCCGGGCGCTTGGAGACCTGTTAGTCGATTCACGGGCGGTCGGGAAGACGAATTGGCACATTATAAAAGGAAAACCTGCATTGTTGGTTAATCGGCGGAAACGCTAACCTTAATATTTCCATGCATTTACCCGATAAGAAAAACTGGCGACAAGCAACGCCGGGTCCAGCTGGATCACGCCTCACCCGGCAGCCTGACAAAGGGTACGCTTCAATTCCGGGTCAGACTTGATGGCGGCCAATACCTGCGCCCGTTCATTTTGGGTAAATTCAAATCCAACAAGATGAGGTGCGGGCCGAGGGGCATCCGCCTGCCTCCCTTTTGCTGGACGAACTCCATGGCCGCTTCTCCATCCATAACCCACGTGGAGATTGTTGCGCAACATGTTTTCTTTGAAAGGCTTCCTGAGTGAGGCGAACATCTCCCGGATTGTCTTCAATAAGCAGGATATCAATTATTTTCCATCAGTTTGTGAAATGTAGTACAAATGTCCCCTGAAGCCCCCTGACATTTGTATCTAACTCGCGAGCCAATTCAGGTTCAGACTCAAGCTAGCCAGTACCGGAGGCTATTATGGCCTCCTTTTATAACGACTTGGAACATTGGAGGTTAAAGGTGTCTACTTCGTCTCCGGTTCCGCAAGAAAAAGTCGGAAAGGCAAGCCCCCCGCCCGGGGCTCCGCCTTCTCAGGCAGCAGTCCTAGAGTTCTTTAGGGCCATTTCCCCCGGCTTACCCCAAATCGAATTTTGCATCCAATGCGGAAGCTGTGGCGGGTCTTGCCCTGCCGCAACCCTTTTGGACCACACGCCCCGGCGGCTGTTTGCGCTTATTCGAGCCGGGGAAATGGAAGACGTGCTGCAAAGCAATACCCCTTGGTACTGTGTCTCCTGTTATTTTTGCATGGTCAGGTGCCCGCAGGAAATCCATATCACCGATCTTATGTACGGCCTCAAGACGCTTGCCTTCCAACGAGGCTACACGCGAAATAACAAGGCCACCCACTTGTCGAGGACCTTTGCGGGTTACATCGAGCGATATGGCCGCAGCTTCGAGCTTGGCATTGCAGCCCGCCATTATCTACGCCACCCACCAAAGGATCTGATCGCCACCGCGCAGATGGGCGCCGGCATGTTCCTGAAGGGCCGTCTCAAGCTCAGGCCGGAAAGAATAAAGGGAACGACCCAACTGCAGAAAATTCTCATCCGCGCCAAAGAACTGGAGACGCCGCTATGAAATATCTTTTCTATCCCGGTTGCTCCTTGCACAGTACTTCCAGCGCCTATCTCGATTCGCTGCGCGCTATCCAACCCAAACTGGGCTTCGAATTGATCGATGTCGAGGATTGGAACTGCTGCGGCGCCAACGAGTACATTGCCCTGCACCGCATTCCGTCTTATGCCCTGATCGCCCGCAACCTGGCCCTGGCCGAACAGCAGAAGAACGGCACGCAGACCCTGGTGGCCGCCTGCAGCGCCTGTTATGTCAACCTGGCCAAGACGGCCAAGTACATGGGAACCGACGCAGACCTCAACACACGGGTAAATGATGCCCTGGCCGCGGGAGGCATGCATTACACCCCGGGGTCCATCGAAGTCCGCCATATTCTGGACCTGATGTGCAATAAGCTCGGCGCCTGCAAGATCAAGAAGATGGTCGAGCGGCCGCTGAGTGGATTGAAGGTGGCCCCCTATTATGGATGCATGGTGCTGCGGCCCGATCCGGATAAACGCTGGCGCGACCCCGAATCCCCCACAGCCCTCGAGGAATTGATATTGGCTACCGGAGCCGAACTAATCGATTTCCCGTTGCGAACCCATTGCTGCTCCGGGCATTTGCCTCAGATCAGCACTGAAACCTCCCTGGATCTGATTCGCCGGCTTGTGGAGGGCGCGGTGAAGAGCGGCGCGGATCTATTGATCACAACTTGTCCACTGTGCCAGTTAAATATTGATGGGTACCAGGCAGAGATGAACAAATTCTTTGGGACGAGTTACAAGATGCCCATCCTCTTCTTCACCCAGTTGATAGGGTTGGCATTCGGGTTCAGCCCCAAGGAGCTGGGGATCGGTAAGGAGATCGTTTCCGCCGCCCCGGCGCTGGCGCGCATTGGCTTGAAAGTGGAAGCTCCGCCGCCTTTGCGGCGGCCGCCCAAGGACCAGAGCCTGCCCATGCCACACATGCCCAAGCCCTATGGAGACGAGCTATGAGCGGCGCCAACGGCAAGAATGGCGATCATCGGGTCGGCGTGTACGTTTGCCATTGCGGCAGCAATATTGCCGGCGTGGTCAACGTGTACGAGGTTGCCAAGTGGGCCCAGGAAGAACTGGCCGACCAGGGTGTGGTGGTGGCCAAAGAATATAAATTCATGTGTTCCAGCCTGGGCCAAAAGCTGATTGAAGAGGACATCCAGAAGGAGAAGCTCGACCGCGTAGTGGTGGCAGCGTGCTCACCGCACCTACACGAAAAGACATTCCGGGGAGCTGCCTCGCGAGCCGGACTTAACCCCTACCTTTGCGAAATGGCTTCGGTGCGCGAGCAGGTCTCGTGGGTGACGGAAGACAAAGCCTTAGCCACAGAGAAAGCCAAGGCCATTGTCTCTGCGGCGGTGGCCCGCGTACGCCAGCACGAACCGCTTGAACCCATCCGCGTTCCCATCAATAGTTCCACTCTGGTGGTCGGCGGCGGGATTGCCGGTATTCAGGCCGCGCTTGAAATTGCCAACTCGGGATTCCATGTGTACATCGTGGAACGGGAACCCTCCATCGGCGGGCATATGGCCCAGTTCGACAAAACCTTCCCCACACTGGACTGCGCGGCGTGCATTCTGACCCCGCGCATGAGCGAAGCGGGGATGCACCCCAATATCGAACTGCTCACCTGGAGCGAGGTTGAAAACGTCGAGGGTTATCTAGGGAACTATACAGTCACCGTTAGGAAGAAGGCGCGCTATGTAGACGTTAGCCTGTGCACCGGTTGCGGCATCTGCCAACAGAAATGCCCCAAGAAAGTGATCGATGATCAATACGAGGTTGGGTTGGGGTACCGAAAGGCTATCTATACGCCTTTTGAGCAGGCAGTACCCAAATTCCCCGTCCTGGATAGGGAGAATTGCACCTACTTTGAAAAGGGCACCTGCAGGGCATGCGAGAAATTCTGCGCCCCAGGAGCAATCAAGCTGGATGACCAGGATGAAGTTGTGCAGCTCAATGTTGGCAATGTGATCCTAGCAACGGGTTACGACATGTTCGATGCCCGGCGCATCCCGCGCTACGGCTACGGGAAACTGGCTAACGTGTTCACAAGCATTGAATTCGAGCGCATGTGCAATGCGGCCGGCCCGACGAACGGCGCCATCGTCCTGCGAGACGGCAAGACGGCTCCGAAGTCTGTGGGCATCATCCATTGCGTCGGCAGCCGCGACCATAAATACAACACGTATTGTTCGGCCATCTGCTGCATGCAAAGCCTCAAATTCGCCCACCTGGTGAAGGAACGGACCGGCGCGGACGTCTTCAATTTCTATATCGATATGCGCACGGCTGCCAAGGACTACGACGAGTTCTATCAGAAAGTATTGGAAGAAGGAACGAATCTGATCCGTGGCAAAGTCGCCGAAGTCACTGATGGGGGCCTCTTCGATGAGAGAGGGGGTCAGCTCATCATTCAGGTCGAGGACACATTGATCGGCAAGCAGCGTCGCATCCCGGTGGACATGGTCATCCTAGCCATAGCCCTGGAGCCGAGACACGATGCCTCAGCCGTGGCACACCAATTTGGCATTTCCTGCAGCGCCAACGGCTGGTTCACCGAAAAGCACCCCAAGCTGGACCCGGTGTCCACCATGACCGACGGCATCTTTATCGCCGGTTGCGCTTCCGGTCCCAAGGATATCCCGGCCTCGGTATCGCAAGGATCAGCCGCGGCTGCCCGCGTAGTGAGCTACATCCAACAGAAGGAACTCTCCCTGGAGCCGGTGCGCGCCTCCATCATCGCAGAACAATGTTCCGGCTGCCGCATCTGCAACGACCTGTGCCCCTTCAACGCCATCTCCTTCGATGAGCAGAAGATGGTTTCCGAAGTGCATCAGGCGCTTTGCCAGGGCTGCGGCACCTGTGTGGCGGCCTGCCCGGCGGGCGCCATTAGCGGAACAGGATTTACCAATGAGCAGGTGCTGGCGCAGATCGAAGGCTTACTCAGGGTGCCGGTCCGCCTGGAGTCAGCGCATCCGGTTGCGGTCTAGGAGCGGCGATATGGAAGAACGTTTCGAACCCATGATCATCGGCTTTACCTGTAACTGGTGCAGTTACCGCGCGGCGGACATGGCGGGAACGGGGCGGGTCAAATACCCGGCCAATATCCGCCTGGTGCGCCTAATGTGCTCCGGCCGGCTGGATGCCACCTTTGTGATGAAGGCCTTGTCGGGCGGGGCGGATGGAGTGCTGATTACCGGCTGCCATCCCGGGGAATGCCACTACATTGAGCAAAATTACAAGGCCCTGCGGCGGGTGAACCTGCTGAGGCGTGTGCTGCAGCCCATGGGCATCGATCCAAGGCGGGTCAAGTTGGTTTGGGCCAGCGCGGCCGAAGGCGTGTACCTGGCTCAGGAGATCACCAAATTCGTAGAAGAGATGCGCGAACTCGGCCCGCTGAATTGGCCTTTACACACCCGCGTGACCGAAAAACCGGCAACCAGGCCACAACTCGCGGAGTTGCCAAGATGACAGCCAAACCGAAGTTTGCTATGTATTGGGCGGCCGCCTGCGGGGGCTGTGAGATCGCAGTGCTCAACATCCACGAAAAAATACTCGACGTGGATAAGAACTTCGACGTCGTCTTTTGGCCAGTGGCCATGGACGCCAAGTACAAAGACGTAGAAAAGATGCAGGATGGCGAGATCCTGCTGACGCTGTTCAACGGTGGCATCCGCAATAACGAGAATGAGCACATAGCCCATCTGTTGCGGCAGAAATCTCAGCTACTGGTGGCGTTCGGCTCCTGTGCGAACGAAGGCGGCATCCCCGGCCTGGCGAATCTGTCGACGCAGTCGGAGATTTTTGAGACTGCATTCTCCACCTCCAGCACAGATAATCCTAGCAAGACGCGCCCTCAGTTTGAATTTCAGGTGGCCGAAGGAACGCTTTCCATCCCTGTATTCAATCCGGTGTTGCGGCCCTTGGATCAGGTGGTGGATGTGGATTATTACATCCCCGGCTGCCCGCCCGAATCGCACCGGATCGCGGCGGTCATCGACGTCGTCCTCGCCGTCCTGGAAGGCAAAGCCGAACTTCCACCCAAGGGTTCTTTCCTGGGAGTCGGAAACTCCACCGTGTGTGATGAGTGCACGCGCACGCGCAATGTGAAGAAAGTTCGGCAATTTACGCGCATCCAGGAAATGCGGGAGATCGACCCCACCCTTTGCCTTTTGGAACAGGGCCTGGTTTGCAACGGCCCTGCCACCGCATCCGGGTGCGGCGCCCTATGCCCGGCCGCCGGCGCCACCTGCGCAGGCTGCTACGGCCGGCCGCTCGGCGTGCTGGATGCCGGGGCGCGCATGATCTCCTCGTTGGCCTCGATCGTGGATGAACACGACCCGCGCAAGATCGATATGACCCTCGACGACCTGGCCGACCCGACGGGCGTCTTCTACCGCTTCGGCCTGGCCGGCTCAGTGCTCCAAACCGGCAAAGCCTCGTGGAACGAGAACTAGGAGAGACTATGGAACGGATCACCATTGACCCCATTACGCGTTTGGAAGGTCATGGAAAGATCGAAATATTCCTGGATGAAGAGGGGAATGTAGCCAACACCTATTTCCAAATCCCGGAGCTGCGCGGCTTCGAGCAGTTTTGTGTCGGGCGGCGGGTGGAGGACATGCCCAACCTCACCAACCGCATCTGCGGCGTCTGCCCCGAAGCGCACCACATGGCATCGGCGAAGGCGGCGGACGCGGCATATCACGTGGATCCGCCGCGCACCGCCAAGTTGCTGCGCGAACTACTCTACAGTGCTTTTTACGTCACGGACCACACCACGCACTTCTATGCGCTGGGCGGTCCCGATTTCGTGATGGGACCCGACGCGCCGGTGGCCGAGCGCAACATCCTGGGCGTTATCCACAAGGTGGGCCTG
>JBBEBI010000004.1:0-46649 GCA_040882365.1 Anaerolineales bacterium
GCACGCGCTGGGCGTGCGCAACATTTTCGTGGTGATGGGCGACCCAACCGCCATCGGGGATTACCCCGAGGCCATGGACAACTACGACCTGGCGCCCACCGGCCTGATCAAGCTAGTCAAGCTGGGCTTCAACGCCGGGTTGGACCATTCCGGCACCGAGATCGGGCAGCCGACTTCGTTCCACGTGGGCGCAGCCCTGAATCTGGCGCCGCCGGATGAGGCGCGTGAAGCGCAATTGCTAAAGCGCAAGCTGGCCAGCGGCACTGATTTCTTCCTTACGCAACCGGTCTATGAACCCGAGCAGGCCAAGCGTTTCCTCGAGAATTACACCAATGGCAATGACTCCATCGAAAAGCCTGTTCTGGTCGGGATCCTGCCTCTATACGGTACAAAGCACGCCAACTTTCTGCACAACGAAGTGCCGGGCATCTCAATCCCCGACAACATTCGGGCGCGCCTCGAGGCAGCCGGCGAAGACGGCCCGCATGAAGGGGTGCGCATTGCAATTGAACTCATCGAGCAGATCCGCCCTTGGGCGCAAGGCATCTATCTGATGCCGCAGTTCAACCGCTATGATCTGGTGTCAGAGATCATCGAAGCCGTTAAGTAAAATCAAGCAGAGGCACTATGCATTACCGACGCTTAGACGACTCCAGGCTTAAGCTAAGCGAGATCTGGCTGGGCGCCTGGATCACCTTGCCGAGGATGAACAGCCGCGACAGATTACCTCCTTTTTCTTTTCCCCTTCGGTTTCTCCGCCTGCAACAAGGCGATTCGCCGCGCCAGATCGGTGAGGCGGACGTCCATTTCGCGCTGGCGGGTGTAGAGACCCAGCCACAGAAACGCCAAGCCGCTGAAGCCAACGTAAACCAGTAAATCGGCGCCGCGCCCTACTCCTAAGTAATGGGCCAGCTCATTGGCCCATTCCGGCTGCACGACCAGAGCAATTGCAACAACTGCAAGCACGAAGAAGATGAGGCGATCCAACAAGCGCGTGCGCAGGCGGTTGAAATACACCACTACGATCGCGGCAGCCACCAGGATCAACAGCCATTGGATGGGGGTCATCGGAAGATCCGTCTGATCATCAGGTCGACGAACACGTCGAAAGCATGCCAGAAGCGCTGTCCCTTGAGCAGCGAATATTGCGTGTAACGGATGCGCGTGGGTCGCTCCACGAAGCGCAGCTTGTGAGCACGAATTTGCTGCAGGATCTCTGTAGCGTGGGCGAAGCCGTTCTCGCGCAGCACGATCTTCTGCGCGGCTTTCCGCGTCATAGCGCGGGCGCCATTGTGCGCGTCGCTGAGCCATAACCCGGTGAGCAGCCAGTTCACCACCACCGCGCCCTTGAGCAGCACGCGCCGGGAAAACGGCACAGCCTGCCAATCTTCTTTGCGCAGGAAGCGGGAACCGAGAGCTACGTCGGCGCGGCCGGTCATCACCGGCGCCAGCAAGCCGGGGATGTCCTCGATGCTGTGCTGGCCATCCGCATCGAAGTGCACGATGTAGTGCGCACCCTGCTGCAAGGCATAGGCCACCGCGGATTGCAACGCGGCGCCCTGGCCCAAGTTGAAAGGATGGCGCAAGCGGTGCACCCCAATGCCTGCCAACTGCCGCCAGGTGCTGTCGCGCGAACCGTCGTCGGCAACCACCACCGCATAGCCCAGCTCGACGAGCGGCCGCAAGGTAACGCGGATCACGCGGCCCTCGTTGTAGGCGGGAACCACTGCGTAGATCGCTGAATTGGGAACTGGTTTTGGCACCGGGCCGCCGCTAGCGAGCAGGGATACGCACCAGAATATAATCGACTTCGGTGAAGATCACCTGATAAACCCCCGCGTCGATATACACCTGGACCTCTTCTGCGATACGCGGGTCTATGCTCGACAACCGCACCAGGATGAGGGTTATGTCCGGATTGTTCAACAGGTTTTGCTGATAGCTATCGTAGTCCTGGAAGCGCTCGAAGCGCCAGGTCTCCTCGAGGTCGGGCAGCCAGCCCACCGGATAATTCGAGAAGATCGGCTCTGGCCCGCCGTGGCTGCTGAAATAGCGATACAGCTTTTGGTTGAGGGTGGGCTCAAAGATAAGGCGCTGCTCGCTGATCTGGTGGGCGATGAGGACCTCATCGTTAATCATCAGCGTGGCAGCAACTAGGAGCATGGCGCCCACCGCCAGCACGGCAACCACCGGGAAGCGCAATTCTTTGCGTTTGCCCACCGCCTGGCGAATGCGCGCCACCCAGGCCTCGGCCGCCACCCCCACCGTCATAGCAAGGAGCGGCAAGGCCACCGCCAGATTGCGATGCTCGTAACTCAGGAAAAAGGCCCAAAGGATGGAGAAGGGGAAGATAAGGAAAATGACGATCTGGCGAAACGCAGAGTCCAGCACTAGCAGCGAGACCAGCGCAAACGCAAAGAACCACGCATAGCTGCCCAGAGAATTTACTGCTGCGACAAAGCGGTCAGGCAGGGTCTGCCCCCTATAAATATCCGTGATCACGTATTGGATATTGGATGTGTTTCCGCCATAAAGGATGCGGTATTCCATGAAGGCGTACCACGGCACCACCAGGACGAGTACGATCAGGAAGTTTCTGGCCAGCAACCCCAGGGCCTCGCGCAGCTTGAACTCCTTGCGATCCTTCAGGATCCACAAGTAGGCCAGCAGCGGATAGAAGGCCATCACGTAGAGGCCGGGCTGCTTGGTCAGCGCCGCCGCGGCGGTAGCCAGCGACCCCAGCAACAAGGTGCTCTTCAACTCGGCCAGGCTGCGGATGCTGCGGGCGTGCAATAGCATGTACACGGCCATCAGGCTGAAACACGCCACGGGGATATCCACGTAGCCATCAGGGATGTACTGCCCCAGAAACAGGTTGATGCTGTACAGCGCCAGGCCGGCTCCCAGCATGTAGCCAAACGATCTGTACTTCCTGCCCAGGTCGAAGAGCATCAGCACGATGGCCAGCGTGAACAGGGGCATGATGCTCTTGCCGAAGAACTTGACCGCCGTAGTGCCGATGAATTTATAGGTGAGCGAATAGCTGGTGGGGATGAGCTGCGGGTACTCCCAGGTATCACCCGGTATGCGGTTCTGGGCCCACTTCACCGCCCAGCGATCCCAGGAGGCCCACGCATCCCAGTTCTGGAACACGGTGTCGAAATTTGCCACCCAGATCCATAGCACCCAAAGGATGCCCAGAATGGCGATCAAGGCGAAGACAAAATAGAGCGCTGCGGACCAAAAATCCTTCTTGATCCATACGCCGAATGATTGCAGGCCCCTGGAAGTTGCGTCTTGAAATTTTTTCTGCCATCCGCCGGTGATATTCAAGAGGTGTGCGCGGTACAGCCAAATCAACGTGGCAACCTCCAGCGCGAACAAAACCAACACAATGGTCCGCGTATACAGTTGAAGGAAAGCAAGCAGGAATACCACCAGATGGTTGGCCAGCAGGCTCAGCATGAACACATAGACCAACTGCTGAATAACGCCGCGCTTGCCTGGGAACAAACGAACCAAAAGCAAGCCGGGGAGCAGGGCCAGTTGGAAAACAGAAAGGACTCCCAGAAACAGCATCATGTTGAGTTTAGCAACAATGCGGGCATGGGGAAACAGAAAGTGGCGAGATTATATCTCGCCACTTTGTTCGCTTTGTCGGCGCTAAGCGCGCAGCTGGGCGCCAAACTCCTGCTCCAGGCGCTTCACGATGCGGCTGCGCAGCTTGGCCACATCCTCATCGGTGAGTGTGCGCTCGGGGTCTTGATAGGTGAGTTGGTAGGCCAGGCTCTTCTTTCCTGCTCCGATCTGTTCGCCGCGGTACACGTCGAACAGTGAGAGCGAGGCCAGCAGCCTGCCGCCCGTCTGGCGGATGAGCGCCTCCACCTGCCCGGCGGGGATGGCTTCGCTTACGACGAAAGCCAAATCCTCAAGCACGGGCGGGTAGGCCGGGACACTCACGGAATCGAAGCGCTCCGGCACAACATCGTAAATGGCATCGAGGTTGAATGTAGCGATCTGCACTGGGCGCCTGGGCAAATCGTATTGGCTCTGCACCTGAGGATGCAGTTCACCAAAGACGCCAAGCTGACGGTCTCCCGATAACACCCTGGCGCATTTGCCTGGGTGGAATGCCGGGTGCTGGCCGGGCTCGTAACGCAGCTCACCCAGATTGAGGCCGTCCAGCAATCCGCCTACTATGCCTTTCATATCGTAGAAGTCGACCGGGCCGGCATCGGCCGCTTCCCAGTGTTGGGGCTCGCGTGGTCCCGCCATGGCCAACACTAAGCGCGGCAATTCATCGGGCAGCGGACCGGCTTCGGAGGCATGGAAGACTTCCCCGATTTCGAACACAGCCAGATGCTCGCGTAAGTTGGCATTGCGTTCGACGGTTTCTAAAACCGAGGCCAGCAAGCTTTTGCGCAGGACAACTCTTTCCTGCGAAATGGGGTTGGCCACGCGCACGTAAGGCTTGTCGTCCGGCAACGTGCCTGCAGGCAGGCGGCGGGCTTCCTGCTCCGGTGTGGTGAGCCGATAGGTCATGATCTCCTGCAAGCCCAGGCGGGCCAACAGGTCACGGATGCGCTCTTCGATCTCGAGGGTACGGTTGCCGCGCTGTGGCGGAAGCTCGTCGGCCATGCGCGTGGCGGCGATCTTTTCGTAGCCATACACGCGGGCGATCTCTTCCATCAGATCGGCCATGCCGACCACGCCTTCACCGATGTCCAGGCGATGGTCCGGGCTGGTGACGGCCAGCTTCTGGCCTTGGGTGCGCACGCCAAATTCGAGGCGGCGCAGGATGGCGGCCATCTGCGCGCTGGTGAGCTGGAGGCCCAGCCAGCGCCGGGCATCCTCAGGGGCGATCTCGACCACGGAGGGCTTGGCCGGCAGCGGATATTTGTCGATGAGGCCTTCGTTCACCGTACCGCCTGCCCAGAGCCGCATCAACTCCAGGCCGCGGCTCACGCCGCGCAGCGCCATGGCGGGATGCACACCTCGGGAGAAACGATAAGCGGCTTCGGAAGACAGGCGCTGTGAGTTGAGCGTCTTGCGGATATTGATGAAGTTCCAGGCCGCGCCTTCCAGCAGGACGCTGCGCGTCTTCTCGGTGACTTCGCTCTCGGCGCCGCCCATCACTCCTGCAATGGATAGTGCACCGGCCGTGTCGCATACCAGGACAGTAAAGCCGTCCAACTTGCGCTCCACGCCATCCAAGGTAGTGAGCTTCTCCCCTTTCTTGGCCAGGCGCGTGATGATGGTCGGCGCTTTGCCGCCGGCGCGCTGGACCAGCACATCGTAATCGAAAGCATGCAAGGGTTCGCCCAGTTCCAGCATGGCGTAATTGGTGGCGTCCACGATGTTGTTGATCGGGCGCATGCCGGCCAGGCTCAGGCGGCGCTGCACCCAGCCGGGGCTGGGTTTGATCTGGATGCCCTTGATGAGGCCGAGCACGAAGCGCGGGTTCAGCTCCGGTTCCTTGATTTCGATCTTGGCTTTGCCCCTGACCGAGGGACCTTGCGCCTTGAACTTCGCCGGCATCGGTTTCAGTTTGCGGCCGAGAAGGGCGGACACTTCGCGCGCCACGCCATAGATGTTGGCGTCGCGGGCTATGTTGGGCGTGATGGCGATGGTGAGCACGGCATCGCCCATGTAGTCGGCCAACGGCATGCCGGGTTCGGCGTCAGATCCAAGGATGATGATGCCTTCGTGCTCCTCGGAAATGCCCAGCTCTTTTTCGGAGCACACCATCGACGACGATTCGACCCCGCGGATCTTGGTGCGCTTCAATATGGTTTTTTGGAAGCCCGGCTGGTGGCCGTCGTAGATCTCGGCGCCTTGTTTCGCGTAAGCCACCTTTATTGGTTTTTTGAGTTCGCCCTTCCCCTTGTACTCGAACAGGTGGGGCGCGCCGGTGAGCACGATATGCTCCTGCTTGCCATCGTAGAGGCGGCACAACACCAGGCGGTCCGCGTTGGGATGCGGCGTCACTTCGCGGATCTCACCCACCACGATCTTCGCGCGGTCCCAAGCGATGCCGCTCAACCTGGCATGCGATAACCCTTTAGCGCTGGGCATGGGCAGGCCGACATACTGGATCTCCTCCACTTCGAGGCCAGCCATGGTCAGCTTGTAGGCCAAGTCTTCGACAGAGATGTCATCCAGATTGACAAATTCCTTAAGCCACGAAATCGGTATCCTCATGAGAACTGCTCCAGGAAACGTACATCATTGCGCCAAAAATAGCGGATGTCTTCGATGCGATAACGCAGCATAGTGAGCCGCTCCGGCCCCAGGCCGAAAGCAAAACCGGAATAGCGTTCGGGGTCGTAGCCCCCGTTGCGCAATACGATGGGATGCACCACGCCACTGCCCAGGATCTCCAGCCAGCCGCTGTGCTTGCACACCGAGCAGCCAGCCCCGTGACACACGAAACATTCCACGTCCATCTCGGCGCTGGGTTCGGTGAAAGGAAAATGTGAGGCGCGGAAACGAGTACGCACCTCGGCGTCGAAGAAGCGCTGGGCGAAGTCCGTGAGCGTGCCCTTCAGGTCGCCGAAGGTAATGCGCTCGCCAACGGCGAGTCCTTCCACTTGCGTGAATTGGACTTCCGAGCGGGCAGAGATCTGCTCGTAGCGGTAGCACATGCCGGGCAGGATGATGCGCACCGGCGGCGGGTTTTTTGGATTTTGCGCCGAGTATTGGCGCATGGCATGGATCTGGCCGGCGGAGGTATGTGTGCGCAGCATGACTGGATTGTCTTGGCTGCCGCCCTCGATGTAGAAAGAGTCCTGCATTTCGCGGGCCGGGTGGTTGGGCGGGAAGTTCAGCAACTGGAAGTTGTACTCGTCCGTCTCCACATCCCGCGAGCGATACACCTGGAAGCCCATCTCAGCAAAGATGGCGCTGATGCGCCGCAATGTTTGCGTGATGGGGTGCAACCGGCCCAGCGGCCGCGGGCGGCCGGGCAGGGTCACATCCAAACCCTCACTGCCCAGTGAATGCTGCAAGCGTTGTTGCCCCATAGCGGAGCGGCGCTCTTCCAGGGCGGCTTCGAGCGTCAGTTTGACCTCGTTAGCCTTTTGGCCCACCTTAGGTCGATCTTCGGCACTGAGCGTGCTCAATTGTTTGAGGCTCTGCACCAGCGCAGAGTTGCGCGCAAGGAACTGCGTGCGCCACTGTTCCAGCGCAGCTTCATCCCGCACGCTGTTCAGGGCCTCCAGGGCCTGCTGTTTTATGCCTTCCAATTGATCCAACATCTAACCTCCGGTAATTGTCAAACCTTTGAGTAAATGTACATCCAATAGTCCGTCGAGGTGGGTCTAACACCCACCCTTTTCTTCGCTTAAACAAAAAACCTTCATCCCGCGATGCCTCTTATCGCAAGGGACGAAGGTTGCGAACCTCCGCGGTACCACCCGCTTTGGCGGCCTGGCCGCCCACTCTTGCCAACAGCCTTCCGCGATCGACCAGCGGGCGGCGATTGGTCGCTCGGCTAACGCGGAGCCTGCGGAACAACCTAATGGAGGCTTGTTTAGGCAGAACCTCGTTCAGTTGTCCAGCTCGAGAGGGAACTTCGGCGGCCTTCCGCAGGGCTGGGGTCTCAATCTGTGCCCCGGCCTCCCTGGCAGCTTCCAACCGCGTACTTTCCTCTGTCGCAGCTTTTTGCTATTCGATTGCAATAATTATCCCCTAAAGAAAATCGCTGTCAAGCGCCTGGACGCGCTAAGCCCGACTCGATACTGTATAATTCTTTAGCCCCCCGCAAGGGCTTTTTGTTTGTAATTCTCTCCTTTGCGCGGGCTCAATTCATGACTTATCAAGTTGGATCGACCCCCCACTCCCTCAAAACAAACAACAACTTAAAAATCGCATTGCCGCTTGTCGGCTTGCTGGCCTTGTTGCTGGCGGCTTGCGGCACGCCCTCAATGCCAACCTCCGTTTCCACGCAGATCGACCTGCCGACTGCCCAGGTAGCCGCTCCGACACAGTTGCCCCCTGTGGCGCTGGTCAACGGTGAGGCGATTCCCGGCGACATCTACGCCATCCGCCTGGCCCAGTATCAGGCAGCCCAGACGGAGGCTGGCACACTTCTGGCAACAGAGAATATCGAACAGGTCGTGCTGGATGACCTGATCGACCGGCTGCTGCTGTCCCGGGGCGCCCGCACCGAGGGATACGCCCTCGACGAGGCCAGCATTGACCAGCGTTTGAACGCGGTGGTCGAGCAGGCTGGCGGGCAGGCTGCCTTCGACGCCTGGCTGGCGGCGCAAGGCTACACGGCGGATCTTTTCCGCCGAGAGCTGGCGTTGGAAATTGAGGCCGGTTGGATGCGCACGAAGATCACCGACGCCGTGCCGACCAGCGCCGAGCAGGTGGAAGCGCGCCAGATTCTGCTCACCGATACGTTCCAGGCTGGGCGGCTGCTGGGCCAGTTGGAAAGCGGGACGCCGTTCCAACAGGTGGTCAACAACAACGACGCACAGGGGCTGGGCTATCTGGGCTGGTTCCCGCGAGGGTACCTGTTGCAGCCGAAAGTGGAAGAAGCCGCCTTCGCCCTGCAGCCCGGAGAATACAGCCAGGTAGTGGAAACCGAGATCGGTTTCCACCTGATCGAAGTGCTGGATCGTGATCCGGACCGGCCGCTGGCACCGCAAGCCCGCCTGGCGCTGCAAATGAAGGCGCTGGCCGATTGGCTGGAGACACGGCGGGCGCAATCTACAATCGAAAATTTACTGCCCTAAAGGCCGCCTTCGCATAGAATCCGAAGCGGTTAGGGGCGACGGAGTGGCAAGATGGACGAATTTGATTTCAAAGAAGAAAAACCAAGGAAACCCTCTCGCTTCGGCGCAGCCCTGTTGAACTGCGTCAGTTTATTGTTCGTATTCGCCACCCTCGCCGTGGGCGCCTACTTCGCGCTGCTCTTCCTCAACCCGCAAAGCGAATTGAACCCCTTCCCGCCTCCCGTGGCCACGGTCACCCAGGCGGCCAGCAGCACGCCCACGCTCGAAACGGCCAGCGCCACCCCAACGCCAACATTCACCACAACCCCGGAACCGACCCTTACTCCAACACCGCAGGAACTGGGCCAATCTTTCGGCATTCAGGAAGGCAGCCCGGCCGCGTTGGACGCTTCCGTGTTCCATCCCGAACTCAGCTGCAATTTCATGGGCGTAGCAGGGCAGGTCTTCAGCCTGGATGGCCTGCCCATCGCTGACCTGGAAGTGGCCGTCAGCGGAACTCTAAACGATGAGGCCGTCAATAAGGTCGGCGTCACCGGCGCGGCTACTCAATATGGCGCGGGCGCTTATTACGAGATCCAGTTGTCCAATCAGCCCATTGCCTCGGCAGGCACGCTGCAGATCACCGTGAAGCAGGCCGACGGCCAGCCGATGTCAGATCCGTTCACCTTCAGCACCACCGCCAGCTGTCAGGAAAACCTGGTCATGATCAACTTCGCGGAGCAGCAACCGTAAGAAACATATTAGGGCGCGCCGCAGTGCGCCTAATATGGGGGATCGTTATTCAGTACGCGCTTTTGGCAAAGCCTTCTTAATTTCGGCGCACACCAAGTCCACCTGCTCTTCGGTCATCACACTGGAAAACGGGAGCGCTAATCCGCGGCGGCCAAGGTCCTCGGCGATGGGGAAGTCGCCGAGTTGGTAGCCGAAGCGCTCCATCATGTATGGCTGCAAGTGGATGGGCGCAAAATAAGGCCGCGCCGGGATGCCGGCTTTGTCCAGCAAGTGGATCAACCGATCGCGATCTACCTGCGGGGCCAAGCGAATGACATAGACAAACCAACTGACGCGCGTGGTACTGGGCACGATCTTCTGCGTTTCTACATCCTCAAATTTTTGCAGCCGCGCTTTGTACCAGGCGGCAACCCGCTCGCGTTTGGTGAGCAATTCTTCCAGCCGGCCCATCTGCACGCGGCCCAGGGCCGCCGAAAGCTCGGTGATGCGATAGTTGTAGCCGAGGTGCGTGTGCTGCAGCCAGGTGTCGCCCGGGGCGCGGCCCTGGTTGCGCAAAGCGCGCATAAAATCCGCCGCCTCACCATCGTCGGTGATGATCACACCGCCCTCACCAGTGGTGATCTGCTTGTTGGGGTAAAAGCCGAAGACGCCCATCTGGCCCAAGCGGCCGGCCGGGAGGCCTTTGTAGGTAGCGCCCAGCGCTTCGCAGGAATCCTCGATGACAGTGAGGCGGTGAGTTTCGGCGATCGAATTGATCGCATCGTAATCGGCCGGCTGCCCGAAGATATCCACGGGCAGGATGGCCTTGAGACTCTTGCTTTGCGCCCCCTTGCGCGGCAGCCAGATCTGGGCGGCTTTGCCGCCCTTGGCAAGCTGTTCGGCGGCCTGCGCCAGGCGGGATGGATCGAGATTACCGGTGTCCACATCTACATCGATGAAGACAGGCACGGCGTTCTCGTAAAGCAAAACGTTGCCGGATGCCACGAAAGAGAATGGTGTGGTCAGCACCAGGTCGCCGGCGCCAATGCCGGCGGCGCGCACGCATAGGTGCAAGCCGGCGGTACCCGAATTCACCGCGATGGCATGAGCCGCACCTGTATATGCGCGCACAGCCTCCTCGAAGGCCGCGGTTTGCTGGCCCATGCTGAGGGTGGGAGTATCGAGCACCTCCGCTACGGCGTGGCGTTCGGCCTCACCGAGATCGGGGGAGGACATGGGTACGCGATAAGCTGTCACAAGGAAGGTCCGGAAAAGCGCGGCGATTATCTCACAGGAAGGATGTGGCTGCACCCGAGGCCAGCAAGGCGCCCGCACTGGAGGCGAAAAAGTTTACCAAGTCATTGTCCAGCCAAGCCCAGCCGCGCCGCAAAGTGGTGTACGTCCCGCAATTGTGTTGTGGGTGGCGTTCGGTTTCCTTTTTGCACTTGGGGCAATAGTAAATGGCTTGCAGCATGGCGCCCAGATACGAGTCGAAAAAGCTGCCCAGCAAGCCCGCAAGCGTGACGATGGGGATCAGGACCAAGGATGTTGGCACCAGCAGCCAGGCCAGGATGGCAATGAAGGCCGCCGCCAGCAGAGCCACCATGTTGCCCAAAACGGACACGCCGCCCGAAGTTCCGCGTGGAACGGATTTGCCCGTAGTGATCAGGCGGGGAGGCTTTGCGCTGAGCACACCCAGCTCTGTCGCCCAGGTATCCGCGTTGGCCGCCGCCAGGGAGGCAGCGAATGCTACCCAAGCCACAGGTGTTGCCAGCCAGCCGACCGCCCCGGCCAACAAGGCCAGGATGCCCATGCCGCCATTGGCGGCCACTTGCGCCCAATCGCGCTTCCCTCCCTTGGCAAAGTTACTTGTTACCTTCTGTTTGCGTTTGGCAAAGGCCCGCGAAAGCAGGCTGGACAAAGCGAAGAAAGCAATCAGCAGGATGGCGGCGGGCAAGCCGCCCAAGCCAAACGTCAGACCGCCGAGGATTGCGGCTGCCACCGCCCCGTTTCCCGAAAGGGCTCCCAGCCACCAGGCGGCCACGGAAACAAGCGCCGCCAGCGCAAGGCCGATGAAGAGGCGGCCTGCAACCAAGCCGAGGATCAGTTCAAACATAGGACCTGTGGATAACTACGTCTCTCATGTGGATAAGTGCGGGGGCTAAGTGGAAAAGTTTCACATGATAAAGAGGATCGCGCCGAGGAACAGGAAGCTGGAGAGCAGGCTGCTGCCCCACAACAGGTAGGAGAAGCGTAATCCCTGCGGCTCTCTAAAAAAGACCAGGCCCAAAACAAAATTACCCATGTAGAAAAAAAGGTTGAGGGCTGGCAACAAAAACAGTTGCACTCCAGCCACCGCTTCCAAAGGTTGCCCGTCGGCGCCGAAGCCCAGCGAAACCGCCTCCAGGCCCGGGGCCAGCACGCCGACCAGGATCAGCAGGCCCAACGCCAATAGCGCCCCCGTGACCAGCAACGCAGGAACGCGGGGTTGCGCCCACGCATCGACCAGGACGAAAGAAGGAGAAACGGAATAGGCGGCGATGGGGTGCAGGCTGCCGCGTTCGGACTCTCGTTTATAAGTATCGATGAACTCCCGTGCGTTTGCAGGGGAGATCACAATCACCCCTTCCCGCGTCCCCAAGAGCACAAGCAAGGAGGCATCCGAAGCCAGGAATTCCACCTTGCCGAGTTCGGCATCTGCGAGTTTTCCGGTCAGGCTGCCGAGAAAGGCGAAGCGGGGCAAGGCAAGAGGGGTCTCCAGTTCCTCGGGGAGGGCCACGTCGAGCACGTCCGAGAATGGCAGATTGACGAAGCGTAGGCCCATGCGCAAGCGCAATCCGTTCCTGCCGACCCAATAGGATGAGCGCACCAGTGCATACAAACGATAAAGCAGAACCGGCACAGGCAGCGTAAGGAGGAAGGCGCCCAACAGCAAGAACACGACAGGCAAGCCCGGCCCTTGGGAAACTGCAGACACCAACAGGAAAACGATCAGCACCACGATGGCCAGTAATAAACTGGCAAGAATCAACACGCCCTTGCGACGCGGCGGCAAAAAGAGTGTCCAATTTTCCTGAGTTGTTTGCATGGAAGCCAGTCCAACGTATCTTAATCTAGCTGGCATCATTTGTGCAGGCAGTGAGGCAGGCAAAAGCCACTTTGGCTTGACCCTGACATAGTGCACATATACAATTTGCTTGTGCCATCCTTTACAGAAGAACACCGCACGCCCGGGCAAAAAAGCCAAAGCGGGGAGTTGCGCCCTTGGGCACACCGGCTCAAGCGTTGGGGTTTGGCCGGGCTGGCGGCCGAATTCCTGGAATCGGGAAGTCCCTTCGCCGCCCTGGCGGCACAAGGCCTATACATCGGTCAGCCGGTGATGGAAGTCTGGATCCCAAAAGAGCAGATCAGCCGCCTGGCGAATATTCTCGAAAATCCTGCTGACTCGGCGGAATTCATACGCCTCTTGCGAGAAGACGCCCAATGAACTTAACCCCCGAGATCCTCATCGGGCTGGCTCTTGCGTTGCTGCTTATATTTTCCGTATTTGGCAGGAACAACCCGCGCCGCGCGTTGCGCACCGTCAGGTCCTTCCGCGAATTGCGCCGCACCATCGAGCTTTCCGTGGAAGACGGCTCGCGCTTGCAGGTCAGCCTGGGGCGCGGCGGTTTGCTGGGCCCGGAAAGCGCCGCGGCTTTCGCCGGCCTCACGTTGCTGCGCCAGGTAACGGAGATCGCCGCCGACAGCGACCAACCGCCAATTGCCACAACCGGGGACGGCACGCTGATGCTGCTGGCGCAAGACACACTGCGCCACTCCTACCGCCGCCTGAATATGAGCGACCAATATTATTTACGCCTCGGGCGCGTTACGGGCCTAACGCCGTTCTCTTATGCGGCCGGCACCATGCCACTAATCCTGGACCGTTCGGTGCTGGCCAGCGCGCTGGTTGGCAGCTTTGGAGAAGAAGCCGGCCTGATCACCGCGGCCAGCCAGGAAAGCGGAGCCTTTAGTCTGGGCGGCAGCCACACGCTGAGTGGGCAGGCCGTGCTCTTCGGCAGCGCCCAAGCGCCACTCATCGGCGAAGAACTGTATGCCACCGGCGCGTACATGAATGCCGGAGCCACGCACCAGGCCAGCCTGCGCGCCCAGGATGTGCTGCGCTGGCTGATCATCCTCCTGCTGATCATCACAGCCGTGCTGCCTCTCTTCGGGGGCGCGCAATGAACCTGCGCGTGCGCACACCGCTGGCCGCGGCCGTAGCGATTGCCGCCGGGCTGCTTATCCTGCTCAGTTTATTCGTCACAGACTTCGACGAAATACGCGGCCGCGTATTGAATTGGACCATCCTGCTGGCCGCCATCGCGTTACTACTCGGTCTGGTGAACCTGTTCACTGTTCATTTTGATCGCTTGCGCAGCAAACAGAAACCGTTTTACAGCGCGGTGCTCCTGGTGGCGATGCTGGCCACTTTTGGCATCACGATTTGGGATGGAAGCCAAGGCCTGATCCCAGCTTGGATCTTCACAAATATCCAGATACCGGTCGAGACGAGTCTAATGGCCATGCTGGCCATCACGCTCACGTTGGCGGCGGCCCGCTTGCTTCAGCATCGAAACGACCTGATGAGCACCATCTTTGCCGCGACCTTGTTTATCTTGCTGCTGGGCAGCGGCCCGCTCTTTGGCATCGAACTGCCGCTGTTCACCAACACCATTGGCCCTTACATCACCAAGATCCTGTCGACGGGGGCAATGCGGGGCTTGCTCATTGGTGTGGGCTTGGGCACATTGTTGACCGGCCTGCGCATTCTCATTGGGGCAGACCGCCCCTACGGCGGCTAATCCGCCATCAGCCCCATGTCATACCATTCCGCTAAAGACCCGGAAGAAAGCCTACCAGATTGGCTTAAGGCTCTGCGCAAACGCCAGAACAAGGAAAATGTCGAAGCGGTGGACGAAACACCCGGGACCGTTCAACCGCCGTCTTCAAGTGAGACACCCGAAGTAGAGCCCGAATGGCTGCAAGAAATCCGCGGCCGCTACCGCCACGAGAAGGGCCCTGAAGAAGCGGAGCCAGCGGAAGAACAGCCCAGCCTAGGCGATACGCAGCCACACACAGTGAGCAAGATCGGAGAAACTCCCGAGCCACAGCCCATCGAGGAAGAAGCGCCACTGGCCCCGGAAGAGTTCACCATCGAAGACGCAGGAGCGCAGGATGCCGAATCCGCCGCCGAGGTGGTGGACGAAGAAATTGAAGCACCTGGTCATACTCCCGCTTTCACCGAAAGCGAGGAGGCCATTAGCCCGGGTGAGCTGCCCAGTTGGCTACAAGCGCTGCGCCCCGGAGGAAGCTTTCCCAAAGAAGACACCCGCTCCGGGGAGATGCTGCCCGGCGCGGCGGAGGCCGCGGGGCCGTTGGCCGGCCTCAGCGATGTGTTACCGGCTGAGCCCGACCTGGCCCAGATCGGCAAACCGCCGGTGTTTTCCACGAGGCTGGACATCACCGAAAACCAGCGCCTGCACGCTGCAGCCCTTAAGCGCCTCATCGACGAGGAGTCCAAACCCACGGAGGACGAAAGCCGGCGGGCCGTGGGCCCAACGCGCGTGTTGAATCTGGTAATGGGCGCCGCTTTACTCTTGTCAGTGGTATTCCCGTTGCTTACGCAAAGCCGCTCAGTAGTGCGCCCGGAATCTGGGCTTTTCCCGGAAGCCGGGAATGTTTATGACCTAATTGATGTCCTGCCAGCCGGGGCGGCGGTGCTGATCGCGTTCGAGGTGCAACCGGCCACCTTTGGCGAAATAACGCCGCTGGCCTCGGCGGTGCTGGACCATTTATTGGACCGGCAGGCTGCGCTGGTATTTATTTCCACGCAGCCCACGGGGCCGGGCCTGGCGGAAAAACTATTGCAGGATCAATTGGGGGAAATGCCCAATGTAGCCACAGGAGACTACGTCAACCTGGGCTACTTGTCCGGCGGTATGGCTGCGCTGCGCAGCTTCATCAACGACCCACGCGGGGCCACGCTCTCCGGCTTGCAAGCCGATGCCTGGCAAAACCTGGAAAGCATTGACCAGATCGGCGATTTCGGGTTGGTGGTGGTAATCAGCAGCGGCGCCGAGGAAGCCCGCGCCTGGGTCGAGCAAAGCGCTGGCGCTTTGCCGGGCGGCTTACTGGCAGTGACCAGCCAACAGGCCAACCCGTTGCTGCGTGCCTACTTGCAGAGCGACCCGCTGACCCTGCGCGGCTTGGTGAGCGGAGTGCAAGGCGCTGCCCTCTACGAACGCATGCGCGCCCGGGAGGGGCTGGGAAGTGCCTACTGGGACGCCTACAGTTTTGGATTGGGCGCAATCGTTCTGCTGATCTTGCTGGGTGGCCTTTATGGCCGCGTCATCAGCATGAAGCCGGAAAAGGGTAAGCCGGCCGGGAGCCAACGTGCAGCTTGACCCGGTTTTCCTAAGCCAACTCGGGCTAATAATCGCCGCGGCGCTTACGCTGATCACGCTCTCGTACGTTGTTGGCGACCATCCTATTTTCCGAACGGTCCTATATCTTTTCATCGGCGTGGCGGCTGGCTACGCGGCGGCCGTGGCGGTGCAAGATGTCATTTTGACGCAACTGGTCTACCCCATCGCAGATGAATTTGCGGGGATTCCCAGCATGGACCTGGTGGAGCTCGGGATCCGCGCAGCCCTTAGCCTGTTGCTGCTCACGAAACTCTCGCCGCGCACGGCACGCTTGGGTAACCCGGTCACGGCGCTGCTGGCTGGAGTGGGCGCGGCGCTGGCGATCGCCGGCGCGGTGCAAGGCACCATCCTGCCGCAGATCGGCGCGGCGGCCGGTATCTTCAATGCCGAGGCATTTGAGTTGAGCCTGCAAGGAGGCTATTACGGCGAAGGCATCCAGATCGTTTTTGACGGGATGATCTTGCTATTAGCCACGGTGGCTACCCTGGCCTATTTCCATTTCGGCGCGGCCAGCCGCGGCAAACAGGAACCGCTGCGCAATATCTTCGTCGACGCGCTGGCCTGGCTGGGCGCCATGTTCATCGCCATCGCACTAGCCGCGCTGTTCAGCGGCGTGTTGCTCACTGCATTGGGCGCGTTGATCGAGCGACTCTCTTTCCTGATCAACGCAGCCGGAGCCCTGTTGGGAGGGCCATGAACAAACCGGCGGAGCAACAGGGCCTTTCTTTGCTTTCGATCGACGTGGGCAGCGTGAACACGCGCGCCTTGTTCTTCGACACGGTGGAAGGCCGCTATCGCTTCCTGGCCGCGGGCGAAGCCCCCAGCACGGCGGGAGCGCCGGCCTTCGACATGAATGTGGGCGTGCTGGATGCACTGGAGCAATTGCAGGAATTCATTGGGCGCACGCTGGTCTCCGATCAGGGGTTGCTGATTTCCCCCGATAACGAGGCGGATGTAGGAGCCAACGCGGTCACGGCGACATTTTCGGGCGGCCCACCCATCAAAGTAGTAACGGTGGGCCTGCTGGGTGAGGTCTCGTTGGACAGCGTCAACAAGCTGGTGACCTCTACCCATTGCCACATAGTGGAGAGTCTCAGCCTCAATGACCGGCGCAAACCCGAACACATCATCGATGCTATTTGCCGCAAGCTGCCTGACCTCATCGTGCTGGCCGGTGGCACAAACCGCGGCGCTTCGCGATCGGTGGTTCGCCTGGCCAATTACTTAGCGCTAGCGCTCAATCTTATTCCACAAGGGCAGCGGCCTCCGGTCTTATTCGTCGGCAACGAGAACTTGAACGAAGAGATCGACACCCTGCTGGGCGCGTTGACCAAATTGCATCGCGCCCCCAACATACGCCCGAACCTGGACCAGGAAAGCCTCGGCCCGGCAAAACAGCAGCTGGACGAGATGTATTTCAATATCCAGGCGCGCAAGCAGCGCGGGCTGCAGGAGTTGCGCAACCTGGCCGAAGGCCAATTCCTGACTTCGTCGACTGCGCTGGGCCGCGTGGTACGTTTCCTGAGCACGGTGATCGATGCGCCCAAGGGCATGCTGGGCGTTGATCTGGGCGCAGCCCACACCACGGTGGCCGCCGCGTTTGGCGGCGAGCTGCAGCAACGCGTTTTCCCCGAGTTGGGCGTGGGCAGCAGCCTGGGCGGCATGATCGCCGAGACCCACCTAACGCAGATCGTGCGTTGGATCCCTTACGATGTCAGCGAAGACTTCGTACTCAATTATTTGCACAACAAGCCGCTCTTCCCACAGACGCTGCCCACCTCTCCTGAAGAATTGGCCGTCGAACAGGCTGCAGCGCGGCAGGTGATGCGCCTGGCGATTGGCAAAAGCCTGCCGCTCTTCCCGCCTAGTGCTATCTATCCATTGCCGGGCACGGTACCTTGGTTCGACCGCATCCTGGTGAGCGGCAGTGCCGTGGCGCGCGCTCCGCGCCCGGAACAGAGCCTGATGATGATCCTCGATGCAATCCAGCCAGTGGGCATTGCCACAATCATCCTCGACCAGAACAACCTGGTCGGAGCGGTGGGCGCCAGCGCCCAGATCGATCCGTTGCTGGCAGTACATATCCTCGAATCTAACGCCTTCATGAATCTCGGCACCATCATCACCCCGGTGGGCAAAGCGCGCGGCGGAACTTTACTGCGCATCCAGATGACAAGTGAGGGCCAGAAGCAACCCGTAGTGGACGTGCAGGGCGGTGGGTTGCAGGTCATCCCCTTGCCCCTAGGCAAAGCCGTAGACCTGTATGTGCAACCCTTGCAGAATGTGAATATCGGCCTCGGCCCCGGACGCGGGGGCTGGGTGCGCCGCGTGGTGGGCGGCGCCTTTGGGTTGATCATCGACGCGCGCGGGCGGCCGGTGCAAGTGCCTGTCCCATTCAACAACCGGCTGGAAACCTTGAAAGCCTGGCAAGAAGCGTTGGGGGCCGTCGAATGATCGCCCCGATCAGTTACATCCAGCCCCTGACCACATTGCGCCGCAAGCGTGAATTGCCCGCGGAAGGCGTGGTGCTGGTCAACATGGGGGATATCGTCCATTCCGGAGACGCGGTAGCCCGCGCCAATATCGATTCCAAGCACGTCATCCTGGATGCAGGCCACGCCCTTGGCCTGCCAGCGGAGCGAGCTATGCGGCTTATCCAACGCAACGTGGGGGACAAAGTGGAGGAAGGCGCCATCATTGCCGGCCGCCGGGGGGTGGGCACCCGGCTGTTGCGGGCCCCGGCCAGCGGCACCATAGCCGCGATCAGCGAAGGACAGGTGCTGCTGGAGGTGACCGACGAGAGCACTTCACTGCGGGCGCGGGTACCCGGCCATGTGGTGGCCATCGAACCCAACCTGGGCGTGACCATCGAATGCGTGTGCGCCTGGGTCCAGGGCGTATGGGGCAATGGCGGGCTGGCGGATGGTTTCCTGCAACTGGTGGGGCAGACGCCAAACCAGGTATTGACCGCCGACCAGATCGACATGAGCCTGCGCGGGACCATTTTGTTGGCAGGCAGTTGCCCGCAGCGCCAAACATTGGAGCTGGCCGCCCAGGTGCCCATCCGGGGCCTGGTACTGGGCAGCCTGGCCATTCGACTGCTGCCCATTGCGCAAAAAATGCCTTACCCGATCATGCTCACCGAGGGTTTTGGCACGGTGTCCATGAATGCCGACGCCTTCAAACTATTTTCGAACCATAGCGGGAAGCCTGCCACGCTCAACGCCCAGGAGGCCGATCCTAATAAGGGCCACCGCCCGGAGGTCATTATCCCGATCAAAGATGCTGGCCGGCCGCCACAGCCTGTGGCCGTGCAAAGCTTCCGCATCGGGCAATCCGTGCGCATCCTTAGCGGGGCCAGCAGGGGCCAAATCGGAGAGATCACCGCCATGCTACCGACTTCGACCCTGTACCCCAGCGGCCTGCGGGCCGCCAGCGTCGAAGTATCGCTGCCGGGGGGCCGCCAGGACTCTTGTCCGCTGGCAAACCTTGAGCTTCTGGGGTAAAACTGGCCACCAGGCTTAGGAGAAGGTGAATGCTTGACGACAAAGATCTAGACATCCAAGAAGAAGCGCCGCCTCCACCCCCACCGCGCTCCGGTAGCCGCAGCTTTGTGCTGGTGGCAGGCATTCCTGGGGTGATCATGATCCTGGGCCTGATCGCCATGGTCTATTACGCGCTGGTTATTTTGCCCGAGCAACGCGCCGCGGCGCCTGCGCCCTCCGAGCTGCAAACTCAAACGGTTGAAGCAAGAGCCCTGCAGATCACCAATACTCCGACATTTACAGTCACGCCCACGCGCACACCAACACAGGCGCCACCTTCCGCTACGGCCAGCCCCTCGAACACACCCGTGACACCCTTGTTTACGGATACGGCCACGCCCACAGAGAGTGGGGCAACGGCCACGGTGAACGCCCTGCTTACCCAAGCGGCCCTGGCGCAAACTGAGGCCGCCGTGCAACCTACCGCGACAGTCAGCGGCACACCGGCCACAAGTACTCCCACCTCCACTCCCAGCGCGCTTCCCACTAGCGGTTTCGCCGAGGACGTAGGCCCGCCGGGTCTACTAGCTGCCGCCTTGGGGTTGGTGGCCATCATTCTCCTGGCGCGGCGGCTGCGCAGCGCCTAGTGGCAACAAAAGGCCTCGGATCCACGAGGCCTTTTTTTATTTGCCAACCAACAAGGCGCTGGCCCTGTCAACAACGATGCGGGCCACTTCGGGCTTACTCATCAAAGGCAATTCTTCTTGATGGCCGGATTTGTCCAGCAAGACTACGCGATTGGTGTCGACTTCAAAGCCGGCGTCTTCCGCGGAGATGTCGTTGGCCACGATCAGGTCCAACCCTTTGGCCTCCAATTTTTGTTTCGCATTTCTTATCAAATCTCCGCTCTCCGCGGCAAAGCCAATCACGACTGCGGGTTTCTTGCCTTTGGACGCCTTCAACTCCATTAAGATATCGGGGTTTGCTACAAGTTGAATCTGTGGCACGCCAGAGGCGCGCTTTATTTTTTCGTTGGATCCTTTGCCGGGTCGAAAGTCCGCCACGGCGGCCGCCATCAGCAAGATGTCAGCGCTTGTGGCATGCGAAAGAACGGCGGCCAACATTTGCTCGGCGTTGGTCACGCGCACCAGCTCAGCCCCCACGGGCGGAGTGAGCGCGGTGAGGGCCGAGACCAGGATCACATCGGCACCCTGATCTAACGCGGCCTGGGCCAGCGCGTAACCTTGTTTGCCAGAAGAACGATTTGTAATGGCGCGCACCGGGTCGATGGCCTCCTGTGTCCCACCGGCGGTGACCACAACCTTGCGCCCGGCCAGCGGGCCGTTGCGGCTCAGCAAATAGCGAATGTGGCCAACCAAATCCTGCGGTTCCGTCATGCGGCCCACACCGCTGAGGCCGGACGCCAGATGGCCGCTCTGCGGTCCAACGATGATGGCGCCGCGCTCCTTCAGGATTGCAAGATTGGCTTGCGTAGCGGGATGTGCATACATGCCGCCATCCATGGCCGGGGCAAGTAACAGCGGCGCGGTACTGGCCAGCGCGGCTAGGGTGAGCAGGTTATCGGCTTGGCCGGTGACCAGCTTAGCCAGCGTGTTGGCGGTGGTTGGTGCGATGACGATCAGATCGGCTTGCTTGCCGAGATTGACATGCAATACGTGGCCTTCAGGGCCCCACAGATCCGCGTCCACATAGGCGCGGCGGCCGGTGACAGATTGGAAGGTGAGCGGTGCAACAAAGTTGGTCGCGGCCGAAGTCAGCACCACGTCCACGACGGCGCCAAGTTGCGCCAGCTTGGAGGCCAGGTCGGCGGCCTTGTAGCAGGCGATCGAGCCGGTAACGCCCAGCAGAACTCGTTTTGAAACCAAGACCGTCATCGCGACTCCTTCTTCATCATATAGTCGCCGAGTACATTGGCGAAGCGGGCAGGCGCGTCCGCGTTCAATTCAAAGAACAAATAGGGCTCGATCAGCTCCAACTCCATTAGCATTAGACGACCGTCGCGCTCGATCGCATCCACGCGGGCGTACAGCAAGTCCGAATCCATTGCCTCAACGTACCGCTCTGCTTGCCGGATCATGTCTTGGCTTGGTTGGGCGGCCTTTGCCGTGCCGCCAAAATCACGTTGCACGCGGAAATCCCCGGATTGAGGTTGTTTTAGTACAGCGTGACTATATTTCTTACCAAAGAAGATGAAAGACCATTCTCCTTTGGTTTGGATCTCTCCAGCAAACTCCTGGACGATAACGCTGGCGCCTTGAACCAGCCGATTGAATTCTGCCTGGTGCCCTTCGGCATTTTCCGCCGAAACGTATGAAGTCTGGTTCGCTGCGGCCGAGATAACGGGCTTAATGACGGCATGTTGCCATCCTTTCTCTTCGAGCAACTGGCGCAGGTTTACCTGCGCTCCGCGTGGCAACCACACCGAAGGCAGGATAAGCAACCCAGGTCCCGTTCCTTGCTTGCAGGGACCTTCACCTAGCTTCAAATCCTTCAGGTACCGCTTATCCATGTTCCAACGCAAAATCCAGGTTGGATTCAAAACATGGACTCCTCCCTTGTCTAATCGATCCAGCCAGGCGGAGAACTCCTTGGACCGAAGATGGTAATCCCAGCACGAACGGATCACTACGTCTGAAAAAGGCTGCCAATCGATATTCGGATCGTCCCAAAGCGCCGGCTCCACCTCAGTCCCCTTGCCTTCCAAGGCCTCAACTGCCAGGCGGTCATCTTCGGTGAGTTGCGGGAATTGAGACGACGTGGCGAATGCGATCTTGGAGCTCATCGATTCATGCCCCAGATGATGCGCAGGCCGTCCAGGGTGAGCCAGGGTGCCAGGATCTCGATCACTTTCGTCTCGCGGGCCACAATCTCAGCCAGGCCGCCGGTTCCGATCACTTTCATGGCCGGGCCCAGTTCCTGGCGGAAGCGGGCCACCAGCCCCTCCACCAGCCCCACGTAGCCAAACAGCAGACCGGATTGCAGGGCGTGGGTGGTGTTGCGCCCGATGACGTTGGGCGGGCGCTGGATATCCACGCGCATCAGCTTGGCCCCGGCGGAGAACAGCGCATCGGCGGCGATGCCGATGCCGGGGGCGATGGCCCCGCCGAGGTATTCGCCCTCGGCGGTAATGGCGTCGAAGGTGGTGCCTGTGCCAAAATCCACCACGCAGGCCGGACCGCCATAGAGGTGCTGTACGGCAGCTGCATCCACAATGCGGTCGGCGCCCACGGCCTTAGGGTCCTCGTACAGAACGCGCACGCCGGTCTTCACGCCTGCGTCTACAATAAGCGGGGCCTTTTGAAGGTAATTGCGGCAGGCCTCCACCACTTTACCGGTTAGCGGCGGGACCACCGAGGCCAAGCAAATGCCCTCAAGCTTCTTCGCCGGGATGCCGGCATGAGCAAACATGCCCACGAATTGCAGGCCGTACTCATCCGGCATGCTGTGATGTAGGGTGGCAATACGCCAGCGCGGCCCGAGGGTCTCGCCTTCGTAGAGGCCGAGGGTGATATTAGTGTTACCGACATCGATTGCCAATAGCATAGATCTGCTCCTTATTCCAAAACCACGTTGTCAATAAGGCGCGTCTTGCCAACGTACACGGCCATGGAGAGCAACGCACCGGCTGTGATATTGTCCAATTCTTGCAACGTGTGCGGGTCGGTGCAGGAGACGTATTGAAGCGTCGCCAGCGGTTCCGCTTCGATTGTTTCGCGCATAATGGTTCGCAAGGCTTCGGCGCGGCGCTCGCCGCGTTCGTACGTGGTGCGCGCCTCGCTCAAGGCGCGGTAAAGCACCGTGGCCGCCTTGCACTCCTCTGCATTCAGATATGCGTTGCGACTGGACAGGGCCAGGCCATCCGGCTCTCGAACAGTGGGGGCAATAATGACCTCGACCGGGAAATCCAGGTCGCGCGCCATTTGCTTGATGACGGCGACTTGCTGCGCATCCTTTTGCCCGAAGTAAGCTTTGTGCGGCTGCACAGCATTAAATAACTTGGCCACCACCGTAGCCACGCCACGGAAGTGACCGGGGCGCGCGGCGCCTTCAAGGACATTCGTGACATCTTCAACGTCGACCCAAGTGTTGAACCCGGGAGGATAAACGACTTCGGGAGTGGGCAGCCATACCAGATCCACTCCGGCGGATTCCAGTTTTTGCAGATCACCAGGAATATCGCGCGGGTAAGCCGCCAGGTCTTCCTTGGGGCCGAACTGGGTCGGGTTGACGAAGATGCTGGCCACTACCGACGCGCATTCTTTTTTCGCCAGCTCCACCAGGGAAATGTGACCGGCGTGCAAGTAACCCATGGTCGGCACAAAGCCCACTGGACCGTGTAGTTGCGCGCGGGCAGCGCGCAGTTCTTCGAGCGTGACGACTTGCTTCATGCCGCGCCTGGTAATGCGCTCACCAATTTCCACATGATTTCGTTTACTGGTGTGGGCACACCGGATTCCTTACCGGCTTGTACTACCGCGCCGCAAATGGCATTGATCTCGGTGGGTGCGCTGCGGCGCACGTCCTGTAGCATGGAAGACAGGTTGGCCGCTGTGCGGCGAGCTACGTCTTCGGCAGCGACCAGCGGATCGGCAAAGGTCAGTGCGATGCCCTTCGCGGCGGCTACGGCGGCCACTTCGCGCGCTAGAGCAGCACTCAGTTCGCGGGCCGTGGGCCGAGATAGCAAATCACCATTGGGTATACCCAGCAGCGCGGTCAGCGGGTTTATAGCCGCGTTGATCACCAATTTGCTCCAGGCCACCGAATTCATATTGTCCACAGTGACCACTTTGAAGCCAACACGTTGCAGGGCGTCGGCGAGCGGTGCCAATCGCGCATGGGTGCCGAGCGAGATCTGGCCTTCACCGGCCCAGCGCACCTCGCCGGGACCTAGCAACGTGGC
Source organism: Anaerolineales bacterium (assembly GCA_040882365.1). Classification (GTDB taxonomy): domain Bacteria; phylum Chloroflexota; class Anaerolineae; order Anaerolineales; family UBA11579; genus JAMCZK01. The sequence goes on from JBBEBI010000004.1 coordinate 24,326, forward strand.
GCCAGTGGTGATGACTCCATAGGCCACGCGCTCAGCGCCCAGTTTGGCCAGCAATGTTTCGCGGTTGCCAAGGCCATTCTGCAAAGTGAGTGCAATTCCGTCCATAGCGAGTGCATCGAATAGTTGCTCCGCGGCGCGCTGTGTTTGCCATGCCTTCACTAGCACCAGTGCAAACTTTGCTCCGGCAAAATCGCGCGGCTGCGCGCTGGCTTGGACACGATAACTTTTACGGCTGCCATCAGGCATCACTAGGGTGACGCCGCGCTCTTGCAGCGTGGCCACGCCTTCCGGCCAAGAGCCTTGCATCTGCACGGGATAGCCGGCGGAGGCAAAGCGGGCGGCGAACAGGCAGCCCAGCGCGCCGGTGCCGACGATCAGTATGGATGCGGAATTAGCCTTGGCCATCCAACTCTTTGAGCAAGGCTTGCCACTGCTCTTCCTTCATCGAGACGCTGTGCTCGTCCGTTGGGAAACGGCGCTTTTCAACGTCCGCTTTGAAACCGGCGAAGGCTTCGGCCATCACACTATGCATGCTGGCATATTGCTTGACGAACTTGGGGGTGAAGCGGTCGAACAGACCCAGCAAGTCGTGTGTGACCAATACCTGCCCGTCGCAGCCAATCCCGGCGCCAATGCCGATAGTGGGGATGGCCAGCTTATGGGAGAGCCATTCCGCTAGGCGCGCCGGCACGGATTCCAGCACCAGACTAAAAGCGCCGGCTTCTTCCAGGGCAAAGGCGTCATCGATGAGGCGCTTGGCGGCGGTGCTGGTACGCGCCTGCGGGCGGAAGCCGCCCAGCGTGTTCACACTCTGCGGCGTAAGGCCCAAGTGACCCATCACCGGAATGCCGGCGGCCACGATCTGGCGCACAGCCTCGGCGCGCTCGCGGCCGCCCTCCAGTTTTATGGCGTCCATGCCGGCCTCCTGCAGGAAACGGCCGGCGTTGGCCACCGCCTGCTCTACGGAAACCTGGTAGGACATGAAGGGCATATCACCGACGAGTAAGGGGAAGTGCGCTCCACGTGAAACCGCGCGGCAATGATGCAGCATGTCCTCCATGGTCACGGGCAGCGTGTTGGGATAGCCCAGCACCACCATGCCCAGTGAATCGCCTACCAGGATGCAATCGATACCGGCCCGGTCCACGGCGAGGGCCGTGGGATAATCGTAGGCGGTGAGCATGGTGATGGGCTCGCCATTCTTTTTCTTCTGGCGGAAGTCGCGCACGGTGATCTTGGCGCGCTCGGCTTCGCTGGCTTTGGTTTTCAGTTTTGGGGCTTGAGTGGACAAGGCACCTCCTCTTTAAGTAAAGAGCTGTTAGCCATAAGCTTTAGGCGGTCAGCTTTCAGTTATCAGTTAAAACAAAAACCGCCTCTGCTTGAGAGAGACGGCGGAACCACGATCCGATGAAAGCGATCATGGGTGAACCTCAATAACTTGTCCGCAGTCTCGGCCTTTGCGTTTGAGAAACAACGCTGCAGGTCCAAGCAGCGCGGTAATTATCACCTATTTGGCTGGAATGGGCAAGGAGCCATTTTCGCCCCTACAACAAGCTCAGGAGGCGTACCCCATCTCCCCTAAATAGGGCCCAAATGCCTCATTGACGGCTTTGAGCTGCTCTGGGGTCAAGACCTCGCGGAAGCGGGCGGCCTCCCCCACCTGGAAATGCTGGCCTTTGGCGCCTTTCTCGGAGCGGTAAAACTCGATGGCTTCTTTGACGGCGGGGGAGGCCGGGTCTGCCTTGAAGAAGCCGGCCAGGCGGGCGGCTTCGGTATCGTAGTTAGCCAGCAAGTCCTCATAGCGCAGGGTGTGGGCCGCCGGTAAAGATGTCCACTGCTTCCAGACGCGCAGATAGAGCTTCACAAAGTCGATGGCCTGTTCGATGGTCTCCAACCTAGCGAAGGCATTGCGCCGCCCGGCGGTGCGGGCGCGCTGGCCGTATTCGTAGGCCGAGAGCAACGCAGCGCGCGGGTCGCGATAGATGTAGGTGACGCGCATGCGCTTGCTTTGGATGAGGCGCAGCGCCATGGGCGTGGGCCCGGAATGGGTCTTGATGGCAAAGGTATTGCCCAGCATCGAAGGCACCAGCACCGGCGCCAGGCGCTTGGTGCTGAGGCTGCGGATATTGCAATTCACCTCGGTGAGAATGGGGCTGAGCAGGAAGCGGCGGCGGATCAGGCGGGCGTCTTGCCCGCCGGATGCTACGACAATATCGTGCACCAGGTTGTAGTGCCAGCCGGAGCCGGCGCGAGGCATGCCTGCCGCAAGGATGATCATGAATCGATCCGCGTTGCCCGAGGTGGAGTGAGGTTAGTTTTCATGAATAACAAACGGGCGGAGAGGCATGTTACCATAGGTTAAGGAGACCACCATGCGGCGACTGTTCAATTTCCTATTGGGAGCGGCCGGCGGCGCCTTGTTTGGCGCTACACTGGCCATCTTGCTGGCCCCCGAGTCCGGCGAGGACCTGCGCAGCGAACTGCGCAACCGGGTAAAGCGCTTCGGCGACGAGATCCAGCAGGCGGCTCAGCAGCAACGCTCTGAGCTGGAGCGCCAGTTGGATGCGCTACGTCATCCCAGCGCGGAGATCCCGCTGGAAGAAAGATAGCGGGCTAAGAATCACCAGACGTTCTCCTTCCAACGATACGTCTGGAAAAGGATGGTACTAGTTACCCCTTCGCTTCGCTCAGGGCGGCACTCGCGATTACTCCACGAAGGTGAAGCTGTAATCTGCGCGCTGGCGGGTAAAGCGCGTGGTACCCATCACCACAAGAGTTGCCGCATCGACGCCGTCTGTGAAATCCAAAGGGATCTCCACTACATTCGTTTCAGGGATTTCGAGGAGTTCTACGGTGATCTCATGGCCAAAGGAGATGAGCGCCAGTCGGAAGGTCTGCGGCATGGCATTGTTCACGCGGGCAAATCCCGCAGCCATCCAGCCGCCTTCGCTTATTTCAAAGTCCGCGAAATAGCCAACCTCGGGGACTGAGACATCATCGAGCAGGAAGCCTTCGCCATTGACGCCTGCGTCGGTAACGTACTCAAAGCGGATCAGGACTTCCTGACCGGCATAGTCGGAGAGGTCGATTGATTCTAGAGTCCAGTCGCCGTACTCGCTTGAGGTCCCGGTGTATCCAAAGCCGTAATTGTTGTCATTAGGGTTCGTGTCCGTTCCCGAGGGCGTGTGTATGAACTCCCAGTCATCCCCGCCATTGGTTGAAGCCAGGAGGTATATGTAATCCCAATCCTCCTCGAGGTCGTACCAGGTCTGGTATGTCATAGTGATAGGGCCTTCGATGTTGCGGAAATCGAAGGCGCGCGTAAGGGTCATATCCGAATCATCCCCCTGGTTTGACCATAAGGCATAGTCGCCAGAAAACGGATTCGCTGGCAGCAAGGCCCCGTCTGTAGTGCCTTCGAAACGCAACGTGACCTGACCACTGCAGGCGATGCGAATGTAATCCATGCCATATTGGTGGACCTGGCGAGCGTTGAAGCCATCATCGCAATCCTCGACCAGCTCGGTATCAGGTACCGGGAAACTGATCAGATTTGGATATGTGGGATAGCCGTAGCGCCCATCGGCCAGCGCCGGGTCGTTCAGATAATTGGCGACAGCCCAATCGAGGATCACGGAGTCGGTGGTGATCAGTTCGCCGGTCAGGGCATCCTGCGGGCCCAAGTCGGCAAAAACTGCATCGATGCTCTCCAGTCCGTTGGCGGGGTTGACCACCACGGCCTGGGTAGCCTCCTCGCCAAAGCGTTCCAGGAAGTAAGCGAAGAAGGTTAGGCTGGCGGCGTAATTTGAGAGCGGATTCACTTTACTGGGCCAATCGTTCAATTGATGATCGGGCTGGATCGTGTACGCTTCGGTCCGTGTTTGCGCATGGTAGCCGTTGATGATGATGGCCAATTCTGATAACCCTTCGTTGATCCAGAGGGTCTCATTAGTATCCAGATACCAGTGGATCATGTGCTGGAATTCGTGAGCCAGCACGGCATAGGTGAACTCATCCCGCAAACTTAAGTCAGCAGAGATGACGAACATTTCGGCGCCGTTGGAGTACTCTTCGGCAGCCGGATTGATCTCATCCGCGGGAGAAAAATAACCGGCCACCCAGCCGCCAACCCTGGCAACCAGAATATAAATATGGGGGTCGTTATCGACGCCGGGATTCCATTCGCGCCCGAAGAATTCACGGTCGGTGGGCACAATGCTGCCCTCAAAGGTGGTGGCCAAGCGAACCAGGTCATCATGGGCATAACTGACGCCTTTTTGCACCCAGAAGTAAAGCTCATCCCCCACGTAACGCAGGACTGCTTCAACCTGGATGGATTCATCCGAATCGGTATCAGAGATCCAGAACAGACGCCGGTCACCCACCTGATAGTATTCCTCGGGAGCCGGCAACGTCTCGGGCACCTCGTCGATATTCAGGAAGCGATTGGCCAATTCAATTTCGTTCTTTTCCGGTACCACAATGTCCCTCAATACTGTCAAGTTATCGACTGGAGGCGGTTCGGTTGGAGTTGGCGTCTGCGTAGGTGCCGCCTCCGTTGGCGTCGCAGCCGGAGTTACGACCTGGACTGTAGGCGAAGGTGCTGCGCTAAGGCTGGTGTTCGTGGTGCTACACGACGAACTAACGACCAGGAAAATTGCGATTGCAAGAAACTGTTTTGAACACTTTTTACTCATGACCTAGGCTCCATAACGGAAAAGGGTGCAACCCAAAATCCGCCCTCATGTAGGCATTGTAAATGAATATCGGGGTGAATTGGCTTTGGAGTTTCTACGGGCAGGCACAAAGACAGACCACAGCAAGAAAACGGGGAGGGGATTGCCTGTCGGAGTTGCTTCGCCAATACGCTCCCCGCAATAGCTTATTCGGTGAAAGTAAAGCCGTACGCCGCGGGCTGGCGAGTGAAACGAGTGGTGCCCAGCACCACCAGTGTCACCTCGTCCACGTCTCCCGTGAAATCGAGGGGGATATCAAGCATGTTGTTTTCGGGAATCACGAAGATTTGCACAGTGGTTTCATCGCCGAACGAGATTAGCGCCAGGCGGAAATTCTGCGGCAGCGCATTCTGCACGCGGGCGAAGCCAGCAGCCATCCAGCCGCCATCGCCCTGCTCAAAGTCCTCGAAGTAGCTGGTCTCTGGAATCGCTATATCATCGACCAGCAAACCTTCGCCATTGACGGCCGGGTCGGTGATGTATTCGAAACGGATCAACACCTCCTGGCCGCCATAATCGGAAAGATCAACAGATTCATTGATCCAATCGCCGGATGCCCCGGTGTAGCCGTAGCCATAGTTGTTGCCGATGGGATCGGTATCCGTCCCCGAAGGCGTAATCAGGAAATCCCAATCGTCGCCGCCGTTCACCGAAGCCAGGACATACACATAATCCCAATCCTCCTCAATATCGAACCAGGTCTGGTAGTTGAGAGTGATAGGCCCACTTATGTCACTGAAGTCGAAGGCCCGGGTAAGGGTTATATCTGATTCGTCGCCTTTGTTCGACCAAAAGGCATATTCCCCGGAATAGGCGGCGACGGGGAGCAGATTTACCTGCGTGACCCCCTCGAAGTGAAATATAACATCGCCCTGGCAGGCGATGCTTATGTAGTCCACGCCATATTGGTTTACCTCGCGCAAGTTGGATTGCGACGCGCAATCAGAGATCGACTCGGAGGGCGGCGGGAAGGAGAGGACCTCGGGGTAATTGTTGTAGGCATAGCGTCCATCCCCTACGCTAGGATCAGACAGATAGTTAGCGATGGCCCAGTCCAAGATCACAGTATCGGCATTCAACGGCGCGGAGGCAGTGGTAAGTTGAGCCAAGGTGTTATCCACGCTTTCAAGGCCATTCGCCGGGTCTTCGACCAAAGCTTGGGTGGCCTCTGGCCCAAAGCGATCCAAAAAGTAAGCCATGAACAGGAGGCTGGCCCCGTAATGAGGAGTGCGATTGTCTTCCGGCCAGTCATTCAAAGAAACATCGGTGTCGAACAAATAAAGGGGAACGAAACCACCGTCAAAATATCCGGTTAGTACTGTGGCCAACTCGGACATGCCTTCATTGATCCAACTGGTCTCATTGCGATCGCGATACCAATGGATCATATGTTGAAACTCATGTGCCAACACCGAATAGGCATAATCGCTACCCAAAGGTGTGTTGGACGCGTTGACCATGAACATTTCCGCAGCGTTCGATTTAGGGTCAACCAGAGGGTGCAATTCATCCCGCGACACGAAGACACCCGCCACAGTAGGACCCAACTGGCGAGAATAAACAATATAAATGTGCGCATCGTTGTCGATGCCAGGGATCCATTCATCCCCAAAGAAAGCGCGATTGGCGGGAACCATATTCCCCTCAAAAGCGCGCAGCAAGGCTTCCATTTCGCCTTGATCCACCCGCACGCCGACTTCGGCCCAAAAATACACGAGCGGGCTCTCGTAAAGCAGCTCGGTTTCCACCTCATTGGTAACCCGTGCGTCGCTTTCGAGAACAAAAAATGTGCGCCGGTCGCCCACCTCATAGGGGCCGTGTGGAGGAACTGAGTCGGGGACATTTTCGATTCCGCGCAGACGGTCGGCTAGCTCCACAGGATTGTTTTCTGGAACTACGGTGTCTTCAAGAATACGGAGCGTGTCGTCGGACGGCGGTCCACTTCTATCGAATGGGGCCGGCGAAGCCATTTGCCCAGCAGCCGTTGATGTGAAAACCGGGGTATCCGCCCTCGGGGCTTGAGACTCGTCCGCAAAAAGATCGGTGATGGTATTGCAAGCCAATCCCACGATGGGCAAAATGAGCAACCATAGAAGCTGGCGTATTCGTTTCATTTGACCTTTCTATGGCGAACGGTTTTAGGAAATCCTGGCATCAGGCCCGCTAGCATCCCCAAAGCTACCCACATGATAGGGAAGGTGAATGAATCCTGAGTGAAATTCCGCAAAGCAAGACCCAGCCAGACGAACAGCCCGGCCACGGCTACGAAACGGATAAAAGCACTGCCCGAAATATACATGCGCCGGATGGCTGCCAGGAAGGACAGAAGGAACACGGCGAAGAGCCAGAAACCGGGCAGCCCTGTCTCCGCCAATAGGCGCACGTAGAGGCTTTTGACGTTCGGGATCAGGTTGGAATCCGGGCTAAGTTGGCGGGAAACCTCCGGAATGGGGACTGACCAATCGGGATATTTGGGAAACAAGTAGAGGCTAGAAGCGCCCAACCCCACCCCGGTCAGCGGTTGGTCCTCGTAAACGCCGAAACCTGCCATGGCATAGGCCAGTCGCGGGCCGGCGCTGATGTCGACGATGTAATCCACGGAAGATTCCTCGTTGCCAAAGTCCCACAAGCTGGCAAAGTATTGATAGCGGGCGAGGAAACTCACGGTTGCCACCATGCCGACCCCCAAGGCCGCCAAAAGACCGAGGCGCACAAGTGTGGCGCCCGAAACAACCAACCGACGTTTACGAAACGGACGTAGAAGCCAGGCCCAGGCGCGGTGAATAGGGTCGCGGCCCATGAGGACAAAGACGACGACAATGCACAGGATGGCAGTGAACAAGCCACCTCGGGAGTATGTGAAGACCAACACCACCAAAGAAAGAATGATGAGAAGCGGCTCGATCCACTTTTGTTTCAGCAGGTGACGGCCACTGAGTAAGGCAGCGAAGACCCAGGGCAAGAAGAAAATGACGATCTGATCGGCCAACCAGGCAGGTTCGTAGGCGAAACCGCTGATGCGGCGCGGCAAAAGGGGCCGGGCGGAAAAAAGCGTCTGAATCTGGTTGATGAAACTGCGCGGGATCAGTGAAGTGTTCACGGCGACGGCCTGGATCAGGCTCCACAGGATGGTAAGCGCAAGGCCGGCATAGATCCATCGGAGGGAGTAGCGCAGGTCGCGCTCGCTGCGGTTCATCCAGAAGGCGGCGAAGAAGAAGGCGAGACCAACGAGTAGAGAGAACCAGGCGCGCAGGACGCGATCATCGTAGCCCGCGCCCCGCAATGGAATGGGCGCATAGAGAATTCCGACCAAAGAGGCAATGAGGGCAAACAGCAAAAAGGCCAGCAACAGATTGATATTGCTTGGCAACGGGATGCGTCCCTGACGCCAAAAGAAAACGAACAGTACAGCAATTAACAGCGCGAGGGGATAGAACGCCAGGGGCTGGATGAGCGTGCGGCCCATGAAATCCGGCATATAGCGAAAGCTGGTGACCGGCAAGGTGAGCAGCACCAGCCCCCAGAGCAAACGGGCGGCGCGCTCCAAGCGCGAGGAGGAAAGCAGCGCGAGCATTAGCGGCGCTTGGGGCCGAGCAGCACCCCCAATGGAGCCGCCAGGGCGCCGACCAAGGAACCCACGAAGAGGTAAGTGGATTGGCTGACGCTGCGCTCGACGGGCAGATCTTCCGCTTGGCTTATGGAGAGCTCGGTGTAAGGGGAGATCCCTTTGGTTTGCTCGTAGATCACAGAGATCTGTTCGGTGAGTTCGCGCAAGCGGGCGTCATCGGGTTCGGGGGAAAGTAATTCGGCATTCAAGGCCTCGCGGGCCGCCTGCAATTGCGGATCGGCGTCCACTGCGGCGCGGGCTGCGTCAACAAAGGCCTGCGCCCAGGCAGAAGCCTGATCCTGTGCGCGGGACGGATCGGCATGATCGGCATAGAAGTGCCAACCACCATCGGATGGCTGGCTGAGCTGCAAGACGCCGCGGCGCAAGTCCTCTACAGGAACGCCACTAACCTGAGATACGGCTTGCATCACCTCATCGGACCAAGCCAATTCCTCGAGGCGTTCGGTCTCGCGGGCCAGGAACTGGAAAAGCTGCCGGTCGGGGAAGAAGACCCAGGCTTCCTCAAGATTATTGTCAACCACCACAGTGGCACGGGCGCGGAAATCTGGGGGCACGAGCTGGTACAGCGCCCAACCCAGCAGAGCGCCGACTAGCCCGCCCAGCAGCCAAAGGCGCCAGGCGTCCAGAATTTCGGCAATAGGATCGGATTTACTGGCTGTGGTCGACCTGCGCAATTTTCTCGGCATAACTTTCCTATCGAGGACGGTCTGGCGTATTACCCGCCCCTACAGAATTAAGCATGCGGCGGCGGCGAGCATGGATAAGTGGGGCAACCAGTCGACGCAGCCAGTATTTGAAGACGATTACTGAAAGCCAGGAGCCGCCTTCGCGCCAGTGCACGCGCAGCATCTCATCCCAGGCGCGCCGGTCATTTTGGATGGTTTTGGAATCGGCATGCAAACGGAATTCCGCCCAGGGACGGGGCAGGTATTGCAATCCACTAATCTTCGACAAGCGCACCCAAAGATCATAATCCATGGCGAAGGTGAAGCTAGCGTCCAGTGGGCCGACGCGCTGCCAGAGACCGGCGCGCCAAAAGGCGGCTTGCTGGGGAATATGCACATAGCCGCGGCGCAAGCGATGGTAATCGGTCTGCGCGGCAGGGAAGCGGCCCACCACGCGGCCGGCCGCATCGATGTAATCGGCATCGCCGTACACCATACCGACCTCGGGATGCGATTCTAGATACTCAACGGCCTCACGCACAGCGCGGGGCTTCAGGCAATCGTCGGCATTGAGCCAAGCCATGTACTTTCCGGTAGCTTCGGCTAGACCCTTGTTGATGGCATCCGTCTGGCCACGGTCGGCTTCAGAAATCCAATAGGCAAGTTTCGACGCGTGGCGCTTGATAATTTGCTGGCCGCCATCTGTGGAGGCACCATCGATGATGATGTATTCGATGGAGGAATAGTCCTGCTCGAAGACCGAGCGCATGGCTGCTACCAGGTAGGGCGCCTGGTTGAAAGAAGGCGTAACAATGGAGACCAGCGGCGCGGCCACTCAGTTCCAGTCCTGGTCGCGGTAATAGGCGCTGGCCACATCTTCGGTGAGGGAGCGGATGCGGGCGATCTCATCTTTGGTGAGGCGCTGCCTCCAATTCTCGAGGTTGGCGGCACTATCGAGATTGGTGGAATAAATAGATTCCAGTGAAACTTCCTGCGGATTCTTGGAACTGGTGGCGTGCAGGATGCCGGATTTGACCGTGCTGGTAAAAGGCAGCTCGAGTTGGGCATACAGTTTTTCGAAACCTTTGATCGGTTGCAGCGAAAACTCTTCATGGCGCACCACGTGGAACTTCGGGTAACGCTGCGAAACCCTGTGGGTGACGTAACAGATCATACGCCACAGTAAAGATCCCTGGCCGATCACATCCCGCGGCTGCGTGACGGCCGTTTCCATCTCGGCGCGGAACGGCTCCAGCCAATCGCGCATCAGCAAAGGCTGGGCGAGGATGTCCTTGAAATCGAAGGGCCAGTCGAGGCGCTTGAGGCTGCTGACGAACGCCGCCGGGTGGCGCAGCACGATGACGATGTCGCAGTCAAGCCGCTCGGCGAACCAGGGCGCGGAGAACACGGCAAAAGGGTCTTTGAGCAGCACGCGGCGGTGGCCCAGACGACCGAAGGCAAAGATGCCCAGGTCCCGGAACATGCGCCCGATGTCTTTAATCGAACGCAGGGACTTGATCTCATCCCACAAATGGTAGTCGAGAGCCAGAGTCTGGCGGAAAGCAGCCAAGTATCTATCCTCGTTGTCCCTACAAATGTAGGTGTACCAGTGAGCTATGGGTGCGCCGAATACGCCGGGGCGATGCCAGACATTGAGCGGCTCGCTGACATAGGCAACGTCGCCATTGACCGCCAGCATTCGCCCCACCCAGGTGGTGCCGGAGCGATGGGGGCCTGTGACCAGGATGGGACGGTCATTGGAGGTGCGGCGGTAAAGCACGCGCGGCCGCAGCCAGCCGAGGCCGAGTAGGCTGAGCAAGGCAAACAGCATGCGGTGCCAATGCTCGAAGGCGAAGCCAGGCCGAAGGCGCAGCACACGGCCATAGGCTTTGAGGGCCAGGCCTGGTTCGCCGCCATCCAGCAGGTAGCGGGCATCCAGGCGGTGGGCGCCGGCGCGCACGGTGCGCGCGTGCTTGCGCACGATATCGCCCAGCACGGGTTCTTTGGCCGCCCAATCGAGGATGCGGAAAGCTTCTTCGCCGAAGCGGGCAGCCTGGGCGACGTTCTTGGCCGAAGGATGATGGCGTGCGGCGGCCCAGACGACCGGCACATATTTGATGGGCGCCAGCCGCAGCATGCGCAACCAGAGGTGATGATCGAGTAGATAGTTGTACGACGCATCGAGCGGCCCGGCGCGCAGTAACACCTCGCGGCGCATGAACACGGTGGGCTGGCCGATAATGCGAAAGGAAAGCACATCGAGTAGATCGAAAGGCTCGTAACTGATGGTATTGAAGACTTCACCGCCCCTATCGATGGAATGCAGTTTGCTGTAGACGAAGCCGGCGTCGGGATCCTGCAACAGCGCGTCCACGGCATGGCGCACGGCACCGGGGCGGTAGACGTCGTCAGAGTTCAGCCAGGCGACGACTTCGCCGCGAGCGCGGGTGAGGCCTTTGTTGAGGGCATCCGCCTGGCCGCGGTCGGTCTCAGAAACCCACCAGGCCAGGCCATCCGCATATTTGCGGATAATGTCCACACTGCCATCCGTGGAGCTGCCGTCGACGACAAGGTACTCGATATTGGGGTAATCCTGCTCGAGGACAGAGCGAATGGTCTCTTCCAGGTAATCGGCCTGGTTGTAAGAAGGCGTTATGATGGAAACGAGGGGAAGTTTTGGAGACTGCATCAGGTTTCAGGCTGCAGATCGTAAATAATATAACCATCCCCTTGCGAGTAAACAGGGTAATGGGCCTCCAGGTACTCTGTCAACATCGGTTGCTGATCGGCCTGATTGAACGACGTGATCAGGAAATAATCCGTTCCTACGGTGCGTTCCAGGAAGAAGGTTTCAAAGTCGCCGGGATCATTGCCGCGCAAGCCGGCGAGGTAAAGCTCGCCGGTGACCGGCCACAATTCCACGCGGCGCCAGCCATAATAAGTGAGCAGATTGCCGTAGGCCTGCACCAAGCCGATCGTCTCGCCATCCGTGGGGATTGCGTCCCCAACGCTCTGCCAGAACGGCGGCTCACCGCGGTAATCTACACCAAGCATGTCAGAGCGCGAGATCCACGCGGTGAAGAAAAGCGAACCCAGTAAGACCAAAACGAACGGCGCCTGCCAATAACGGGTCTGCCGGGCGATCTTTTTGATGATGAGGTGAAAGATAGGGGCGATGGAAAGCGCTGCCAACGGGACTAGAAACAGGTGATAGTAATCATGTGTAGTGGTCTGGTGCGGAAGGGTGAGGCCATAAATGGCGTAGCCCGCCCAGGCACCCACTAGCAGCCAGCGGGCGCGCAACTCGGCGATGAGCACCCCGCTGAATGCGGCGGCCAGTCGGGCGGCGCCCAGCAGATCGGTGAGCATATCCGCCCAGCGCACGTAAAAGGCGGGCTCCAAGGCCAGAGGAAGCAAGGCGACGATCCAATTTTGGATATACCCGCTCGAGGTGCCGCCGATGCTAAGCAGGTAGTAAGCTGCGGCGGGCAGAATGCAGAGGACCGCCATGGCCCAAACCTGCTTATTGCGCAGAGCAGCGCGTAGGCCGAGCGCATAAAGCACGAGCGCGGCCAGGATACCCAAGACGAAATAGACGGCGAAGGCCTTGATTAGGATGGCCAGGCCACCGCTGACGGCCGCCAGAATCGCCCAGTTCCATTGGCGAGTCTCAGACCAGCGATAGGCTGCAAACATAGTGAGGATGAGCACCGCGACCATGAACGGGTCGGGTTGGAAGGAACGGCTGGCGATGACCCCGAAGGGCAGAAATAGATAGTAGCCCACGCAGAGCAGCGCAGCGGCCGGTGAAACAAAGCGGCGCGCCAACGCATACAGGGGAAGGACCGCTAGGACCCACAACAACGCAGTGATAATGCGCGCGATCCATAGGTATTCACCGCCCGCCAGCAAGTAAGCAAAGGCCACAATGCTTTCCAGGATGGGCGGCTCCAAATCCGATACGGAGTTACGCATCGAGACGGCCTGCTGTTGAATGAAGGGGTCGCTGGAGGGGGCGAGCTGGTAATAAATGCTGCGCGCCACCACCGCGCCGCGGAACTGGCGCGTGGGATGGAAGTCGAGCGGGGGATCCGTAAGGTCGACCATGCGCAGGGCGAAGCCCAGCAGCAACAGGGCAGCCAAAATGAGCTCGGCCCAACGCGTGCTCAGCCGCGTGGCCAGCGGGTTAATCTTCGTTTTTTTTAGCGGACTCATTCAGAAAATCAGAACACAGAATTATAGTCAACCTTGGGGAAGACTGTGAGCTGCCCCCCGAGGGTGGCATCCAGCACGCGGCGGCTGTCCGCTTCAAAGGCTTGGCGCGCCATCTGGTAGGCGCGCTCGGACATCTCGAGGTCGGGGAGCTGCCAGCGGAAGCCGCTGCCGAAGTAAGTCTTATCGAAATGATCCGGATCATCCCCCTGAGAGACCACGGTGGTGTTGGGCTTGCCCTTGGAAGCGAAACTATGATCGACGCCGATGAGGATGACCGGGTCGAAGCCCAGGTGGTAGGCAAGTTGCAGCGCGACGTAGGTAACCGTAGCGCCTTCCCAAATACGGCCGCGGGCATCGCTGGCGAAGGCGGGGCGCTCATAAGTGCTGTGCAGGAAGATGGTGTGCTCGTCCCGGTGCACGAAGCGGCGCGAGCGCCAGGAAAGGAATTTCGGCATCCTTAGGGCCTGTATATCCGCGGCGCATTGCTCGATGACTAGATCATTCACGCAAACAAAGAAACTGGTTTGAAATCCCCAATCCTGGAAGGCAAGGTAGACGCGATTCATGCCGAAGGTGTGCTCACCCTTCAGCTTGGTCACGTCGGTACGCGCCAAGCTTGGACCGTTGCCCAGGATGAAGGCGCGCTGCCCTCGATACTTATCCTTGAACTCTGCAAGGCGTTGCATACTGGCCCGCCGCCACGGATGGAACGTAGCCTGCGGCCAAAGGGTGGCGTGTTTGAGCGCCAACCAGCTTTCTCCTCCCAGCCGCCACAAGGGAGCTGGCGCCAGGCGTTTTAAACTTTGGCGGGGGGAGCTCATTCGATGCTGAGACGAGCCAGCGCGCCGCCGTCGGCCACGAGGGATTGGCCGGTGATGTAACCGGACTGGCGCGAATCGGCCAGGAAATAGATCACGCCGGCGATCTCGGCGGGCGCAGCCAAGCGCCCAAGCAGGATCTTGGAAGCCAGGTCAGCCTTGCGGGCTTCTAAGTTGCCGCCAGCCACGTGGCCACGGTTGAGGCCGTCCACGAGCATGTCCGTATCCGTGGCGCCGGGCAACACGACATTGGCGCGAATGCCATCAGGAGCGAATTCGATGGCCATGGCGCGCGTGAGGGCCAGCAGGCCGCCCTTGGTGGAAGCGTAGGCGGCGATATCGGCCGAGGTGGCCATAGCGTGCACGGAGGAAACATTCACGATGGCGCCCTTGGCCTTTTTCAACTCGCCGTGGAAGGCACGTGCTAATAAAAAAGGCGCGCGTAAATTGACGGCGTGAACGCGGTCCCATTCCTCGGCAGTTGTTTCGACCAAGGGCTTGGTGATCTGCACGGCGGCGTTGTTTACCAGGGCATGCAGACCGCCTTTCAATTCCCCTTTCACCTCTTTGGCCAGCGCATCGACTTCAGAAGGGACGGAAATATCCAGGCTATGAAAAAGAACCTCTTTGGGCAAGGCCGGCCGGGGCTGCTTCTTTACATCCACAGCTACTACGTGCCAGCCCTCCTTGAGGAATTGTTCAACGGTAGCGCGGCCCACCCCGCCCGCCGCGCCGGTAACCAGCACTGTGTGTTGATCAGCCATGATGGTAATTGTATCTAAGAGGAGCCCTGCGAAGGTTGTTTTTAGAGCGTTGGTGCCGCTTTAGGACCGGGAGGGTAATCTTCCGGCTGCAGGCCACTGGCGTCGATACCCAAGCCGTCCAATAGATTGCGGATGGTATTCCAATGCACGCGCTCCCAAGCCGAAGGGCTGGCATTGGAATTGTGGGGAGCCAGCAGAACGTTGTCCATCTTGCGCAAGGGGCTATTGGCCGGCAGGGGCTCGTGTTCGAAAACATCCAGCCCTGCCCCGGCCAGCTTGCTCGCTTGCAGAGCGGCCACCAGGGCGGGCTCGTCGATGAGCGGGCCGCGGGCGGTGTTCACCAGCACCGCTCCGGGCTTCATCCTGGCCAACGCCTGTGCGTCGATGATGTGGCGGCTGGTGGGATTCAAGTCACAGTTCAGGCTGAGGAAATCGGATTGTGCGAACACGTCATCGAGCGAGGTCATCTTGACGCTGACTTCAGCCAAAAAATCTGCGGGCATGCTAACAATGTCATTGCCTAGCAGCCGCAAGCTGAAAGCCTGGGCGCGGCGCAGCACGGCTTTGCCAATGCGCCCCACCCCAATGACGCCCAGGGTGCATTCGGAGAGGGAGCGGCCAGGCAGTTTGCGCCACTGACCGGATTTAACCGCTTTGTCCAGCCAAGGCGTCTGGCGGGCGAAGGCCAGGAAGTAACTTATCACCGAATCGGCGACAGCATCGACGAAGGCATCCGGCGTGTTACGCACGTTGATGCCCAGCTTGGCAGCTACGGCCTGATCTATCGAATCGATGCCGGTTCCCCACTTCGAGATCACTTTGAGGCGCGGGGCGCAGGCGGCCAATACTTCGGCCGTATAGCGATCGTCCCCGCAAACCGTGCCGTCGAATAGCCCAGCAAACTTTATCAATTCGTCCGCTTCCAGGCGCTCATTGACCTCCGGGACGATAAGGTCGATACCATAACGGGCGAAGGCCGGCTGAAATCGCTCGCGGCTGGGCAGCATGTAGGGCGCGGTGAGCAGGACAACTTTTGACATGCCGTGATTCTAGGCGCCCTGGCGCCGGCGCATGAGGAAATCGACCATCTGGAAATCCAATTCCTCGTCGATATCCAGAGCTTCGTCGCGCGGCACGGGGAACATGAGCGGAGAGGGACCGATGCGATGGCCGTGCTTCTGCAGATTACGGCGCGTAAAGATGTACAGGCAGGAATTCTCCTCGTAGACGGGAGGTAGATCCTGGGTGCGCAGCAGCTCGCGCGGATTGTGGTTGAGGGCGCGGCCAGCCGCGTCGTAAAGGCGCGTGTGCAATTCTGTAACGCCAAAGAGCGAATCCTTTGTTTTCCGATTGGCGAGAAAAGCCAGAATAGCCGTGCTGATGGTTTGAGGTCGCAACAAGGGATTGGTGGAGTGCGTCTGCAGGTAATAATCCGCCAGCACGATCTCCGTATCGTGCAATAAGATTATGTTCATGGCAATTTCCCCGGCGCGCAAGGCTTCGGGTCGATCGATCACCAGCACGCACGGGAAATGCTCGGCAAGGCCTTGCTTGATAGCGTCGCTGTCGGTATCGACGGCGATATCAGAGATTTCCGGGCAGGATTGCAATGCCAACAGGATGTGATGGAACAGGGGTTTGCCCGCCAGGAGACGGTAGTTCTTGCCGGGCACGCGCTCGGAATTCTCGCGCATGGGCACCAAGGCAACGATGCGAGGAGGGGTTGCCATTCAGGCCTTGGCCGACTTGCGGCTTTCCTCTTTTATGGGCTTGGCGCGCCGCTCAGCACTCGGCTTCCTTTTTTCCAGTGAACCGGGCGGATAGTAGAAGACGTGCTTGAGTTCTGCACTCAAGGCCGCAGGATCTCGGTACCCGCGATAGGTGCCGTAATACTGCAGAAAGCGAAACGAAATGATGCCGGCCGCTACGCGTAATAAGACGCGCTGGCGCCTTGCCGCCCCAAAATCGATAACTACAGCGCGCAGGAATTGGCTGGCGAAATCCCTGAGAGTGAAGCGACTCTTGGGCAGGATGCGCTTGAGAGCGATCGCCTCTCGGCGGTGGCGGTTGACTATCTGCATTGCAGTTTCGTTGTGGAAATGGGTAACGCCGGCCTCGGCCACATAGGCGATTTTTTGCCCCTTATGCCACCAGTACGAAGCCCAAGCCAAGTCTTCCAGCCCGGTGAGAGTTTCGTCGAACGGGTGCTTCCTCCACAGCGCAAGCCGCAGGGCCAAGTTAGCATTATTTGCGTAGGAATGCTGTTGGTCGAAATCGGAATGCTCCGGAAACCAGCGCCGGAAATGCTGGGCCTCAGAAAATTTGCTGCCCGGTCCGCCGCGCTGCTGACCGTAAGAGATGGCCACTTTGGCGTCCTTGAACGGCGCAACCAAGTCTTTAAGCCAGTTCTTGCCAAGAGGCAGCACATGGGCGCTGGCCAACACCGCGATCTGGCCGCGGGCGGCGCGCAACCCGAGATTCAGCGAACGACCGAAGGTGAAATCGCCAGGCTGGATGTGCAGAACTTTCACCGGATAGCGAGCGGCGATGGTCAGAGTTCGGTCTGTGGAGCCAGAATCCACTAGGATGGTTTCAAAATCCAAAAACCTCTGCTGTTGGATGGCGTGCAGCAGGTTGCCCAGGTGCTTTTCTTCGTCGAAGGCGCGGATAACGAGGGAGACGCGCGGCTTTTTCGAAGATTTCGTGGGCATGGAAGGAATCTTACCAGTTCTGATTCTGTTCATATCCAAGCCGCATCAAGAGGTCCCCGCTCACATCTTTGAATAGCTCTTTATGTTGAGATGTAAAATGGTCCTTCCAGCCGCCGGCCTGTCCGCTGCGGAACGTGGGCGATTCTTCCGGCCGGATTGCCTCACGTAAGCGGGCAACCGACTGGGCCCTGCTTTGGCTGGAGATGAAGCCACGCTGCGCGGCATGGTCGAAGATTCGGCCCAATTGCGTTTGCGGATCTTGCGTCAAGTCTTCGAAACGCAACGACAGGACTTCGGCGCGCTCCAGCCACGGCAAATAGGGTTCAAAGCGAGCCCGTATATTAGGGAAAGGAAATTCCAGTTCGGGGCGGCCCTGGATGCTGCCGCTCAGCCGTTCATTGAAGTCCGTGAGCTGATTGACATAGTAATCGTGATGCGCGTGACGATTGTTGAGGTCGGTAACGTAAAAGACATGGGAGACGACCACATCGCGCGGATCGCGATAGATGAAATATGGGGCCACACCGTCACGGCATAACGCGGCGACGACTTCCGAAAAGGCATGTAAGTGACCATAACCAATATCGCCCGAGAGAAAGCGCGCTAAATCAGCCATGATTATCTTCAGCGGGCGCGGGCGGCCGGTTTCACCTTCAAAGGTAAGCACCGGCGGCAGGCCGCTTTCTACCACGGGTCCCAGGGTGGCAAAGCCCGCCAGGATCTGGGTTAGCAAGTGCGTGCCGCTCTTGGGGAAAGAATTTCCAAAGAGGATGGGCATCTGGTTGATGGGAATATCTGGGAAGAGTTTCTGGGCGGCTCGGCGGCGCAAGCCGCGGCGGACCAGGCGGGCGCGCAGGCTGAGGCTCACCATTGGTCGTTATCTTCGTAGCCGAGGCGCTGCAACAGGTCGCCCGTAGCGGACCTGAAGACACGCTTGTTCTCGGCGGTGAAATGCTGACGCCATTCGCCGGGTTGGCCGCGGCGGAAGGTGCCAGAGGCACGCGGCGCAATGGCGCCAGCCAGCATAGCGACAGCCTTCCGCCGCGGGGGCTGCGGTTGGAAGCCGCGGGCAGCAAGATGGTCCAGAATGCGGCTGAGCGCCGCCTGGCGATCAAGGATGAGATCCTCAAAACGCACCGAGAGCACCGCGGGTTGATCGAGCCACCCTAGATATTTCTCATACTTGGCGCGGATGGGGGAAAGCTGTGCATCAGACTCTTGGACACCCTGGATGGCGGCGTTGATGCGCTGCTCCATATTAGTGAGTTTATGCGTGTAATAAGCATGCATGCCATGACCGGGGTGGATGTCGGTGGCATAGAAAACATGCGACACGATCACATCGCGCGGGTCGCGATAAATAAAGAAGGTCGCGAGTCCCGCCCGCGCCAGCTCCAAAAACCACGGTTGGCAGGCGTGGAGATAACTGTAGGTAATATCGCCTGCCCGCAAGCGGCGAAGGTTCACCAGCACCTGCGCATCCGACAAGTTGCGATTGCTCGCGGAGCGGTTGAGGGGCGGGAAGCCGGGATCCACAAATGGCCCAATACGCACCAGCCCGAGCAAGATTTGAATGAGCAAATGCGAGCCGGACTTGGGCATGGCATTGCCGATGACGACCGGCATGCGCTCGAGACTTTCGCGGCCCCAGCCGCGGGCGGCTTGGGCACGGCGCAGGCGCCAACGCAACAACTTTACCGGCTGCTTGATCTGCGTAATAAGTGACATAAGACTAAAGCTTGTGTGGGTCGGTGGGCTGCGGCGTTTCGCTGAGGAAGACAAGCTTCTTCTCAAGCAGTTTCTCGATCACTTCCCACACCGACTGGAATGAGAGGTCCAGTTCGTTGGCAATATCAGCGGGGCGGCGGGTTCCATCGCAACGATCCATGATCTCGAAACGCTGCTTATGACCCGCCGCGTCTGTCTTATAGTCCACCCAGAGGCCGTGGCCGGAGGCGAAGACCTCGCCCTTGAAATTGTTCACAATGTAACGATTGTGGTCAAAGGCAGCGAGTAAATCGAGGACAAGTTCGACTGAGGCTTCCAAGCGCTCCTCGGAGACGATATCGGGCGTGTCCTTGCTGGAGTGATACTCGGGATAGGGATAAACGCGCGACTCAGGTAAATGCGGATTCACCACGCGGGAAAGCGAGAGCATGGGTACGCGCACACCGGGCGCGTTGAACTGGCGCTCGTCGTTATCGATAATGGTACGGAAGCCGCCCACATAGGCACCGGGCTCAACGCCGCGCAAGGCGGTGACCAGTGCCAGGTCCGCAGGGCTTTCCGCCTGAAAGGACTTCTGCAGCGCGTGGGGCGCGTCATTGCCCAGCATCTCCAGAAATAAGCCGCCGAGCATGCTGGGAATAAGTGACGCGTGTTGACTGAGGTAGGCTATTGAACCCATTGTTTCCGGGAAGAGCAGGAAGCGAAAACTGTAATAAGGCTTGGGGCCGGCCAGCAGTCGCCGGGCAGCTTCTAGGCCGGCTACGACGCCGGTGAGATCGTCATTGACCATAGCCGGGTGATCGAGATGGGCGGCAACCACGAAGCATTCTTCGCGCTCGCCGGGGACGAGGATCTCGCCGATCTTGAGGGCGCCGGGAGAAAACTCACTGCGGATGACGACGCGGTAGTGCTCATCAATTAGCGAGTCGCGCAAGGTTTGCGGCGCACACAGGCCCCAGTCGCGCTGGTAATACTTGAAGACATAAGGTATCGCATCCGGCAGGTGGGGATGGATATGCAAGTGCGGCAGCAACTCGGCGCGGGTCACTTGGCCTTCGAAGGGCAACGAATAGGAAACCACGTGCAAGGGGTTGTCGGCGTAGTCGAGCAGCCGCTTACCATTCATTGTTTCCAGGTAGGCCTCGTGACAGTTCCATTTGTCGGGAACGGTCCAGGTCCACACCTTGGTGCCAGTGGGCACCTCGTGGACCGCCATGGGAATTTCTTCGGCCAGGCGGGCCAGGGCGCGGTCGTAATCATCCGAGATGAGATCGCGGCACAGGAACCAAAGCTCTTCGATGAGCTGCATCATGGTGGCCATGCTAGCCCGTTATCTTCTCCGGTTTGTTGGCCACCAGCGCCCAGGGGTCGGCAGCCAGCAACACATCCGTGGCCGCCACGAAATCGGCCAGGGTGCAGCAGGCTACCTGCCCAAAATTGAGGGGACTCGAATGCCATTGGTCGCGGGCTTCCAGCGCACGCTGGATGGGGGCTAGTTTCAGCTGCGGGTCGAGCTCCATGTTGCGCACAAACATGCGATAGGTTCGGGTGTACCACTGCCCGCTTTGTTTTACGCGGCCGGTGATATCCTTCCAATAACGGTAAGGCACAGAGGCGCGCTGCTCGCTGTAATGCACGATCGACGCCGCCTGAATATCCGCGCCCAACAGCAACAACTTGAAACCGAGCCGCAGCATGCGGTCGAAGGCTGAGTCGTCGTCGAAGGCCGAGCAGGTATCCAGGCCGGCGAATTCTGTGGCCCGCGGGCCAAGTATCGCAATAGATTGGAGGGGATGCATGGTGCGTAACGCTTTCGGCTGCTGGCGCACGAATTCAGAAAACGCCCCCATACCTTGAGAGGGGGTGGCATAGGGATCGTATTCTTCGCCCTTGGCGAACCCAAAGTTGAAAGCAGGCACCACGATGGTGCCCTGGTCGCCGATCGCAAATTTCAGGGCGTCCAGCACCATCTGCAGGCCTCCCTCGGGGTGACCGAGGTACTGCATGGCAGAATGGAGGAGCAACCCATCGCCGGGCTGAACACCCACTGCATGCAGGGCCGCATCCAAATAGGCGCTGGTAAGAACCGGCAACGGCATCTAGAACACCTTACGTACCAGGGTCAGATCCTGCTTGAAGCCCTGCTTAATCCAGAAGGCGAGCCCGGCCTCGTTGCCGGCTTGGATCTGTACCTCGACCGAGTGAACGCCCCGTTCTTGAAATTTATGCATCGCCATATCGACCAATTGCGTTCCAGCACCGGAACCGCGCAGACTCGCGTCCACGTAAAGATCCCTAATCTCTCCCACCTGCATGCCACCGAGGAAAGCAGGGCTTTGCTTCACGCGCGCCAGCAGGAAGGCGGTGGGCTTCCCAACTTCACCAATTACCCACAGGAAGCTAAACCGTCCAATGGTGCGCTGGAAGGAAGCCAGCCAGGCTTCGGCGGCGCCTGTTTCTATAGGGAAGGCCAGCCCCAAGCCTTGATGGAAATTTTGCAGCCTGAGCCAGGCGGCGCCCACCGCGGGCAGGCCCTCAGCCCTAGCCTCACGGACTTGCGAGTCAGTCATTCCAGCCCTCGCGAATGGGTGCTGGCCAGGCGGAAGGTTCCAGCCCGAACTGGCACAAGAACGCGTAAGCCAATCGTTCCAGGCCGAAGGCCACGCAGCCAGTGTGAGCTGGCTTACCGTCCGGCAGCGTGATGTTCAAGTGGCGGCCAAAGAAGTCCTGATGGTAATTGTAGGAGCCGACAGCGAGGGTGGTGTCTTTGAATGGCAACTTAGCGCGAATTTCATATTTGAGTTGGAAGGCGTTTTGGAAAGCTGCCTGCTTGCGAAATTCGCCGACGAAGAAGGGATCGTTGGCGCTCTCCACTTTGTATGCCAAACCGATACTTTCGAGAAGGAGTGCCATCTGCTTACGGCCGCGTTCGCGATTGTGCAGCACGAAATCCGCGAGCCCGACGAAGATGATCTCGCGCATGGTGAAATCCCACATGCGTTCGAGCGTTTTCAGGTTATTGGACTCATAACGGAAGCAATGGCCCACGGCGGTGGGGG
>JBBEBI010000005.1:0-8282 GCA_040882365.1 Anaerolineales bacterium
ACGCCCAGGCGTTGCGCATTGCTGTCTCGTCCGTTGCGGCTGGAACCGCCGCCTTTTTTATGTGCCATTTGTCTTCCTTCTGTCTACTTTCAATTGCTTATTTCTTCTTCGCCTTCGGCTTGGCGGCCGCTTTCTTGGCGGCGGGTTTTTTGGCCGAAGCAGCCTTCTTGGCTGGCTTGGCTTCTGCCTTGGGTTTCTGCGCCTTGGGCGCAGAAGCCTTTGGAGTCTCTGCTTTGGGTTCAGCTTTCGGCGCAGCCTCTTCGGCTGGCGCCGACTTGGCCAGGCCTTTTACGTCGATGCTGTCGATCTGCAGCCGGGTCAGCAGCTGCCTGTGGCCGGTCTTGACGCGATAGCGGATCTTCGGCTTGTACTTGAACACTGTGATCTTGTCGCCCTTTTCCTGGGCCACCACGGTGGCCGCCACCTTGGCGTCCGAAAGGGAGGGTTTTCCGACCAACACCGTATCCCCGTCGGCTACCAGCAGGACGTTGAGTTCCACCTTCTTGCCGGCTTCCAAGTCGAGCTTATCCACTTCGATGGACTTACCTTCAACGGCCTTATATTGCTTGCCGCCGCTTTCAATGATCGCATAACGCATTTGCGGGTTTCTCCAAGTCTCTTACGAAAAAGTTGCCCCAGCCAGTGCTCGCCGGGGCAAAGCGGGCCATATTATAAGAGACAGGTGCCTGACTGTCAACGGATGGATTCCCGGGCGACCTATTGGCACTTCTACCTGGTAGATGCGCCGTCGCGTTAGGGTTTCTAATCCTCCCCCGCCTACTAAATCAGCATTCCAGAAATCAGTAACATGTCCCTTGACACCCCCGCTCCCCGGCCCCCAAGCTCCGCTTTCTATGCTTAAATAGACCCCTCACTGTCATTCAAGGGAGGGTCTTATGTTCGGCATCGAAGCGAAGCGCCGCGCCTTATCGCCACAGATCGAGTACGGCTGGGTCGCGAAATCCGCCTCGCATTGTCAAGTTGATAGGGTGCTCTATGTGGATCTGTCATCTATCAACTTGCTTCCCGTCAAGTTGCTAATGAGCTGTGTGGGGCGTTAGCAACTAGCAACTTGAAAAAGAACGTTCTCAGGGAGGTCCCGCCGATTACAAATATGTAATGATGCTGCGTGTATCTCGTTACATTACATCTTGCCCAGGAACAAGGCAAGCAGCCTGGCCAACTTTCACCGCCTCGGTTTGGGACATCTAGCCTGCCTCCTGGGGGACTTTGCCCCATGACGTATTTTTGGCTCCTAAGTAAGATTAGGGGAATTTCGCAATAGTTATGGAGACGCCAATGGCAAAAAAATGGGTCTATGCATTTAGCGAAGTGGCCGAGGCCGAAAACGCCGTCGGTGGAAAGTGGGACGATGTGCGCGCCCTGCTGGGCGGCAAAGGCGCCAACCTGGCGGACATGACCCGCCTGGGCGTCCCAGTACCCCCCGGATTTATTGTCACCACCGAAGCCTGCAACGCCTACTCAGCCAACAACGCCAAATTCCCGGAAGGCATGTGGGAGCAAGTGCTGGCGGGAATGAAAGCAGTCGAAAAAGCCACCGGGCGTGAATTCGGCGACGCCACAAATCCGCTGCTGGTCTCCTGTCGTTCCGGCGCCAAATTCTCCATGCCGGGCATGATGGACACAGTGCTCAACATTGGCCTCAACGACAAGACCGTGGCAGCCATGATCAAGCTCACCAAGGACGAGCGCTTGGTGCACGACCTGTACCGCCGCTTGCTGCAGATGTTCGGCAGCGTAGTGTTGAACATTCCCGACGAACCTTTTGAGGACGCCATCGAGGCGCGCAAGAAAAAGAGCAAGGTAACGCTGGACGTGGAGCTGACTGCCGAGGATTGGAAGGCGTTGTGCGAGCAATTCAAGCTGCTGGTGGAAAAGGAATATGGGGCGCCCTTCCCGCAAGATCCTTATAAACAACTCGAGATGGCCGCGGAAGCCGTGTTCAAATCCTGGAACGGCAAGCGTGCCGTAGATTATCGCAACGCAGCCGGTATCTCTCATACGCTGGGAACGGCCGTCAATGTGCAAACCATGGTGTTCGGCAACATGGGCGACACCTCGGCCACCGGCGTGGCCTTCACCCGCGACCCGGCCATCGGCGAACGCAAATATTACGGCGACTATCTGATCAATGCCCAGGGCGAGGACGTGGTGGCCGGCATCCGTAACACGCAACCCATCGCCGAGCTCGAAAGGGAATTCCCGAAAATCTATGCTGAATTCCTCGAGATCTCCGACAAGCTGGAGAGACATTACAAGGATATGCAGGACGTTGAGTTCACCATCCAGCAGGGCAAGCTATGGATGTTGCAGACGCGCTCAGGCAAACGCACCGCCAAGGCCGCCGTGCGCATCGCCGTGGAGATGGCTGAAGAAGGACTCATCACACATAAGGAAGCCATCTCGCGCGTAACGCCGGACCAGGTGAACACCCTGTTGCACCCGCAATTCGAAACCAGCGCAGCCGCGCTGGCCAAGCAGAGCGGGAAGTTGTTCGCCCACGGGGTAAATGCCTCCCCCGGCGCCGCCGTGGGCCGTGTCTACTTCGACGCCGATACCGCCGAGCACATGGCCAAGGACGAACACCAGGACGTGATCATGGTGCGCCCCTTCACCCGGCCCGACGACGTTCATGGCATGCTGGCCGCTAAAGGCATCCTCACCAGCGAAGGCGGGGCCACCTCGCACGCCGCGGTGGTGGCGCGCCAGTTCGGCGTGCCCTGCATCGTGGGCGCGTCGGCCGTCAAGATCGATCTCGAAAATCGCCGCATGCGCGTAAACAGCACCCAGGTTAGCGAAGGCGACTGGATCTCGGTGGACGGCACCAACGGAGATGTATTTATCGGCAACCTGCCCACCGTAGCCCCCAAGTTAGAAGAACAGACGGAACTGCTCACCTTGCTCGGTTGGGCCGACGAGATCGCCGCGCAAAGCGGCGGCCTGCAAGTGTGGGCCAATGCCGATTACCCGGCGGATGCGCAGCGCGCCCGAACTTACGGCGCACGTGGCATCGGCTTGTGCCGCACGGAGCATATGTTTTTCGAGCAGGTACGTCTCCCGATTGTGCAGCGCATGATCCTGGCGGAAACCGTCGAGGAACGCCGCAAGGCGCTGAATGAATTGCTCCCCTACCAGCAGTCCGACTTCGAAGGCCTTTTCCGCGCCATGGACGGATTGCCGGTGATCATCCGCCTCATCGATCCCCCACTGCACGAATTCCTGCCCAACATGGAGAAGCTGATCGAAGAAGTTGCCGAACAGCGCGCTCTGGGCAAGAATGAGGGTTTGAAGGAAAAGGAAATCCTATTAGGCCGTGTGCGCGCCATGCACGAGAGCAACCCCATGATGGGCATGCGCGGTGTACGCCTCAGCATCGTGATGCCGGAGATCGTGGAGATGCAAGTGCGCGCCATCTTCCAGGCCGCCGTGGTTGTCACCAAGGTCGGCATCAAGGCCAAGCCCGAAGTGATGATCCCGTTGGTGGGACACATCAACGAGCTGAAGTTCATCCAACCTAGGCTGGTAGTGGTTGCCAAGGAAGTGATGGCCGAATCGGGCCTGAACATCGACTACAAGTTCGGCACCATGATCGAGATCCCGCGTGCGGCACTGACCGCCGGCGAGATCGCCAAGGTGGCCGAGTTCTTCTCCTTCGGCACTAACGACCTGACCCAGATGACCTACGGATTCAGCCGCGATGACGCCGAAGGTAACTTCCTGCTGAAGTACGTGGAAGACGGCATCTTGCCGATCAACCCCTTCCAGAGCATCGACCAGACCGGCGTGGGCCGCCTGATGGCCATGGCCGTCGACGAAGGCCGCAAAGCCCGCCCCGATCTCGAAGTGGGCATCTGCGGCGAGCACGGCGGCGACCCGGATTCGATCGCCTTCTGCCATCTCATTGGCCAGAACTACGTGAGCTGCTCGCCCTTCCGCGTCCCTGTGGCGCGGCTGGCCGCCGCCCAGGCCGCAGTGAAGAACCCGCGCAAGTAACGGACTTACAGCAGGGGCGGCGAACGCCGCCCCTTGCTCTTGCTCGTGTGTCATTCCGAGCGGTCAATTGAAAACTGTATCCAAGGGGGAATCAATAAAGCGAGGAATCCCTATAACCTAATCTTCCGAATAACCAAAATCTGCAAGCCTGTGTCGAAGACCTCCGCTGCTATCCCGCGCTGGCCGCGACGAAAAGCGTGAACGTGGCAATGAACCAATGGATGAGGAAGGGATAGACGAAGGATTTGGTGCGCCAAGCAACCAGGCCAAATAGGAAACCACCGAAGATGGTTGAGTATGTTTCGATGGGCGGTTTAGTTAAGTGGGCAAGCGCAAATGGAACAGCTTGCAACCAAAGGGCGTGGGGGCCAAAAACGCGGGCATACCCAAACAGCAGAAAGCCGCGGAAGAAGAACTCCCAGCCGATCAGGTCCAGGAAAGTGAGCGCCGGCGCGGCGGTGTTCCAATCCCCGGCGTAATAGCGCAGCATGGCCGCGTCGCCGCGCGCCACGAACCAGATGACAGGCACAGCGATGGCTATGATGATCGCAGTCAGCGCCAAGCCGGCGCGCCAGTCGCCCCATTGAAAGCCGTACTCGCGCGGGGGCTTGCGAAAGATCAGTAAGATAATCGCTAGTGGAATGAGTAGATAGAGAATGAAGCGATCCAGGGCCTTGAGGGGAGTGAGGCGATTGTAGAAATCCACCATGAGCAGCAAAGTGCTCGCAATAGTGATGATCACTACTTCGCGGTCGAACTTTAAGTCGAAGTCGAGAAGCTTGCGCATCAGTAGCTGAAGCCGGCGTGGTTTCCCTCCGGCCCGAACAGGAGGGCCAGCTTATCGGCATCGCGCCACAACTCGGCGCCCCAATTGAACCAAAGCAGGCCAACCAGCAGGGCGGCCATAAGCAACTGGACGCGATTGGCTCTGGCCGCCGCCCAGAGCTGGCGGCGACTGCACCAGGCGTAACCGGCCAGCACAGCGAAGGCGGGCAGCAGCGTCAGATGGAAGCGGTCTTCAGCCAGGATGAGGAGGTGGGGAAGCAGGTAGCCGCCGATGAGTAAATAGAGCAGCAAGCGATCTTTGTTCAGACGCACGAAAGGAATGGTAGTGGCCGCCAGGGTGGTCATGATGGGGAAGGGCAGGACGAATAGCAAAGCCAGGCCTAGCAACGGAATGCTAGGGATGTATCCGAAGAAGCCGTTGGAATAGAAATAAGTCAGCGCCCTACGTTCCAGGCCAAAAAAGTAACCCAGCTTGTTGAGGGTTACTTGCGCGGCGTGCTCTGGATTCTCTCGGATAAATCGCAAGCCGGCTTCCATGCCCAGGTCGTTGCGCACCCCGTCATCCAGATATGGGACCAGCTCCAGAGAAATACCATATTGGAACGTGCCGGTCCCCTCGGGGTGGAAGCCCATGTGGAGGTTGTAGCCGAGAGAGTTTTCAACGAAGGTGAATTGGTTATGAAGCAGACTGTTGCGTACCGTCCAAGGCAACACCATCAACAGGGCTGCGACGGTGAAGTAGGCCGCACCGCGCGGTTGGCGAGCTGCGAAAAGAATCCACAGCACGGCGAAGCCCACAAAAATAAAAATGACCGAGCGGGTAAGCGTGGCGTATCCCAAGATGAAGCCGGCCAGCACATAGTGCCAGCGGCGGCTCGTCTGGGCAGCATGCAGCAAGGCCAGCAAGCCCGCCAAGGTCAATGGGATGAAGAGCTGTTCGGTGGCCAAGGCCAACGGGAAGATCACCAGCATGGGATATGTGGCAATGGCGATGCCAGCGAAACGGGCCACGTCCTCGCGTTTGGGGAAAAGGCGCCTGGCCAGCAGGTAAGTCAGCGGGGCTAGAGCGGCGCCGATGGCGGCTTGCGCAAGGCGGGCGGCAAAGAAGCGCCATTCAGGAGCACTGACCGAATAGATGAGAGCCAGGAAGGCAGGGTACCCGGGGCCACGGAAGGAGGTTTCGATGCCGCGTGGGTCATAGCCATCGATCGAAAAATCGATGGGAAATTCACCAACATATTCATCTTTGATCAGATCGACATCTTCCTGAGCGTACCAGCGGAAGCCGTTGCCAGAAACGATGCTGCGGGCCAACATGTCGTATTGGAACATGTCGGTTAGCCCAATAGGCAAATCGATAGAGACCAGTACAGGCACGAGGCGCAGGACGAGGGCAAGGAGGTAAAGCCAGGCCCAGGTGGGCAGAGAACGCATCCTATTCATTAGGCAAGCGCCCAAACCAGCGATAGCGGTTGTGGGCGATCAAATTGTAAATGGGGTCGCGCAGGAAGGGTGGAACCAGAATGAAGATATACAGCAAGGGCCAGGGAAAGCGCAGGTAGCGCAGGGCCCTCAGAGCCGCGGTTGAGCGCAGGTAACAGCGGCCATTCTCATAAAACACCAACATTTCCTGCGAACCTTGAGCCAATCCACAATCATTTAGGACCGCCTGCCCGCGTTCCGAGTGCTGGGCCGCATATTCCAAGGTATCCGGCCGTTGGCGGGCGGCCATAAACCGCACGCTGCGATTGCAAAGGACGCAAAAACCATCGTAGAGGATAAGGGCCTGGATCATTATTTTGCCGGCCGCCGCATGACCAGCAGACGTTCGCCTGCTTTGCGCAGGTTTTCTAGCACGCCGGCCAGCTTGCTGACGCGGCGGAAATAGGTAGGCATTTCGGTTTGCTGGACAGCTTTGAATCCGAATTTCTCGTAAAGCGGGCCGAGGCTGGACTGGCACATCAAATAGAGTTCGCCGGAATGGGAAACCAATAAGGCTTCAATGAGTGCGCCGGCTATCCCGCGACCGCGCCAAGCAGGCTTCACGGCGATGGAGGCCAGCTCCATGGTGCCATCGGCATGCGGCTTAATCTGCCCGCAACCGATGACCTCGCCCTTGGGGGTAATAGCGATCAGGAAGCGCTGCCAATTTAGGCCTGTGGGATTGATCCCCGAAGCCAGAACCAGTTTACGGATGGGGGAGACGTGATGAGAGTGAGCTTTTTGAACACTGAAGGCGGGCGCGGGCTGCATGGGTCCGGCCGAAATTATTTCAGCAATTCACCCAAAACACGTTGTGCGACCTTGGGGTCGGCCTTGCCCTTGGTGCGCGCCATCATCTGGCCCACGAACCAGCCCATCAACGCCTGCTTCCCGGAGCGGAATTCGGCCATCTGACTTGGGCTGGCGGCCACGATCTCTTCGGCCATGAGACGCAGCGCGGCTTCGTCGCTCACTTGCCCTAGACCCTCGGCCTCCACGAGGGCGGCCGGAGACATGCCCGTGGCCTGCACTTTCTGCAATAGCGCCTTGCCCGTCGGGGTATTCACTTTGCTCTCATCCATGAGCTTGAGCACGTCGGCCAAATATTGCGGGGTAAGTTTCAATTGCTCCGCGCCCAGGCCTCCCTCATTCATCATGGCTAGCACATCGTTCATCAGCCAATTCGAGGTGCGCTTGGGGTCGCCGCCATAGGCAGCCAGCGTGGCCTCGTAATAATCGGATAGGGCACGCTCGCCGCTGAGGATGTCGGCGTCGTATTCGGGTAAATCGTATTGCTGCATGAAACGCGAGCGACGGGCCAGGGGCAATTCCGGAAGCCTGCTTTCTATGTCGGACCGCCAGTCCTCATCGAGCACAATGGGGAGCAGGTCCGGCTCACGAAAATAACGGTAGTCGGCTTCGGTCTCCTTGAAGCGCATCTTGCTCAATGTGGCGGTGTTCTCGTCCCAACCCAAAGTCCAAGGTTGGATGGCCTCACCATTCTCTAGGGCACGGGTCTGGCGCTCGATCTCGGCGGTGATGGCGGATCGCAAGGAGTCGATGGAGTTGACGTTCTTGATCTCGGTCTTCGTGTTCAAGCCGTCACTGCCAACCTCACGGATGGACACGTTGGCATCCGCTCGCAGGTGGCCGCGTTCCATGTCGGCCTCGGAGACGCCCAGCCAGCGCAGCAGTTGGCGCAAACGGATGAGGTAAAGGGCGGCCTCGTCGGCAGAGCGCAGATCGGGGCCGGTGACCATTTCGACCAGCGGCACACCGCAACGGTTGAAGTCGATCATGCGCCTGCCGTCGTCGCGGTTGACAGTTTTGCCGGCGTCCTCTTCGATGTGCAGCTTGTGGATGCTGACTCGGCGCACCTGGCCATTGGCGGTCGGCAGATCCATTCCGCCGCCGCGAGCCAGCGGTTGGTCGTATTGCGAGATCTGGTAACCCTTGGGCAGGTCGGGGTAGAAGTAGTTCTTGCGATCGAAATAGGAGAC
>JBBEBI010000006.1:0-26151 GCA_040882365.1 Anaerolineales bacterium
ACGCAGGTCCCTGCCTCCGGAGGGCAGTGCTCTATCCACTGAGCTATAGGGGCTTCGCGAAACTCGAACACGAATTTCGCATGCGAAAATAAATTCTATCATGTGCTGGGCTTTGCTCGATGGTTATAATAAAGCAGACCAAAGGCTTAAAGCAAATGCCACCGGTCTTACCCCTCGCAGGAGCGGGCAGCCATGATAAGGCGCCAAGCTGCAGTTGGACACAGCGCCCGGGAAAGGTACACCTGCGCATTTGTTCTGGAGACCGGAAAAGGATATTGAATTGTTAAATCCTGGCGGCTGGCGCCTTGCTCCAGGGCCGGCAACAAAATTCCCAAATAGATTACGCCCGTAACGCTAGGGGAACCTGGCGGATTTATGCGAATTTGTGCGCAAAAAAGACCCCGTTTATGGACGGGGCCTTTGAATTGACCTGGGCAAGTACTAGTAATTCAGTTGAGTGAGGACGTCTCTGAAGGCCAGGTTGATTTTCTCTACGGTGGCCGGCCTTAATTTGCGCTTGTGATCTCCCGGTGCCACCTGCCTTCTTTGAGAATATTTATCCTCGGCCTGAACGGCGAAATCGGCCTCGGCCTTTACCCGTTCGAGAACACGGCTTTGATCGGCGAGGCCTGGATGCCGGCTAAGCCGGCCTAGCCAATTCTCAAAATCCGAAACCATATCTTCGTACTTGAGGTACATGATCTGCGGATTCTTTGCCAATTGCTGGCAATAACCCTCGTAGATAGGCAGGTACTCTTCGATCTCTTTTAGGACGAAATCGTCAATACTCATCGCCAGGCTTTCTTTTCGCCGCCGGATCATTTTGGGGTTAATAATGGCGTGGCTAAAAGCCGTGGAAAAATAAAGAGAGGTCAATACGTCCCGCGGATCGCGCAGCTGCAGAACTGTTGAGTAAGAGCTGAACTCAGGAATGTTGCGAAAGGTCCCGATCGGACCGTAGTAATAACCTTGGGGACGAAACGCGGTGCCCAGCGCCCCTTGGAAGGGATTGCTATCCGCGGATACTCGTACCATGCTAACGTAGGCATCGTAGTCCGCGTGGATCATGCCCGCAGCAGTCGCTAGGTCGGCAATTACACCGGAGACATAGCGCGAGGCGCACTTTTGGGTGGTGAAAAATATGATGCTGGGCCGCTGGCTGTGGGAAAGAGAGGCGCCGGCAGCCAGCTTCCGTTCCGTGGCGAAGCGGAAACGCAGGCGCGGGCGCTGCACCAATTGATAATAGGTGCCTGGGAAGCGGCTGATGAGCCAACGTTGCAACCGTGCACCCAATCGTTTCATGATGATTTGAATTGCGCAATTAGGGGAGAAGATT
This sequence comes from Anaerolineales bacterium, assembly GCA_040882365.1. GTDB lineage: Bacteria > Chloroflexota > Anaerolineae > Anaerolineales > UBA11579 > JAMCZK01. Next base: position 1,337 of record JBBEBI010000006.1, read on the forward strand.
CTAGGACGTTATGACCGCGGGATGATCACGACTTTTCGTCTGGGGTCCTCGCCGGTGCTTTCAGTGGTTACCTCGGCGCTATCGCGCAAGGCCATGTGAATAATGCGTCGTTCTGCCGGGCTCATTGGCTCCAGCGCCTGGCGACGCCCGCTGCTCACCGCCTGTTGCGCCATGCGCTGCGCCAGCTGACGCAGGCTATCTTCCCGCCTCTGGCGGTAACCTTCCACGTCGATCACGATATGTGCGGCATGCCCGATCTCTTTCCCCACAATGAGGCGAGTGATCAATTGAAAGGCATTCAGTGTTTCGGCATGCCGACCGATAAGGATACTCAGATCGCCTCCGTTGATGTCTACCAAGACGGGAGCTTCACCATCGCCAGGTTCGCTTTCCCCCATGCGGGCGGTCACCTGGGCGCTGATATCCATGTGGCGCAGCAATTCCTGCGTCGTGGCCTGGGTAATAGCGATTAGGTTTTCCCTATCCTGCGGCGCCCCTGATGCTTCGGGTCTGGCGACTTGTGATCCCTTAAGGGTCAGGCGCACGCGCGCCTGCCGCCCGCCGAGGCCAAACAACCCCCCGCCGCCTTCGTCCAATACCTGAACATCCACCTGACCTGCCTCCAAGCCCAATTCATCCAGACCCTTTTGGATGGCCTCATCAACAGAGGGAGCGATCACTTCGAGGTTGGGGCGATGTTCCATAGCGTATCCGATCTAGTCTCAGGCGGTTGTGATTATTTTACGCCTTGTGCGGGCAAGGCTTGCTGCGTCTTAGGCCGGCGCATGAAATAGTACTGGGCAATGCTGAGGATGTTGCTGGTCACGAAATACAGCGCCAGACCGCCGGCGTAAATGTAGGAGATATAGGCCATCAGGAGGGGCATGTAGATATTCATCATCTTGCCCATTTGCGCGCCCTGGTCATTGGGATTGGCGGGCGTCATCATGCGGCTCTGGAAATAGGAAGTGATCATGACCAGGATGGCGAGCACGGGGATACCGAAGGGGATCCCCGGGATTAGCAGCCGCTCCGGTTGGCCCAGGTCCATCCACAGGAATTGGCTGTGCAGGGGCACTAGGTTGGCCGCTCCCGGGATCCAGAGGTCACGCGAGAAATCCAATAGCTGCAGGGGTGTAGCAGCCAGAGCGCGGGTGACCGCCCAGTACATGGCAATCAGCAGCGGGATCTGGATGATGGTAGGCAGGCAGCCGGCAAAGGGGCTGATGCCTAATTCCTGGTAGAGCTTCATCTGCTCCTGAGCCAGCTTTTCTCGATTTTCCTTGCCTTTGTATTTCTGCTGCATCTGCTTCCACTTGGGATTGCTCTGCAAATCCTGCATGGCCTTGGCGCTCTTCATTTGCTGGGCGTTCAAGGGGTAGGTAACGAGGCGCACCAGGATGGTAAAGATGATTATGGCCAGGCCAAAATTCTGGAAAACCAGGCCATAAATGAAGACTAGGACATTCGTAAACGCATCGATAATCGGTTCGAACATTGCGAATCCCTTTCGTTATTGGGCCAGTGAGTATTGCCAGGCCACCCTGCCGGTGGCGTCCAGGGCGAACAGGACAACCTCGCTGTTCACCAGGCTGACAAGCAAATAGTCCCCGGCCACAAGCGGGGAACCATATTTTGCTCCCTGGTACGCTTCAAGCAAAGGAACCTCAGATTGGCGACCATCCAGGCTGATACTGTACAGTTGGCCGCCTTCGGTTACCACGTAAAGCAATTCGTTGAAAAGCACAGGCGGCCCGGTCACCGCGCTCCCCAGATCTAAGGTCCACTCCGCCCCGCCGTTGCCATTCACGTCGAACGCGTAGAGCATCCCATCGAGATCCCCCACATAGAGCATACCCTCGATCAGAGCCGGGCCGCTCCACAAGGGGCCTTGTGTGGCGAATGAGGAAACCACCTCGCCGCGTTGCGTGTCCACGGTGACGAGAACGCTGTCCAGTGTGCTGGCGTACAACAAGCCATCGCCACTCAGCGCCGGCTGCCCGATGATGGCGCTGCCCAGATCCAGGCCGCCAGCCCAACCTTGCGCTTCTTCGCCACTGGCGGCATCTAAGGCATAGAGTTTATGGTCCAAAGATGGGACAAAAACCACCTCTCCATCTGTGACTGGTTGGGTCCAAAGCGGGCCCTGGGAACCCCCGAAAATTCCCCCCTTGCCCGGCCAGGCCAATTGCCCATCGAGATCCACGGCATACAAACGGCCATCTGAGTTGGGGGCAAGGATGGCCTCATCGAGCACCAAGGCGCTCCCGATGTAACGGTTGCTGGCCCCTTTGAATGGCCAACCCGGCGCCGGGATCCCGCTGTTATCCGGGTTTAATTTGAAGAGTTCGTTGCCATAGGTCCCGATGACCACCTGGCCATCCGCCGTTAATTGAGGGGCAGAAAACACCAGGAAGGTGCTTTGCGGTTCGGCCGGATACTTCCAGACTTGTACCCCGTCATCGACGCGCAGGGCAACCACGTGTTGGTTGTAAGCTAAATAGATAAGTCCTCGCCCCTCATCGAAGTTAACTCCGGGCCAGCTGGCCGCCGCCACGGCACTGCCGCAGGCGGATAGGAACATGCTGATCAGGATCAGTGGCAGCAGAATTGTGAGATGCTTTTTCTTCATTGGTTTTTGTCGTCCTTCTTTGATCAGGGCACAGGGTCGTAACCGCCCTTGCTGAGCGGGTTGCAGCGCAGGATGCGGCGAAAGCCCATCCACCCGCCTTTGGCGGCTCCGTACTTGTAAATAGCCTGGTACGCGTAGTGGGAGCAAGACGGGTAAAAACGGCAGGTGTCTGTCGGCAAGGTGCGTGACAAGGTCTTTTGGTAAAGAACAATAGGCAGCAGGATCGCAAAGCGCGGCAGGTTGCCGAAGGTTACAGGCAAATCCTTCAGCGAAGGAGAAGGCTGCTCTTTGATATCAGTGTGGGTATGCGATAACTCTGCGGTCATTCTTTTTTCAGCAATTTTGCTTTCATCAGCAGGCCTCCTAAGGCCTCCTGCAATTGCGTACTTTTGGTTTCGCGGATTCCGGTGCGTGCCATCAGCAGAAAATCGTGATCCGGCTGCAACTGTGCCAAGAACGGCAGCACCGCCGCCCGCAGCACACGCTTGGCGCGGTTGCGTTGCACTGCGCCGCCGATGGCCCGGCCGGCCGTTACCGCCACCCGCACGCCTTCGCCCTCATTGGGGAGGACGAAAAGCACAAGAAACGGGTGCGCCGTCGAGGTCCCCTTTCGCCGCACCCGTCTGATGTCGATTGGCCTGCGGAGGCGAAATCCACGCTTCACCTAATGGTAAGGTCCCAGGAAGAGCGCAGGTCAGCTCTTCCAGTCGACCTTCTTAACGTGCCGGTTGGCCTTCACGGTCAACTTAGTGCGCCCCTTCAATCGGCGACGTTTGAGTACATCTCGCCCGGTAGCCGTGGCCATCCTTTTGCGGAAGCCGTGCACGCGCAGGCGGCGGCGAATCTTCGGTTGATAAGTTCGTTTCGGCATTCTTTATCCTTAAATGAAGTTCTGCAATCAAACCAGTGGATTATACCGCATAGTTCCGATCCCCCTCAATTCACTGCTATAATGCGGCGTAATTTTTCCTGGAGGACGCATGACACATCTGACCAATGAAAACCACGAACATTATGGCCCCCCTCCCATGGATGTTTTCATCTCGCTGTTGGGCGCCCTGGTGATCGGCGGCGTGGTTTGGGCCGGCGGCGCCGCTTCTGTTGTCGGTCTCAATTACGCGGGGGAAATGCTCGGCATATCCCCCCCGGCCAATCCTTTGATCAACGGAGCCATTCAAACGGGCTTCGTGGTGGGCCCTGTTCTGGTCGGCCTACTGGCCGCCTGGCTCAGTTATCGCTTCCTACTGAGGCTCGACTGACTATTCGTCTTCAGGCGCCACCTGCCCGGGCTGCTTGATCTCCAGCACGTCACCGTGCAGGTTGATGCGCACTTTAAATCCAGACATGCCCAGATAGGCCCGGCTTGCCTCTGGCAGACCGGTTTGCAACACCTTATCGAACTGCGCGTCAAGGTTCGCTAGCTGTTTCTCAATGGCGGCGCGGGTGAAAATGTCGTCCTGGCCCAACATCTTGGCTGCCTGTTGGCTAAGTTCCGTCTCATGCCCTTCCAGCATCTTGCCCATTTCGGCCAGCACCTGCCGGTCCACATGCTCGGACGATATGTGGCGCATGAATCCCTGGTCGTCGACGACGTAAAAGGCCTCCTCGCCCACCTGGGTCGAGGTCACGGGACGGTCCCGCTCGTCCACAACCAATCCACTGAATAGAGCTTGGCGTGCCATGGGGCAAAGCTTACTTGGAATGAATACGTAAGTGCAAGGCCGCGTTAGTGCTATCTGGGGGTTCAGTAATGCACTTTCACGATTGTGCCCACACTAGCCCAGCCGTACATCCACTGGGCATCGTCGATGGTCATGTTCACGCAACCTGCGCTCATCGGCGTGCCGAAATTGTTATGCCACCATGTGCCGTGGATGCCATAATCTTTGTAGAAATACATCACCCAGGGAACATTGGGAAGGGAATAGCCGGGACCGGACATAGTCTGCTTGCGCACTTTGACCCAGATGCGGAATTCGCCGGTTACCGTGGGAGTATTAGGCCGCCCGCTGGAAATGGTGAAGGTGTCGAGCAATTTGACGCCTTCGTAGGCGGAAAGCGTTTGGTCGCTCAGGTTCACATCAATCCAGCGTTCCTTGTTCCCCACGCCTTCAGGCAATTCTACGAAATGCTTCTCGATACTTCCCAGGTTTAGTTCGGCGCTGGCGGTTGGCTCGGGGGTGGGCGTTTGCGTGGCCGGCGGAGTGGAGCTAGGGGTTGGGGTGTTGCTGGGCAGCGGGGACATGCTGGCGAAGGGGGTGAAGGTGGCGGTGAATTCGGCGGTCGCTTCACGGGTTTCGGTGGAAAGTAGGCCATCAAACTGGCGTGCGGCCGCGGCTCCCGCCAATCGCAATCCTTCGTCGAATGCCGGCGGGCGCAGCCATACGAAGGCTGCGAGGACCGCGGTTAATCCCAACAAACTTAGCAGCGCCACATTGACCGAACGCGGCAGGGCTACGACCGGCAATCCGCCATGTGACCCTCGAGCATGCCGCGCTTCGGATTGGCGCTCTTCCGCCCAGCGCATAGCCTTGATGGCGCGGGGACTGCGCGGATTGATATTCAAGGCACGCTTGAGATAAGCCTGGCTGGCGCCCGCTGAGGCCAGGGCTGCTAACAGCAGCCAGGGTTCTTCGTGCTCGGGCGCCTGTTTGGCCGCCAGGTGAGCCAGGCGGCGCGCCTCTGTGCGCCGTCCATCCGCCAGAGCGCGCCTGGCTTCTTTGCATAGAGCTTTCCAGCCGTGGACTTCGGCCATTAGTTCTCCCCCGCCGGCGAAGCATCTTCATTATAGATATAACACAGCACGCCCCGGGCAACTCCGTCTGCCAGCAGATCGGACTGCTGCGTAAGGATGAGCCGGTCCAGGTTCATGAAGCCGATTTCTATAATAGCCGCAGCAGTATCCGGGTCGATCTCGTCAAATGCGTGATAGGTAGTCATGTCAGCCGTTTGGCTGCCGGAATGGAAGCGCAATCCGGTCACCTCGACGTAACGACTGCTGAGGCAGGCAGCCAGACGGCTGCCTTTTTCCGGGTTGTCGTTGCCCAGGGCAGCGACAACCTTAAAGCCGGTGGCGTTGTCGTCGATGAAATCGCAGGAATCCGCATGGATGGAGACCACGGCAAGCGCCTGATATCCCTCCAATTTGTCGTCAAATTCTTCGAGGAGGTCGACGTCGAATCCGGCGGCGGTGAGCTTCTCCTTGACGCGCGTAGCCACGTCCAGATTGATGCTGACTTCGGTGAGTCCGTCTGGGCAAACGGCACCCGGGTCCTCGCCGCCGCTATGCCCGGCCACAATGCCGATCAGCGGCCGTGGCCGCGCCGTGGGCGTGGGGAAAGCCGGCCCTGGCTGGCTGTTCCCACCGGTGAGCCACGCCGCGATTTGGCCGGCCGCATCGGCGGGGAGCAGGCCCAATGGCGTCCAGGCGGTGAAGAGTGTAGCCAGTAGCGCCGCCACCCCGAAAACCATCGTGAGCTGGCCGAGCACATTCATGCTGGCGCGGCGCGGGCGCGAGGTTTCCGGCGGCTGGCCTTCCGGGATTAGTTCTTCCGGCTGCATAGGGACGGACATAGTACCTTAATTGAAACATGAATCCAATCACCCATTCTTCTCTGGCATGAGCTTTGCAACCCATAAGTTACAATCCCATCGAATGAAGTCTTCGCCATTGCCGAAAACGACCAAGCACCTCGATGCAGATAAACTGCGCCAGGCTCTGCGCCTCTGGACTACCGGGGTCACCATCGTGGCCGCCAGGCACCAAGGCGTAACCCACGGAATGACGGTTAATTCATTTACTTCATTGTCCCTGGATCCGCCGCTGGTCTCGGTCTCGCTGGAAAAGATTACCCGCACCCATCAACTGGTGAAATCGGCTGGCGTATTCGCCGTAACGATCCTGCCCCAAGCTCAGCGGGCTCTCTCGGATCGATTCGCTGGGCGCGATAATGAGCAAAGCAATCGATTTGCGCAGGTCGATACGCTTTCACTCGAGACGGGCTCTCCCATCCTTGTACACGGCCTGGCCTATTTCGATTGCCGCGTGGCGGCCAGCCACGATGCCGGCACGCATACCCTGTTCATTGGGCAAGTGCTGGCCTGCGGCACCCTGGTAGAAGGCCAGCCGCAGCCGCTGGTTTACTTCAATCGGGGATACAGGAAAATAGCCGGTTGAATCACGGCCCCCAACGTATCTGAAACGCGGAGTCCAAAAGCAATTGCAGTTGGCGTCCGTCGCTGAACGCCAAAACCACCGAGCCGCCTAAGCCGCCGTCCAGGCGCGCCTGCACCACCAGCGCCAGCGCCCCGTCCTCTGCCCAAAGCGCCTCGGCGATGTTGCTGAACGCGTCGGAGCGCAGTTGCGTGCGTCCGCTCACCCCATCGCCACTGCTGCGCACCATATAAAGCGGCACGTCACCCTCGGGTATTTCGGCCGTGCTGGCATAGAAATATTGCAGCTCCCCGTCCGCCAACTGCAATGGCCAGCCGGCGAATTGGAATAGGCCGTCTCTCTCTGCTTCAAGCAAGCGCGTCTCCACACCTGCCAGCGCATCGTAGCGCCATAGTCCCGCCTCGATCAGGCCGGCATAGGGACTGGCAACTAACGCGGATGTGCTGTCGGGTGCCCAGGCGGCCTGACAGCAAACCAAACCTGTATCGCTTTCCACTTCAGAGACCGATGAAACCGCGGCGGGATTCCAAAAAGCCAGCGTACTCGTTTCCGAGCCGCCCACACTGAGCAGCAGTTGTTGGCTGTCTGGCGCCCAGGCGAGGGGCGCGTAGTATTTCTCAGCCGCCAGAGTTTCATTTTCCGTGGCCTCCATTTGGTTCTGCAGCGGATGAATGGCCTGATTGGTCGTCAGATCCACGATCCACAAACCGTCGTATGCATAAGCCAGATAGCGGCCGTCCGGGGAAATTCGCGGATCGCTAATGCGCTGCGTGTAGAAGTAAGCCGCGGCCTCTATGTCGGCCGAGGCGTTATCCACCATCAAACGGCGCTCGCTTCCGTCGGCGTCGACCAGGTAAAGCTGATTGTCGACCACAAAGGCAACACTGCCATCGATCCTGGAAACATCAAAAGCGAGCACGTCATTGGCTTCGTGCGTTACTTGTGCTTGGCTGGCCCCAACCCCCTCCAGCCTCCACACCTGGCGGCTGCCACTGCGCTCACTAAGGAAATAGACCGAATGGGGCAGCAGGGGCGCGGCCTCAGGCGCCGCCGGAACGTCACTCTGCGCCGCGGGCGAGGATGGGGTAATCGTGGCTGGGCTGGGTTGAGTAACCTGCTCTATGCCTGGAAAGTTGCAGCCAGTGGCGAGCAGCAAAATGAGAATAACCGCCGGCCAGCTTTTTGAGGGAACAAATATGCGCATCATCTCGTCGACATTCTAGTATAAAAACTCAGCGCTGCGCCTAACTAGCCTGAATATGAACGATTGATTAGCACCGGCAGCCCCTTATGCTAGAATCGTGCCATCCCTTCATCCCCAGGGTTGTTTCCACGGAGGAGAATCGATGAGTCCTATGACACCCGCCAAACGCGGCATGTACTTTGAGGAATTTGAGGTCGGCCAGCGCATCATCACGGCTGCCCGCACGGTGACCGAGAGCGATATTGTGCTTTTTGCCGGCCTAACTGGGGACTACAACCAGATCCATGTCGATGCCGAATATAGCAAGACCTCGCCGTTCGGGGCTCGCGTGGCCCACGGTTTGTTGGGACTCTCCATCGCCTCCGGACTGGTGGTGCAGACGGGCTTCATGGAAGGCACCGTCATGGCCTTCCGCGAAGTGAACGAATGGAAGTTCATTAAGCCTATTTACATTGGGGATACCATCCACGTGGAAACCGAACTCAAAGAGACCAAGGCCATCCCGCGCATTGGCGGCGGCTCTGTGCTCATCGCTCTGGATGTGAAAAATCAAACCGGGGAAACCTTGATGAAAGGCACTTGGACGGCGCTCATCGCCGCCCGCCCCCGATAGACCCATCATGACCGAAGGATTGGGACGATCTCCCAGGAGCAGACGGAATACCGGTAAAGGCTCCGAGGGCCGCTTTCGGCGCCTGGCGTCTTCAGATGAAAGTGCTGAGGGGAAGGTCCCTCTAGGCGATACTCAGCCCAGCCAGCCGCTAAAGGTAAACCGACCTAAGGGCGATACCCAACCCAGCCGCGCGATTAAGGTCGGCCAGGTCCCTGCAGAAAATGGCATTCCGCCCGACGAGGCGCCCACTATCTTTCCAGGAGCAGAAGGCAGCGATTGGGCGCCTGCGCCCCCTCCGCTCGGGCACACACCACCGGGTGCCCCCCCGCTCATGGATGAATCAGGCATGCCCCGCCCGCGCAAGGCGGCAGACACCGGCCCGCAGGGCGCCGCCCGGCCCCGCCGCCCGGCGAGCAAAACCGGCGGCGGAGGCTTCCGCAAAAGATGGGACGCCATACGTGAACGATTTGGCCGTATGGGCTGCCTGCCGCGCGCGCTTATCTTCGGCAGCTTTGCTGTCATTATTCTGCTGGTGGCAGGACTCGCCTTCGTCCTTTACCAGTACTCGGCCATCGCCGCCAGCTTGCCCAGCGTGGACGATTTGCGGGCGCACGCCGCTCAGTTCGAGACGACGCGCATCCTGGATGCAAACGGCAACCTGCTGTACGAGATCCTCGATCCCAACGCCGGCCGCCGCACCTACGTGCCGCTGGAAGATATTTCCCCTTACATGATCGCTGCCACATTGGCCACAGAAGACGAGGACTTCTATAGCCATCCCGGCTTCAATCTCAGCGCCATCTTCCGCGCCTTTCTGCAGAATTATTCGAGCGGGGAGGTGGTCTCCGGCGCGTCAACGATCACGCAGCAATTGGCGCGCGCCCTGCTGTTCACCCCGCAGGAGGCCAGCGAGCAGAGTTACATGCGCAAGGTGCGCGAAGCCATCCTGGCGGCAGAAATCACCCGGCGTTATTCCAAGGACGAGATCCTCGAGTTGTATCTGAACGAAATATATTTCGGCAACCTGGCATATGGCGTCGAAGCCGCCGCCCAAACCTATTTCGGCACTACGGCCAGCCAACTGACCCTGTCCCAGGCCTCCTTATTGGCCGGCTTGCCGCAGGCCCCTTCGGTGTATGACGTATACACCAACCGCCAGGCGGCCGTGGCTCGCCAGCAATCTGTATTGAACCTGATGGTGAGGCTAAGCAGGGAGGAAGGCTGCATTTATGTAAGCAATAATATGCAACGCGTATGTGTGCTCGTGGATGATGCTGCCGCTGCGGGCTTGGAGATGTTGGACTATTCGTTCAGCTCGCCCGATGTGCAGATTCGCTATCCCCATTGGGTGAATTACATCCGCTCGCTGCTCGAAGATCAATATGATCCGCAGACTATATATCGCTCGGGCTTCACCGTTTACACCACACTGCATCCCGAGCTGCAGGACCTGGCTCAGGAAATCGTTAGCGAGCAGGTGGCGGGACTGGCCGACCGCCGCGTGGGCAGCGCTGCGTTGGTCGCCATCCGTCCCTCCGATGGCTATATCCTGGCCATGGTCGGTTCTGCTGACTTTTACAACGAAGAGATCGATGGCCAGGTGAATCTGGCCATCTCTCCCAGGCAGCCGGGTTCGTCCATCAAACCGCTCACCTATGTGGCCGCGTTCGAGAAAGGCTGGACTCCGGCCACATTGATCTGGGATGTGGAATCCGAATTCCCGCCCTCCGGATCTCCCGACGATCCCCGTCCACCTTATATTCCCAGGAACTACGATAATCGCTACCACGGCCCGGTGACTTTGCGCGCCGCTTTGGCGAATTCGTTTAACGTGCCGGCTGTAAAGGCGTTGAACTTCGTGGGCATCTATGACAACCCGGACACACAGGAACCAGAAGGCTTGGTGGCCTTCGCGCACCGCATGGGCATCACTGATCTGAACCGCGATATCTATGGTTTGGCTCTCACCCTTGGCGGTGGCGAGGTCAAGCTTCTCGACCTGACCAACGCCTATGCCATCTTCGCCAACCAGGGCCGCCGGGTAAATCCCATTGCCATCACGCGCATCGTGGATCATGCGGGCAACTTGGTTTTTGAAGCGCCGCAACCGTCTCTCGAGCAGGTGGTGCGTCCCGAGCATGCCTACCTGATTTCGTCGATCCTTTCAGATAACGAGGCGCGCCGCCCTATGTTCGGCGCCAACTCCGTGCTCAACCTGCCGTTCCAGGTGGCCGCCAAGACCGGCACCACCGACGACTTCCGCGATAATTGGACGCTGGGCTACACGCCTGACCTGGCGGTTGGTGTTTGGGTGGGCAACCCCGACAACGCCCCGATGGAAGGCACCACCGGCCTCACCGGAGCGGCGCCTATTTGGTCGGACTATATGCAGCAGGCCATTGTCCTGGTGGGTGGGCCGTCCCCCTTTGTGCAACCGCAAGGAGTTATGGAGAAGGTAATTTGCGCCGTCTCAGGAGCCGAGCCTTCGCAATATTGCGACGAACACCGCCGTGAGATCTTTGCCGTGGATCAGCCGCCACTGGATGCCGATGAGGATCTGTGGCAGGACGTTCGCTTCGACACCTGGACGAAGCTGGAAGCCTCCTCCGAATGCGATGAGTTCACCGAAGAGGAATTCGCCCTCAACGTGGATGACGTGTGGGGCATCAAGTGGATCACACAGACCAATGCAGGCCGGGATTGGGCGGAGGACCTGGGTTTCGAGGACCCCATCTTTTTCTCGCCGGCCCGCGAATGCAAGGCCGACGATCCGCATCCCACCCTGGAGATCGTGTCTCCCAACGATGGTGCGCGCCTCAATTCGCATAATGTCGAGATTGTTATCGTTGCGGATGCCACCGACAATTTCGATGAATGGGTCTTGGAATGGGCGGAAGGAGATTCTCCGCGCGACCGCGATTGGGATGAGCTGGAGAACAGACACAATCCAGTGCCCAATGCAAATGATGTGTACACGCTGGATATGGATGAGATGCCGCGGGGCGCCATCTCGCTGCGCCTCACCATGCTGGCTACCAACGGGGGTTATGCTGAAGTGGAGATCGTGATCTACAACGATCTGCCGCAGCCCACGCCGGTGCCCACCAATACTCCCGCGCCCACGTCCACGCCCACGGAAACCCCGCTGCCCAGCGAAACACCGACACCCTCAGAAACCCCCCAACCCAGCGAGGCCCCAACCGAAACGCCCACCTCCTCGGCGACCACAGCCCCCTCAGAAACTCCAATACCAACCGTTTGATCTCCGCGTAATTCCAGGGGTCAAATTAACCATATGTGAAGAATCAAACAGTCACGGTTTTTGTCATTCCGAGCGAGGGCGCATAGCGGCGCCTTTAGTGCCGCTGCCCGACGAGGAATCCCTTTCGCGTCGCAGCACTAATCTTCCCCACTGGGACTCTATCTGCCCTTGTTCATCAAGCTCTCGATTATCATTAGCCCGAGAGTCACCCAATCACGGAGAAAACCATGGCCAGAAAAGTAAAGGGTTACGTTGAACTCTATTGGAAATGCCCGAGCTGCGCAAACGAGAACTTGGGTTCACATGCTTACTGCACCTCTTGTGGCAGCCCACAGCCACGTAATGTGGATTTTCACCAGGGGAGCAAGCAGCAGCTCATCACGGACCCCGAAAGATTGAAGCGCGCCAAAGCCGGTGCCGATATCCACTGTGGATACTGCGGCACGCGCAATCCGGCCAATGCGGTGAATTGTGCCCAGTGCGGAGCGGATTTGAAGCAGGGAGCCCGGCGGGGCGCAGGTAAAGTGCTGGGCGCCTTCAGCGCAGGCGCCGTTGAACCCGTCACGTGCGCGAACTGCGGCACGCTGAATGCCGGCACCCGATTGAAATGCGGCAACTGCGGCAGCGCCCTTGCGCATGGCGCGCCTCCGCCGGCAGCTAAACGGCCCCTGGCTGCTCAACCGGTGAATCGCAATGCCTTGCTTATTGGGGGCGGAGTCTTGTTACTGATCATTGCAACGATCTATTTTCTCTTCATTCGTACTCAGGCAGTGGTGGGCACAGTGACTTCAGCCAATTGGTCCCGCTCCGTTGTGATAGAGGCCTTCGGCCCGCTGCAACTCGAGGACTGGCGCGATGAGCTTCCAGGGGAAGCCAGAAATCCGAGCTGCCAGGAAGAGGTACGCGAGGTGCAAAGCGACCCGCCGTCTACCGGCCGCTATGACGAAGTGTGCGGTACAGAATATGTGGTGGACACGGGCAGCGGCGCCGGAGAAGTGGTGCAAGATTGCGAATACCGCGTCTATGACGATTACTGCTCATACACGATCGACGCATGGGCGCCCGTGTCCACCGCCGAGGTCGAAGGCATCGGCCTCAGCGTGGCATGGCCTATGCCAGCGCTGGCCAGCAACCAGCGATTGGGCGAACAGAAGGCCGCATACGCTTGCGTGTTCGGCGCGGGTGGCAAGAGCTACACCTACCGGGCCGAAAACTTCGAGGAGTTCCAGATCTGCGTCGTCGGTTCCACTTGGAACCTTGAGGTGAACGCCTTGGGAGCCGTGACCTCTATCAGCCCGGCGAACTAGAGCCGCGCCCCCGCTCCATCTACTTCTTGTCATTCCGAACGGGTTCCGCAATGACCTACCCAAGGGGAGATCAGATCAGTGAGGAATCCCTATTGGTCCCTCTTCCAAATAACCACATCCTCAATACCCGTCCCACACCTCTGAACATGCGCTTTTCCTTCATCGTCACAGCAGCGGCGCCTGGGCTTGCTCCAGCGTTAGCGGATCCAGTTCGAGCAGATCGGTGAAGCTTTCGCGCGTGAGTGAAAGATTTTCGGCCAGGCGGCGCACGTGGCGGAACTTAATGAAACGCCACCCGTCTTCGATGGCTTGCCTTAAGCGCGGGTCGCGTTCGATCTTGTAGAGCGCCAGGGCGGCTCGGCGGCCGGGCACGACCACAACGCTTTGGGATGGCGGGGTTTCCGCCTTCAGCAATAGATCCCCCAGAACCGATGAGGCAATTGGATAGAAGCTGACCGCCTGCTTCCCGTCCGCCTCGCGCCAGATCACAGCATCCTCCCCGGCCACGGAATAGCCCAGGCGCTGGCCGAGGCTGCCCAACGCGGCGCGTATCTCGCGCAAGTCTTTGCGGCGGCTGCCAGGCTGTTCGCTGGGCGCTATGCGCCAGTGGCCGTTGTCCCCTTCCCCATAGGATTGGAGGCACGCCAGGATAAGGCTGCGCGAAGGCGTAAGCAGGCCCGGAAATACCCGACAAATGGTCTCGTCGATCTCCCTTAGTGCATGAGCCTCGCCTCGCAGCAAATAACGTACCACGGCGATCTCCACCCGATCTGCCAAAGGCGTGCGGGCTTCTGCGGAATCCAGCAGCCACCAGAGACCTGTTTCCAGAGATTGTTCGCTGGCGCCGAAGCGCAGGAAACTGCCGCGGAAGGTGAGCGCCACCTCGAATTGCTGGCGGGTCTCGGCGAAGAGATCACCGGGATCGTTCTTTTCGCCGCCCATGCGCGCTCGCTTGCTGAGTTCGCTCAAACCCGCCGTGTGCATGTGCACAAAGTGGGCGGGTTCGCCAAAGGCATTCAGCAGGGCGCGGGCGGCCCGCCGCACGGCCACCGCCGGTTCCGGTGCCGCTTTGGCCGCAGTTTTTTCTAGGCCTTTGCGCCAAAGGAGCTGCAACTGTTCCTCTTCGCGCCGCAAAGCCATCCCCTCCAGACGGAATTCAGCCAGGTTGGCCGCGGTGACCACCGCCGCGTTGAAGCCGGGTTCGGCTTCGGTGACTACGCCAAAGAACGGGGTCTCCGGAGCAAGGTGTTCGGATAATGCCGCCAGCGCCGCGTGCAGCGCCTCAGTGTGCCAGCCCCAATCGTAGCGTTTGCGGCGCAGCACCAATGCAAAGGGGCCTATCGCCTCTCGGCCCCAAAGCCAGCCGGCCCAAAGGGCGCACAGAGTCCAGAAGGCCTGATTAGGCCGCGGGAAGGCGCTAACAACGGCTTGAAACCGAGCGCCCTCCAAGGCCGACGCCAGTTCTCGGAAGCGGCCTTCGAAAAGAGTGATGCCGCCGGGCGGCGGGAGTTCCGGCCAGGTGACCAAGGGCACCGCGCTTTCATTTTGCGCCCACAGGTCGATGGAGCGTTCCATTTCATTCCAGATGTTGTATTCGCGGAAGAGGCCCGGGGCGCTGAGCTGTTTGGGCCTCAGGCGGCCACTGGGATGCGCCCATAAGGATGTAGCTCGGTCACAGGCCGAGAGCAGCAGGGCATAAACGAGCCGGCGCCGCTCGTCAGTGAGCTGCAGGCCATCGACACGATTGATGATGGTGAAGAGCGCGTAAACCGCGCGGGGCAGATAGGCTTCAAGGGCCTCTTCGGCGTGCTCGCGGTCCGGGTCGCCGGTGGGCGCGATGCGCTGCAAAGCCAGCGAGAGGTGCGGACCGCTGCGCTGATAGGCCGCCGCGCGCTGCCGGTCTTCGTCATCCGTCGGATATTCGCCGTGTTCGCCACATGCTTTGCAGTTAACGAGCTTGGCGTGGGGCGCGTCTGCCTCGCGCTCCCAAATGAATGCCTCGGCGGGCGTCTGCGCCCCGCACTTGGGGCACTGGGTCCTGTAAAGTTCAAGGATGGCAGGTTCCAAACGTTCATCGCCGCGGCGGGAAGCCGCCAGTTCGGCCAGGGCGGAGCGTAATTCATCCGCGCGCGGCGGCCTGGCGTGCAGGTCAAAAAGAAAACGGGCGATCGGGTTGCCGGCCGCCACGGCCACCCGGTAACCGGCGCGGGCCGCCTCCGTGGCCAGATAAGGCACGCTACCGAAGGGATCCAGCACCCAGGCGCCTTTGGGAATGTTGGCTTGCAGCCAGGCCGCCACGACCCCCGCGGGCAGGGGCGGAAGGTAGCGCTCCAGTGGAGCGGGGGCTGCCTCGCGACCGGGCAAATAAACGTTGGGCTGGGGCATGGCTACTTGGGCCGAGGAGGAAAATGTTGAGGGGCACGTAAGCTATTGGGTGGATAGAACTGCAGGATGGCTGGAGTCACGTCCGTTAGGTCCTTCAATCCCTGGCTGAATTTATCTCGCAATTCCTTGGTTCCGATCACCAGGGCTGGCACCGGATTAACGGTGTGGTGGCGGTTGCTCAGGTCCTCCATGTTGCCATGGTCAGAGGTGACTAGGATGAGGCCCTCATTATCATCCCAATTTGCGAGCAAGCCGCCCAGCACTGCGTCGAAGCTCTCCAGCATGCGCATGGCGGCCACGTGATCCTGGTGGTGGCCGGCGTAATCGCTGGGCCAAAATTCAAAGAAAGCCAGGTCGTAACTTGCGGAAACCGCCGCGAGCTTGCGCCCTGCCTCGTCGGGGCTCATTAACGGGGCATCCGTGTAACCCAGTTGCTCGCGCCAGCCCTGCCCGGTGAAATCCACCGAGAAGGCAGCCCCGGCGTAATAGTCGGCTGCGGTCTTCAGTGGGATGCCGGCGCTGGTGACGGCCAGGGGGATGGCGGAGAGCAGCCGCCTGCCGCTTTCCACGGCATCGAAATAGCGCTGGGGATAAGCGTTCAGCAGGGCAGCCTTATAGCCGCGCTGCTGGAGCTGGATGAACAAATTATCCTGCCGGACTATGCCAGCGATCTCTCTGGTCGGCTTGGGGCCGTAATGCTCTCCGATCAGTTTTGACACGTTCTTGCCGGTTAGCAGAGTGGCCTGTCCCGTAGCCGATTGCGGCAGCCCGCCCACGCCCAGCCCGGCGTCAAGCTCCAGCAGGGTCGCGCGTTCGGTTTCCAGGGGAGCCACTCCCTGGACCATGTGATGGCTATCGAGCAGATTGGTGAGATTGGGGAGGCTGGCGGCGGCAAACGGGTTTGTGGCTGCGTTGTCAGCCCCAAACCCGATGCCGTCCATGAACAGGAAGAGGAATCTCATCTTCGTATGCGCCTGCATCTTGCGTTACTCGGCGCAGCCGAGTAGCAAGTCCAACGCGACGGGTGCTTTCCCCGTCGCAAGGTATCGGGGGATTGTACTAGGGGAAACCAGCACCTAACACTTGCTTTCCCATGAACGGTGCGTTACTCGGCGCCAGCTGAAGTATGGGGTCCTTTTGGGCTATCCTGGAGAACGGGCTTCTTCTTTATCCGTTCTCCAACGCGTCGGTGCTTTCCCGACGCAAGCTCTCATCCTTGCCTCTCCGCAGCTGCCCTAGCGCCGGGCGGCTGAATGAGTGCCGTTATATAATGTCAGTTCGATTATGGGTGGAAATGATCACCCCACGCGTTGGAAAGTCAGATGGCACAATTACAAACGCTTGAAACACTTATTAAGTCATTTAGCCCACAAAACCTTGTGGCTTTCATACGCGCTGCCAGCGGAACATTCAAGCCTATGGAGGAGAATCTGACTCGATTTTTGGCCCAGGATCTTTCATTTAAGGATTTACGTCAAATGGGGAGAATTGAGTTCAACGATATCCAGCGGCTGTTGGTAGCGTCGTGCCGTGTGGAAAAGGAACTGACTTCGCGCAGCAGCAAGCGCGCTCAATATGATCTTATCAAGAGAGTGTTGAAACAAGGGGAACGGTTCGACGGGGGTCTTTTCGCTTTTTTTGATGCCAACGGACATTTTCGATTAAGCCTTGTACTGGTTCATGCAGTAGGCACGCGGCGTGAGTTCACATCATACCGACGCTATACCTATTTTGTTTCGCCTGAAGGGAACAACCGTACATTTTTAGAACAGGTTGGTCGGCGGGCGGACTTTTCAAGCATAGATAATTTGATCCAGGCGTTTAGTGTTGAAGCGGTAACAAAAGATTTCTTCAAAGCATATGAACGTTTATTCCGAGAAGCCGAAGATTCCATTAAACTTGATTGGAATAATGAAGAAAAACGGATTTATACCCAAAGGTTCTTCAATCGAATTGTATTTCTTGCCTTTCTTGAACGCAAAAACTGGTTGTTGTTCCAGGGAAGAAATGACTACTTGAAGGCTTTGTTCGAGGATTATTTACGAAATGATACCGACAAGCGGGCAAAGGCAAACTTTCACCGTAAGCGTTTAAATACTTTATTCTTCTGGGGATTAAATAACTCTCGCAATCAAAATGAATTGGACAATCCGGATTTCAAGATACTACGTAATCTGATTGGTGATGTGCCCTACTTGAATGGTGGTCTATTTGAAAAAGAAGGCAATGATGAACTTTGGTTCTTCCCTGATGTGGTTGTCGGTCAGATTTTAAAGGATCTCGTCTACCGATTCAATTTCACGGTGGCGGAAAGTACTCCAGTAGATATTGAAGTTGCTGTCGATCCGGAAATGTTAGGAAAGATGTTTGAAGAACTCGTGACCGGTCGACATGAGACTGGCTCCTATTACACACCAAAGGAAGTAGTGTCCTTTATGTGTAGAGAAGCGCTTAAAGGTTATTTACAGGCAAACTTGCCTTCAGAAACCAAGGAATCGATATTGCAGTTTGTTGATCATAAAGACCCTACTTTGCTCCGGAAACCAGAAGAGGTACTCGCAACCCTTAGGCAAGTACGAGCTTGCGACCCTGCTTGTGGGTCAGGTGCGTACCTTCTGGGCCTGTTACACGAGCTGCTCGACTTACGATCTGCGTTGTTTGAAACTATTCGCGCTGACGCACAGACAGTGTACGAACGTAAAATGGAAATGATCCGGCATAACATCTACGGAGTCGATATTGACCCATTCGCTGTTAATATTGCGCGCCTTCGACTCTGGCTCTCATTGATTGTTGATTATGAAGGAACCGACCCACCGCCACTACCCAATTTAGATTACAAAATTGAAACAGGTGATAGTCTAACTGCTCCAGACCCCTCGGGAGGTCTTGAATTAGGCTTTCGCAGTAGATTAGTAAATGACTTCCTGGCAGCAAAAGAACGCTACATTACTTCTCATGATGCTGATAAATCGGTGTTGCGCGCCCAAATCGATGCTATGCGCGAGGACATACGGTTATGGTCAGGGCGCGCCGTGATGTTTGATGGCTTTGACTGGGCAATTGAATTCGCTGAAGTTTTCGTCAAGCCTCCGGCCGAAGAGCCCGTGATGGGTGCGATGGCGGGACCGGTAAATACCACAAGTGGGCAATTGGAATTGTCGGTTACATCGTCTATTTCACCCGGTTTTGATATTTTACTGGCGAATCCACCGTATGTTCGGGCAGATGCGCAATTCAAGCATATTTTAATCAAAGGTGAGCGGCAAGAGAAAATAGTTGAATGGAAAGCTTATAGGGGCATTTTGCAGACCTCTAAGATATATAGAACTCTTTACGAGAAGTGGGATTTGTACGTTCCATTTCTAGAACGAGCGTATCAACTTCTTAGTTCCAAAGGGCAGATGGTTTATATTATTTCAGATGCTTACAACATCGCTAAATACGCTAATAAATCGCGTGATTATTTCCTGGAAAAAAGCCAGGTGGTTCGAATTGATTTTTGCTCTGAAATGGACCTGTTTGATGCGGGTGTGAATAATACTATCCTTCATATCGGCAAGACATTTCCTAAGAACGACCACATACCTATTCGAGCGCGCCGATGGGGAAAAAGATCGGACTTCGAGCAAAACTTTGAGTTACTTTCTACGGCGCCACAACAAGAATTAGGGCAATCTCTTTTCCGTTTGGGTGAAATTCATGAACAGGAATTAAAGGGATTCGTCCCCCTAGAAAAAATCTTTTACGTCAGCTATGGACTTCGTGCTAATGCGGACGATCGATTTTGGCAGGGTGAATTTGTAACAGAGGATCTAATCTCAGATAAAAAAGATAAGATCCACAGTAAGCCATTTGTGGAAGGCAAGGATTTGGATAGATGGTGGATAAAAAGGACAAGATATCTAGAATGGGGAACTAAGAGAGCACCCGAGAAATTTGCGCGTCCCACATTTGTAGAGTTACATAATGTAAAACCCAAACTCATGGCATTGGTGATATCGCTCGGACTTCCTCCTGTTGTTTATGATTCATCGGGGCATTATACGACTCACACCTCCTGCATTTTTGTTCCATGGTTATCATTGCAAGGAGTTATTAATAGGTCTATTAATAAGACATCAAAGTACCTACATCAAGATCCTTTAGGAGATCGTGAGAACCGCGAGGAAACGTCAAAAAGATTCAATATCAAGTATTTACTCGCAATCATGAATTCCAAATTTGCCCATGACTGGCTTTCGAGTCGGCGTCGAAGCAAGAACCACATTTATCCAGATGATTGGAAGCCATTGCCAATTGCCCCCATATCGGCGATCGAGCAAATTCCATTTGTGAATCTAGTTGAATCCATTCTGGGAGAATTCAAAAAACATGGTCGTCCCCTACCAAAGAAATCGGCCGAAAAAGTTGGTAAATGGGAAGCCGAGCTGGAAAAAATGGTTGCAACATTGTACGGGCATCCAAAATTAGATAAGCTAACTCATCATGAGCGCTGACAATTTCATTACAAACAACCCGGTTGGCGGCACCCTGAAAAAGCGACTGGGCGAGCTTATCAGCCATAGCCAGGAGCTTAAATTCCTAGTTGGCTTCTTTTATTTCTCTGGCTGGCGTGAACTTTACCAAAGTCTGAAGACCCAAGGCAACCTTCGAATCAAAATATTAGTGGGTTTGGAAGTTGATCGCATTCTTGGCAGGGCCATTGAAGTCGCGCGCGAGAATGGTGAAGCAAGTAATGATGAACTGGCGGATCGGCTTTTTGCCTCAGTTGGCTATGCCCTCAATGATGAGGACTTAGACACAGAGGAATTCTACGAACAAGTCGAATATTTTCTCTCCCTCTTGGAAAGTGGACGGTTGGAGATAAAAAAGACTATTGAACCTAACCACGCCAAACTTTACTTGTTTCAGGTGAGGGAAGAACTTAAAACAGTACTAAAACCTGGAGGTGAAAAGGGTCAGTCTGTCGGAAAATTTATCACAGGTTCTAGCAATTTAACCCGCTCCGGCATTCAAGCCCAACGTGAATTTAATGTTGAGATCAGTGACTACGGTTGGGAAGAAGCCGAGAAGTATTTCGATGAATTGTGGGGTCCTGCTGTGCCGATTACCGAAATCCCGGAACGGCGCGCGTCGTTAGCTCGTTTCATACGCAATCGCACCCAAATAGCCGCTGTCACCCCATTTGAAGCGTATTTATTGGTTTTGAAAGCCTATTTAGACTTAATGGAGCAAAAAGAGATCAAACCGCAAATCGAAAGAGTACTGGAAGAAAAAGGTTACAAGAAATATATCTATCAGATTGATGCCGTGAATCAGGCATTGGCCATCTTGGACCAATATAACGGTGTCCTCATCGCTGACGTAGTTGGTTTAGGAAAATCCATTATTTCCAGCATAATTTCCAGAGATCTTGCAAAACGTGGAATCATCATTTGCCCGCCTGGTCTGATGGGTGACGAAAAGAAGCGCGATTCTGGGTGGTGGAAATATGTAGAAGATTTTGGCTTGAGTGTGCTTGGATGGACTGTTCACTCCCTAGGTAGCCTTGACGATACGCTGGAATTCCTGGCCGATCATGGAGATGATATCGATGTGGTTGTCGTAGATGAGGCCCATCGTTTTAGAAACCAGGACACGGAATTGTATGAACAGCTCAGCGCAGTATGTCGTAACAAAAAAGTTATTCTTTTGACTGCCACTCCATTTAACAACGCACCAGCCGATATCTTTTCTTTGCTAAAATTGTTTATTGTTCCCGGCAAATCGAAAATTACCTTAGATGAAAACTTAGAAGCTCGGTTTAGTCATTATGACGGTGATTTCCGCCGTTTGTCTTATATCTCGCGCTATTACCGAATAGGTGGGGAGAAACAACAGCGAGCAGAAAAGTATTATTTGCAAATGTTTAAGGATGAGTCACTGCCAATTCAAATTGCGTTGGTTAAACTGCGCACGAAAGAATTGGCAGCTCAAATTCGTGCCGTACTTGAACCAGTTGTAATACGTCGCAATCGACTGGACTTGAAGAATGATCCGATTTATTCAAAAGAGGTAACTGAACTTTCTGACGTTCAGGACCCAATTGAACTATTTTACGGACTGAATACCGAGCAAATGGCTTTTTATGACAAGGTCATAGATGAGTACTTCAACGAGGGTGGTCGGTTTGCCGGTGCCATTTATCAGCCATTCCTTTACGAAGCAGGCGATGCGATACGGGAAGAAAAGCTGGACGAAGAAGGAAATCGTATATATCAACAACAGCTAAATCTGTACGAATTCATGCGCCGTTTGTCAGTAAAACGCTTCGAGAGTTCTTTTGGTGCTTTTGCTAAAAGTATTAGAAATTTCGAACGAGTTCATGAACGGGTGCTGCAATTCATAGAGAACTCCGGGGGAAAATATATCCTCGACCGAAAGTTAATTGAAAAAATCTATGACGGTGATGCAGAAGAAATCGAGACAGCACTTGAAGAATTCGCAGTTCATTTGGCGGAAAAAAGGAGGCTTCCCAAGCATGAGCGTATTTACACAATCGAAGAGTTCAAGCAATCCAGTGAGTTCATGCAGGATATCCGCTCAGATCTTGACTTGATGAAGAAGATCAGAAAAAGGGTGGAAGAACTCAATTTGGTGGACTCTGACCCTAAGGCGGCTACGCTTATTAAGGAATTACGTGAAATTATCAAGTCGCCTCGGTTAAAGGGCGAACCGCGCCGTAAAATCGTCGTATTTACAGAATACGTAGATACTGTCTCGCACCTGCGCCCTTTGCTTGAAGCCGCTTTCCCTAATCAAACATTGGTAGTGGAAGGTCCTTTGGGAGCAAAGTTATCCCGCCAAATTTTGACTAATTTTGATGCTAGCTTAAAACCTGATACACAAGATGATGACTTCCGGATCCTACTTACCAGCGACAAGCTTTCGGAGGGAGTGAACCTTCACCGCGCCGGAGCCATTATTAACTATGATATTCCCTGGAACCCAACGCGGGTCATACAACGAGTAGGGCGTATTAACCGAATCGGGCAGAAGGTCTTTGAAAAACTTAACATCTATAACTTTTTCCCCACAGAAAAAGGTGCCACCGTAGTAAAAAGCCGCGAAATCGCCAGCCAAAAGATGTTCTTGATTCACGCAACGTTGGGTGAAGATGCCAAGATTTTCGCCATTGACGAAACACCTACTCCGGCCGAATTGTTTAGGCGCCTCAATCAGAATCCGGAGGAGGGGGAAGAGGAGAGCACACTTACCCGCGTTCGTAGATTGTTCTTTGATTATGAGAAAAAATATCCTGAAATTATTGAGCGTATAGGTCAATACCCGCCACGGGTAAAAACGGCTAAAAATCATTCAGCAAATCAGCTAGTCGTTTTTCGGCGAAAGGGTCTGGGGTTATTCATTCATGGAGTTATTGATATGGCCGGCGAAACCCCGGTTGTCCAGCCACAGTTGTTTGAAGAGGCGCTGGGCTGGATTGAATGTTCGGTTAATTCGCCACGTGTTCCGTTGAGTCCGCGGTTTTGGCCTACTTATGAAACCATCAAGGCACATCGAGAAATGCTGGCCGTGCCCAAGAGCGAGCGATCACTTGAATACCGCGCTGAAAACAACCTTCTGACTGCATTAAATAATTACAAGGATGAGCTTGACCCCTACCTTCCTTTCATCAGAACATTGATTTTAGATATGCGGGACTACAAGACTTTACCGAAGAGCACTCTGCGTCGCTTGGCAAGTGTGAACCTAGAGAATGGATCGCCTCGCGTCCTAAAAGAATTCATAACAGAATTGGCTTATGTGCGTAAATATTTGGGCGATGATTATCTTGAGGTAATAAAGGAGCGCTTAGGCTCACTCACAAGTGAAATTATCATCGCTGTGGAAAATCAAACCCCTTGATTTTTCACCCTTCTTTCCCACAAATTTCTGATTCCATGCATTAATCAGCAATCGTAATTCAACATTCATTAACTTGTCCCGAGTGAGCCGATTCGCGGCGACGAGGGAAGCTGAGCGCTAGCGAGGCAGAGCCTGCCCTGAGCGAAGCGAATGGGAAGCAATCTCTCAGATGGTTTTGAATATGCCTTGGCTAATAACTAACATTTTTCGCAGGCCTGGCGTCTCCTTCCTCCTTGGCACCTTCGGCTCCAAGAAAACCTGGCTCGCCTTGGACTTGGCCATCAGCGTTGCCCTGGGCCGCGCTTGGCTGGGCTACCAGGGTCCGGCAGCGCCAGTCCTCTTCCTTGATTATGACCACGGCCTCTCCGAACTTCGCCGCCGCCTGCGTTCAGTCCTGCTGGCACATGCCGCGCCTCCAACCACGCCCCTTCATTTTTTCTCGGCTCGTCCGCCTGATTTCAATAACAATGAAGTAGGTAACCTCATCGCTGCAAGCCAACCCATTAAGCCGGGGTTGATCGTTTTGGATAATCCGTTCACCCCTGCCTCTTTTCAAGCGGGCGCTGGTCATACCCTTTCTCCCATCCTCTCGAGCCTTCGTACTCTCGCCTCGTCCACCAATGCCTGTGTCCTGGTTCTCCTGCACACCCGCAAACGCCGCACCGGGCTGGGCGCAGCTCTATGTTCTTTCGGCGTCGATCAAGTTTTGGCGCTCGATTCTCCCCTTGGCAAGTCTTGGGTGCATTTACGCACCATCGCGTGCACAAATCAGCCGCCGCTATCCATAACGGCAAGCCTTCGCCTCGCTCAAGCGCGGTTTGGCAAAATCATCCACGATGCTCAGTTCCGGGACCTTTCCCCAGCCCCAATTCAACCTTCTCCGCTTTTGGGCCGGGCAGGCTTCGCTGTGCTCGGCCATTTGGCGAACAAGGGCAAATCGACCAGTTCTCAAATCCTTTCCAATGTCACTGGTGCGGTACCTGGGCGCCTCATCCACGTGATCAACGAACTGTTGCATGATGGCTACATCTACCGCACGAATCCTGGCAGCAAAGGCGTGATCGGCCAATACGACCTTACACCTGCAGGAATGGCTCTGGCTCCCGAGTCATGGGGACTTGTCAAGTAATGACGAGCCCGCTGTGTGTGTCTCGACATTACAACTTCTATGTTTCCACTGCTGCAGCGCAGCCAGCCCGGCGGGGTCATTCATCCGTGGCCGAAGGCCAGCCGGGTGAGGGCTTCTTTGCCATGCTGAGCGAACGCGAAGCATTTACCCATGAGCTTGTGAATCCTCGTGTCTTGGACTTTGGACGTCTGGACTTTGGAC
>JBBEBI010000006.1:26251-44765 GCA_040882365.1 Anaerolineales bacterium
ACCCATGAGCTTGTGAATCCTCGTGTCTTGGACTTTGGACGTCTGGACTTTGGACAATTGCACCCCCTGTCAACTGCCCCTGACACTCGCCCCTTTGACAAAGCCTTTCAATCCCCTTACAATCTTCTGCCCAAGTCTCTTCCAACGAGGTCAACACTCATGCAAGAGTACACAACCGAACAGATCCGCAATATCGCCATGGTCTCACACAGCGGCGCAGGCAAGACCGTGCTGAGTGAGGCCTTTTTGTTTTATACCAAGGCCATCAACCGCATGGGTTTGGTGGAAGAAGGCAATACCGTCTCCGACTTCGAGTCCGAGGAACAGCGCCGCGGCCTCTCGCTATCCACCTCGCTGCTGCCTATCGAGTACCAGAAGCACAAGATCAACCTGCTGGATACCCCCGGCGCCCCGGACTTCGTCGGCGAAACCATCTCGGCGCTCAGCGTGAGCGACGCCGCCGTCGTGGTGGTCGATTCGGTGGCCGGCGTGCAGGTGGGCACCGAACTGGCCTGGGCCACCTGCGAGAAGTTCAACCTGCCGCGCTTTGTATTGGTCAACCGCATGCACCGCGACTCGGCCAATTTCACCAAGGCCAAGGATTCCGTGGCGCAGCTCACCGACAAGCGCCTCATCCCGGTGCAGATTCCCTGGGGCGAGGGCGGCGCCTTCAAGGGCCTGATCGATCTGCTGGTGATGAAGGCCTTCCCGATCGGCGGTGGGCCAGGGGTGGATATTCCGGCTGACGCAGCCGACGCCGCAAAGACAGCTCGCATGCAGCTGGTGGAAGCCGCCGCCGAAGGCTCCGACAAGCTGCTGGAAAAGTATTTGGAGACTGGTGAACTGAGTGGCGACGAGATCATGCAAGGGCTGCAGGGCGTGGTGAGCAAGGGCATCTTCGTGCCCGTGTTCGCCGCGGATGCCAGCGACCAGGTGGGCCTGACCCAATTGTTGGATGCGTTCATCACCCTGGTGCCTTCGCCTGCCCAGGCGGCGCCCAAGAAAGTTGCGGGCGCCAAAGGCGGCGAAGAGGAACTGAAAGCCAGCGATGCCGCGCCTCTGGCGGCTTACATTTGGAAAACGACCGCCGACCCCTATGTAGGAAAGATCACGTACGGCCGCGTCTATTCCGGCGTGCTGACCAGCGACAGCCGCGTTTGGAATCCGAAGAAGGAACAAGAAGAGCGATTGGCTACACTGACTATCCTGCGCGGCAAGGAACAGATCCCGGTGAAGAACGTGCATGCCGGCGATATATTTGCAGTGGCGAAGCTGAGCGCTACGGCCACCGGCGACACGCTGTGCGACAAAGGTCATCCTTTAGTGCTGCCGGTTCCTGGCTTCCCCAACGCCCCGTATCAAGTGGCGGTAACGCCAAAGACGCAGGCAGACTCTGCCAAGATGGGCCCCACGCTTACTCGCTTGTGCGAGGAAGATATGACCTTATCCTGGCACAACGAAGCCGCTACGAAGCAGACCATCCTGCAAGGCATGGGCGACCAGCATATCGATGTAGCCGTGCGCAAGGCACACGATAAGTTCCAGGTGGGGCTGGAGATCCACCAACCTAAAGTGCCTTATCAGGAGACTGTTACCCGCACCGGCACCTCGATCTATCGCCACAAGAAGCAAAGCGGTGGCTCTGGCCAGTTCGCCGAGGTGCACTTGCGCGTGGAACCGCTGGCGACCGCGGAGTTCGAGTTCGACAGCGAGGTATTCGGCGGGGCGATCTCCAACAATTACTTCCCGGCCATCGAAAAAGGTATTCGCGCCGTATTAGGCGATGGCGTGGTGGCCGGCTATCCGGTGAAACACGTCAAAGCCGTCGTCTTCGATGGCAAAGAACACCCGGTGGATTCCAAGCCGGTGGCCTTCGAAATCGCCGGCCGCCAGGCCTTCAAAGAAGCGTTCGCAGAGGCCGGCCCGGTCTTGCTCGAGCCGATCATGAATGTGCGCATCAGCGTCACCGAGGAGCAGATGGGCGACGTGATGGGCGACTTGAACTCGAGGCGGGCGCGTGTGCAGGGCATGGACCAGGAGATGGGGCGCACCATCATCAACGCCCAGGTTCCATTGGCCGAAATGCTGCGCTACACCACCGACCTGCGCTCGATTACCGGCGGCCGAGGCACCTTCACCATGCAGCAGGCCCACTACGAACAAGTGCCGCCGCACATCGCGGAGGGCATTATTGCCGCTCACAAGAAGGAAGCGGTGGTGGTAGAGCAGTAGACAGTAAGTAGATGGCAGTAGACAGAAGGGAGGATTGCACCTTCATGGCAAGCGTCGCACTGAGGCTAGGTTCTCACGGCTAACCTCGCCCGCGTGCCATCCTGAGCACTTCGCTGCGCTCAGTGTAAACTCCAGCTCAAGTGCCATCCTGAGCGCAGCGAAGGATCCCCATTACCGTGTCTGGGTACACGTCGGGAAGGAGGGACTAACCAATGGCAATAGCCTTTGTCTACATCATGGGAAGCAAGAATGGCGTCCTATACACGGGGATGACGAATGACCTTGAACGTCGCGTTTATGAGCATAAGCACAACTTGGTTGCAGGCTTCTCGAGCAAATATGCAACGCATAGGTTGCTTTACTTTGAAGAATTCAATCATGCAATTGACGCCCTAACGGTGGAGAAACAAATCAAAGGATGGCGAAGAAAAAAGAAACTGGACCTAATCAGGACTATTAACCCCACGTTCAAGGACCTAAGCGAATCTTGGTGAACCGATAAATGAGTCTCGGAGGACCCTTCACTTCGTTCAGGGTGGCGCAAGGAAAGGCGAAGGCAAGGGCAAGCCCTTCGTTGACCCCTTGATTACCCGATCACGCGCAACTCGCGCGGGAGGCTGCTGAGCGTGCGGGCGCCTTCCGCGGCGATGACCACGTTGTCCTCGGTGTTCTCACGGCTTTACCTCGCCTGCGTGCCATCCTGAGCGCCTCGCTGCGCTCAGTGTAGAAATACGCGATGGACCCCTCACTCTTTGTGCCATCCTGAGCGTAGCGAAGGATCCCCATTACCGTGTCTGGGTACACGTCGGGAAGGAGGGACTAACCAATGGCAATAGCCTTTGTCTACATCATGGGAAGCAAGAATGGCGTCCTATACACGGGGATGACGAATGACCTTGAACGTCGCGTTTATGAGCATAAGCACAACTTGGTTGCAGGCTTCTCGAGCAAATATGCAACGCATAGGTTGCTTTACTTTGAAGAATTCAATCATGCAATTGACGCCCTAACGGTGGAGAAACAAATCAAAGGATGGCGAAGAAAAAAGAAACTGGACCTAATCAGGACTATTAACCCCACGTTCAAGGACCTAAGCGAATCTTGGTGAACCGATAAATGAGTCTCGGAGGACCCTTCACTTCGTTCAGGGTGGCGCAAGGAAAGGCGAAGGCAAGGGCAAGCCCTTCGTTGACCCCTTGATTACCCGATCACGCGCAACTCGCGCGGGAGGCTGCTGAGCGTGCGGGCGCCTTCCGCGGTAATGACCACGTTGTCCTCGATGCGCACGCCGCCGCGGCCGGGCAGGTAGATGCCGGGCTCCACGGTGAAGGTCATGCCGGGCTCCAGCTTCATGCTGTTGCCGGCGCGCATGTAGGGTTCCTCGTGGCCTTCCATGCCCAGCCCATGGCCGGTGCGATGCGTGAAGTATTCGCCGTAGCCCGCATCCTCGATGGCGTCGCGGGCGGCCTCGTCCACCACGGAGCAGGGCGCGCCGGGCCTGGCCGCTTCGCGGCCCGCCCGGTTAGCCAGCTTCACGACCTCGTAGATGCGTTTGAATTCTTCGCTGACTTCTCCGATGGCAAAGGTACGCGTGAGGTCGGACAAATAGCCGTCGGACGCTGCACCCCAATCGAAAAGGAGCAGATCGCCCTTTTGCACCTTGCGATCGCTGCCGGTGGCGTGCGGGTTGGCGCTGTTGGGGCCGGTGGCCACGATGGGCTGGAAGGGCAGCTGGGGGTCGCAACCGTGGGCGTAGAGCTGCTGGATCAGCTCGCTGGCCAACTCTTGCTCGGTGGCGCCCACCCTGGCTTTCGGGAGCGTGGCTTCGAGGGCGGCCTCAGCGATCTCCACGGCGCGCTGCATGGCGGCCAGTTCGCTTTCGTCTTTGCGCATGCGCAAAGCGCCGATCAGCGACTCGGCTGCCTCGAAGCGTGCGCCGGGGAAAGCCGCCTCGAGATAGCGGAGTTCCATGACGCGCAGGCGCAAGCCTTCGACGGCAATGCGCTTGACGGGACCCAGCAGCTTGGCAGCCTCATTAAAACTCGCCTGCCACTCCGCGGGGTCTTCGCCATAGGTGACGGTTAGCAAAGGGTATCCCACGCCCTCGGTCTTGCCCTTTTCGAAACCGGGCAGCACGAAGACCGGGGTTTGCCCGGGAGCAAACAGGATTACGGCCGGCCGCTCCATTAGGTGGTAGTGCAGGCCGGTGAAATAAACTTGAGTCGGCCCGGCGTTTATTGCCATCGCATCGAAACCTTGTTCCGAGAGCAGCTTGGTGAGGGCTGCCTGGCGCTTGAGGAGATTATCTTTGGAATGGGGAGAGGTCATAAGGGGATTATATGCGGTACAGGCGCAGCTTGCTGCGCCTGTACCCTTGACCGGTCACCGCTGGCTGCGGTGCCGCACCCAATCCGCCAGGGAGACGATGAACACGGAGCCAAGGCCCAGCAGGATGGCCGCCGTATAGGCTTCCACATACTGGCGTTCTTCCAAGGCGTGATAGATGTACAGAGTCGTGGTGGCCGTGCGGCCCTGCACGCCGCCGCCCACGACAAGCACAGCGCCGAATTCGCCCATGGCGCGCGCCATGGTGAGCGCCACGCCGTAGAACAGGGCGGTGCGCAGGCCGGGGAAAATCACGCGCCAGAAGGTCGTCCAGCGGCTGGCGCCCAGCGTGCTGGCGGCCAGCTCCTGGGCGCGGTCCAGGTTCTCGATCACCGGGATCATTTCACGGATCATGAACGGGACCGTCACAAATAGCGTAGCCAGGAAGATGCCGGGCACGGCGAAGGCCACCTGCAGATCGATGGCATCCAGCAAAGGATACAAGGCTCCATTGCGCCCGAAGATCAAAAGCAGCATGTAGCCAACCACGACGGGAGAAATCGCGAAGGGGATGTCGATAATTCCGTTGTAAAGGGCTTTGCCACTGAAACGGTGGCGCACGATGATCCAGGCCGTGATAGTGCCCAGGATGCCTTGAATTACGACTACGACCAAGGCGATCTGCAACGAAAGGACGAAGGACTGCCAGAGCTGCTGGGTGCTTAATGCCGTAACGAAAGAAGGGACGCCGCGTTGCAGAGCCCCTGAGACCAGCGCGGTGATAGGTGCAAGCACCAGAAAGGCCACATAGAGGATGACCAAAAGGATGATAAGGCGTGTGCCCCAACCACGCTTGCTCGCCGACGGGATTTGTGTTTTCGTGAACGCCATTAGGAAATTTGCCTGCGCTTGATGAGATAGTTGGTGATCAGAATGACCAGTAAAGAAATGGCGATCAAAACAACCGATACGGCGCTGGCGGCCAGCCGGTTTTCGGACTCTACGGCGCCCAGCACGTAAACGGCGGCGGTCTGCGACCTGAAGGGGATGTTGCCGGCCACAATGACCACCGCGCCGAATTCGCCTACCGCGCGGGCGAAGCTGAGCAGCGAACCGCTGAGCGTGGGCAGGGCCAGGGCCGGGAAGATGATACGGCGGAAGATGGGCCAGCCGCGAGCGCCAAGGGTGGCCGCAGCCCGTTCCTGCTGGATATCGAGTTCGAGCAATACGGGCTGGATGGTGCGCACCACAAAGGGGAAGGTGATGAACAGCAGGGCCAGGACGATTCCGGGTGGTGCAAAGATCACCTGGAAACCCAGTTGCTGATCGAGGAAAGCGCCTAGTGTCTGCTGGGGGCCGTAGAGGATAACCAGCATAACGCCGGTGACCAAGGTCGGGATGGCCAGCGGTAAATCAATGATTGCGTTGAGGATGCCCTTGCCGGGGAAGTCGTAGCGGACGAGGACGAAGGCGGTGGCCAGACCCATGATGGCGTTGATCAGCGTCATCAGCGCCGAGGTCCACAGGGTGAGCAGGATGGCATGCGCTGCCACCGGCTGACTTACCTGATGCCAGAATTCGTCGAAGCCTTCACGGAAAGCATCCTGAATGATGACGATCATGGGGATGACCACCATCAACAGGATAAAAATGAAGCTGGCGGCGCGCAGCCCCAGCTCGGGGCTGCGCCCGTTTTGCTTGCGTCGAGAGAGGATCGCCTTCACTACTGTCCCTGGGCCTGCTGGATGGCCTGATTGAAGATGCCGTTCTCGCTGAAGAAGTCTTCAGTGGCCTGCGGCCAGCCGCCAAAGAATTCTACGGTGAAGATATCTTCGAGAGGCGGGTATTGATCGGCGGTGGCCGCCGCCACGTCCGGATCCACCGAGCGCAGGCCATGCTGGGCAAAGATCTCTTGGGCTTCCTTAGTGGAAAGGAAATCCACAAAGGCCTCAGCCACTTCACGCGTGCCGTGCTTGTCCACATAGGCATCGATTACGGCGGCCGGGTTCTCGATCAGAATACTCGAGGCGGGGAACACTATTTCATAGTCATTGCCTGCCTGCTGGCCAACCAGAATCTCGTTCTCGTAAGTAATGGCCAGATCACCGACGCCTTGCTCGTAGTTGGTAATGCTTTCGCGCGCCCCCTTGTCCATTACGATCACATTGCGCAGTACCGCCGTGAGGAATTCGCGGGCCGCTTCCGGATCCTCGGCGGGCACCCCGGCCACGTGGCCGCGCAGGGCAGCGCCATAAAGGGATAGGACATTCCACATCGCGCCGCCGCTGGTGGCCGGGTTGGGTGTCAGAATTTCCACGCCGGGCTCAGCCAGGTCGGCCCAGTCAGCGATGCCCAGCGGGTTGCCAGGGCGCACCGCGAAAACCACTACGGAGGTGGATACCATGCCGTTGTAGCCGACGGCCTTCCAGTCGTGCGTGATCAGGCCGGCATCCGCAATGCGGGTCACGTCGGCTTCCAGGGAAAGGGCCACGACATCGGCCTCGAAGCCTTCCACCACGGCGCGGGACTGGGCACCCGAACCCAGATATGACTCTTCGAAAATGACGGTCTGGCCGGTCTCTTCCAGCCAATGGGCCTGAAAGAGCGGGACGATCTCAGCGTAGGCTTCGCGGGGTGTGGTGTAGGCGCCAAGGATGAGATGCACTTCGCCTTGAGAGCCTTCACCGGCTGCCGGCTGGCTTGCACCGCAGCCGGCTAATATGAAACTGAGCACTAAGGCGAATAGCAACGTTCCTTGATATTTGGCCATCTGTTCTCCTTTGTGAGGATCTATCTAAAGGACCGTCTGCTTTGGTATTCGTTGTGAGAACGGACAATCAGGAACGAGCAATTCTGTGCAGAACGTAACACCGAGCCGACCACGCCGCTGAGAACCAGCTTGCCGGAACGCCCGGGCAACGGCACGCCCATTACCACCAAGTCATATTTGCCGGCTTGGATCTCTTCTAGGATCGTGGTGAGCGGGTTCCCTTTTTTGATCTGCTTATTGGCCTTGATGCCGAAGCGTGCCAGGCTTTGCACGCCGCCGGCCATAAAGCGTTCCATCTGAACTTGCTGAAATTCATCTGTCAGCAGGGGATTTTGCACGGTGAGCAACGTGGCTTTGGCGCCGATGTGGCGCAGTAGCCGCCCAGCGAACATCACATCGTCCTTGCCGGGTTCGCCGCTGGCGGCGCAGATGAGCGCGTTGGTCAGGGCAGGATCGGCGCTGGTGGCCAGCAGCAAATGATGGTTGCCGGCATGCAGGATTTGTTCGGGTTTCTCCAGCCCGTCGCTGGGCTTCCAGCCGGCCACAACCAGGTCAGCGGGACGCTCGAGAATAAGCTTGGTCACAGCCGCGTCGATGGGCTGGGAGGACGCATGGGTTTCAATGGAAGCCATCCCACTGCCGATCTGTTTGCGAGCTTCTTGCAGATGGGCTTTCAGTTTCTGTTCCTTGGCGCCGTGGCCCAGCAGGGTGACGCGGGCGTGCGCCAGGCGCGCCAAATGGCCACCGGTGGTGAGAGCGGCTTCGCTGCGCGAGGAGGCGTCGGTCAATAGCAGGAAATGCAACCCCGGATGGGACAGCGCGTGCAGGCGACGGATGCCCACCCAGGCCTTTTTGTTGGGCTTAACCGGAAAGAGTTCGCTTTGTTCCGGAGGGCGGCTGGCTTCCACGATTATGTTCTTGTTGCCAAAGGGGACGGCCGGTGCTATGGCGCGCACGCCGGGTATGGGCGGCAGCTCGAGGCGCAGCCGCTCGGTGGGACCGCTGAAGCTGGTTTCTACGACTTTGCCTTCGGCAAGCGCCACGCCATCCAGGTCGCTGGCTTTGGCGGCCAGCGAGACATCCTCGGGTCGGAAAAGGACTTGCACGCGGCCGTCGGAGGTCAGGCGCGCCGTTTCGCGGTCCAGCGGAAAAACGTTCTGGCCGATGCGCACATGCTCGCCATCGGATTCGCCCAGCAGGATGTTGGCCGTGCCGAGGAAGGAGGCCACAAATTCGGTTTGCGGCCGCTGGTAAAGGTCCTGCGGCGTGCCCACTTCGATGAGGCGGCCGAAGCTCATCACGCCGATGCGGTCTGCCAGATCGAAGGCTTCCTCCTGATCGTGGGTGACGAGGATGGCGGCCACGCCGAATTGGCGCTGGATGTTTTTGAGGCTGCGGCGCAACTCAATGCGAATCTTGGCGTCCAGCGCGCCCAGCGGCTCATCCAGCAGCAGCGCCTCTGGTTCCAGGGCCAGGGCGCGGGCCAGAGCCACGCGTTGCTGCTGGCCGCCGGAGAGCTGGCGCGGCATGCGGTTCCCCAGGCCTACCAGGCCGACCATCTCGAGGAGTTCGTCGCGCCGCCGGCGGCGTTCGCCGCGCGGCACCTTTTGGATCTGCAAGCCGAACTCGACATTCTCGGCCACGTTCATGTATTGGAAGAGGGCGTAGTTTTGGAACACAAAACCTATTTTGCGTTTCTGCGTGGGCAGGTGTGTCACGTCGCGCTTGTGCAGCAACACCTTACCTTCGTCCGCGTCGGTGAGGCCGGCGATTATGTTGAGCACGGTGGTCTTGCCGCTGCCGCTGGAACCAAGCAACACGAAAAATTCCCCGTTCTTTACTTCGAGGGAAACGTTATTGACGACGACCTGCTCGCCGTATCGCTTGGTGACGCCTTCGAGAACTATAGACATCGAGTCTCCCAGTGTTGCTAGTACATAATACAATCAAAATACGTCTTACAGTATTCCTATCAATTTCTGCATTTGGGATCTGCCTGGCTTCCCTACCCGCCTGAATACGCTATGCCTGTTTCGGCACAGACTTGCGGTTAACGACGTCTGCGAGTGTGGTGTTATCTAGCACGCTGGCAATGTTATTGCGCACATCCAACATTGCGAGCCGTAAGCCGCAGGAAGCCTCGTCGGGGCAATCGCAGGGTTCGTAGGCCATCTGGCTTACGCAGTTGACTGGAGCCAGCGGGCCGTCGAGGGTGCGCACGATCTGGCCGAGGTTGATGCTGCCGGCGGGCCTGGCCAGCTGGTAGCCGCCGCCAATGCCCATGCGGCTGTGCAAGAGGCCGGCATGGCGCAGGGTGAGCATGATCTGTTCAAGGTACTTGATGGGGATGTTTTCTTTTTCGGCGATCTGCTTGATTTGTACAAGCCCGCCAGGCGCGCCGTGACGCGCCATATAAAGCATGGAGCGGATGCCGTATTCGCCGCGTTTGGATAACCGCATCGTCTAAAGTCCTAAATACAAATAGACTTTATATACTATCTATATTGAATCCTAACAGAAAATTGGAGGGCGTGTCAAGGCTGCCATTGACAGGGACACTTGAACGTTGTACGATTGCGAAAATTTGCAATTGATAATATTCGCAAATGCCCATCCCCTATCCCAACCCCAAGCTCGAGCGCCGCATCCGTAACCTGGGGTTCCGGCTGACCCCGCAGCGCGACCTGATTCTGCGCGTGGTGGCTGGCCGCGGGGAACACGCCACCTTTGATGAGATCTACGACGACGTGCATCAGGCCGCCCCGCACATCAGCCCCGCCACCGTCTACCGTAACCTGGAAACTTTCAGCCGCTACCGGCTTATCCACGGAAACGAGGTGGCCGGGGGCAAAGTCTATGAGTTGGCCAGGGAAGAAGGGCACCACCACCTGATCTGCCACAAATGCTGGGGGGAGATCAAAGTGCCCGATGCCCAGGTGCGCAAATTGTTCAAGCAGCTGGACAAGCAAACGGGATTCCTTGTGCTTGGGGAGCACTTTGTCTTCATGGGTATCTGCCCGGATTGCCGCCGCGAAGAAGGCGACAGCCTGGGTCGTTTTTCTGTCTATCCGAAATTCAGTGTGAAATCAAAGAAAAGGAACAAGAAACATGAGTAAGCAATTCGCCTTAATCCTAGTGTTCGGTCTGCTGCTGGCCGCTTGCGGCCCCGCGGCCGCTACACCGGCTGCCGGGGAGACCCCGGCCGCGGGAGAGCCCGCCAGCATGGAGCCGCAAGGCACCTTGCGAGTTGCCTTCCAGCCGCTGGTGCAAACAGACCCGGCTCTGATCTCTTCCGATTCGGAGATCCTGGTGGCCAACTCGGTGTACGACTATCTGGTCGATATCGACCCGGTGAGTAACCAACCCATCCCGCGCCTGGCCACGGGCTGGGATGTGAGCGATGACGGTCTCATCTACAGCTTCACGTTAGCGGAAGGTGTTACCTTCCACGATGGCAGCCCCTTCTCCGCGGCGGATGTGGTGTGGACCTTTGACCGCTTGCGCGACCCCGCGGCTGAATACGCCACCTCGACGTTGTACGAAAACATCGCCAGCGTGGAAGCCACCGGAGAGCTGGAAGTGACTTTCACTCTCACGGCGCCCAACGCCTTCTTCCTGTATGACCTAAGCGATAACCATGCGTTGGTGATCAAGGATGGCACCGAAGATGCCACCGATTTCAACGGCACCGGTCCATTTACCGTGGTGGATTACAGTCCCGAAGACCGTATCTCCCTGGAAGCCAATCCGGATTACTTCGTTGAGGGCCAGCCGGGATTGGCCAATGTGGAAATCATCTTCTTCTCGGATGAAACCGCTATGGTGGACGCCCTCAAGGGCGGCCAGGTAGACCTGGTGATGCGCATGAGCACGCCGCTCTTTGAAAGCCTGCAAGGCGTGGATGGCATCGTAACCGTCGACATCCCCACGAATGGCTTTGACCTGGTGCGCTTGCGCGCAGATCGCGCCCCCGGATCTGACCCGCGCGTTATCCAGGCCATGAAATTGGCCACCGAACGCGAAGCGATCTGGCAACTCGTGCAGCAAGGTTACGGCGCGGTGGGGAATGACAGCCCGATTGGCCCCTTGTATACCGCGTACTACGATCCGAACGTGCAGCCGCCGGCGCGTGATGTAGAAGCCGCCCGCGCGCTGCTGGCCGAAGCTGGTTATGCAGACGGCTTAGACCTGACTTTGCATGTGCCGAACACTGGCGGGCGCCCGGATCTGGCCGCTGTCCTCCAGCAGCAATGGGCGGAAGCTGGCATCAATATCGAGATCAGCGTGGAACCGGAGGAAGTCTACTTCGGCGAAAACGGCTGGCTCGAAGTGGACCTGGGCATAACCAATTGGGGCTCGCGCCCGTACCCGCAGTTCTACCTGGATACCATGCTGGTGAGCGGCGCGGTGTGGAACGAATCGCACTGGTCTGACGCAGAGTTCGATGCCCTGGCGAATACAGCAGGTACCACGCTGGATGAGAACGAGCGCAGCCAGGCCTACGCGCAGATCCAGCAGATCCTTGTGGAGCGCGGCCCGGTGATCATCGCCTACTACTTCCCGCAGTTTGCCGGCATCAGTGACCAGTTCATCGGTTTCCAACTGGAAGCCTTTGCCGGCCGCACCGATCTGCACACCATCCACGTAGCCCCATAGCTTGGCTTTCCAAGCGAACGTTGAAGTAACGAGAAGCGCTGTTCCCATGCGGGGACAGCGCTTCTTTGCATGCGCGGCGCGGTTATTCCGGCACCCCATGCATGCCGTGGGGACATTGGTTTTCGTGATGTTCCTATTTATGGCCATCCTCGGTTCCTTACTGGCCCCTTACGAGGCCAATGAACAGATCGTGGCCGATGCGCGACAAGGTCCTTCGTTCGTACATTGGTTCGGTGTCGACCATTTAGGTCGCGATGTCTTCAGCCGTGTGGTGTTGGGGACGGCTGACATCTTTGCGCTTGCCGGAACGGGCACCCTGCTAGCCGTGGCCATTGGCACCAGCCTGGGCTTGCTTAGCGGTTACCGGGGCGGCTGGTTCGATGAGATCTTGATGCGCTTCTTCGACAGCCTGTTGGCGATGCCCGCTATGCTGCTGGCCCTAATGCTGTTGGGCACCCTGGGGCCTTCGCGCCGATCGGTGTTCTTGGTCATTGTCGTGGTGTACATTCCCATCGTGGCGCGGGTCGTGCGCAGTGTGGTGCTCTCAGTCAAGACCCGCGCCTATGTTGAAGCCGCGCGGGTGCAGGGTGAAAGCCCGGCGCGCATCCTGTTTCGCGAGATCCTGCCGGCGGTGCTGCCTACACTGGCGGTAGAGGCAGCGCTGCGCTTTTCCTACGCCATCTTCCTGGCTTCGTCGCTGGGTTTCCTGGGCGTGGGCGTGCAGCCGCCCAGCCCCGATTGGGGGTTGATGGTCAACGAGGCGCGCGACTCGGTGTCACAGACACCCTGGGCGCTTTACTTCCCTGCGGGTGCCATTTCGCTATTGGTGATCTCAGTGAACCTGCTGGCCGATGGGTTGAAGCAGGCCTTCCAGGTTGAAATCGAGTACTGAGCTATGCTGTCCCCAAGTCCATTGTTGAACATCGAAGGCCTGAATGTCGCCTATCGGGTGGCTGGGCAGGACCTCCCCGTCTTACGAGAGATTAGTCTGGAGGTATTGCCGGGCCAAACCGTCGGCCTGGTGGGAGAGAGCGGTTCGGGGAAGTCGACGCTGGCACTAACCGTGATGCGCCAACTGGCTGCCAACGGTGTTGTGACTGGGGGTCGGGTCGAGTTCGACGGCAAGGGCCTGTTGGAATTGACCGAAAACGAGATGCGCGTGGTGTGGGGACGCGAGCTGGCCTTCGTGCCGCAGAATCCCGCCACGGCGTTGAATCCTGCCATGCGCGTGGGTGAGCAATTGGCGGAAGCCCTGCGGTTGTACGGGGCGGGGCGGGCCGCAGCCGAGGCCCGCAGCCGCGAACTCCTTGAGCAGGTGCGTCTGGCCGAACCGCGGCGGGTAGCCCGCAGCTACCCGCACCAGCTTAGCGGCGGTATGCAACAGCGCGTGATGATCGCCCTGGCGCTCAGCGGGCAGCCGCGCTTGCTCGTGCTGGACGAACCTACCACCGCCTTGGACGTGACCACCGAGGCCTCCGTGCTGGACCTGCTGCGGGAACAAGTTGGGCAGCGGGAGTCATCTGTCCTGTATGTCACCCACAACCTGGGCGTAGTGGCGACGCTTAGCGACCGAGTGGCAGTGCTTTACGCCGGTGAGTTGGCCGAGGACGCGCCCACTGAGGATCTTTTCCGCCAGCCGCTGCATCCTTATACGCGCGGCCTGCTGGACTCGGTGCCGCGGCTGGGGCAGCGCAAGGAACAAAGGCCGCTGCAGGGCATCCCCGGCCAGGTCCCGCGGCTGCGGGATTTCCCCAATGCGTGCGTGTTTGCGCCGCGCTGCCCGCTGGCTATCGAGCTTTGTTGGAAGGAACGGCCACTCCTGGATGCGCCTACGCCGGAGCGCCGCGTGCGCTGCCATCGCTGGCCGGAGATCATGGCGGGCGAAGTGAGCGCTCATCGTGGGGAAGTCAAGCCTATCCAGCGCGCAAAACAAGAAGTACGCCGGGTCCTGAATGTCGAAGATCTGAAGGTTGACTATCCGCTTCCATCTCCGTTCTTGCAAACCCTCGTCTGCAAATCGCCGCGTGCGGTGCATGCGGTGCGCGAGGTGAGTGTTGGTGTCAGTTCGGGGCAGACGCTGGGCGTGGTAGGTGAAAGCGGCAGCGGGAAGAGCAGCTTGGCGCGCAGCGTGATCGGCCTGGCGGAACGCTCGTCGGGGCGCGTCGAACTGCTAGGCATCGAGCTGCCCGCGCGATTGAGCAGGCGCAGCCGGGAAATGCTCTCTCATTTGCAAATGGTCTTCCAAAACCCGGAAGAAGCATTGAATCCCTACTTGACCGTGGCCGAGTCGCTGACCCGGCCGTTGATTCGTTTGCGCGGCCTCAGCACAAACGAAGCCAGGCAGCAAGTTCCGGATTTGCTGGCCGCCGTGCGCCTGCCCGCAGATTACGCCCAGCGCTTCCCGGGCCAATTGAGCGGCGGTGAGAAGCAGCGTGTGGCCATTGCGCGCGCTTTCGCCAGCGGCCCCGAATTACTGCTGGCCGACGAGCCAGTGTCTGCCCTGGATGTTTCGGTGCAGGCCAACATCCTGAACCTGCTGGCCGAGTTGCAGGTCGAACGGCAGACCGCCATGCTGCTCATCGCGCACGATATCGCCGTGGTAGGCTACCTAGCCGACCAGATCGTAGTGATGTATCTGGGCGAGTTCATGCAGGTGTCGCCGGCCGAAGCCATTTTCGACGCGCCGTATCATCCCTATACCGAGGCGTTGCTGTCTTCGGTGCCGCCGCCGGATCCTTTCGTCGAGCAAAAGAAGATTCGGCTGGAAGGGGAATTGCCCAGCGCCATCGATCTGCCCGGCGGCTGCCCGTTCCACACGCGCTGCCCGCGCTTTTTGGGTGACATTTGCGCGCAGCAGACTCCCCCTTGGCGCGAGACCGGGGACGGCAAGCGCATCTTCTGTCATATTCCGGTTGAAGAGTTGGTGCAGGCGCAGGAACCTGTGCTGCGCTTTGACGGGAAACGACGGACCCAAAGATGACCGCGTATATTTTGCGTCGATTGGCTTTCTTGGCTCTCACGGTGTTCATCACCTCGTTGCTGATCTTCGTGATCACACAACTGCTGCCTGGGGACGTGTGCCGGGTCATCTTGGGCCGCGAGGTTGGCGAAGGTGCGTTGGAAGCCTGCCGCGCGGATTTGGGATTGGATCAACCCGCACCGGTACGCTATTTCACCTGGCTGGGCGAGTTCTTGCGCGGCGACTGGGGCTCCTCGTACAGCACCGACGCAGAGATTCTCCCATTAGTAGTTGATCGCCTGAATAATTCCATGCAGCTGGGAGCTCTGACCTTGCTCATCGCCGTGCCCATTTCAGTGGCGCTGGGCGTGATGGCGGCGTTGAACGCAGGCCGCTGGGCGGATAATATGATCAGCATATTTTCATTGGCGGTGGTAGGGCTGCCGGAATTTGTCACCGGCGTTCTACTGATCCAATTCTTTGGCTTTCCCTCGATTCGAGGTGATTTGCCCTTCTTTGAAGCCGTCGGCAGGCTCCTGCTGCCGGCCCTGACCGCTACGTTCGTGTTGCTGGCTTACGTTGCGCGCCTCACCCGCGCCGGCGTACTGGAAGAATTGCGCCAGGCCTACGTGCGCACCGCTGTTCTCAAAGGATTGCCGCGCCGCGTAGTGATCTGGAAGCACGTGTTGCGCAATGCGCTGCTGCCCACCATCACGGTCGTAGCCATAAGCTTCGGTTGGCTGATCAGCGGGCTGGTGGTGGTGGAGAATGTGTTCAACTATCCGGGGCTGGGCCGCCTGATGGTGTTCGCTATCACGCGGCGCGACCTTCCGTTGCTCCAGGCGATCAGCTTGATAACGGTGCTGGGGTTCGCCTTAGCAAACCTGGCGGCCGATTTGCTGTACGCGGCGCTAAATCCGCGCATTAGGGTTGGCAGTTGACGCTGAGTTATTGTCTGAAGAGCAGTAAGTAGACCCCGGCGCTCAAGAGCAATAAACCAATCAATCGCTCAAAAGAGAATGGGATGGCGGCCGTGCTGCCGAAGCCACCCGCGTCGATGAACACCGAGACCAGCATTTGTCCCAGGAGGATGCTGGCCAAGGCCGCCGTAATCCCGACACGTTGCGAAGCAAAGGAAATCCCAACCAGCGCGACGGTGCCCAGGATGCCTCCCAGAATCAGGGCCACCCAAATGGAAGAATTCCATTGCCAAGACCCCGATCCCATTCGCCACAGGATTAAAAGGACGGCGGACGCCAGCACAGCGCCGGTGATCGTGGTGAGCAGGCCGCTACGTAGAGCACCCAGGCTGGGGCCGCTGCGGCTGAGGAAGGCAGTCTGAATGGCGATAACGCAACCGGTTGCAACGGCTACGGCCAATCCAAGAGCAAGTTCGGACTTCAGCATCTTGAACATCGCATTTTTGGTTTTAATCATTCTGGTGGCTT
This sequence comes from Anaerolineales bacterium, assembly GCA_040882365.1. Lineage (GTDB taxonomy): Bacteria > Chloroflexota > Anaerolineae > Anaerolineales > UBA11579 > JAMCZK01. The sequence continues at coordinate 42,642 of JBBEBI010000006.1, forward strand.
ACTTCAAGCCACAATTTATTCATGAATAAGCAGGACGTTCCGGCCGACTTTGCTGGCCGTTCCGCCCAATTTGCATAATGCGATAATTTTTGGAATAGATGGTGATGGAGATTCTTCGGCTTTGCTGGCGCTCAATTGGGGAAAATCTAAACTGCCGCTTCAGAATGACCTAGGGTGGTATCGAATCTGCCAAACATCCATGGGGCAGGCGAATTTGTTGCCCAGGTAGCAATTGTCTTCTTCGGAACATTCGCGGGCCAAGATTGTGCGCCGTCCGCGCTTGAATAGCGCGCTCGGATAGAGAACGACGCTCTCGATGCGGATTGGCAGTGGGTAATACGGGCAGCGGTAAACTTCTCGGTTCAGGCGGGTGCTGGGAAGTATAGAGCCTGCCCAGCGCAGGACCTTCACCGCCGGGTCTGCAGCCGGATCTGCTGGATGCGCATGGGGCAGGCGGATTTATCCAGCAAGACGCAATCGAATTCTGCCGAGCAGGTGCGCTGCAGGATCCTGACAGGCGACTCGCGGAAGAAATCCGATGGCACGGCCATGCGACTTTCCACTCGAACGGGGACCTGGTAATGGGGGCAGTCGAATACCATTTGTTCCAGCCGCAATTGAGCCGGATAAGACATAGTCACCTCCGGTTTCGGTAGCCTCACTATACAGTGTTTTTGTGCTTCTTTTATTGAGCTAAGTCCCTGCTTTGTGGGGACTTATGTCATTCTATCTGCCAGAGGGGCGTTGTTATGCTGGGGCAAGTTTAGAGTCTATGGGGCTGGGTTTATTTAGCTACATTTGAGCAAGGTGATCGCTATGACGCACAAAACAATTATTGTCGACGGAAATGAGGCGGCCGCTTCCATCGCTTACCGCACCAACGAAGTGGTGGCCATCTATCCGATCACCCCGGCCTCGCCGATGGGCGAATATGCCGACCAGTGGGCGGCCGAAGCCAGGCCCAACGTATGGGGCACCGTTCCATCCGTCATCGAGATGCAGAGCGAAGGTGGAGCGGCCGGCGCCGTCCACGGCGCGCTACAGACCGGATCGCTGACCACGACGTTCACCGCCTCCCAGGGCTTGCTGCTGATGATCCCCAATATGTACAAGATCGCCGGCGAGCTGCTGCCTACCGTGTTCCACATCGCTGCCCGTTCGCTGGCTGCCCAGGCGCTTTCCATCTTTGGTGACCACAGCGACGTGATGGCCGCTCGCCAGACGGGCTGGGCTTTCCTGGCGGCCGGTTCGGTGCAGGAGGCCATGGACCTGGCGCTCATTGCCCAGATGGCCACGCTGGAAGCGCGCCTTCCCTTCATCCATTTCTTCGATGGCTTCCGCACCTCGCATGAGATCAATAAGATAATTCCGATCAGTGATGAGATTATTCGCAAGCTGATGCGCGAAGATCTGATCCAGGCGCACCGCGCCCGTGCCCTTTCCCCGGAGCACCCGGTGATCCGCGGCACGGCCCAGAACCCGGACGTATATTTCCAGGCGCGCGAGTCCGTGAACACCTATTACGACCGCTGCCCGGATCTAGTCCAGCAAGCTATGAACACCTTTGCCGCGGAGACGGGCCGCCAATACCATCTCTTCGATTACGTGGGAGCGCCGGACGCGCACCGCGTTGTCATCCTGATGGGTTCCGGGGTAGAAGCCGCCGAGGAAGCTGTGGCCGAAATATTGAAGCGCGGCGAAAAGGTGGGCGTGCTGAAGGTGCGCCTGTATCGCCCCTTCTCGGCCAAGCATTTGCTGGCTGCCATCCCCAAGATGGCGCACACCATCACCGTGCTCGACCGCACCAAGGAGCCCGGTTCCATCGGCGAGCCGTTGTACCAGGATGTCGTCTCCGCCTTCAGCGAATCGTGGCTGGGCGTGGCCGCGCCGCGCATCATTGGCGGGCGGTATGGGCTCTCCTCCAAGGAATTTACGGCCGGGATGGTGAAGGCCGTCTTCGACGAAATGCGCAAGCCAAGCCCCAAGAAACATTTCACGGTGGGCATCAAGGACGATGTCACCAAACTGAGCCTGGAGGTGGATGCTAAATTCTCCGCCGAACCAGCCGACGCTTACCGCGCGGTCTTCTTCGGCTTGGGGTCGGACGGCACGGTGAGCGCCAAC
>JBBEBI010000007.1:0-7681 GCA_040882365.1 Anaerolineales bacterium
GCTTACGCTTCTCGGTGAAGGCGCGCATGCCCTCTTTCTGGTCCTCAGAGGCAAAGAGGAAGTAGAAGGCCTGGCGTTCTTCGGCAATCCCGTCGCTGAGGTGAGTCTCCTGGGCGCGGTTCACGGCTTCTTTGCCCAGGCGCACAGCCAGCGGGGCACGGGCGGCGATCTCGCCTGCCAGGGCCAGGGCCTCGTCCAGGCAGCGCTCGGCGGGTACCACGCGGTTCACCAGGCCGTGGCGCAGCGCCTCCTCGGCGGTGAGGATGCGGTTATTTAGCACCACTTCCATGGCCAGCGCCTTGCCCAAGGCGCGGGTGAGTCTTTGGGTCCCGCCCGCACCGGGGATGACGCCCAGGTTGATCTCGGGCTGGCCGAAACGGGCCGTCTCCGAAGCCACGATTAGGTCGCAGGATAGGGCCAACTCATTCCCACCGCCCAGGCACCAGCCGGAAACGGCGGCGACGATGGGCTTGGATACGTTCCTGATGCGGTCAAAGGGCGAGATGTGACCCTTGAGCAACAACTCGATGGACGAGGACTCGGCCATTTCTTTGATGTCGGCGCCGGCGGCGAAGGCGCGCTCGTCGCCGGTGAGCACAAAGGCGCCCACGCCCTCATCGGCGTCCAGCTTCTCCAGCATGTCCATCAACTCGACCATCAGCGCCGTATTGAGCGCATTCATGGCCTCGGGGCGATTGAGGCGGATTAAGGCAACACGGTCTTTGATTTCGGTGAGGACAAGAGATTGGTTGGGAGTCATGGCAGCTCCTAGGTGGAAGGCAGATGCGTTATTTGGTCTTCGTTGCTGTTTCTCCAATACAAAGTTGGATTACCGATCGCGCGTTGGCACGGTCTCCCACCAATGAGTGTACTTGAATATGGTGCGCGGCGAATTCGCCGGCGACGGATTCCGAGAGCGCGGCAAGCCCGGCGGCTGCGGCGGCGTACACCGCTGAGCCCTTGGCTTCCAGTGGTAAAACGTTGATCAGAGTGCCGCCGCCTAGTTCGCGCATCACGCGGCCCACGGATTGCATGCAGAGGAAAGCGGCCGTGAGGTTCAGGTCCAGGGCGCGGTGCCAATCCCATTCGTCCATGTCCAATAGAGATGTTAGTGGTTGCGTAGTGGCGATGAACACCAACACGTCGATGCGCCGCCAGGTTTCCAGGATGCTCTGCAGCGTTGTTTGCAGGCTTAGCTTGCGCGAAAGATCCGTGGGATAGGCGATTACCCGCTCGCCAAGCTCTAGAGCCAGCGGCTCGATATGGTTGGGCAGCAGATCATTGAGCGCCACGCGGAACCCTTCCGCGGCCAGGCCGCGAGCAACCTGTTGACCGAGCGGCGAACCTGCGCCGACGACCAGTGCAACTCTAGGGTTCATCAGCGGCGTCCACTAAGTTCCAGGGCTCGATAGTGAACTCGCCTTCACACAGCGGGATCTCGCTGGGGTTCTCGCGGTGGTTGAAGGGCAGATTGAAATAGGGGCTGGGGTCGTAGGTGTTGCGAATGTCCAATTCGTTCAGGAATTTTCCGTCGCCGTCATCCTTCACCACGGAAAAATGGAGATGAAGGCCGGTGGGGTTTCCCGGGTCGCCGGAGTAGTCGCCCATGTAACCAAGAAAGGTCCCGGCTTCCACGTATTCCTCGAAGGTGCCGGCCGGGAACTGCGCGGAGATGAAGCTCTCACCGGCCTGGTTGGCAAGATGCGTGTAATAGGTCCAGATCTGGCGGCCGGGGGCCAGCGGGTCGCTGGGGATGCGGATGATGACGGTGGCGCGCCAGTCTTCCAGTCGGGTCAGATGGCCCGGGTACGCGGCGTACACTGCGGTGACGCCGGGTTCGGCGCCGGAGAAGATGTCGAGGCCGGCGTGGCGGTGGCCGAAGCGATAGGCCTGATCCCACAAGCCCAAGACGACGCCGCGCGTGGGAAAGGCAAAGGGCGCGTCGCCGCAGCGCAGGCCGGGCTTCAATGCATAGCGCTCGAACACTGCTGGATCGGCGCGCAGCTCGGCGAAACGCGCCCAGCGCCCGGACGGGCGCACGTATTCAAAATAGCCATACAGCGCAATGCCAATAGCGGCGACGAGCACCAGGGCAAGGATGGCGTACAACAAGGGTCTACGGCCGACGGCCTTTCGGATAGAGATGGGGCGAAAGGGCTTCATGCACGGTTGATGGGCGGCGCCTGCTTGGCCGGCTGGTGGCGGTGAATGTGCGACAAGTCGTCCTGCAGGTGATCGGCCAGTAGCAGCGTGACTTTGCCGCCGCTGATCTCCTGCAGCAGTTGCCCGGCGCCCTGCCCTTCGGGCGAGGCCATGGCATCCGCGGCGGCCTTCGGCGAGTCGAAGTGCAATTCATGGATCAGGTGAGCGCCGAGCTCGCCGTGCAATACACGGTCCACGTGCGCAGTGACCTCGCGGCGCAGGCCGGGCATGCGCTCGGCTTTGGCCAGAAACTCCGGCCAGCGGCGGTTAAATTCGGCCGTGTGGTCCTGGGGTTCGATCAGGATGACCAATTTATACATGGGGCGTTGGGATTATAACCTTGCGGTTTTTGCTGGCGCGCGGCAACCCAACGCATGTAGCATTATGGTAATATTCGCCGCTGCAAGGTAAATATGGAAGAAAAAATCACGATTATCGAAGGCCCATCGCCCACCTTCGAAGTGGTGGATGATGGCTGGTCCACGGGGGTGATGGAAGGGCCGTCCCTATACGGCGTGGGGGTGACCCACTTGCGCACGTTCAACGGGCGCGAGCTGGTGGAACGCTGCCAGCGGACCTGGAACAAACACGAGAGCATCAACCTGGAATATCGCGACGAAGAAGGCGCGCCCAAAGAGGCAGCCATCCTGGCGGCGCGCAACGCCGAAACGGACGAAGGCGAAGTGCTGATGCTGTGGGTGCGCCTGCCCGACGAAGAGATCGAACTGGCCATCGGCTACGAAGATGACGAAGCCGAAGACGGCGACGCAGACGATCTCGAACCGCTAACCTAGCCTAGACGAATTCCAATTAGAATAGTTGTAACCTTCGCCCGAGTCCGGGCTGTTTCATTTGGAGCAACGATGGCTGATGATGTGATCTTGCGCGAACTCAAAGATGGCGTGCTGGCCTTGACCCTGAACCGGCCCAAGGCGAACGCGTTCGACTCCGCCATGGTGGCACACATGCAAAGGCTGCTGAAGGACGCCAAGCGCGATGCGGCCGTGCGCTGCGTGCTGCTGAAGGCGGCCGGCAAGCTGTTCAGCGCCGGGCAGGATGTGACCGAGTTCGGCGGAGGGCAACACGTTTCATTTCGAAAGCATCTGCTGAAGAACTACAACCCATTGATCCTGCAGATGCGCCAGTTGGAGAAGCCGATCCTGGCCGCCATCCAAGGCCCCACGGCGGGCGCGGCGCTGGGCATCGTGCTGGCCTGCGACCTGCGCATCGGCTCGTCGGAGGCGCGCTTCGTGGTGGGCTTCGGCGGCATCGGCCTGGCGCCGGATTCGGCGGTGTCGCTGATGCTGCCCAAGCTCATCGGGCTGGGCCGCGCGGCGCAGGCGGCGTTCTTCAACCAGCCCATCACGGCAGACCAAGCGCTCGCCTGGGGTTTGCTAAACGCGGTGGTGCCTGCAGAGGAATTGGAGAGGACAGCGTGGGAATGGGCCGCCAAGCTGGCCAGCGGCCCCGTGGGCGCCATGGGGCTAACCAAGCGCGATTTCAATAAGGCGGTGCTGTCCAATTTGGAGGAAGTGCTGGACTACGAGGCGCATAACCAGGAGATCGCCGGCCGGGGCGCGGACCATAAAGAAGGCCTGACTGCGTTTTTGGAAAAGCGCGAAGCGAAATATTCCAAATAGACAAAGCGATAAAGAGGCGTACTTTCAAAGACGGCGCTATGCGCCGTCTTTGTCATTCCGAGCGAGGCCCCATTCGCTTCGCTCAGGGCAGGCTCCGGCCGACGAGGAATTCCAATGATCAATCTATCTTGCCAGTGCATTTGCTGGAAATAGGATTTCTTCAGGAATTCCTCGTCGGGCAGCGCTGCTAACTGCAGCGCAAAGCGCCCTCACTCGGAATGACAAGGTGAGATTGACTGGAAGCGGACTAGATAAACTTTGTGCCAGCCAGACCCACGAAAATCAGCGCCACAATCCCAGCAGCCAACCACAGCCGCTCCGGAGGCGTGCGGTTGGCCAAGTGGAATTCAATGCCGTCGCCTTCCACCTTGTAGACCGGGCCGCCCAGCCAGGTAAACAACGCGCCGCCCAGCAGGCCGCCCACGTGGCCCCAGTTATCGATGCCGGGGGAGAGACCGATGAGCAAGTTGATCACCGCGATCTGGACGATGTTGCGCAGGACAAGCTGGGCGCGGCGCCCGAACAGTTTCTGGTTGCGGTAAACGAAGATGCCCTGGGCTCCCAGCAACCCGAAGATGGCGGTGGAGGCTCCCAAGGATGGGCTGACCGTGAGCAGAAACGATAGCACGACGCCCGCAAAACCGCTCAGTATGTACAGAATAAGGAATTGCAGGTGGCCAAAATGGCGCTCGAGATCCGGGCCCAGCACGTACAAAGCGTACATGTTGAAGCCAATATGCAAGAGTGAGGCGTGCAGCAACATGGGCGTGAGGAAGCGCCACCACTGGCCAGTCAAGATCAGACTGTTGATCTTCATGCCGTAGCAGCCAGCCAGGTCACCGCAGCGGACGTTGGCAATAACCAGGCGCGGATCGTTAGTGAGCAACTGCAATAGGTAGACGAGAATTGTGACCCCCAGCAACGTATAGACCACCAACGGCATGCGTTGCGGCAAACGCAGCACAGCGCGCTGCGGTCGCACCTGGGCTAACGGCTGCGGTTCTTCGTTCGGGTCTTGGTGGCCTTCGGGGAGCCCGGGAGCGGGATCGCTCACAAGCTCACCCGGCGCGGCTGCACACGCTGGTGCTCGGCCTGGATGATGGCCATGATGGTATCCACGGTCTGGTCGAGACGGTCATCGGCATTCACCACGATGTAATCGAATTCGTGGATGCGCTTGAATTCCTGGCGGGCGGTGGCGATGCGCAGCTTCAGATCTTCGGCGATGTCCGTCTTGCGCTTCTGCAAGCGTTCCACCAACTCTTCTTCGCTGGTCGTGGTGAGGAAGATCAGAATGGCTTCGGGCGAGATCTTGCGCACGGTAGCGGCTCCCTGCACGTCCACGCGCATCAGCACGTCGTTGCCGCTGGCCAACGCTTTGCGCACCTGCGCTTTGGGGATGCCCTTATAGTCGCTGTACACCAGGGCGTACTCCATCAATTCGCCGGCATCGATCATGCTGGCAAACTCTTCCCGGCCGACGAAGATGTAATCGACCCCTTCCTTTTCCTCGGAGCGCGGCGGGCGCGTGGTGGCAGTGACCACGAAGTGGAAGGGCAGGCCGCGCTCCTTCATGCGCTGCAAGACGCTGTCCTTGCCCACGCCGGACGGGCCCGAGATGACAATAAGCAACGGAACGTGGGGTGGGCCGAACTCAGGTGGATTAGTAGTCAAAATTAACTCCGTGGCGGCTTATTATACAGGCCCTCGTTATAATCCCAATATGCCATCGTATTCATTTGTTTGCGAGGAGTGCGACACCCGGTTTGCGCGCCAGATCGCCTATAGCGATTACGAGACCGTCCGCGTCGAGTGCCCAAAGTGCGGCAGCGGCCAGGTGCGCCGCCGTATTGGGCGGCCGCGCATGCTGCGCTCCGCCGAAACCCGCTTCGGCGATGCGGACAATCTGGACGAAATGCCGGATGATCCCAAAGCGATGGCGGGTATGATGCGCGCCATGGGAGACGAGGCTGGCGAAGACCTGGGCCCCGAATTCAGCGAAGTGGTGGATCGGCTGGAGAAGGGCCAGAATCCCGAGGACATCGAACGGGAGCTACCGGAGTTGGGGATGGGGGACGATATGAACTTGGGCGACTGAAAATGCTGTTTTGTAACCGCTTCGAGTATATTTAGCCATGAGGGATGGGATGCCGACTAAAATCACACTAATGAAAAGAACTGGTAAACGACTAGCTATATTTCTAAGGGCCAACGCAGTTTGGATAGGCCTAGCTGCCGCAATTGTCGTGGGCAGCTTCATGCGCTTCTATAATTTGGGGGCTAAGTCGCTTTACGCCGATGAAGCTTTGTATTGGCAGCGCGCTGTGACGCACGCCGCTGGCGGACACTTTGACGTAGTGACCGATATCCATGTTTACTTTTATCTCTTGAGCCAAATTGTTCAAGTTTCTGCTTCCGAATTCAGTTTGCGATTGGTTTCCGCATTACCCGGTGTGGCAGCGATCCCATTGTTCTACCTGGTCCTCCGGAAATTCATGGGATCCACAGGTGCCCTCGTGGGGACTGGGTTATATGCCGTATCGCCGTTCCTTATCGTTGTGGCCCAAACGGTACGGGAACATACACTCTATCTGTTCTTCGTAATCTCCCTTATTTATTTCTTTCTTAATTATCTAACTGAAACACGGACTTGGGACTTAATCGCTTTCGCTGTTTTATCAGTTCTTGCGATCTTTACACACATTTCCGCCGCCTGGGTCATCCTGGCTTTAGGATTTACGTACCTTTGGATTTTCATATTTTATAAAGACAGACGAGATAGAAAACAATTCATCGGTTTTGCGTCATACGCAGTTTTTATTGTGTTGGTCGTCGTTGGTTTCTGGGTGTTGGGGTATTCATCGCGAGCCGGCTGGGAGAGTGAATCTTATCTTGAACATGGCCACTATTGGGCGGGGACGATTCCCTCTTTTTTTAACCTGGTCTTCGGCAATTTATGGAACTTGTTGGTTGGAGCCGTTAGTGAGCAAACAGTCGCCTTAGCGATTTTAGCGATTTTACTTGCCATATCCTATGGCCTCCTGAAAGGAGGCAGAAAAAGCGAGACCATCTTTCTTGTTGCAACTTTTCCACTCCTAATCACGATCGGCACCAGTTTAGTTCGATTGTATCCATTCATCGGTGCGCACAGGAACAATATCTATCTAGTATTGGGCGTATATCTCCTCGCCGGGTTGGGTTTTGAGATTATGGCTAAAATCAACAAGACCATTTTTGGTTTTGCCCTGGCCTTAATGCTCGTCTTTTTGACGTACGATGCCTGGGGCAAAGTAAACCAACCCTCGCTGCAGGAACTCAGACCGATCGCAGAAACCTTGTGTGAGGAGATAGAAAGCGGGGACCAGATTTTTGCGGTGAGCGCTTCAAGTTATGCGTTCGACTATTATTGGCCGCAGTGCGCTTCGCCGCTGGCGCGCGGCAGCCAGGCTATCCCCGTGGTTTACTTTGGACTTAACGCGACGGGCGCGTTGGGCGAATTGGTGCAATTTGGTGACCACCGGGCGTGGATGGTGCTTTCGTTTCTGAACAACAACGAGCTAAACCGTATCCTTCAGAGCGTGGAAGGCATGTTTGGGGAGCCGGCGGCCTTAGTCCAAGAGGAAAATGGGGCCTGGTTGTATTTACTTCCAAATTGACGTTAGCTGAAGATGTTTGAAAGAGGTAAATGGTGGTTATGAATAGCGAGAGACTTCTTATTATTAAGAATAAATTGAAGGCATTTAAGGTTGATGAAAAAGTTAAGCCCATCTTGGTGGCGGGCGGGCTTTTAGTAATAGTGACCTTTATCCTATATATGCTTGGTTATGTAAGACAGAATC
>JBBEBI010000008.1:0-15671 GCA_040882365.1 Anaerolineales bacterium
TTCGCTTGACCGGTTCCGGCAAACTGGTGCGCACCAAAGGCGGCAAGAGCCATTTCCGCCGCCGCACCTCGGCGCGCACCAAAGCCCTGTTCACCGAGATGATCCCGGTGAAAGGCAAGGCCTACATCAAGACCATTCACCGCCTGGCGCCCTATATGAACAAATACAGGGCCAACCCCAATACCCGCACGGCGAAATAACATCGTTTGACGAGGCACGAGGAAAAGGTATGGCACGCGTAAAAACAGGCGTCACCCGCCGCAAGCGGCATCAGAGAGTACTCAAGATCACCAAGGGCCAGTTCGGCACGCGCTCCAAGTTATACAAGCGCGCCAATGAGGCCAGGCTCAAGAGCCTGTTCTATGCTTACCGTGACCGCCGCAACCGCAAACGCGACCTGCGCGGCCTGTGGATCGCCCGCATCAACGCCGCCGCCCGTATGAATGGCACTACCTACGGCCGGCTGATGAACGCCTTCAAGAAGGCCAATATCGGCATCAATCGCAAAATGCTGGCTGAGATTGCCGTTAGCGACCCTGGCGCCTTCAAGGCGCTGGTGGAGCAGGCTAAATAACGAAGATTTGCCGCGAAAATAAGAGAGGATGGCGCATCGCCATCCTCTTTGTTTGCGCTCCAAGCTGAGATTGTTCGCTAAGCGTCCTCGGAATTGTCGTTCGCATCCACACAGCGGCCATCGGCCATGTCGATATCCCCGTCTCCATCGTTGTCGATGCCGTCGCTGCACTGCGGCGTGAATGGTTCCGGCGTGAAGGTGGGACTAGGCGTAGGTGTTGGGATGTCCGGATATGCTGCAAAGGGGAGTAGTTCCTCCGAGATGTCCCCAAGGTCTATGGGTTCTTCGTTGATGAAGAAATCCAGATTTTCAGCGAAGACCCAACAATTTCCATCGTAATCGGGACCGTCGAAGAGCACCCACTGGTTGTCTCGCCCGCGGGCCAGCGGTGCGTTTTCCGTTCCCATGAAGAGAATGTCGACCGCCTCGAACGAGGTACTGCTCGGCCCTTGGCGGCAGTTGGCGTTCTGGTTGGGGATGGCGATGAGCTGCAAGGCAGGGGCAGGTGTCGCTGTAGCGGCAACTTCCTCCTCTTCTGCATCCGGTTCTGTGCAGCTGTACGAGAAACCGAAGCTGCTTTCACCGGGCACGTAGTCGGGACCTAAGTAAAGCTGCAGGAAATACCCTGCCCCGCCCATTGGATTGGTGAGCGAAAGGGAAACTAATTCCCCATCCATTTTGGGTTTGCCGGCCCCCATTCCTTCACCATCCACCAGGTACGCGAAGATATCGGGGTCCAACCCTACGAGCATAAAGTTCCTATCCAGGCGCGGGGCTCTGTCCGCGGCTTCCGGCGGCAGGCAGCCGGGCATGGGCAACACAAGCGTGTCGCCGGGCTCGCCGCGCAGGCTGACTTCGATAGGGTCAAGCGGATTGATCTCTTTCACAGCCAATTCCCAGGAGAGGTCTAGGACAAGGAGGCTATCGTCGCAGGCATTCGGAATGCCGTCGCCATCGCTATCGGGCTGCCACGGCTTGGGGTCGATTCCCAGCTCTGGGATGCCGGTCGTCCAGGCATTCACGTCCCCGGCGTCCGGGCAATCATCGCAGGCGTCGCCGGCGCCGTCCCCATCGCTGTTGGCCTGGTCTGCGTTGGCGGTGAAGGGACAGTTGTCGTCGTCATTGCTAAAGCCATCTCCGTCCGCATCCGGGTCACAGGCGTCGCCCAGGTCGTCCAGCGCGGCGTCAACATTGCTTTGACTCGGGTTGTAGTCCAGATAACAGTTGTCGTCCTTGTCGAGCACGCCGTCATCATCAAAATCACCATCCGCGGCGGGGTCGCACGCGTCGCCGATGCCGTTGAAGTTCAGGTCTTTCTGGTCCGGGTTATACACGCTGCCGCAGTTGTCTCCCAGAAAGCCGCCCACCGGAATGCCGTCGTTATCGGCATCAGGCTGGCAGGCGTCGCCGATTTGGTCGTAGTTCTTGTCCACTTGCGTGGGATTGGCGACGGTGTCGCAGTTGTCTTGAGCATCCGGCACGCCGTCTTGATCGTCGTCGTTATCCGCGCCGTCCGGGGTACCGTCACAATCGAAATCCAGTGACTCCAAGCCGACATTGGCAAACGTGTTGCGCACCTGACAGACGTCATCATCGGTGAACCCTACCTGGTTGGTGCTCGCCCATTGCTCGGCTTGGGCGATGGTCAACCCACTGGCCTGGGTAAACGAGGCGCTGTTCGGCAGCATGGTCATGACTTTGTAATACAGTTGAAGGACCTTGAATGTCCCGATCCCGTCGATGCTGTACAGGGTGGGGATCTGATTGGGCGGGAAGATCTGCCCGGGCGGAGTGAACGGTCCACCCCCCGTGGCCATCAGGAAGGCGGCATAGTTGGGGATGGCGCTATTGGTATGCACGCCGCCATAGTCGCCGGCTTTATTGTTTGCCATCCCGCTGACATAGTCGTTGATGTGTTTTGGAACGGTCACGTCGCGAACAAAGCCGCCGAAGCCCGTGCGGTCTTCTCCGAGGGTCCAGTTGTTATCGCCATCCATTTGATCGGCGATAACTGCCATCACATCTGCATAACTTTCGTTGAGCGCGCCGGACTGGTAGGAATAGTTCAGCCCCGAGGTTTCCTGGATGACCCCATGGGTCATTTCATGCACCAGCACTTCATAGTCGATCCAACCGGACTTGACTTGGATCAGCTCGCAATAACTGCTCCACGAGGCATTGTCCACCGTGGCATGGATGAACAACTCCAATTGGCTGTCATCACCGTCGTAGGAATGCCGGCCAAAGCTATCGACATAGAAGTTATAAACGGTGAAGATTTGATCGAAGTAGCCCTGTGTTGCGTCGCCGTCATTGCTATAGTCCCAGTTGAAATCGTCTTCGTCGCCCACGTCCACGTCGTCGCTGCCCCAATAACAGTTGTCATCGCAAGGTGCAGGATCCCGGGGGCCTCACTGACAAAGCTGGGCTCGAAGACAACCAACTCAGGGCTGCCAATGACTTCTGCACCCGGCATGTCGAGGTCCGTGCGGGCCAGATCAATGGCATCCGCGTCGGTGATGGACGGGGCCAAATTTAGCGCCTGGCGCTCCACGTCGGAGGTCAGCAGGTTACCAACGGTGGCGAAAACCGTATCCCCTTGCAAGCTGACAACAATCTCCGCGGCGTAGACGCGCAAACCCTTGTAAGTCTGGTAGAAGGCCACCGTGTCCCCGTCCTCTCGCAGCACTTCGAGGCTCAGGTCAGCGTGGTCTTGTAGATAGAGATCCTGGTACTTCTGCAGGTAGTTACGGGCGCGTTCCACGGGGTCATTGTCCTGAACAGAAACGCTAACCTGAGCGAAGCCCGGGAAGCCGTTGTAGAAATGGAATCGAGGCTCGCTTTCCGAGTCTTGCTGCAATTGGGCCAGGGCCTCCTGTTGGGCGTCTGCCGTGTCCGCGGGTGGGCTGCTGCGCAGAAAGAAGTATGCGGCTGCAACCGCAGCCAGCAGGAACAAGCCAATCAAGATCAGTCGGGTGCTTTTTGGGTTCATTGCTACTCCTTAGCCAATCCTTGCTACTTGTCAGTCAGGCGAACCTCAAAAGATGGCTGGCAATTGCATGCCGCTTATGGTGAATCATTAGGCACGCAGGCTCCTTGCTTTTTTGCATGGACAGCGGGCCCCAGGATGCTACATTATTAGATGTCGATTGAGGGGTAACGCTTCACTTTCCGTCAGGCGAGTGAACGGGAACTTCCATCATCATACAGGAATGCCGGGGGCTACACAAGCCCGCATCTTTAGACCTGGAACTGGCCATCCTTATAGAACAGTTCACCATCCACGCGGATCTCGCTGTCCCTGCGCATGTCACAGATCATGTCCCAATGCAGGGCGGATTCGTTCTTGCCGCCGGTTTCCGGATAGCTGGCCCCTAGCGCCAGGTGGATGGTGCCGCCGATCTTTTCGTCGTAGAGGATGCTCTTGGTGAAGCGGTCGATGGCGTAATTGGTTCCGATCCCCAGCTCTCCCAGGAAGCGAGCGCCCGCATCCTGGTCCACCATTTTAAGTAAGAATTCTTCGTTCTTCTTCGCGCTGGCTTTCACCACGCGGCCGGCCTTAAATTCCAGGCGCACGCCGTCCACCTCTCGGCTCGTCATAATGGCGGGATAGGTGAATTCCACCCAGCCGTCCGCCGAGTCTTCGACCGGCCCGGTGAAGATCTCACCGCTGGGCATATTGTGCGTGCCGCTGGAATTGATGAACCTGCGTCCATCCACAGACATACTGAGATCGATAGTGGGGCTGTGCAGTTCGACCTTGTTCTTGCCTTTCAGCCATTGCACCAACCGCTCCTGCCTGGCTTCCAATTCATTCCAATGTTTCACCGGATCGTCCTGGTCCGCGAAGGTGGCGTGGTAGACGAAATCCTCAAATTCCCGTAAGCTCATGTCGGCCTCCTGGGCGAAGGCCGGGCAGGGGAATTGCGTGAGCGTCCAGCGCAACTCGCCGCTGGCGCTGCGCTGCATATAGGTGCCCATCAGATCCTTGCGGGCCGCGCTGCGCAGCTGCACACGGGCCGGGTCGATCAGGCCGAGGTTGCGCGTGTTCTCCACCGCGCCGATGTTGATGTACACATCGGCATCGGCCAGCGGCATGCGCTCGAAGGGGGAAATGTGCTCCAGTTGCTCGTCGTTCGCCTCGCTGAAAATGATTTCGGCGAACGCGTCGCTGCTCATAAGAATACTGGGGTAACCACCCGCCCGCAGGATGTGGCGCAAGACCTCGGCGGCCAATGGTTCGGCCACCCTGTTGGTGCTGATCACAACCCAATCGCCTGGCTTTACCTTCACGGAATATTCAACCAGGGTCTTGGCTAGTTTTTCAACGCGCGGATCGGGCATATGGGGGCTCCTCCAATTAAAGGTGCTGACATTCTACACCTGGGTCTTCGCTGAATTAGAATACGCATCATGATCAGTTCGGTACGCAATCCTAAAGTGCAAGAGATCCGCGCCCTGCAGCGCCTGGCCAAACGCCGTAGAGAGCAGGGCGCTTTCGTAGTGGAGGGCGTGCGCCTGGCCGAAGAGGCGCTCATGTCCGGGTGGCCGGTGCGCCAGGCCTTCTATACGCAGGGCGTGGCCGACGAACACAGCGAGCTGCTGCGCGCCCTGCAGGTGCGCGGCGCAGCCGAGCCGGTTTCCACAGCAGTGATGAAGGCCGTCAGCGATACCCAGAGCCCGCAGGGGATTTTGCTTGAAATCGAACTGCGCGCCTTGCCCCTCCCCCATGACTTGAACTTGGTGCTCGTGCTGGATGGCGTAGCCGACCCCGGCAACCTGGGCACCCTGCTGCGCAGTGCCGCAGCCGCCAATTGCGACGCGCTGCTGCTGGCCCCCGGCTGCGCGGACGCCTTTGCGCCCAAAGTTGTTCGCAGTGGCATGGGCGCGCATTTCCGCCAACCCATCCAGAGTTTGGCCTGGGATGACATCGCCCGCCTGGTCAAGAGCCGCGGCTTGCAGGTCTTTCTGGGAGAGGCCTGGGAGGGAAAGCCATACGACGAGGCAGACCTCAAGCAGCCACTGGCTTTGATCCTCGGCGGCGAAGCCCGCGGCTCTGGAGCCGAAGCCGCCAGGCTCAACCCAACGCTCATCCAGATTCCCATGCCCGGGCGCAGCGAGTCGCTGAACGTGGCCGCCGCGGGCAGCATCCTGTTGTTCGAAGTGGTGCGTCAACGCAAAGCGAAAACCATATGAAGATCCGTTCCATTACGGCGTTCTTGTCCCCCAAACGCGGCGGCAACGCCGCCGAGATCCAGCGGCTGGCTAAGGCCACCCAGGCGGCCAAAGCCGCCTTAGAGGCCGCCGGCTACGAAGTGCAGACCATGCGCCTGGCCACTACGCCCTTTCCACGTTGGATTAAGCCCCTCACACAGAGCCGCGCCGTTGAAGCCGCGGTGGCCTTCGAAGATATGGCGCAGCGCAACGGCTTTGGCTACGTCTCCCTGGGCCCGGCTCTGCCGCGCGTCGCCGAAAGTTACCGCTTCGTGCCCGACATGCTGGCCGCCACCAAGGCCGCCTTCTTTAGCGGCGTGATTGCGGATACCAAATCCGGAATAAGCCTGAGCGCCCTGCGCGCCTGCGCCAAGATCATCCAAAAGGCTTCCACCATTGAACCGAACGGCTTTGCCAACTTGCGCTTTGCCGCGCTGGCGTCTGTGCCCGCCGGTTCGCCGTTTTTCCCCGCCGCCTATCACGCCGGCAAGCGGCCTGCCTTCGCCATCGCCACCCAGGCCGCGGATCTGGCGGTGGCTGCTTTCGAAGACGCCAAAACCATTGAGCAGGGCAGCCGCGCCTTGACGGGAAGCATTGAGGAGCATGCCAAAGCCATCGCCAAGCTCGCGGGACGAGTGGCGAAAAAGAGCGGCATTGCTTTTGGAGGTATCGATTTTTCGCTGGCGCCCTTCCCCGAGGAACGCGAGTCCCTGGGCACCGCCTTCGAGCGCATGGGGATTGCTAAAGTCGGCCTGCAGGGCTCGCTGGCCGCGGCCGCCATCCTGACCCAGGCCATCGACACGGCCAAGTACCCACGCACCGGCTTCAGCGGCCTGCTGCTGCCTCCGCTGGAAGATGCCACGCTGGCCAAACGCGCTGCAGAAGGCACTCTCAACGTGAACGATCTGCTGATGTATTCAGCCGTGTGCGGCACGGGATTGGATACCGTGCCGCTGCCCGGCAACACGCGCACCGAACAGCTCACCGCGTTGCTGCTGGATTTGGCCGCGCTAGCCCTGCGCCTGGGCAAACCCCTCACCGCGCGGCTGATGCCCATCCCCGGCAGGAGTGCCGGCGATGAGACCAGTTTCGATTTTCCATACTTCGCCAACAGCCGCGTCATGGAATTAAACGCGCAGCCTTTGCAGGGCGCCTTCACAGTAACTGAAACCATCAAACTGAACACCAGGCGTAAGTAAAAAACACTGCATAAAAAGAACCCGGTTTCACCGGGTTCTTTTTTGATTCGCTTAGTTGCTAAGCCTATTTCTTTCGCCCCCGGCGAGCAGCCACAGCAGGTTCCTTGATCCACCAGGCACCCAGCATAGCGCCGAAGCCCAGCACGATTACGAAGCCCGCCACCAGCCAGCCCAGCACTGGGATGAGGCGGATGCCCGCATAGATGAACACGCCGACCAACAGAGCCAGCAAGGCCATCCAGCGGCTATCCTGCAGCGAGATATTTGCCGCTCCAAGCAACCACTTGCCCACCATCTGGCTGATGATCGCCTTGGTAGCCACCATCGCCGCGAAGCACAGCAGCATCGTGACCAGACCCAGCAGCACGAACCCGATCCCGAATACGTAGACCGCCAGTTGGCCTAGCGTCACAATGCCAATCAGGATCCCCAGCAGCACGATCAGCACCGCGGCCAGCACAAAGGCGAACGGGAACAAGATCGCTCCCAGAACGCCGAGACCCAGGCTGCGCCACGCATGCTTTGTTAC
The DNA here is from genome assembly GCA_040882365.1 of Anaerolineales bacterium. Classification (GTDB taxonomy): domain Bacteria; phylum Chloroflexota; class Anaerolineae; order Anaerolineales; family UBA11579; genus JAMCZK01. The sequence continues at coordinate 7,517 of JBBEBI010000008.1, forward strand.
CTGCTGTTCCACGCGCGCCACCTGTGTCGGCCACAGCAGGAGCAACAAGGCGCCCACCAGGAACAGGGTGATGAATTCCCCGACGCGGGCGATAACGGCAGCCGCCACCGCGATGCCCCACAGCGTCGGCGCATCGGGGGTGTATGCCCACTCCTGGTCGGTTGGCATTTCGATAACCTGGTAATCCGTCTCGCCGCCGATGCTGGCCTGATCGCCTACCTCATAGCCGGGAGGAATGATCTCCCCGCCGGCTGGCATCCACATCGTCCACTGCCCATAGTCCCGGTATTCCGCCCGGTCCGGCTCGGAGATGCGCACGATCAGGTTGCGCCCCACGTCACCGTTCAGTTGAAAGGCCGCACCGTTAAAGGTCACATCGCGGCCGACCTGGCCGTTTAGGATGGCCTGGTAGCCGAACGCATACAGGCTGCGATCCACCTGGCTGCCCTCATCCGTCTGCACGGAAAAACCGAAGCCATAGAAATTGTCGGCCACCAGAGTAGCTGACTCGGCCGTTAACGTGTAGGCGAACGCATACACGCTCCCGTCGACGCTGCCGCTGTTGGTGAAGTACTGCGCGCCCACGAAGAGGTTACCTTCGATGACGCCGCTCACTTCCACCGTCTGGCCGAAGGCAAACACATCGCCGTGTACGGTTCCCTCCACGCGCACGCGCTGCCCGGCGATGACCAGGTCATCCTCGAGCGTTTGACCCGCGGGCCAAACGGCCTCTGTATCGCTGGTAATGATCTCCGCCGCCCGGGCCGGGCCGGCGAAGGGCAGCGTCAACACCGCCAGCAGCAGCGCCGAGCACAACAGGATGCCGGCGGCGCGACGCAATATCGAACCCTTGAACATAAGACCTCCTAGAAAGTTTGAACTGCATATAGATATACGTCATTGTGCGACACAGGATGCGCGCCGCTAGGGTCAGTCAACTCTCCCCGGGGGGAGCAATGTCACCTTCGGGGCTGCCTCGTCTTACGGATTGGCGTCTTGTACGGTGAGAGTGTAACTGTCGATCAACTCCCCCTGGATATTGATAAAGTCGAAACGAATCCAGCCGCTGGTTACCTCCACCAGCATCGCCCCATGCAGGTCGTTGTAACGGAACTGGCTTCCGGGTAGGGTCTTTTCGAAATCGTAGATGGCCTCGTGCCCTCCCAGGCCGTTCGTGATATAGAGCAGGCCATCCACCACCAGCCGCTCGTAAAGATGGTCGTGGCCCGCCAGGGCTGCGTCCACGCCCCACTCGGCAAAAGGCCATTGCATCCAATCGCCAGATCCGTGGTACCCCGATGAGTAGGCCGGATGGTGGAAGACCACAATTTGCCATGGCGTCGTTGATTCTTCCAGCGCCTCCTGCAGCCAGGCCGCCTGGTCGGAGGAGCTGCCAACGCCATCCGGCTCGTGCGTATCGCTATCCAGGATGAAGAGATGCACATCTCCGTGTACAACGTCATAGTAGCGTTCATTGCCCGGCAAGGTGAAATAATCCAGGTAAGGGTCAATGTTGCCCAATGACCAATCATGGTTGCCCAGGCTGGGAAAGAAGCGGTTCTCGGCGCTGCCGCGGTTGTAATCGCCTTGGTAATTACCGATATAGCGGTGGTAATACTGGCCGATGTTCTCATCGATGGTTTCGGCTTCCCCATGCTGGTAGTTGTTGTCCCCGGTCGTCACGATGAAGTCCACATGCCAGCTGTCGATCATCTCCGCCACGGCGAAGGTATCTGGATTCACCTGCCCGAAATCGCCGACGACTGCAAAGCGAATCGACTCCTCAGGCGCGGGGCTGCTCTCGGAAGTCGAGGTTTCGCTTGGAACCGAAGTGTCACTTAACGAAGGAAGCGTAGGGATGGAAAATATGGCCGCCGGTTCTTCCTGTGTCTCGTTAACGGGAGCCCGCGTGGCCACAGGCGTGGCACAGCCCACCAATATCAGGCAGGCCAATCCACATCTCGCGAATAGAAGGGGCTTCTTAGCCGTAAGCATGGATATCATGAAAACAAAAAACCGGCCCGGAATGTTACGGCTTTAGGGGCACCGCCACCTTCAAGGCGCCGGGCTCCAGGTGGATTTCTACAGGGGTTTCGCCGATCCAGTCGCCATCCCCTTGAACCGGCAAGCCTGCGGGTCCCTCGATCGAAATTGTCTTTTGCGCCGGGATGTGGTTTAGCCGCTGGTTGCGATAATGGCGGCGCGCCAGGAAGTTGAAGATCACCCAAAGGTAATAGAAGCCGGTATTGGCCTCCAGGTAACACAGGTCCATGCGCCCGTCATCCGGCTGGACCTCCGGCCACCAGCGCAGCGCCCGGTAGCCCAGGGTGCCGCAGTTGGCTGCCATCATGTCGCTAGCGCGGATCCGGTGCGGCAAGCCATCGAGTTTCACCTCATACTGCCGCGGTTGCATGGCGAAGAAATTCAGGAACATCGAGACCATGTAGGAACTTTTGCCGAACAGCTTCTTGCGCGTCGCGCTGGTCTGCTGCATGGCTCGCGCCCCTAAGCCAACGCCCACCGAAAGCAAATAAGCCCGTCCGGCCACGCGCAGCACGTCCAGCTGGCGCACGGCGTGCCGGCCGGCCAGCAACGCGGCCGCCTGCTCCAGGTCCAGGGGAATGCCCAGCTCCCGCGCCAGCACATCGCCCGTGCCCATAGGCAAAATGCCGATGGGCGGACCATCCGCAGGCAGCGCGCTGGCGATATCTGAGACGGTGCCATCACCGCCCGCCGCGATGATCAGTTCGACGCCGCCATCCAACCAGGGCTTCAGGCGAGCCGCCAGATCTGTGCGGCTGCATTCGATCAGCTCAACGCCGCGCCCCGCGAAATACGTATCCAGCAGGCGGCGCAAGTTCTCCACGCGAGCTGCGTTTGCCTGCGGATTATGCACAACTAGGATTTCCGTGGCCTTGTGCTGCACCGGCGAATGCATGTGTCTGTTTAGAAGAATGCGGGGCTACTGCGCCTGAAGTTGATAGATCGCTCCGTCGCGGCTTACCAAATAAAGCTCGCTCGCCTCATCCAATCCAAAAGAGGTGATCAATAACCCGGTTTCATACAGCACACGGCTCTCCCAAGCGCCGTCGGCGTGCTGCACCAGCCCCCACACGATGCCCGAACAATAATCCGCATAGAAATACACACCGTTCCAGGCCGGCAGGGCCGCGCCCCTGTACACATAGCCGCCGGTGATCGAGCAGCCGCCCTCTGCGTGGCTATATTCGGCCACGGGGAAAAGGAAATTTTCGGGACCGCCCACTTCATATTCGTGATTGCCTTCGAAATAATTCCACCCGAAATTAGCGCCGCCCACAATGTCGCCGGGCAGGAAGTTCACTTCTTCCCATTGGTTCTGGCCCACATCGGCAACATGCAAATCTCTCGTGGCGCGATCGAAACTGAACCGCCAGGGATTGCGCAGACCCAGCGCCCAGATCTCCGGCAGCCCGCCGCCGTTGGCGAATGGGTTATCGGGCGGTATCGCATAAGGCGAACCGGAGCTCACATCGATGCGCAGGATCTTGCCGAGCAATGTCTCCAGCGATTGGGCATTGCCATGCGGGTCGCCTTGGGAGCCGCCGTCCCCGAGGCCGATGTACAAATAACCATCCGGCCCGAATTCTACGTAGCCGCCATTGTGATTCGGATACGGCTGGTCGACTTGCAGCAACACTTGCTCACTGGCCGCGTCGGCAATGTTGGCGTCTTGCGAAACCTGGAAGCGCGACACCACCGTGTCGCCGCGCACATCGGTGTAGTCCACGTAAAAGAAACCATTCTGTTCGTAATCCGGATGGAAAGCCAGGCCCAGCAGACCCTGCTCATTGCTTTCGCTGCCCACGCGCTCGTCGATGTCGAGGAAGGGTTCGGGCAAAGTGGCCCCGCCCTGGATCACCCGGATCCTGCCATCCTGCTCCACCACGAATACGCGACCGCTTCCGTCTCCGGCGTGCGTGACCAGCAGCGGGCGGTTGAAACCTTCGGCGACCACCGCCCAGCTATACCCCGCGGGGTCAGCGAGGCTGGGGGGCGGCGTCGGATTGGGAGTTAATGTGGGGGTTGGGAGCGGAGTGGGGGTCTCGCTGGGGGCTTGCGTGGCACTGGTGATAAGCAATGATGGTCCCGAAGAACTGTCGCCTTGATTCGAATTGGGATTTGCTGCTGCCTGCGTGCAGGCGGCCAGGAAAATGATCGATGTGGCGAAAACAAGTCTGCGGGAAAACTTTGGCATTATTTGCTTTTATCGCGGTAGCGCGCTTCGATCACATCCTGCTCATCGATGGGCGGTTGCCCTTCCTTCTTTGGCCGCACCTCACGTTCTAGGTTAGCGCGGTGCTCTTCCACCACCGCCTGCGGGCATAGTTCCAGGAACAGCGTATTGGCCAGCCATAAAATGAAGGCGTCATCCACAAGAGGGATAACGATATCCAGCGGCGAAATAAGATACAGCAATGAAAACACGGGGAGCGCCTTGAGAAATAGATTCACCCGCGGGTCGCCCATCAAGCGCACGATGAGGCGGATCTGCAATCCGAACCGGGTGAAGAAATCCCCTTCCAACTTCGACACCAGGCGCCGTTTTTGGCTCATCCGACCTCGACTCGTTGAAAGATTATACCGTTCGGCTGCCTGCGACCGCTCGGTTACAATCGCCGCCATGCCCGCTCCCGCCGGCTCGCATTGGAAAGCCTACGCCGCCCTGTTCGGCGGGGTGCTTATCCTCGGCCTGTCCGCCATCCTCACCCGCCTGGCGGACGCTCCCGGTTCTGTGGTCAGCCTGTACCGCATGGCCATCGGTACGCTGGTCTTGGCGATCCCTTTTGTCTATCGCCTTAGGCGCAGCCAACACAGGATCACGTCGCGCGGTCTATGGCTGGCCGCCCTGGCAGGGTTTTTCTTCGCGCTGGACCTGGCCTCGTGGGCTACCGGCATCAATCTGGCCGGCGCCACCATCCCAACACTGTTGGGAAATATGGCCCCGCTGTGGGTGGGGTTGGGTGCCTGGCTGCTGTTCAAAGAGAAATTGCATGTCGGTTTCTGGATCGGATTGGCCGTCGCACTCGCCGGGGTCCTTGCCGTGCTGAATTTGGATTTCACCCAAGGCTTGGAATTCAACAGCGGAGCCATCTTCGGCATGCTGTCCGCGTTCTTCTATGGCTCCTATTTGTTGACTGCGCAAAAGGGGCGCGACGATTTGGATGCGCTCAGTTTCTTTTGGATCGCCGCACTGGGATCCACGGTCACTCTTTTGGTCCTGGCCTTCCTGTTGCAAGATCCACTTGTTGGCTATTCCGCTTCCAGCTATCTCACTTTTTTGGCCTTGGGGGTGATCGTTCAGGGCGGGGCATGGATGGCGATCAATTTCGCGCAAGGTTACCTGCCCGCCTCGGTCTTAGCGCCCACGCTGCTCATCCAGCCGGTGCTCACCGCTTTTCTTGCCGGGCCGCTTCTTGGCGAATCCTTCACCTGGCAGCAATGGCTGGGCGGTGCCGCCGTGTTGCTCGGCATCATCATCGTCTATCGCAGCCGCCAGTTGCGCCGCCTGGTAGCCAAGAATCTCTAGGGCATAACGTGAGTAAACAGAAGAAATTAACTTCGCCTGTATTGGGTGGACTGGACCCTGCCGGGCTGGCCAACCTGCTCGTCGTCTACATCGTCTGGAGCAGCACATACCTGGCCATCCGGTTCGCCGTGCGCGAAGGCTCCGGCTTCCCTCCCTTCACCATGGGCTTTATGCGCGCCGCATTGGCCGCAGTTGTACTGTTGCTCTGGGGCCGCCTGCGCCGCGAGCGCTTGCGCCTCACCCGGGCAGAGGTTTTCACCCTGGCCGGCTCCGGCCTCCTGTTGTGGCTGGGCGGCAACGGCTTGGTCACCTATGCGGAGACGCGCGCCGAATCGGGCTTGGCCGCCCTGCTAGTGGCCGCCTCGCCCATCTGGGCCGCCATCATCGAAGCGGTCATCGACCGCAAGTGGCCTTCGCGGCAATTGGCCTTTTCGCTATTGGTCGGTTTTTCCGGCATCGCCGTGTTGACTGCCCCCGAATTGCTTGGCGGGGTGCGCGCCGACACCGTGGCCGTGCTGGCCCTCGTGGGCGCGCCCGTCACCTGGGCGCTCGGCTCCGTGCTGCAGGCCCGTCGCCCGATGACCCTCAGCCACAGAACCAGCTCCGCTTACCAGATGGCTTTCGGGGCGGTCGGGTTTGCCGCGCTTATCTTCCTGATGCAGGAGCCTTTGCCAACCCCGACCCAGGAAGCCTGGATCGCCTGGGCCTATCTGGCCGTCGTGGGTTCCATTTTCGCCTTCACCTCCTACGTGGCCGCGCTGCACCTGCTGCCTACCCGCGTGGTGATGACCTACGCCTACGTGAACCCCGTGCTGGCCGTGTTGTTGGGCAGCTTGGTGCTGCAGGAACGGATCACCGGTTGGACGATTGCGGGCAGCGTGCTTGTCCTTCTTGGCGTGGCTGGCGTGTTCCGCGAACGACGCAATCACGCTAAGTCGCGCGCAAAACCAAAAAGCCGTTGAAACGTATAATTAAATGATAGGAAAGCGTCCCCTCGGGAGATAACTATGGATATGGAACGAAGAAGCAATTTCGCCCTCGGCCTGATCTTATTGCTGGTGGGCGGCTGGTTTCTGGCCGCGCAATTCTTCCCCCAACTCAATGACATCCTCCCCCTGCAATACGATTGGCCGTGGTGGGTGATCGGCGTCGGCCTGTTGTTTCTGGTCATGGCCGTGGTGCTGCGCGCCCCCGGCCTGGCCGTGCCGGCCATGATCATCGCCGGCATCGGCGGCATCCTTTATTATCAGAACAACACCAATGATTGGGCCAGCTGGGCTTACGCCTGGACGCTGATTCCCGGTTTTGCCGGCCTGGGCGCCCTGTTAATGAATATCCTGGAGGGGCGGGTCATGCAGGGGTTCAAAGAGGGGCTTGGCGCCATCCTGTTCAGCCTGTTTCTGTTCGGCATCTTCAGCGGCTTCCTGGGTGGTCCCGCCATTTTCGCCCAGTTGTGGCCTCTCTTCCTGATCGGTGCCGGTCTCTGGATCCTGTTGAAGGGTGCGCGCGGCCTACGCCAGCCCGTCACTGAGGAAAAGGACGAGGAGTAGCTTCCCCTTAGGCGCCGCGATATAATCTAGGTACACAGATACGAGCTGGCGCAGCGAGACTGCGCCAGTCGTTTTCCTGCTGTAGATTCGCCATGAACCCTACCGACACTCTAGGCCGCCCCCTGCACGATCTGCGCATCTCTGTGACAGACCGCTGCAACTTCCGCTGCACCTACTGCATGCCCAAGGGTGTCTTCGGCCGCGACTATCAATTCCTGCCCCACGCCGACCTGCTCTCCTTCGAGGAGATGGCCCGCGTGACGCGCGCCTTCGTCGACCTGGGAGTGCGCAAGGTGCGCCTCACCGGCGGCGAACCGCTCATGCGCCGCGAGCTGGAAAAATTGGTTGCCATGCTGGCCGCTATTCCCCAGGTTGAAGATCTGGCGCTAACCACCAACGGCTCCTTTCCCCTCAACCGCATTGCATCGCTCAAGGATGCCGGCCTGAAACGTATGAATGTAAGCCTGGATGCGATGGACGATGAGACCTTCAAACGCATGAACGATGTGGATTTCCCTGTGGCTTCCGTGCTCGATTGGATCGAAGCCTCCGCCGCGGCCGGCCTGGGTCCGGTGAAAGTGAATATGGTCGTCAAGCGCGGCGTGAACGAGCACAGCATCTTGCCCATGGCGCGCCATTTCCGCGAACGGGGTCACATCCTGCGCTTTATCGAATTCATGGATGTGGGCCACACCAATGGCTGGCGCCTGGACGATGTGGTCACCGCCCGCCAGATCTTCGAGATTGTGAACCGTGAAATGCCGCTCGAGCCCCTGGAGCCCAACTATCGCGGCGAGGTGGCTGAGCGCTACCGCTACGCCGACGGTAACGGCGAGATCGGCATCGTTGCTTCCGTATCCCAACCCTTCTGCGGCGCGTGCAGCCGGGCGCGCCTCTCCGCCGACGGCAGGCTCTTCACTTGCCTCTTCGCCATCAACGGCACCGATTTGCGTGCCCTGATCCGCGATGGCGCAAGCGACGAGCAGCTACTTGCCTCCATTTCCTCCGTGTGGCAGAGGCGAACGGATCGTTATTC
>JBBEBI010000008.1:15771-43299 GCA_040882365.1 Anaerolineales bacterium
AGCAGCTACTTGCCTCCATTTCCTCCGTGTGGCAGAGGCGAACGGATCGTTATTCCGAGCTGCGTTCCGCGCAAACCAAGGACCTGCCCAAAGTGGAAATGTCCTACATTGGCGGATAGAATACCCGCGCTCTTTTTCTTGTTATTTCGAGTGAGCCCATGGTTGCAGAAGGCACCAGGCTCTGCCTGGTACTTTCCAGCAACCCGGCGACGAGAAATTCCTAGCGCAATGCTTTATTCAGTTACCTCACTGGTTCGACGGATGCATTTTTAGAAGAATCCAAGAATGAATATCAACGGCCGCTTCGAACACATAACCACCATCGTCTTCGACCTCGACGATACCTTGCGCTACAACGACCCGCATCCGCATCACGTCTTCTGCGACTATGCGGAGACGCTCGGCGCACCCTTGAGCCGAGGGCAACGGCGGGAAGCACAACGTTGGGAACATCGCTACTGGGCCAGCTCCGAAGAACTGCACAAGGATATCGAAACGTACGAGGAAGGCAGCGAAGCCTTTTGGTTGAATTACGGCCGCCGCCATCTGCTGGCCTTGGGTTTCCCCGAAGCTCAAGCCGAGGAACTCGCCCCCGGCGTGAACGCCCATATGCGCGAAAACTACAACCCTACCGGTCGCCTGCATGCCGATACCTTGCCAACCCTTTCGGCTTTACGCGCCTCCGGATATTCGCTGGGCCTCACCACCAACCGGCCCAAGGTCATCCACAGCGAGATGCATGCCCTCGGCTTGGATCTCTATATGGATTTTTACCTGACCGCCGGGCAGCTTGGCGCCTACAAGCCGCGCAAAGAGATCTTCGAAAATCTGCTCAAATTCATCCGGCGCTCGGCGGATGAAGTCTTGTACATCGGTGATAATTACTTTGCCGATATTCTGGGGGCGCGCAATGCGGGTGTGCAAAGCATCCTTTTGAACTCGAATGGCGTATACGAGGACGTCGATTGCCTCGCTATCCGCTCACTCAGCGAGTTGAGCGCAATCCTTGGCGCTCAGCCGGTCTCCTAAAAACAATGCCGCGCCCTCGGCGCCTGCCGCGCGAGTTCTACGCCCAGCCCACCCTGCAGGTCGCCCGTCAGCTCCTTGGTTGCCTGCTCGTGCACGAACAGAAGATCGGCGGCCGCCTTCGCCGCGTATCCGGCATCATCACCGAGACCGAGGCCTATTGCGGCGAAGGTGACCTGGGCTGCCATGCCAAGGCGGGTCGCACCCCGCGCACCGCGGTCATGTACGGTCCAGCCGGCCACGCTTACGTGTATTTCACTTACGGCAATCATTGGCTGTTCAATTGCATCACCCAGGCCGAGGGCCAGCCGCACGCCGTGCTCATCCGCGCCATCCAGCCCCTGGAGGGGTTGGATTTGATCGCCAGACGCCGCCGTGGCCAGCCGCAAACCCGCTGGACCGACGGCCCCGGCAAGCTGACCCAGGCGCTGGGCATCGATGGCGGCCATAACGGTACCGACCTCACCGTGCCCACAGCTATAATATTCATCCAACCGGGCAAACCGGTACCCGATCCTCAAGTGTCCATCGGTCCGCGCGTGGGACTCTACACAGTCCCCGAGCCTTGGAAGAGCAAACCCTGGCGCTTTTTGCGCCTCTTGGAAGCAGAGGAGAGACAATGACCAAGCTGCTGGAAGGAAAGAACGCCCTGGTATTTGGCGTGGCCAACGACCGCTCCATCGCCTGGGGCGTAACCAAGGCTCTCCACGAGCATGGCGCCAAGATCGGTCTAAGCTACGCCGGCGAGATCCTCAAGAAGCGCGTCGTGCCCTTGGCCGAAGCCATTGGTTCGACCTTTGTGGAAGAATGCGACGTTTCAAAGGACGCCGATATCGTTTCGGTGGCGGAGAAGGCCAAAAAAGCCTTCGGCGAGATCGATATTTTGGTGCATGCCATCGCTTTCGCCAACCGCGAAGAACTTAGCGGTCCTTACTACAACACCAGCCGTGCCGGTTTCCACACCGCCATGGATATCTCGGTGTACTCCTTCACCGCCCTGGCCCAGGCCTTCCAGCCCTTCCTGCGCCCCGGCGCCTCCCTGATGACCATGACCTATTACGGTTCCCAGAAGGCCGTGCCCAGCTACAACGTGATGGGCGTGGCCAAAGCCGCCCTCGAGGCTTCCGTGCGTTACCTGGCCCGCGATTTTGGCCCGCAAAAGATCCGCGTAAATGCCATCTCAGCCGGGCCCATCCGCACCCTGGCCTCCGCCGGCGTCTCCGGCTTCAAGGGGCTGTATGGCCGCTTCGCCGAGGTGGCGCCTTTGCGCGAGAACGTGACCATCGAGGACGTGGGCAACGCCGCCCTGTTCCTGGCCTCGGACCTGTCGTCGCGCATCACCGGCGATGTGCTCTATGTGGATTCCGGGTTCAACATCATCGGCATCGCTGAGGATGAAGCCAAAGGCGAGGCTCCAGCCGCTTGATGTTCCGCCGTAAAGCTAACACCTCCCAGACCAACGCGGCCCCGCCCGTGCAGCGCATCACCTCGGTGGTCGCCGATGGCGTCAGCCTGCGCGGCAAACTCAGCGGCGCGGGCGGCGTGCGCATCGAGGGCGCCTTCCATGGCGAGATCGATTTGGACGGGCTCTTCGTCATCGGCCCAACCGGCCGCGTGGACTGCCCGCAGCTCAAGGCGCGCCACGTCATCGTGGCCGGCGCCATGCGCGGCGATATCCTGGCCGAACGCGTCGAGATCCGCGCCAGCGGCCGCGTGTGGGGCAACGTGACCGCTGTGTCCATGTCCACGGAGGAAGGCGCTTTCCTACGCGGCGAGATCCGCATGGAAGAGAAGATCGAGCTGATCATTGAGCAGCCAGCCGCCGCGGCCGCCGATGGCACCGAGGCGACTCAATCGCCGAACGACGGCTCCGCTGAACACCAAACCAAACCAGAAGAGAAGGCGGCCGAGGTTGCAAAACCGATGCCCGGAAAATTTAAGCGAAAGACAAAAAACTAATAATCAAAAGCGACACCACTGGGTGTCGCATTTAGAAAATGTAGGGGCGGGTCTGAGACCCGCCCTTCTTATTTTTGCGCTCGGATCAGCAACAGCGGCCGGTCCACCTTGTGCAGCACGCCGCTGGTCACGCTGCCGTAGAACACGCGCTCCAGCCCCGTGCGGCCGTGGCTGGTCATGGCGATCAGGTCTGCATTTGTTTCGCTGGCCATGTTGACGATGGCGTTCACCGGGTCGCCGCGCTGCAGCAAGGCCTCGGTTTTGATGCCCTTTTTCTCCAGGATCGCCGCTTGCTTCTTTAAGTACTCCTCTGCCTGCTTCTCGGCCTCCTGCAGGTTCTTCCAAAAGATTTCGAGTTCCTGGGGCGGCGGGGTCACCATCATGCTCATGCCGGGCGTAAAGCTGGGCGCCGCCGGCTCGATCACGTACAGCAAGATCACCGTGCTGTTCCCCTTGCTGGCCAGCGTTTCCACATGGGGCAAAATACGTTCGGCGCGTTCCGAGCCGTCCAAGGGAACTAAGATTCGTTGGTACATAAGACCTCCGCTACTGGCTCCAGTGCAGTCACTAACGAGCCTTGCAAACGCGCGTTATGCAGCAGGCTAATCCTTGCCGCGTTTGCCCTCGTCCTCGTTGATCGAGACCCAGGCCGTCATCTCGCCGATCTCAAATTTATCCTCGGCCGCCCATTTGCGCAAGGACGGATAAGCCCGGTTGTAAAACGAGGAGCTTTCGCCGGCCATCTCGTCTTGCAGCATTTTTTGGATGCCTTCCAGCCGCCGCTTCCACAGCGTCATATTATCCGGCGTCAGGTCCACCCAGCCCTGTTCGGCCGTCTCCGACTTCAGCACCGGCCCGCGCAGCATGCGCTTGCCATCCCCAAGCAGGATGGGCAGGCCAATGGAGATGATCTGCTGGCGCAACGCCGCGTCTTTTTCGATCAAAGCCTCCAGCTTTCCGGAAATCTGCTCCGGCTTGTCTTTCAAGGCCGCGCTAATGCTTCCATAGACGCGCTTCAACAAAAAGGATTCGTACAACAGTTTCGACATGCGCGGCGGCCCCAGGATCTCGAAGGCCACGGACTCGCCGTGTTCTTCGCCCAATTGCCGCAGGCGCTCCAGCGCCGCGTCCCGCAGGGTGCCGGCGCGAAATGTGGGGCCCATCACCGCCCCGTCCAGCGCGCCGATCACATCGCGGCCTGTGTTGCCGCCCAGGATCTCGCGCACCACGTTGTGCCCGATCTCCTCGGGGGTCACGAATTCCATCTGCCCGTAGGCGGTGATGGCGGCAAAGTCTCCGGCCGCAAACAGGCCGTTCTCCCCGGTGTTGATATACACGGCATTCAGCGTCTTCCCCGTCGGCTTGCCGAACTCGCCTTGCGGCGCCAGGCTGCCTTTGTCTTTTACGGGAACGGCCTGCTCTGGCGGGCAATCGTACAGCTTGAAGTCCTGCCCGCCCCGGCGGATGGGTCCATAGCCGATCTCTTTCCAGGCGATCAATGCCGTAGGCTTGATCTCCTTCACTACCGCTGGCCCGCCCGGCGTGCGCGCCATCAGGAAGGTGAGCAGCGTCTGCGCCCCCGCCAGCGCCGCCTTGGACATGAGCACCCGCGAGGGTTTCTCTTCGCCGTGGGTGTAGGGGATGTTCAGGCCCATGCCGCCGGTTCCGCTGGTGCCCACCTTCACGTAGGCTTGCGTGCCGGCGCGCAGCATGGCTTCATGCAGAATCTGGATGTGCCGTACCAATTGGGGCACATACAAAGCCGCCAGCAGATGTTCGACTTCTTCCGGCCACTGGGTCTTACCATTGCCTTCGGCAATGAGACCCTGCAGCTTGTGCGCCCAGGCGTAGATGTTCTGGTAGGCCACCGCCGTGGACGTGTTGATGCAGTCCACGATGATCTGGGCGGGGGCGCCGTCCAGCCCGCTGGCTTTGCCTTGAATGATTTGGAATAGTAAGGAAGCGGCGAGGACATCCTCGCTCAGGTCATCGACGATATCCGCCACCAGGCGCTTGCGCTTGGCGGCGTCCGCCATAATGGCGGCGCGGGAGGGGCTATCCGTTTGCTGCCATTCGGCTCGCAGGAAGACGTCTCCCCAGGTGGAGAGGAATTTGGTGCGGCTCTTGGGAAACTCGGCCCTGAGCTCGGTTAAGGCTTGCTCGGCCTCCTCCTTGCGCAGCGATGCCACCACTAGCCGCTCCGGTTCGTGCGCCAGCAGTTCGCGGCACACCGCGCGGCCCACCAAACCAAAGCCACCCAGGACAAGGGCATTCTTCCCACGTATATCCATTCACACCTTCCAAGTCAGGGATTTTGAACATTGGGGGAATTGCTACGCTTAAGCATACCGCGATTAAGTATGCCGCGCAAACAACCCCGTTGAAAGCAGGTGTATACTGCTCCAAAACCGAATCAGCTTTATAAGGAGGAATACATGGCCGGAACATTTGGAGCGGTACTCGTAATTGGGTTTGTCTTGGCTCTTTTGGTCGTTTTGAATGCCTGGCGGGCTTCGGGAAAGGATGCAGGTGATCCCATGCCCGGTGCAAGCTTTGACTTCAAAGAAAGTTGGCTGTCTACTTTCAGCGCCCTCCTGGCTATCTTGGGCACCTTGAACATCTCCAGTTTTGCGTTCGACGATGATCCTTCTTTTTCCTTTGTAAATGTGTTTTTTGCCATGCTGGTAGTGGCGGCTCCGCTGGTCTACAAGGCGCTGGTCAATTCGAGCGGTAAGGAAACTATTGGCGGCTTCCTGGTGGCAAGCGGCGCAACCCTGTGGGCGACCTTTGGAGTCATATTTTCCCTTGGGCTGCTCCTAAACCTATCTATCCAGTCTAGCGGGCAGCCCACCCTGGCAACCTTCCTGACCATGGCCGTCATTGTGCTGCTCATTCCCCTCGTGGCCGCCTTCGCACACCGCAAGCTGGGCGCGTTGCTCGCCGGCCAAAAGGCGGCGGGCGGAGCAGTCTATTTCCTTTAGCATTGCCTCTGTTCAGTATTCATGACAAAAGAGCGGGCCCAAGGCCCGCTCTTTTGATATGGGGGTGAATGCTTCTTTCAGCCTCAGCGGCCACGGCCGCGACCGGCTTTCTTGAAGCGGGCTTCCAGCGCCTTGCCGATGGCCTCGGCATCTTGACCCAGGTCCTCCACGGCTTGCTCGAATTGCTTCTCCTGCCAAGGAAAGCGCCAGTCGGGCCGCAGGATGCGGAACAACTTGACGGCGGCATCGATGCTGGCGATGATCACCGCGATGCCGATGGAGAACTTCACGATCGAATCCACCATCGCTACGTCGCTGAAGGGCGCCGACTTGTATATAGCGGCGAGCACCACAACGCCGGCCACCGCCAGGACGAATTCGATGCCCCGCATCCAGCGTTCCCAGCGCCCGCGCACCAACAGATAAACCTTGAGGGCCAGCTGCCCAACCCATACGGCCGTCAGCCAGGGGATGAAGGGCGCGAACTTGGCGAACAACGCCCCGGCCAGGTCCCAACCTTCACTTTGCGGGGCGGCGGCCAGCCAGCCTGGCGCCAGGTTGACGGCGAGGATGAAGGCTCCCGAAATGAAGATTTCGATTAGTGTGCCGACCGTGTCGATACGGTCATGCGCAACCGTTGGCTCCGGCAGGGTTCGCGGGTCCCATTCCTTTTGCGGTCTCAGTTCCCCGGCCATGGTTTTGTCCAACACAGCGAACACGAGAGTGACCATCGCGAAGCTGGTCAGCGCGCCATCGATCAGGTTGCTCACTGTGCCCCTAACCAGGACCTCGAAATCGGCCTGGTTGAAGGCTGCCACGGCCATCAGCACCAACTGGACAAGAATGCCGATGAAGATGGCAAAGCGCAGCACCAACCAGTAGTAAGGCATCAGCTCCGGGCCGATCAGGAAGTTCCTGGCCCCGAAGCTTTCGGCCACCGTGCTCGGTTTGCCCCACTTCTTCAGCAGGGCGGCAACTTTGGCTTCGTCCTTCTTCTTGTCGGCGTCCAGGCCGCGCTCGTCCAGCGCGTCCTGCAGCGCCGAGCGCAGCTCCAATTGCACGTCTGCGCGCTGCTTTTGCGGCAGTCGGCGGCCCACTTCGGCTATGTAACGGTCGATCAAGTTGCCCCTTTGCGTAGCATAGGATTTCACTTCGTTCCTCCAGATTTTTTAAGCAGGGCATTCAGCGCTTTGCTGATGTCTTGCCATTCTTTGCTCAGGTCCTTGAGCACTTGCTGCCCCTGGACGCTGAGCTTGTAGTAGCGCCGCGGGCGGGCCTCGTCGGCCAGCTCCCACTCGCTGTCCAGCAGACCCTGGCTCTCCAGGCGGCGCAGCAGGGGATACAGCGTGCCTTCCGGGATCTCCAGCCCCTTGGCCGCCAACTGTTGCTTCAGCGAGTAGCCGTATTGCTTGCGGCCCAGCTGGCTCAGCACGGCCAGGATCAGGGCGCCGCGGCGCAGCTCCAGCCCCAGGTTCTCCAACAACGCAGGATATTCTTCTTGGGTTACCATGCGGCAGACTATACCATGCATTACACAGTATTGTCAAAGGGAAGTATCATGGGATTTGCTTCTCCTGCCCAACGCGCCACGCCTCTGTGGAGATGAGAGAGGTGAGGAGACCTATAATTTGTGGGTCGACTGTTTCTGGCTGAAAGGTGGAACTAAAAATGGATCAAACTCGATTGGATACTATTAGGGAAGCTCTTTTTGATTGCGCCGAGCGCTTCAAATCGACGGAACTCTTTCCTTCACTCGTTCCTGAAGCATTGGAACTCGTAATGTCAGACCCATACGCCTTCGCATTAGCAGTCTCGTTAGATAGAGGAACGAAAGCGGACGTTATCTGGACGATTCCCTACTTTTTGAAGAACACAATGGGGCACTTAGACCCAGAAATAATCAACGAAATGTCTCTTGAAGAGCTAACAGCTGTTTTTACAAGGTTGCCAAGACGTCCAAGATATGTCAATGATGCGCCCAGAACTGTAAAGGAACTGACCGAGATTGTCATGATAGATTTCTCTGGGGATGCTTCAGGCATTTGGACTGGAAAGACCGCGTCCTTCGTGAATAGTACGTTTCAGCGTGTGCATGGAGTCGGCCCAGCAATCGCAAACATGGCTCCGCTCTTGATTGAAGAAGCTTTTCCGAATATCAGATTTGAAGACAAAGCCTTTATGGATATAAAACCCGATGTTCACACGATGCGGGTGCTTTATCGGTTGGGTGTCAGTCAAGATGTATCATTCAATTCGGCAATTCAAGCAGCACGCGAACTTAGCCCAGATTTTCCCGGAGCAGTTGACGGCGCACTATGGTGGATTGGTCGAACTTGGTGCTTTCCTACCGATCCTGACTGCACCACTTGTTGTGCTTCGCTGGTTTGCGCCAAGCGAATAGCAACTTCAGCTACATTGACCTAAGTAATGCATTTGTTCGCCTATCCTCATTCCATCAAGCGGAGTTTCTACATTGCTGAGGTGTGGTGTCAGAAACTCACAGTACTTTGCAGCCGCAAGTATTACAAAATGATCATTACGAAGATCGGCATAATGGGTTAGATGCACAATTACTCTATTGGCCCATTCTTTTCTCTGCGCTTACTCTTGTTTCCCAGAAAATCATCATACGGATCAATTTCGATATTTGTCTCAAGCAGGTGATGCTTTGACGAAAGAATAAGTATTTCGTCATGAGCGGATCGCAACGCGCAGAAAAGCATCTTTTTATATAGAGGCCCTGTATATAGGTCAATAGCTTTGACCTTCGTTTGCAACTTGCTTTTAGAGCATTGGATTAGGAAAATTCTCTTCATGAATGTGTGCTTTGCCGACGAGAAGACAGCGATCGATGTCAAATCCCACACAGCTACGGGTCGACTTGAATGCCAAGCATTTTTGAAAGAATATCCGCATCGGTTTGCTTTCGACCAATAACCCAATCCGCGGCAACCATTTCTATTCCTTGTAGAGCCCCTATAGCTGTACTCATAGAGGCATAAAAATCACGGTCTATGTCGCGTCTGGAAACCATGCCAATTGCTCTTCCGTGAGAGATCATTGACATGTATCCATACAAGATTGAATAAAGCCGGCCAAGCCCGCCTAGTTCAGCTGTTTTTCTAATCGAAATTCTATTTGGAATATCGTTAGCCAAAGGGGAGTTTAGATATTCTTTGGTTTTTTCTTTGGTTGTCTTTTTGTCATAGACCGTTGCGTAACCGGCTTTTACATTCATTCGAGCGACTCTTTTCATTTCGTTTATGGTGCTATCGATAAACTCTTGAGCATTGGCTTCGGAAGCCGCAACGTACCTAGCCCAAAAAAATGTTTCTAACAAGGCTCGACTCTGTGTCTTCAATGAATCTGGGAGCTTGGCATCGGCGGTCACCAGACAACCCTTTGCTAAATCAACAGCGTGACGCAGGCAATAAATTAATGCATCCTCGCGTTTGTGGTTGTCGTGTCGCTTTTCAAAATTGACAATATGTACTTCGCAATGCTCAATACGCTTCTTGAAGGCTGATATAAGCGCCTGATAGTTTTCCATCCCTTACCTCGATATATTTTACTACTCCCGTTTATTGGCGTACCTTTCCACCTCTTTGACACTCGCCTGACGCTGCCCTACGGGCCTCCAATTCCATGTAATTAATGCACTAGCGCTGCACTTCGCCCGTCTGCCCTACCGCCTAGAGAATCATCAAAGTTTCCCCAGGAGGAACCATGCAATCCGCACGCAACCTCGATTCCGAAGATCAGCTCAGCCAACGCGCCGCCCACATCCTCGCACCAGCTGCCAGAATCCCTGCCGCCCGATGGCGCGCCGCCTACCAAGCCGTTCGCGCCACGCCCGCTGGCCTCTTCTACAGCGCCAAGGGCTTCCGCACCGCCATTGCCGCTTCGCCCTTCCGCCTCCACATGGAACTCGAGGTCGAGCAGGCTGCCGAGCCTATCGAAAACCCGCCGCACGACCAGCTTCGCGTCTACTCTGCTTGGGAAACGCTGGACGCTCCGCCCGATCAACCCTTCACGTCGGAGGCGTCTTCACCCGCGGCAGCCTCAACGCCCTCGTCGGTACCTTCGGCTCCAAAAAGACCTGGCTGGCCTTCGATCTCGCTGTCTGCGTTGCCTCCGGTCACCCCTGGTCGGGCGCGCCTCTCACCTCGCCTCGCTCATCTCTTGTCATTTCGAGTGAGGCCGCTTGCATCCCTGCCTATATCCATCCAACGCTTTTCTAACACGATTCTTTCACTACCGCCTACCCCATCCTATATAATCCCTACCTATGCTCCGCATAGGTTTGCAGTTTTGCGAAGCAAAACTGCAGGCATCAGGGGATCGTCTCGCATTGACGAGCCCCGGCGTTAACCAAGGCAGGTACACCCTATGATGCGATTTGACCGCTTTACCGAACGTGCCCAGGAAGCCGCGCAACGCGCCGCCGAGATCATCCAGCGCTACGGGCACAACCAGATCGATACCGAACATATCCTGCTGGCCCTCATCGAACAGCCCGAAGGCGTCATCGGCCAGCTCTTGGAGATCCTCAAGGTCGACGGCAACGGCCTCAAGGAGCGCCTGGATTACATCCTGCGCACCAGCCCCAAGGCCAACATCTTCGGCGGCGGCGCCGGGCAGATCTTCATCACCCCGCGCGTCAAACGCATCGTGGATATCGCCAACGAAGAGGCCAACCGCCTCAAAGACGAATACATCTCCACCGAGCACATCTTCCTCGCCATCCTCAACGAGCGCAGCACCCCCGCCGCCCGCCTGTTGGAAGGCGCGGGCATCACCCGTGAGCGCGTCTTCGAAGCCGTGCAGCAACTGCGCGGCGGCCAGCGCGTCACCGACCCGCAAGCCGAGTCGCGCTATCGCACCCTCGAAAAATATTCCCGTGACCTCACCAAGCTGGCCCACGAAGGCAAGCTGGACCCGGTCATCGGCCGCGATACCGAGATCATGCGCGTCATCCAGATCCTCTCGCGGCGCACCAAGAACAATCCTGTATTGATCGGCGAAGCCGGCGTAGGCAAGACCGCCATCGTCGAAGGCCTGGCGCAAAAGATCGCCTCCAACGACGTGCCCGAGATCCTTTCGGGCAAGAAAGTCATCTCGCTCGATCTGGGCGCCATGATCGCCGGCTCCCGCTTCCGCGGCGAGTTCGAAGAGCGCCTCAAAGCAACGTTGGAAGAGATCCAGCGCGCCGGCGGCGAGATCATCCTGTTCATCGACGAATTGCACACCGTGGTGGGCGCCGGCGCCGCACAAGGCGCCATGGATGCCTCCAATATGCTCAAGCCCGCCCTGGCGCGCGGTGAATTGCATGCCGTGGGCGCCACCACCCTGGACGAATATCACAAGTTCATCGAGAAGGACGCCGCCCTCGAGCGCCGCTTCGCGCCCGTCTACGTCGAAGAGCCCAACGTCGAAGACACCATCGCCATGTTGATGGGCTTGCGCGACCGCTACGAAGCGCACCACAACGTGCGCTACGCCGACGAAGCCCTGGTGGAAGCCGTCAAGCTGTCCCACCGCTACGTCACCGACCGCCACCTGCCTGACAAGGCCATTGACCTGATGGATGAGGCCGCCGCAAAATTGCGCGTGGCCCTCTACTCGCTGCCGGACGATCTCAAAGCCCTGAAGACCGAGATCGACCGCTTGCAGGCCGAGGAAGAACAAGCCGGCGTGGAGCGCAATTACGAACGCGCCGCCGAAAAGAAATCCGAGCGTCTGCGCCTGGAAGGAGATTTCAAGACCAAGCGTGAAATCTGGGAAAGCGAACACCAGCTCGACGAGGTCGTGGACATTAACGACATCGCCGAGGTGGTCGCTCAGTGGACCGGCATCCCGGTCAGCCAGATGATGGAAACTGAATCCGAGAAATTGCTCAAGATGGAAGAGCGCTTGCACGAACGCATCATCGGCCAGGACGAAGCCATCGAGGCCGTCTCCGACGCCATCCGCCGGGCGCGTTCCGGGCTCAAAGATCCCAAGCGCCCCATCGGTTCGTTCATCTTCATCGGCCCCTCCGGCGTCGGCAAGACCGAGCTGGCCAAGGCGCTGGCCGAATTCATGTTCGACGATGAAGATGCGCTGGTGCGCATCGACATGAGTGAATACCGCGAGCAGCACACCACGGCGCGCCTGTTCGGCGCCCCGCCCGGCTACGTGGGTTACGAGGAAGGCGGCCAGCTCACCGAAGCTGTGCGCCGCCGCCCCTATCGCGTCATCCTCTTCGACGAGATCGAGAAGGCGCATCCCGACGTATGGAACGCCCTGTTGCAGATTCTCGACGACGGCCGCCTGACCGATGGCCAGGGCCGCACGGTGGATTTCCGCAACACGGTATTGATCATGACCAGCAACCTGGGCACGGAATTCGTGCGCAAGTCCGGCTCGCTGGGTTTCCTGCAGGAGGCCGGCAGCGAGGAAGAGCGCCAATCCAGCCAGAAGATCCAAAAGGCGCTGCGCGATACCTTCCGCCCCGAGTTCATTAACCGCATCGACGAGATCATCACCTTCTCGGCGCTTTCCACCGAAGACATGATGCGCATCGTGGACCTCCAAATGAAGGAAGTGCAGGAACGGCTCTCGGAGAAAGGCGTGACTGTCGAGCTCAGCGCCAAAGCCCGCCAGTGGCTGGCCACCAAAGGCTACGACGCCGCCTTTGGCGCCCGCCCGCTCAACCGCGCCTTGCAGAAGTACGTGGAGAGCCCGCTTTCCAAGAGGCTGCTGGCCGGTGACTTCAAGCCGGGCGCCACGATCATTGCCGACGTGGACGAAAAAGGCGAGAACACCGTCTTCTCCGCCGGCAAACCCAGTGGCGTGAAGAAGAAACAGGAAGTGGACGCCTAGCTGTCTTCGTCATTGCGAGGAGGCCGAAGGCTGACGAAGCAATCTCCTGCATCGAATGAAACTGATTTGGGGATTTAGAGGAACAAACAAAAAGGCCTCCCGTCTTTGGGAGGCCTTTTTATCTACACCTTTGAATAAATCGCTATGGCACTTCTCGGATCAGAACCGGGGATAGGTTGGCCTTGCACAGCGGCGGGCCCTCGGCTGGATCTTGGCCGCGCTGGGCCGGCGTCAGTTGCAGCACTTACATCAACTGGCCGTGCTCCCACTCGATTTGAGGCGGGTGGTGGCCTTCCTGGAGAGAATTCACTCGGGAGGCTTTGTCCTTATTCCGCCGCCACCGGCTTCCCGGTTGCCATGGCCAGCAAATCCAGCAGCAGCTCGAGCGCGTTCGCATCCACCGCCGGCTGGCCGGGCTGCATCGTCGGGTCCACCAGCATCATGCCATGGGCCGCGCCTGCGTAAATGAAGGCGGTGGAGAAATCTGCCTGCGCATCCAAGCACGTCTCCGCGGAGAAAGGATCCCCTTCCGCTGCCAGACAAAACACGAGGTGCTCATCGCCCGAGAGCGCGGTTACCGCTTCGGTGTAGGTGAAATCTCGGGTCAGGGTATTGCCAGGAGAGAGTGATAGCGCACCGATGCATTCGCCCTGCGCTTCGCCAGCCGTTACGAGTTCGTTGAACAGGTAACAGCCGTCCACGGCGCCATCCGCGCCGATGCTGCCGCCGGCGGCCATGATCATATTGGGGTCGGCCCCCTCCAGCGTGCTGGCAAATAGCACTGCCGCCAGGGAGTCCTGCAGCCAGGCGTCACTATTTGAAGAAGATGCGCTTTGCCCAAAGCCGTTGTAATCGAAGACGAGCACGCCAAAGCTGGCCTCGGGCAGAATGGCAGGGAACCAGGAGGGGTCTAGCCAGGGTCCGTTAACCTGCGCCAACTTGGCTAAACCCCCGGCCCGATAGGCCTCATCCGCGCGGTTCTGCAGCCAGGGAGCGACCTCGCGCCAGTCGGTCATGTCGCCGACGGCCCAGTGCATCAGCACTACGACGGGCGCCGGGTTTACCTTGGCCGGATAGTACTTGCCGGCCAAAATGCGGCCATCGGCAGTGGGGATTTCCACATCCTGGGGCGCGGCATCCAGCGGAGGGAACTGGCTGGCCCACGCTGCAGGGGCGGGTTCGGCCGCGGTGGTCGCAGTTGCGGCTTCGCTGGGGCTGGGCTCGGCGTCCGCAGGCTGCACGGCTGCCGCTTCAGCCGGAAGCGCAGTGGGAGCCAGGCCCCCGCAAGCAGCTAGCGCCAAGGCACAAATGGTACTGAAAACGATGATTTGCCGCGTGAAGACCATAGTTTCCTCCCGAAAAAAGAGCGACACGATTCCGATTCAGTATATAGCTAATTCGGGAAATCCCAAAACGGGTGATTAAAAAGTTGAGGACGGGTTTTCCACGTGCTCGAAAACCTGTCCTCGCCTAGGTTAACGAAGAAGCGCGGTGAGTGTTACGCCGGATTACCGGATCTCTTGCTTCACCTCGGCGATGGCTTGCGTCACGTGGATCTCACGCGGGCAGGCTTCGGTGCAATTGAAGGCCGTGCGGCAGCGGAAGGCGCCGCCGTGGTCACTCAAGATCTGCAGCCGGTCCACACCTGCTTTATCGCGGCTATCAAAGATAAAGCGGTGCGCGTTCACAATGGCAGCCGGTCCCACATATTGGTCGTCGGACCAAAACACCGGGCAGGAGGTGGTGCAGGCCGCGCACAAAATACATTTGGTGGTGTCGTCGAAACGCTCGCGATCCTCGGGGCTCTGCAGGCGTTCTTTGCCATCCGCGGGGATTTCGTCATTGACCAGGTAAGGCATGATCGATTTGTAACTGTCGAAGAATGGCTCCATGTCCACGATCATGTCTTTGAGCACCGGCAAGCCCAAGATAGGCTCCACCGTGATCTCCCGGTCAAAGTCCTTGACCAACGCCTTGCAGGCCAGCAGGTTGCGCCCGTTGATGCGCATGGCATCCGAGCCGCACACCCCATGGGCGCAGGACCGCCGAAATGAAAGCGTGCCGTCGATGCGCCCCTTCACATGTTCCAGTAGATCCAGCACGCGGTCCGTGGGCTGGGCCTCGATGTTGTAGGTATCGTACGAGGGTTTGGTGCGCCCGGCTTCTGGGTTGTAGCGATAGACTCTTAGATAAACCAGCATCGGCGCTCCTGATTAATACACGCGTGCCATAGGTTGGTATTTAGTGACCGCGACGGGTTTGTAATCCAGCTTGACCTGGTCATCCTCCAGCCAGGCCAGCGTGTGCTTCATCCAATTGGTATCGTCGCGCTTGGGGAAATCTTCGCGGGCATGCGCCCCGCGGCTTTCTTGCCGCGCTACCGCCGAGACAGTGGTGGCCAGCGCCACGTCCAACAGGCAGCCCTGCTCCCAGGCATTCAACAGGTCGCTATTAAAGCGCCGGCCATGATCGTCGATACTGATGTTCTTATAGCGCTGGCGCAGTTCACGGATCTTCTGCTCGGCGCTTTGCATGCCTTCGGCGGTGCGGAACACACCCACGTCATCCATCATTTTCATTTTCATTTCTTCGCCGATGTGAACGATCTTCTCGTCGCCGTTCCCACCCAGGATACGGTCAAGCTGTTCACGAGTGAAGGCGGTGGGGTCCTCGTCCAATGGCTTATATTGCGCGCCCTTGGCATATTCAGCAGCGCGCTTGCCGGCCTCCTTGCCGAAGACGACGATGTCCAGAAGCGAATTCGTGCCCAGGCGGTTGGCGCCGTGGACAGAGACGCAGGCCACTTCGCCGGCGGCATACAGCCCCGGCACCAGCGTGCCTTTGGCGTCCGCCAGCACCTCGGCGTACATATTGGTAGGGATGCCGCCCATGGCGTAGTGCGCGGTGGGTTGGATCGGCATGGGCTCTTTGATGGGATCCACGCCGAGGTAGGTGCGAGCGAAATCTACAATATCCGGCACTTTGGCCAGCAATTGTTCGCCGGTGGCGCGATAGGCCGACCCGTCCGGGTTCTTGCGCCCATCCAGTTCGGCGTATTTATTGACCGTTTCGGGCCGCATGTCCAAATACACATAGCGCTGCCCGTTGACGCCATTGCCTTCACGCACTTCTAAATAAATTGCGCGGCTGACTACATCGCGTGAAGCCAAGTCTTTCACCGTGGGCGCGTAGCGTTCCATGAAGCGCTCGCCTTTGCCGTTGACCAGCACTCCGCCTTCACCGCGCACCCCCTCGGTGATCAGGATGCCCATGCGGTAGATGCCGGTGGGATGGAACTGGAAGAATTCCAGGTCCTGCGCCGGCAAGCCGCGCCGCAGCGTGATGGCCACGCCGTCGCCGGTATAGGCGTAGGCATTCGACGTGACTTCCCAAATACGCCCGTGCCCGCCGGTGGCGAAGACCACCGCCTTGGCATGGAACACGTGCAGGTCACCGGTGGCCAATTCCAAGGCCACTACGCCGTTGGCTACGCCGTCGCGCATCAACAAATCAAGAACGTGGAACTCGTCGTAGAAGTGCACCTTGTTCTTGATGCACTGCTGGTACAGCGTCTGCAAGATCATGTGGCCGGTGCGGTCGGCTGCATAGCAGGCGCGCAACACCGGCTGCTTGGTCTCGTTGTTGGTGTGCCCGCCGAAGCGGCGCTGGGCGATGCGGCCATCTTTGGTGCGCGAGAAGGGCAAGCCCATGTGCTCCAGTTCGTACACCACCGGCACGGCCTGGGCGCACATGTACTCGATGGCATCCTGGTCTCCTAGGTAGTCGCTGCCCTTAACCGTGTCGAAAGTATGCCAATCCACTTTGTCCGGCTCCAAATTACCGAGCGCGGCGCCAATGCCACCTTGCGCGGTGCCCGTGTGGGAGCGCGTGGGATACAGCTTGCTGAGCACCGCCGTATCGACACCCCGCGAGGCATACAGCGCGGCCATCAGGCCGGCCCCACCTGCGCCTACGATGACGACTTCATGTTGATGATGTTGCACCATGTGAGGTTGTCCTATCTCTCGATCATTGAATCAATTCCGGCCGCGCCCCACCGAACAAGGCGATCGTGCCGATCACGCTGACGGCCAGCCAAAAGATGAGCATCAGGATGCTGAGCACTCTGCGCGCCCGCTCGCTGTGCACGAAATCGAAACTCACCTGGCGCAGGCCGTACATACCGTGCGCGAAGGTGAACAACAGCAGGAAGAAGTCATAAGCCACCCAGCCCATGATGTCCAGGCGCGCCGCCACGTAATTGATGTCGATGTTGTGCACGCCAACGAACACGTCTTGCAGATACACATGGAACCAGGCCAGCGGGATGAGTAGGATGCCGCTGTAGCGCATCCAGCGCCAGGCAGTCGCTTCGAAGCTCGGTTTGAGTTTTGCGCGCGTCGCCATGTCAGCCGCCCAATCCGATCGCGGTCAGCACACCCGGAAAACTGTGGCTCAGCATGGAATAGAACATCCAGGCCGCCGCCGGCGCCCACAGCACCAGGCTGACCAGCAGCGTGTAGCGCACGGCTTTGCGCTGGATCCTAATGCCCCACTTAGCCGGCAGCCACAGGTCGGTGACCGCGATGCGCAGCCCGTTGACGCCGTGATAAATTACCGAGAACACCAGGGCGATCTCGCCCATCATGAAGAGGGGATGGCGGTAAATGGCGATGGCGTGTTCGTAAAGCTCAGGCCAAAAGTAGACGGTGGAAGTATCGAGAATGTGGATCGTCAAAAAGAGCAGCGTGCCCAGCCCGGTGAGCCGGTGCAGCAAGAAGGCGTAATGTCCCTCTCTTCCTTTATAGAGAGCGTAGCCCCTGATGGTGTTCCCTAACGTCGTTGAGGGTGCAGCCAAGAAGGCCTCCTGTATTTGTTGTGGCAAGAAGCGGGAAAGCCTAGTGCATTATAGCACCCGCTAAAGATGCTCCCGTAAAACACAAAGAGCACAAGAAAATTCATCTGATAAATCCCTTTGTGCTCCTTGTGGCCTTAGTGATTAGGCTTTACATGTGGGAGATCACCGCATCCCCGAATTGCGACGTGCTTAGCTTGGTGGCGCCTTCCATCATGCGATGGAAATCGTACGTCACTGTCTTGGCGGCGATGGCGCCTTCCATACCTTTAACGATGCGATCGGCGGCCTCGTCCCAGCCCAAGTAGCGCAGCATCATCTCGCCGGAAAGGATCACCGAGCCGGGATTGACCACGTCTTTATCAGCATACTTCGGCGCGGTGCCATGCGTGGCCTCGAACACCGCGTGGCCGGTCTCGTAATTGATGTTGCCGCCGGGCGCAATACCGATGCCGCCCACCTGCGCGGCCAGCGCGTCGGAGAGATAATCGCCGTTCAAGTTCATCGTCGCCAACACGTCGAATTCCGTGGCGCGTGTGATGGTCTGCTGAAACGCGATATCGGCGATCACATCTTTCACCAGCAACCTGCCGGCTTTTAGCGCCGCCTCTTGCTCTGCCACCGCTGCGGCTTCGCCTTGCGCGGCTTTGGTCTGCTCCCAGGCCTGCCAGGTGTACACCCGTCCGCCGAATTCCTTTTCCGCCAGCGCATACCCCCAATTGCGGAAGGCGCCTTCGGTGTACTTCATGATGTTGCCTTTATGCACCAGCGTCACGTTCTTGCGCTTGTTGGCCAGCGCCCACTTGATGGCGGCGCGCACCAGGCGCTCGGTGCCTTCGCGGGATACGGGCTTGAGCCCGAACCCCGACGAATCCGGGAAGCGGATCTTGGCGTATTCCTCCGGGAACGCTTGCTGGAACAACTGCTTGAACTTCATATTGTCGTCTGTGCCGCTCTCGAACTCGATGCCGGTGTAAATGTCCTCCGTGTTCTCACGGAACACCACCATGTCCACGTCTTGCGGCCGCTTCACCGGAGAGGGAACGCCCGCCAACCAGCGCACCGGCCGCTGGCACACATACAGGTCCAGCTCCATGCGCAACGCCACGTTCAACGAGCGCATCCCGCCGCCGATAGGCGTGGTCAGCGGGCCCTTGATGCCCACCAGGAATTCTCTGAAGGCCTGCAGAGTGTCTTCGGGCAGCCAGCTTTGGAACTGGTTGAAGGCCTTCTCGCCGGCGTACACCTCCATCCACACCAGTTTGCGCTTGCCCCCGTAGGCTTTCTCGACCGCCGCATCCAGCACGCGCTGGCTGGCCCGCCAGATATCGCGGCCGGTGCCATCGCCCTCGATGAATGGGATGATAGGCTTGTCCGGGACCTGCAGTCTGCCGTTTTGGATGCCGATCTTGTCGCCCCCTGCTGGAACTTTCACAATAGCGTAAGGCATTCACACTCTCCGCGTTTTGGCGGAATTATACTAGGGCGTTGTGACGCACTTCACGATAGGGATGTATTTTGCGGATGCTATAATGAGCAAGTTCAAATTGCAGTTGGATTTCTCCCCAAAAGCCTGCTTAAGAGATAGAAACATCCACAAGTGATCCTAAAAGGAGGATCTCTAGTGCCACGTACCCCTGATTCAAACTACCGCCAATCCCAGCCCCAAGAACTTTGGCATAAATTGGGCATCGATGAGGTTGCCGAGCGCCTGGCGACTTCACGCGAACAAGGCCTCAGCGACGAAGAGGCCAAAGCCCGTATTGAAAAATACGGCCTTAATCAGCTCGAAGAGGCGCCGCCTACTTCGTTCTTGCAGATGTTGTGGCAGCAATTCAATAACTTCGTCATCTGGCTTCTGGTAGCCGCCGCGGCCATTTCCGGCTTCCTCAATGAGTGGCTGGAAGCCTCCGCGATTTTGGCCATCGTGGTGCTCAACGCCGGCTTCGGCATCATCCAGGAGCGCCGCGCCGAACAAGCCCTGGCCGCCTTGCGCAAGTTGGCCTCGCCCGACGCCCAGGTGCTGCGCGGCGGCCGGCGCCGCACGGTTCCATCCAGCGAAGTGGTGCCGGGCGATCTTGTCTACCTGGAGGCCGGTAACTACATCCCTGCCGATCTGCGCCTGCTCGAAGCCGTCAACCTGCGCATCGAAGAAGCCGCCCTCACCGGCGAATCCGTGCCGGTGGAGAAAACCGCCGCCCGCCTGCAGCAGGAAGACATACCGCTGGGCGACCGCACCAACACCGCCTTTATGGGCACACTGGTCAGCTACGGACGCGGCCGCGGCATCGTGGTCAACACCGGCATGCTCACCCAGATCGGCTTGATCGCAAAAATGCTACAGGCAACTGAACAGGAGCAGACTCCGCTCCAAAAACGGCTGGATCAGCTCGGCCGTACGCTGGGCATCGCCGCCCTCATTATCTGCGGTCTGGTCTTCGTCATCGGATACTTCCGCGGCCATGAGCCTTTGGATATGTTCCTCATCGCCGTGGGCCTGGCCATCGCCGCCGTGCCCGAAGGCTTGCCGGCGGTGGTCACCATCAGCCTGGCCTTGGGCATGCGCGAGATGATCACGCGCAACGCGCTCATCCGCCGCCTGTCCTCCGTCGAGACGCTCGGCTCCGCTACGGTCATCGGCTCGGACAAGACCGGCACGCTCACCCAGAACGAAATGACCGTCACGCGCCTGTGGGCCGACGGGGTCTTCATCGAAGTGACCGGCAGCGGCTATGTGCCGCGCGGCGAATTCCGCGTGGATAGTAAGGCGGTGGACCTGAAGGATTACCCCGCGGTGCGCACTGCATTGTGGGTGGGCACGCTGAACAATGATTCAACTCTGGAGCCCACCGGCGCCACCGAAACGCAAAAGACCTTCCGCGTGGTGGGCGATCCTACTGAAGGTTCCATGCTGGTCGCCGCCGCCAAGGCCGATCCGGATTACACACGCCTCGAGGAAGCCTTTCCGCGCGTCCAGGAGATCCCCTTCGATTCGGAACGCAAGCGCATGACCACCTTGCACGAAGTGGCCGCGCCTTCCGACAAGGACCTTTCGCCCATCTCCTCCGAGTGGCCTGGCCAAGATCTGCATGCCATCGCCATGAAAGGGGCTCCTGACATCGTGCTGGAGCTGTGCAGTAGATATCAGAAGATGGACAACAGCCATGCGCCGCTTACCGATGAGATGCGCAAGCAAATCCTTGAAGCTAACCGCCAGATGGCCAAAGATGCCCTGCGCGTGATCGGCGTGGCGTTTCGCCTGGTCGATGAACATCCCAAAGAACTGACGCCCGAGTCGGCCGAAAAGGATCTGATTTTCGTTGGCCTGCAGGGCATGATCGACCCGCCGCGCCCGGAGATCATCGGCGCGCTGCAGGAAGCGCGCCGCGCCGGCATTCGCACTGTCATGATCACCGGCGATTACCCCGAAACCGCCCAGGCCATCGCCCGCCAGATCGGCTTGATCCAGGACGGCGACGCCAGGGTATTAGCGGGCCACCAACTCAACCAAATGAGCGACCAGGAATTGCAGCTGGAGATAAAGCACATTAGCGTGTTCGCCCGCGTTTCGCCGGAGCACAAAGTGCGCATCGTGAAGGCGTTACGCGCCAACGGCAATGTGGTTGCCATGACCGGCGATGGCGTTAACGACGCGCCGGCGCTGAAGCAGGCCGACATCGGTGTGGCCATGGGCATCACCGGCACCGACGTCGCCAAGGAAACCGCCGACATGGTGCTCACGGACGATAACTACGCCAGCATCGTCTCCGCCGTGGAGCAGGGCCGCATCATCTACAGCAACATCCGCAAATTCGTCTTTTACCTGCTCTCCTGCAACATGGCTGAGATCGCCATAATCTTCATCGCCACGGCGATTGGGTTGCCCTCCCCGCTCAACGTGATCCAGCTCTTATGGCTCAACCTCATCACGGATGGCGCCCCCGCCCTGGCGCTGGGCACCGAGAAAGGCGACCCGGATGTGATGCAGCAACCGCCGCGCCCGCCGCAGGAGCCCATCATCAATCGCGAGATGCAACTGGGCATCGCCGTGCAGACCGTGGCCATCACCACCTCGGTGCTGCTGGCCTACTGGCTGGGCCTCACCATGCACCCGGAGCCCAGCGCGGACTTCAACACCACGGCCGCCACCATGGCCTTCGTTACCCTCTCCCTCTCTGAGCTATTCCGCGCCTTCACCGCCCGCTCTGAGCGTTATCCTATCTTCCGCCTCGGCGTGTTTAGCAATCGCAACATGACTTATGCTGTGCTGGTCTCCGCCGTACTATTGCTCGCCGTGGTCTACGTGCCCTTCCTAAACCAGGTCTTCGCCACCATCCCTATGGATTGGTCGCACTGGCAATATGTACTGCCGCTGCTTTTTGTCCCCTCCATTGCCGCAGAAGTCACCAAGGCTATTGTGATGAGGCGAAGCGGCCAGGCTTCACCGCAACCTGCTTAATCTTCTGAGTGCCAAGGAAAATTTGTAAGGGCGGCTCTTAGAGCCGCCCTTTTTAGTCTTTTACCCGATACCTTCGACCGGAATCCCCGCAGGCACAAAAGCTAACTCATCCAGCAGCCCCACAAAATCCTCCGCCGCCTCACAGGTCAGCAGCCGCTCGCGTTGCTCGGCGTTCAGCCCATAGGGGCTGATGTAGCGCGCGGCGTGCTTGCGGAATAGTACCAGCCCGCGCTCGGCGCCGTAGAAATCCAGCATCGACTCCAGATGCGTTAGCATCGTCTCGCGCACTTGCGCGTCGGTCACCTGCTCGCGGTCCAGCCCGGTAAAGATCCACGGGTTGCCAATGGCGCCGCGGGCGATCATCACCGCGTCGCAGCCGGTGTATTCGCGCATCCGAGCGATATCTGCCACGGTACGCACGTCGCCATTGCCGATCACCGGTATCCGCAACACCGCCTTGATCTCGGCGATGGCCTCCCAGTTAGCTTCGCCGCGATAGGCCTGCTGCTTGGTGCGCCCGTGTACGGCCAGCAGCTGGCCGCCGTTGTCCTCCACGATGCGCGCCACTTCGAGATAATTGAGGCTGTCTTCATCCCAGCCCAGGCGGATCTTGCCTGTCACCGGAATGTCCAGCGCATTGCTGAGAGTGCGGAAGACCTCGGCGATGAGGCTCGGCTGGCGCAGTAGCCCGGCGCCCGCCCCGCGGCCGGATACGCACCTGGCCGAGCAGCCCATGTTCACGTCGATGATGTCGGGGTTGCGCTGCCGCAAAATCAACGCTGCCTGCAGTAACCGTTGCGGCTCGTCGTCGAATATCTGAAACGCGATGGGGCGTTCCTCCTCTAGGAACGTCAAGCGTTGTTCCAGGCGCGGGTCCCCGGTGACCACGTCCATGGCGTTCACAAATTCGGTGTAGCTCATCGCCGAGCCCAGCCGCCGCGCCAGCGAGCGGAACGGCAGATCAGAAAAACCATCCATAGGTGAAAGGATGGTCTCGCCGCTCACCGGGATTGCTCCGACAAAAAAACTTGGCGTGATTGGCATCGCTCAGGATGAAGGCCCGGGCCACTTCGCCACCGCGGACTCCAAAACAGATTTTTCCACTTGCGTGCTGGGCATAAAGGCCAGGCGGCCTTCCTTTAAATCTTTTTGGATGTGCTGCTTGAGGGCATCCAGGGATTCAATTATTTTTCCGCTTTTGAGAAACTGCATCAATCCTATCTCCGCAATCTTTCGGTACGCCAGCGGCCCGCGCGGTTTCCCGGAATACATGGTGAAGCGCGTTCCGCCCTCGATTGGGTCGAGGCGGTACGTGGAATACATAGCCGTATTCGGAAAGGGCAAGGTCTCGTTGGTTGTGTATTGTTCGAAGGGCCGCCAATCGAGCACGGTTTGCAGCGAGGTTCCCATATCGTGAACGCACACATACACCGTGTTCTCGCCGTTGCGCACGGTTTCCTTTTCCACGGTTTGGCGCTCAGCGCCCATGAACAATGCCCGGGTAGCCGGCATGGTGATGTATTCCCACAGCTGCGCAGGCGGGACGGGGAAATCGTAGCTGACCGAAAAGATCGATTCCTCCGGCTTCACTTCGATGCGCGTTCTATCGCGGTTGCGTTCCCAAACACCGTGCAGGTCTTGCACGTAAAGTTTCAACTCGCCCACATCCGCGAAGCTTTCCACATGGACGAGCAGGTCCTTGGCCAGATCGTGCATCTCCAGCTCATCCACCATGGCCTGCGTGCAGGCGGCGTAGGCATGCAGCCCGGTCTGCTCTCCAATCTTGTTTTTAAGCAGGCGGTGAACTAAATTCACATCGCTGCTCAGCAATTCACGGAAACCACCCATCTCCTGCACCAGGTATTCCCCAAAGTGAACGAAGAATTTCAAGTCCAGCTTGGGCAAATTACGGCAAGCGTTGCACGGGCAGGTGGTGTTCCTCACCATCAGATCGAGCGCAATGCGAAAAGCGACATAAGTGCCTTCCATCACCTCGAGCAGACTCTGGCCCTGCAAAAAGGCGCCCGCCGGGGCGTAAGAGAACACCGCATCGCCTTCGAGCTTGGCGATGGCGAAAGGCGAGCGCGTATGCTCGATGAGCAGATTGAGCAGCGCAGCCAGTGTGTCGCGGGCATGCTCCAGCTCGGAATCGCGCACGTACGAGCTGTAGCCGCTGATATCCGCAATGACCAAAAACCCGTTTTCGGGCATAGTCGTAATTTTAATCGAGTAGAAGGCTTATTGGACAGAAACGAAGGCGGCCAGGCCGATTATAAGGGTATGGGCCGCCTGGTCTTGCAGCATGCGGAACAAGCGCCCGTCTTCGCCCTGAGGGTCCTGCTGCAGCAAGCGGCGCCACCAGCGCAGCGGCACGCGCGTATCGAGCAGCATATGGGAAAGTCCAAGTAAGACCGCGATCAGCGGAGAGAATACCAGCAGGTTGCCCAGGACATATAAGCCGCTATGCACCCAGGCGGCCGGATGCCGCAGGCTGCTCTTGTTCGCCGACACCCAGTCGGCCTGCAGAAACCAATCCACCACCAGATGCACGATCAACCCCGCGATGAACAGTTCCGCCATGAGGAAAGTATATCAATCTGGGCTTGGCAGGTCGCTAGTATACTTAATTAACAATTCCCGAAAGGAGCCTCATGCTCAAGGATTTCGATAAGAAGCTCGACCTTTTTGCGCAGCTCATCGTCAAGATCGGACTCAATCTGCAACCCGGCCAAAAGCTCATCGTCAACGGCAAAAATTCAACGCGCGGTGTCTCGCTGGAGGCCGCTCCGCTATTACGGCGCGTGGCGCACCATGCCTATAAGGCCGGCGCCCGTTTGGTCGATGTGATCTACGACGATCCCGAACTCATTGTCGAGCGCATCAAACATGCTCCCGCGGATTCCTTTGGTGAATACCCAACCTCACATACCCAGGCCATCGCCGAATATGTCGCAGCCGGCAATGCACTCATGACGGTGTATGCCAACGACCCCGGCCAGTTTGAAGGATTGGACGACAAAAAGGTCCTGAAACTTCAGGAGGTCATGGAAAAGCATCTCAAGCCCACCTCGGACCAACTCATGCTCAATACCTTCAATTGGTGTCTCATCGCTCTCCCGGTTCCCGGTTGGGCGCAACGGATGTATCCCAAGCTGGAACCTGCCGCAGCAATGGACGCGCTGTGGGAACTGATCTTTAGACTGTGCCGCCTGGACCAACCCGACCCGATCGCCGCGTGGGAAACACACATCCACAGCTTGCACACGCGCGGAAAGTATTTAACGGATAAAGCCTACGACGCACTCAAATACACCGCCCCCGGCACCGACTTCACGCTCGGGCTTCCTGAAGGCCACATCTTTGAATCAGCGCGCATCACCAGTACCCGTGGGGTGCCTTACGTGGCCAACCTGCCCACCGAGGAGATCTTCTCCATGCCGCACAAAGAGCGCGCGGATGGCACCGTCACCGCCACGCTGCCGCTCTCGCATGCTGGCAAGATCATCGACGGCTTTAGCGTAACCTTCAAGAACGGCCGAGTAGTGGCTTTCAAGGCCAAGCAGAACGAAGACGTGCTCAAGGCCGTCCTGGACACTGACGAAGGCGCCCGCCATCTCGGTGAGGTGGCCCTGGTGCCAAACAGCTCGCCGATTGCGCAGAGCAAGATGATGTTCTTCAACACACTGTTCGACGAGAATGCCGCCTGCCACCTTGCGTTGGGCCGCGCCTATCGCAGCACGATGAAGGGCGGCGAGCAGATGACCGCCGAGCAATTCGCCGCGGCGGGCGGCAACGACAGCCTCACGCACACCGACTTCATGATCGGCTCCGGCGAGATGAATATCGACGGCATCACCAAGTCCGGCAAGGAAGAACCCGTGATGCGCAAAGGCGAGTGGGCTTTCGCCATATAGCCTCTATAAAGACCTCCGAGTCATTCGCTTGGAGGTCTTTTTATGTCTATGCAAGGTTTTGAGGCACAGGGGCAAACGCGGCAAGGATATTTGGCGCTGCCCTCCTCGGGAAAAGGCCCGGGCCTGCTATTGCTGCACGCTTGGTGGGGCCTAACCGATTTTTTCACCGGTCTGGCCGACAAGTTCGCGGCTGAGGGCTTTGTGGTCTTCGCACCAGATATGTATGATGGCAAACAAACGGCCGATATCGCGGAGGCGGACAAGCTCGTGAGCGCAGCGGAAGGTGACTTCCCTGCCATGATGGCGAAAGCCAAAGGAGGGTTGGCCTACTTGCAGAACCACTCCGTGGCGACCAGCAAAAAGCTGCATGCCGTGGGATTTTCCATGGGCGCAGCTTATGCCCTTATGCTGGACGAGGCGCTCCCCGATGCTTTTGACCACGTTGTGCTGTTCTACGGCATGGCCGGCGCGGACGTGAGTAAGAGCAAAGCAATGTACCTGGCGCATTTCGCCGAGACAGATCCGTATGAAGCGGTCGAGGAAGCGCGCAAGATGAAGGCAGACAATCTGCAGGTGCACATCTACCAGGGCACTGGCCACTGGTTTTTTGAAGATAATCGCCCCTCCGCATACAACGCCGAGGCTTCCAGGATCGCTTGGGAGCGCACGTTGGCCTTTCTGAAAACATAGCCGGCATGCGCCGATGTTATGATTGCCTAACCCTTCGCCCTAAGGAGTTGGTTCATGCAGCAGGTGTTGGCTGAAAAAATGTTGTCCCGCACGAGCGCTAAACAAAGCGCCCTTGCAGACTTATCTCTGATTATTCTAGGCAGCCTGGTTGTGGCTGCTGCCGCCCAGCTCAGCATCCATCTCGAACTCGTTCCCATCACCGCGCAGACGCTCGGCGTGCTGCTGGTGGGCATGGGGCTGGGCCCGCGGCGCGGCGCGCTGGCCATGGTTGCTTATCTCGCCGAGGGCGTCGCCGGCTTGCCTGTCTTCGCCGAAGGCAAGGTTGGGCTTGCTGCTCTGCAAGGCCCCACGGGCGGTTACCTGCTTGGCTTCATCGCTGCCGCCTGGTTGGTAGGCCTGCTTGCCGAGCGCGGCTTCGATCGCAATTTATTCGCCACGCTGGCTGCCATGGTGGCAGGCAATCTGGTGATCTATGCCTGCGGCCTCATCTGGCTGCAGCCCTTCCTGGGCGGTGATTGGCAGGCAACTGTGAACGCCGGCATGTACCCCTTCCTGCTCGGCGACGCCATCAAAGCCGTGTTGGCCGCGCTACTTCTCCCCACTGCCTGGAAACTTTTGGGCACCGGCAAGTTCAAGTAACCACAGCTTTCCCTCCCAACTATTGGTTGCCAATCACTATTCACTAATCACTGCTTCTGCGCAATTGACTAGTCGACCAGTCGACCAGTCGACCAATTAATTTCCCACCCTTAAATGACAAGCGCCCAGGTGAGGGGGGCA
>JBBEBI010000009.1:0-1278 GCA_040882365.1 Anaerolineales bacterium
CTGCAGGTACTGCGCCGCCTCGGCGCCGTCGCTGACGCGATGGTCCACCGAAATGGTAGCGCGCATGCGCCAGCCGGGGGCCACCTGCCCGTCTTTCACCACCGCCTGCCGCTGGGCAGAGCCCAGCGCCAGGATGGCGGCCTCGGGCGGATTGATGATGGCGGTGAATTCGAACACGTCGTACATGCCCAGGTTGCTGATGGTGAAGGTGGACCCTTCGATATCCTCGGACTGCACCTTGCCGGAGCGCACGCGCTCGGCCATGGCTTTCATTTCGGCCGAGATCTGGCGCAGCGGTTTGCGGTCGGCGTCCTTGCACACGACGGTCAGCAGGCCGTTCTCCACCGCTACAGCCACGCCGATGTTGACCGCGCCAAATTGCAGCACGGCGTCGCCATCCAACTTGGCGTTCAGGTTGGGGAACTGGCGCAAGGCCAGCGCAGCCGCCTTGATCACAAAATCGTTCACCGAGAGCTTCTCGCCGCTGCTTTCCAGTAGCGCATTGGCCTGCTGGCGGGCGTCCATCACGCGGTCCATGTCGTATTCGTGGGTCACGTAGAAATGCGGCACTTCTTGGCGCGATTGGGTCATGCGCCGGCCAATGGCGGCACGCAGCCGGCTGAGCGGCACACGCTTGTCGGCGGGCGGCGGGCCGAGCTCAGCCTTCTGCAAACCCGGGAATCCGGGTAGGGCAGCAGCCAGGCCGCCAGCCTTGGCACCTTCGACATCCTTCTTGGTGATGCGGCCCTGCGGCCCGCTGCCGCGCACCGCCTGCAAATTGACGCCACGTTCCTCGGCGATCTTGCGCGCCAAGGGCGAAGCACGCACGCCGCCGGGTAGGTTGCCATTGGACTCGGCAGGCTTCTCGGGGGACGGTTCCCTTGCCTGCTTGGCCCGAGAGCTAATCTGCTGATCGGTTAATCGGCTAATCGGTTGTTCCTGATTAGTCGATTGTTTTTGATTAACCGATTCTTTCTTTTCTTCTTTACTCGCAGCGCTGCCGCCCAGCGCGCTGGCGTCAACCGTTTCGCCAGCCGCGCCCACTGCGGCGATCGGTTTGCCAACCGGCACGCCAGTGCCTTCGGCGACCAGGTGCTTAAGCACCACGCCGCTATATTGCGATTCGATTTCCACTGTGGCTTTATCGGTCTCGATCTCGGCTAACAGTTCGCCCTTCTTGACCTTGTCGCCTTCTTTCTTAACCCAGCGCACCAAGGTCCCTTCGGCCATGTCGAAACCCAATTTGGGCATGGTGATAATTTCAGCCATGATGACACC
>JBBEBI010000010.1:0-7273 GCA_040882365.1 Anaerolineales bacterium
TGAAATGGTGGTGTAAGAGACCACCGGCGCGGGCAGCAATGCCCGCGGCCGAGGCAACCCCCGCCAGGAGCAAGGCCGAGCAGGGACGAGCAGCGGCTCGCTGCGTTCGAGTCCCGGGTTGGCTGCATGAGCTGCCGAGAGATCGGCAGCCCAGATAGATGATCGCCCAGGTGCGGTGGTCAGGGACGAAGCCTTCGGGCGTAAACCTGAACGCCGCGCTGGACAGAATGCGGCTTACAGGTTGGCCTGGGTGCAAACCATGGAGACTGAGTGTTAATTGCGCTCAGTCTCCACCCTTAAAAGGAGAGCTATGCAGAATTTCATCCGTCTCGGGTTCATCGGCCTAGGCCTCATGGGCAAACCCATGGCCGGGCATCTGCTCAAAGCCGGCGTCCCCCTCACCGTGCACAACCGCAGCCGTGGGGCCGTCGCCGAACTCGTCGCCGCCGGCGCCAAAGAAGCGCACTTACCGAAAGAAGTCGCCTCCCAATCCGACGTCGTCTTCACCTGCCTGCCCGATACGCCCGACGTCGAGCAGGTCATCCTCGGCCCCAATGGCCTCCTCGAAGGCGCTCACCCCGGCCTTATCGTGGTCGACCACTCCACCATCCTGCCCGCCGCGGCGCGCAAGCTTGCGAAAGCTCTTGCTGCCCGCGGCCTGCATTTCCTGGATGCGCCTGTTAGCGGCGGCCAGCTCGGCGCACAGAACGGCTCGCTGACCATCATGGTCGGCGGCGATGCCGCCGCGTTGGAACGCGCCCGCCCAGCGATGGAAGCCTATGGCAAAAACATCACGCACATCGGCGGTCCTGGTGCCGGCCAGGTCGCTAAATGCTGCAATCAGATCATGGTGGCAGCCCAAATGGCCGCCATGGCCGAGCTGCTTATCTTCGCCCGCAAAGCGGATGTCGATCCGCGCCAGGTCGTCACCGCCATCCGCGGCGGCGCCGCCCAATGCTGGACGCTGGACAACAAGCCCGATCGTCTCTTCGCCGGCAACCGCCGGCCCGGCTTCAAAGCCAGCATGCAGGCCAAGGACCTGCACATTATCGTGGACACCGCCCGCGAGCTCGGCATGCGGCTGCCCGCCACCGCTGTGACCACCGAACTCTATGATGAAATGCTAAAGATGGGTCTGGGCGACCTGGATAATTCCGCGCTAATTGCCGTGATGGAACAAACCACGGGCATCGGTTTAATCGCGTAAGTGGAGATTTTTCGAAGAACGAACCGAGTCGAATTCTGGATGCGGAATTACCATCGACTCGGCGCGGATAAGAAAAAAAAACAGGCTCTGCTACTGTTATTTTTTATTGCGGGGTGGGTCTGGGGGACAACTTTGTCCACCAGCGGGGTGTGGGGTCGGAGATCCCACGATAATAAAGGGCTGGAAGCCGACAACATAGGAATTCTAAATCGGCAGCCTCATGTCCATCCGCCCACCCTAAAGGAACGCTTCATACACAAAGAACGCCGCCGCCACCATCAGCAGCACCCCAAGGTCCATGGCCGCCTGCCGCAACCACCCCGGCACCGTCTTCGACCTCAACAGTTTCCCCCACCCCATCCATAGCTGCCCGGTGCCGAACAGCAGCGCCCCGCCGGCCGCCATGTAAGCCCACGGCAGCGCCCAGCCGCGGTCGATTACCTTGAACACGGCCGCGTATACCATCACGCCTACTGCGGCCACATAAAGCGCCAGGCCCAACTGCGCCTGCCTGGGCGCCTTCCTCTTGAGCCCGCTTGCCAACCGCAGGTAAGCGCGCACCGCCACAGCCAGCACCAGCAAACCTAGCAACGCGGCCGGCACGTAGGAATACGCGTCGGGCCGCAAGACGTCGAAGCCCAGCGCAAATAGGATGGCCGCCATCGGCACCCCGGCCGCGCACCAGCGCCTCAACACCCCGCCCCATTCCTCCAGGACCTCGCTTAAGGCGAGGACCGCCAATCCGAAAATAAACCACCCCAGCAGGCTGGTCTCGCTCCCGCGAAAGGCTTTCTCCCCAGCCTGCAGCCAGACCCAAAGGAGCAAGGCGGCATAAAACGCCAGCCGCCCAAGGCGGGCGCCCAGCCGGGCTTTGCGCGCCTCGGCCCACGCACCGAACCCCCATGCAACAATGGCTGCACCCAGCAACAGCGTCATTCTTTTCTCCCGTATCCAAATTGCTCCAGCGTTTTCGGGTCCTCGCGCCAATCTTTGCTCACCTTGACGCGCAGCTCCAGAAACACCTTACGCTGGCTCATGCCCTCAATTTCCTTCCGCGCCGTCTTCCCGATCTGCTTGATCATCCCCCCGCCCGCTCCGATCACGATGCCCTTGTGCGATTCGCGTTCTACGAAGATGGTGGCCTCGATCAATGCGCCCTTTTCCCCCCGCTCCGTGAATTGATCTATGCGCACCTCGATGCCGTGCGGCACCTCCTCGCGCAGGTGTTGCAAGGCGGCCGCGCGGATCAGGTCCCCGGCAATATGGCGCTCGTACAGGTCAGTCACCTGCTCGGCAGGATAGAACGGCTCTCCCTCGGTCAGCAATTCGCCCAGGGTCTGCATCAGTTGGGCCAACCCGCGGCCCTTCGTGGCCGAGATCTCGGCTACTTGCGCAGCCGGCACCAGCGCCTCGTATTCCGCTCTGCGAGCCGGGATTTGCGCCGAACTCAGCAGGTCGATCTTGTTCAAGGCCAAAACCACCGGTTTGCGGCGGCCGCGCCCGGCCACCCTGTCCGCCAGCATGCGGTCCTCATCGTTGGGTGCTTCGTTCGCATCCACCAAAAAGAGGATCACATCGCCATCCTGCAGGGCGGCCAGCGCCTGTTTATTCATCAGCGCGCCCAGCTTGTTATGTTCCTGATGCAGGCCGGGGGTATCCACGAAAATGATCTGCGCCTTATCGTCGCTAAAGATCCCTAATTGGTTGCGCCGCGTGGTCTGCGGTTTGGGAGAAACGGCCGCCACCCGTTGCCCCAGCAGCGCGTTCATCAGCGTGGACTTGCCCACATTCGGTTTCCCAACCACGGCCACGTATCCAACTTTCACAGCCGCATTGTATCAGCCGCCCCTGCGGCAGCCCTATGTCACACAAACTTCCTGAGCGGGTGATAAGCCGTTACCCGATGGAGCGCAAGACCAGCGGAGCATCCCTGGGGCCAGCGCTTCCTCCTGACCTCGTTTCTAATCCGGGCTAGACAGTTACTGCGCCTTCATGTAGAATTGCCCTTCGATTTACTTTTTTGGAGGAATCTTTGGCAAATATCAAATCCGCGATCAAGCGCAACCGGCAATCCGGGAAGCGCCGCGAACACAATAAAGAGTTCCGCAGCGGAGCGCGGGGCTCGGTGAAGAAGGCCAACCTGGCGATCCAGGCCGGTGACGTTCAGAAGGCGCGTGAAGCCGCCCGCCTGGCGGCCAG
Source organism: Anaerolineales bacterium (assembly GCA_040882365.1). Lineage (GTDB taxonomy): Bacteria > Chloroflexota > Anaerolineae > Anaerolineales > UBA11579 > JAMCZK01. Next base: position 3,407 of record JBBEBI010000010.1, read on the forward strand.
CGCCCTGGACACCGCGGCCGGAAAGGGCATCATCCACAAGAACAACGCCGCCCGCCGCAAGGGCGCCCTGATGAGCAAACTGGCCGCTCTCGAGAAAAGCAAAGCATAGACTTCCCGCCCGGATTTACAATGGAACGGGAGCAAAGGTGATGTTCCTCGGCTCCCGTTCCTTATTTAACAAACCTATATAATTTCCTTGGCCATGTTCGAACAGGAAAAGCTCTCCATCGAAAGCGAGTTACGCGCCTTTTGCCAGGCGCGCGGCCTGCCCGCGCCCACCAAGGTGCAGTGGAGCCAGCTCCCCTTCTCGGGCGAGTGGGGCATCTCCACTTCACTGTTCCAGCTCGCCGCCGACGAGGCCCGCCAAACCGGAAACAAAATCAACGTTCCCCAGCGCGCCGCCGAGCTTTCTGAGGGTCTGGCCGCCCAACTGGGCATGCCGGGTGGCTTTGCCCGCGTCGAGGCGGTCAAGGGCTACCTGAATCTCTATTTCCCCGTGCCCGCATACACCGCCCGCGTGCTTGAAAGCGTGCTGGTCGAGGGCTCCAACTATGGCCGGGGGGCATCCAAAGGCGAGCGCGTGATGGTCGAGTTTTCCCAGCCCAATACGCTAAAGGCCTTTCACGTGGGTCACCTGCGCAATATGATCCTGGGCGCCGCGCTGGCCAACATCCTGGAAGCGGCCGGCTACGAGATCGTGCGCGCCAACTACATCGGCGATTTCGGCAAGGATGTCTTCAAGTGGTTGTGGAATTACATAAAGCGCCACAAGGGAGAGCAGCCTCCGAAACAAGACGTTACCCGCTGGATGGGTGATCTCTACGCCGAAGCTAGCCGCGAGCTGGAGGCTGACCCGGCCGGCGAAGCCGAGATTCGCGATCTCTTTGCCCGCTACGATGCAGAGGACGACGAAATCCGCACCCTTTACCAAACGACCCGCCAGTGGTCGCTGGATGGTTTCAACGAGATCTACGGCGTCATGGGCATCCGCTTCGACCGCTTCTACTACGAAAGCGAAATGGAAAAGCCGGCCAAGGTCTTCGTCGAGCAGCTCGTGGAAAAAGGCATTGCTCTGGACGAGCGCGCGCAGAACGGCCCGGTCGTCGTCAAATTGGACGAACTGCTTGACCTTAATGAAGAAAAATATCGCGTCCTGGTCCTTCTGCGTTCCGATGGCACTTCTTTATATGGCGCCTGGGATTTGGCTCTGGCGCTGGCAAAGTTCCAAGAATACGATTTGCACAAATCCATCTACGTAGTGGATGTTCGCCAGTCGCTCCATTTCTTGCAGGTCTTCAAAACCTTGGAGCTGGCCGGTTACGCCGACCTGATGAAAAAGCTCCTCCACCTGCCTTACGAAGTGGTCAACCTCCCCGGCAACGTGGTCATCTCGTCCCGCGAGGGCGTCGTCGTGCTCCTGGAGGAATTGATTCGCGAGGCCACCTCCCGCAGCGCGGCCATCGTCGGGGAAAAGAACCCCGAGTTGGATGCGGCCACCCGCGGAAAGGTAGCCGGGCAGGTGGGCCTGGCGGCCATCAAATACCCCATGTTGGCCCGCGAGACCACCAAGATCGCCACCTTCGATTGGGAGACCGCGCTGGATTTCAATGGGCAAGCCGCCCCTTACATTCAATACGCCCACGTGCGCGCCAACAGCATTCTGCGCCGTGTGGAAGACGAAACCCCGCCCGCGCAATTACCAACCCACCAGCTTGACAAGAGTGAGATCGAGCTGATCAACCTCATTTCCCAGCTTCCCGATGCTGTGCAGAGGGCGGCCGCCGAATATAGGACCCTGCATATCACCAATCTAGCCTACGAGACGGCCCGCGCCTTCAATGATTTCTATAACCAGTGCCCTGTTTTGCAAGCGGAACCGGCCACCCGCGCCTTCCGCCTGGGCCTGGTGGCAGCCTCCCGCCAGGCCTTGGCGAATTGCCTGGCGTTGTTAGGTATTCAGGCGCCCGATATAATGTAAGCCCAATTTCCATTGGTTCGCCACACCATAGGAGATTTTTTTATGCCCCCAGCCGACACCCGGCATTTCTTTCTGACCAAGCCCACCCATTTTCGCATCGATTACGCAATTAATCCCTGGATGAACAAGAACAACGGGGTTAAACCCGAGAGGGCCGATGCTCAGTGGAACGCCCTGCTGGAAAACTATAGAAGGTTGGGTGCCCAGGTCGAGGTTTTCGAATCAGTCAATGGTTGGCCAGATCAAGTATTTACGGGAGATTCAATTTTCCTCTACGGCAAGCATGCCATTGCCTCTTGTTTCCGCTACTTTGAACGCTCCGGCGAAGTGCTTCCCATGATCGAGCGCTTTGAGCAGCGCGGCTACACGGTCCACCAGATTCCCGAAGGTCTGGTCTTCGAAGGCAATGGCGAAGCCATTGCCTGGGATGGACGTATTTTGGCTGGTTATGGTGTGCGTAGCCATCGAGAGGCGCTGGCTTTCCTTTCAAAAACACTGGGCGTGGAGGTTATCTCCTTTCGAGTGTTGCCCCCCCATTTCCATGTGGATACCATCGTGTGCCCCCTCCGCAAGGACCTGCTGGCTTATGTGCCCAGCGGCATGGACGAGGACAGCCGGCAGCGCATTGAAAACCTCGGCGTGAACTTGATCGCCATCGACCAAGACGAAGCGCTGGAATTAGCCTGCAACTCAATGGCCTTGAGCGATGATGTCATCGTCAGTACACACAAAGCGCCTAAATTCCACAATGAGCTGAAAAAAGCAGGCTTCAAGGTCATTCCCCTGGACCTAAGCGAATTCGCCAAATCCGGCGGCGGAGCCAAATGCCTGACGCTGGAGGCATATGCGCCAAATGGACTCAGCCGCTAGGGCGAGTCACCGAATTCAAAAACAAGCCTCATCCCTCCAGCACGTTATCTTGTTTAGTCAAGTGATAACTCACGCCCGATTTGGGTCCGATCGTCTTGTTACTTTGACTAAAAACCTCCTCCTCGAAACCGTGTATCCAAGAGGACAATTGTCACTATAATGTCGCTCGCGAGCCTCATATCATTTTGATTGGTCAATCCCATCAAAGAAATCCCAGCGAAAGGGAAAGATATGGCAAAGAAGCGCGTTTTGATCATGGGGGCTGCCGGGCGGGACTTCCATAATTTCAACACCTACCTGCGCAGCAACCCGGCCTATCAGGTGATCGCCTTCACGGCAACCCAGATCCCCAACATTGAAGGCCGAACATACCCGCCCGAGCTGGCTGGCGAGAGCTACCCCAAAGGCATCCCGATCCTCCCCGAGGATGAGCTTTCTCGTCTGATCCGCGACGAACGTATCGACCAGGTATTCTTCTCCTATAGTGACGTAACTCACGAGTACGTGATGCACAAAGCGTCGCAAGTACTCGCTGCCGGAGCCGATTTCTGCCTCCTTGGCCTAAAAAACACCTTACTCAAATCCAAGAAGCCGGTTGTTTCGGTCTGCGCCGTCCGCACCGGTTCTGGCAAAAGCCAGACCACCCGCCGCGTGTCGAATATCCTCCGGGACCTGGGTTTCAAAGTAGCCGCCATTCGCCACCCGATGCCTTATGGCGACCTTTCCAAACAGATTGTGCAGCGTTTTGCCGATTATGCCGATCTAGACAAGCACGATTGCACCATCGAGGAGCGTGAGGAATACGAGCCGCACATTGACAACGGCGTGATCGTGTACGCCGGCGTAGACTATGAAAAGATCCTGCGCCAGGTGGAAGCTGAGGCGGATATCATCCTCTGGGATGGCGGAAACAATGATCTCCCTTTCTACCAGCCCGACTTGCACATCGTTGTAGTCGACCCGCATCGCCCAGGCCACGAAAGCCGCTACCACCCCGGTGAGGCCAACACTCTCATTGC
>JBBEBI010000011.1:0-41187 GCA_040882365.1 Anaerolineales bacterium
ACGCCCAGTTCGAGGGCGGTGGTGGCCACCACGCCGCGCACTTCGCCGCTGCGCAGTCCCGCTTCGATGGAACGGCGCTCGGCCACCAGGTAACCGCTGCGGTAGCCGCGCACCTGCTCCTCGCTATTGGTGGCGCGCAAACTCTTCAACATCAGCTCCACCATGCGGCGCGTACGGCCGAACACGATGGTCTGCACGTCGTGGGCCAGCAGGTCGGAGGCCAGGCGGACGCTCTCCTGCAACAGGCTGGCGCGCAGGCCCAGTTCCGCGTTCACGATTGGCGGGTTGTAGATGAGGAAGGAGCGCGGCCCGCGCGGCGCGCCGTCGTGGTCGATCAGCGTCACGGGCCGCTCGATCAGCTTCTCCGCCAGTTGGCGCGGGTTGGCGATGGTGGCCGAGGCCAGGATGAAGACGGGCTGCGCGCCGTAGAACTTGAGGATACGCGACAAGCGACGCAAAACGTTGGCCACGTGCGAGCCGAAGACGCCGCGGTAGCTGTGCATCTCGTCCAGCACCACATAACGCAAACCGCCGAAGAACTCGGCCCACTGCGTGTGGTTGGGCAGGATGCCGGCGTGCAGCATATCGGGATTACTGATCAGCAGCCGGGCGCGCTTGCGGATGGCGGAGCGCTGATGGGTCGGCGTGTCCCCGTCGTAGGTGGCAACGGGGATGGAGCTAACCCCTAACCCCGTCCCTTCCCCCTGGAAAGGAGGAAGGGAGTCCTCGGATTTTGGAGTCGAGGCTTTAGCCGGGTGGTTTAAGGCCAATGCCTCCAGCCACACGTCCAGCTCATTCTTCTGGTCGTAAGCCAGCGCCTTAGTGGGGAATAAATACAGCGCGCGCGCTCCGGGATCGCGCAACAAGGTATCGAGGACGGTTAAGTTGTAACAAAGGGTCTTACCGCTGGCCGTACCGGTGACCACGGTGATGTTCTCCCCCGCCCGCAGATGCTGCCAGGCTTCCGCCTGGTGGCTGTAAAGTTCCCCGTAACCCAACTTGGCGAACGCCGTCCCAAGGGCCGGATGCAGCTCGTTAGGCAGGGGGCTGAATTCAGCCGGCCGCGGCGGCTCCTGGTGCCAGTAGGTCACGTTGCCGCCGACGGAAGCTTCGGCACGCCAGTGGGACAAGAGCTGACTCAAGGTACTATGGGGCATAGATGAAAACGAATTATACTTGTGTTAGAACTTATTTTCTAATACTCTCTTTTCAAGGGGAAGGCGATGACTCGACATCATTATTTGCCAGCTTCTTTTTTAGGGGGATTTTCAGTTGATATAAGGACACCGCACAGAAGAAACCGCGAACTTTTCGTCGGTGACCTTCATGAAGATAGAGTTTTTGTGGCTCCAGCAAAAAATGTTGGGGCGATAAATAATTTATACACGGTCACAGATGCAGAATTAGATCAAGACAGTGTCGATGATGTTTGGACCAAATATGAAACAGAATTACCGCGTGCAATTACTGCACTAATTAAAGGAGGCATTGACACCATTACTTGGGCACGGGTGATGGTGCCGTTTGTAGCGTGCATGCTAGTGAGAGGTCCAGACTTCAACAATCGTTTCACTGACAGATTAAAGGGAACGGGTTTTTCGGGGCAAAAGGAAGTAATTGGACCGAATAATATAAATTATGCAAGAACATTGGAATTACAAAGATTGTTAGGGCAAGTAGCCGTATTTAAATGGGTAGTCTCTGAGGTTGAAGGAGAAAAAGCGCTGATTACAACTGACTTAGGTTATGCGGTTTTCTACAATCCATTAACGAGAGATTTTGGGATTGCAATTCCCCTTTCCCCGAGGCATATCCTGCAGATTATTCCCAGAGACAATGGGGTTGTGGCCTACGAAAAAGATGGCACTTATCTACCAGCGATTGAATACACGAAAGAAACAAAGGATAATCATCTCGTCTTAAATCAAGTTCTTTCACAAATGGCAACAAGATTTATCTTCGGTGGGGAAGCAGAAGAAATAAAACGCCTAATAAAAACAAAACGAGTAAATTACCTTCAAGCACCAGAGCCTTCTGAATATGGTTTTATGGACAGCAAGTACGCCCGTGCCCTTGAATTTACTTGGCATAGATTAGTTTCGTTTTTAGAGCGATCTACAGCTGGAGATGAACCGGACTTTGACCTACACTGGAAGAGTATTGTGAAAGGCTGGTGCCCGCCAGTAATTTTACCGACGAATTTGGTCGAATTTCCATCATCCCTGGTGCTAGATGGCAATGAAATAAAATTCAGGATATATGATCCGGAAATTTATTACGAGATCAGCGAAATGATAGACCTTCTTCAATTAAGAGAGTTTGACAAGGTACTCGAAATTGCTACTCAAAAAATCGGCCAAACCAGTGATCCAAAGAATAAATCTAGAATATTGAGTCTCAGGGCAGAAGCATTTTCTGGAAAATCAGATATTGATTCAGCTGAAAGAGATTATCTAGAAGCTCTAGCCCTGGATTCTGACAACAAACCGGCTGCCATTAACTATGGAGCTATTCTCGCAAACAAAAAGATATGAGTCCGCCTTGATGCATTTTACTCAAATCATTGGGTGCCATATGATTTGCCCTCTTATCATTGAAAGGAAAAGCAAAGAAGCAATGGAATTGGAAGTTTTGTGCTAAGGGAAACTAGTCCGTTATTACTGAATTTACTGATTGTCCACTTGCTCTCGGTGTCACGCGTAATCCATAAAAAATGAGGGATTACAAAACGTTATCGAAAAACAAGAATGAAGTTAGCGCGAACCCAGTAAAATAGAAGACGGGAATTTCTTTTAGGTGATATCCAACAACTACAATCAGGATAAATATTTAGTCCCAAGGCACTTTGTCCAACCCCTTGACACCTCCTTCCCTTTTCCATAGTTCCATGTATTAATTCCCATTCAGCATTCGCAATTCAGCATTCGTACTTTCATCGGGGGAATTGCATGTTCACCGCTCGGTCTCTTACCTTCCTCCTCGGTCCCCTCTTCTCCAAGAAGTCCTGGCTTGCCCTAGACCTCGGCGTCTGCCTGGCCGCCGGCCTCCGCTGGCCGAGCACCAGCCTACCCCCCTCGCCCGCAAGCGGGAGAGGGGTTGGGGGTGAGGGGCAGCCCCTCCCTGTCCTTCACATCGACGAATCCCACGGGCTTTCTGAAACCAGCCGCCGGCTATCCGCCATCAAGCTCGCTCACCGCACTCCCCCCAACATCCCATTCCATTGCTCTTCTTTCCCTGGCTACAACCTCACCCACCCTGGCGACATTCTGGCAATCGCCCAAAATGCCCTTTCCCTTAACGCCGGTCTCGTCGTTATCGACCAACCATATGGTTTGGACCTCGGATCTGGGGCCTCACTGCACATTCTTCAGCCCCTCGTCTCGTCTTTACGAGCTCTCGCCCACTCCACCAATACCGCTGTCCTTATCTTGCTCCAGACCCGTACCCGCTCCCAACGCTCCGCGCTCGGAAAAGCCCTATCCGCACTTGGGGTCGATCACGTCCTGAGTCTCGATTTCTATCCTACCGATATGCCCAAGGCCACCCCATATAACAAATTACTTCCCCGCTATCGCAGCGGCTACTTGCACCTAAGGACCCTGGCCTCTGTCGGCGGCGGCCAGTTCTCAGTGTTCGCCAAGATACACGCTTCCGATCACGCCTTTTCACTCACTGCCGTTGATCGCATTCCCAACCTTCAATCTCTGAAACTTTCTACCTTTCAAACTGGCCTGGGCCCGGCAGGCCTGGCTCTTCTCCGTTTTCTATTGGCCAAAGGTTCGGCCAACACCCGCGAATTGATGTTTGGGGTGACCTCCTCTGTCCCCACTCGCATTCGTACCTTGGTTCATCAACTTTCCAGGGAAGGCTATATCCACTGTATAAAGCCTGGCGGAGCAGGTCGCCCTGCTGTTTATGCTCTCACCAGCTCGGGAAAGAGCCTGATATGAGGACTTGTCAAAGTGTATCGACCCCACCGTGTGTGTCGCATATGACAGTTACATGTTTATTCTTTCCTACACGATCCGGAGATGGGGTGTCTCCTGACCTCCAGACTTCCAGACCTCTGGACTTCACGACTATGAAACTACCCAACTACCTAACTATCGAACTAAGGTGCCCCTGCCCCCGGCACCTCTATTACCGGCGACCAGACCGGCAGCAGTGAACGCACGCTGCCGGTGGGCAGATGCCATTGGTTTTCGGGGTTGGCCACTTCCATGATGAAGAGCTGGTAGTTGCCGGTGCGCTGCGAGTGGAACACGATGTAGCGCCCATCCGGCGACCAGGTGGGGTTGCCATCCTCGGCGGCGCTGGTGGTCAGGCGCTTCAGGTCGCTGCCGTCCGAGCGCATCAGATAGATGTCGCCGTTGCCCGTGCGCCAGGACTCGAACGCGATCCATTCACCGTCCGGGGAGAACACCGGGCGCCAATCCAACTTCGCGTCCTCGGTGAGACGCACCACATTGCCGCCGTCGCTGTCCATCACATAGATCTCGGAATTCCCGTCGCGGCGGGAAACGAACGCGATCTGGTCGCCAAGCGGCGACCAATTCGGCTCGTAGTCGTAGGCGGGTTCATCCGTCAGTTGGCTGACCTGATTGCCTTCGAGATCGTAAATGAACAGGTCGCGGTTGCCTTCGAATTCGGCCATCAGCACGATCTGCTGCCCATCGGGGGAAAAGCTGGGGTAGCAATCGAAGCCGGGCTGCGTGGTCAGTTGCCAGGCCTCGGGATCGGCGTTCACCGTCACCAAGTACACGTCGCGGGATACGTCCGAGCTGGGCACGCCATCGTAGGCAATCAGCGAGCCATCCGGCGACCAGACCGGAGCCTCGGCGAAGGTATTTTGCAGTTCGCCAGTGAGGTTGTATTCTCCCGTGCCATCCGGGCGAATCAGCCACACGTCGCGGCGCCCGCCCTCGCTGGCCGTGAACGTGATCCAGCCCAGCCGCGAGAGGTCCAACGCAATCTCAGGACTGAACGTGGAGACCGGCTCCGGGGTTGCCGTCGGAGCATCCGGGTCCCTGGTGGCCTTGGCCACGGTGACCGTCAACTGCACTCCCGGGTCCTGCTCCGATTCGGGTGGCGGAGATTGAGCCGGAGCCGTATCGCACGCGGCCAGAACTAAGGCGAAGGTGGAAAGAGTGAGGAGTAACAGCGAAGCACGCCTCGATGAGAGCATGAATCAATCCTTTACCGGGTTATCTTCGATGAGATCCTTGGCCAGCTTATTCAAGATCTTTTGCTCTTTGCTTTCTACATGAGCGCTGTCCCAATAGATCCCTAGCAGATCATATGGCGAGAGTTCACCCACACGCTTATCCTCCGGGATGCGCAAGCGGGCCTCCACCTGCGGCCGTTTCACCAGGTGAAACTCGAAGGTATCCGCAGCGGCCTCGCGCAGCGTGGCTTCATCGATATAGGGTTCGAGCTCGCGCGGGTAATCGATAGTCATGCGCACAATGGCATCTTTTAGTTTCGTCTTAGCGGGAAACGCTGCCAGGATCTTTTTCATCACGCCATCCGCTGAATTCAGAACCACGCGACGGTCGATAAAGGAACGAATGTGCTCTAACTTGCGCCATTCGAACGTAGTCTCTCCCTTCTGCAGGTTTACCATGACGAAGCGCTTTTCATCCTCCGCCTCGCCGAAATCCACGCGTTCAATCGAACCGGGGTAGATTACCGGCGGCCTGAGTCCCTCGTTCACATCCTGGGCCTTGTGGATATGCCCCAGAGCGACATAATCGAGTCGTTTATTCTTTACCAGCCCCGGAGAAAGTACCAAGTCGCTGCCCAGCATCACGCCGCGTTCGCCGCCGTATATGGCGCCCTGCACCGAAGCGTGGGCCATCAAAATAATCGGCAACTTGGAATCGGCTTCTTCAAGGAACCCGTTCAATAGTTCAGTCAACCGTTTTTCAAGTTCCGCGTAGATCTCAGCTTCCTCGGTGGCGGTCACGTTGCCGGAGGCCAACATCTGCGAGCGTGCCACCCAGGGCAGCGCGATCACTTGCAAAGGCAGATCCCACAGGTCCTTGGGCCCCAGCAATTCCGGCTTAGCCAGCACGCGCACATAAGGGATCTCCAGCGTGTTGTATTCCTCCATGGCGTGGGCGCGGCCCAGGCTGGGAGAAAGGTCGTGATTGCCCACCAACAACAATGTTGGAATGCGCGCCTTGGAGAGGCGCATGATGCGCCGTCCCCATTCTCGCTGGAAAGTGGGCGCCGGATTGCGGTCCTTATAGGCGTCGCCGGCAAATAACACCAGGTCCACTTTCTCGGAAATGGCCGTGTCTACGATCTCGTCCAGCGAGCGCAAGAAGTCCAACACGCGCACCGGCAGTCCGGTCTGTGGGTCGTGGCGCCCGTAGTTGGCGATGTCGATATGGGCATCGGCGAAATGCAGCAGCTTGAGAGCGCTCATCCGCTAAGCCCAAGGGCTTCCAATTGCTGCCAGCCCGCCCAAAAATTGGGGTTTATGCGTACGGCCTCCTGTAAATCAGCTATGGCGTTATCTGTCTCTCCGAGAGCCAAATAAGCAAGGCCGCGCCAATAGAGACTCTCCTCGAGCGTGGGATCGTCGAGTGTGGATAGTGTGATATTGGCCAAATTAATCACGTCGCGGTAGCGGCCACTGTAATAATAAGCCCAATAAGGGCCTGTCTGATACCATAACATGCGGAAGGGTAGCTTAATAGTATCGTTAGGTAGATTTGCATAGAGGTCAAAAGCATAATCGTAAGCGAAAGCAGCATCGACGTATTGGAACAAGCGCACGTGACTGCTCCCGACATTGAACCAAGCGAAATACTGATCCAAGCCCGTCAGGGTGGTTGATTCCTCTTTGGCTACCTCAAGCGCATATTCATTCGCCCATTGCTCATCCGCCCAAGGGCCAAGCAAGGCAATCACTTCATCCACACGCTCTTCGGGATAAATGACAATAAACAAATAATTGAAAGCGCGCCACTGGTCATTAAATTCATCAAAGGAAGAGGTCAGATTGGCACCTGTACCATCTTCACCGGTACGTAAATACACATCTTGGACCGTGAATTCTTCCTTGCCATCGTCATATCCAGTCACAAATAAATAATGACCACACCAAGTAATCCTTCCCCCGGTATCACACTCTGAGCCTTTTTCCACAATAACTGGGAAGCCAGCAGCGATGAAGCGCTTGATACGCTCAAGATCCCCGCCCACACGCATCACCGCTTGCAAGCCGGGGACCTGACTATCCACAAAATCCTCCAGCTCATAGGGCATTACATTCTTATCGGGATAACCGCGATCTAGGCGGTTCATGTTGGAGACATCAAGGCCGGGTTTGACGTAATCCTCAACGTCGTTGCGAGTACCATTCCAGCCCCAGTAGGTCAACGCCATGGCCAGCGTAGCTGGTCCGCATAAGTTCCAGCCGCCATGCTGATCAATGTATTTAAAGCCGGTCAACGACTCGGCTGGGGGGATGGGGGGCTCAGCGGGTGGCGGAGTAGCTGAGGCGGCCAGAGGGGTTCGTGTCGCTTCAGGTGTGAGCGCAGCGGCTGTAGCCGACGCAATGGCGGCTTGGTTTTCTTCGGGGACAAAAACTGCCAGTTCAGGTGGATTGAAAAAACGCACGATGCTGCTGCGCAACTCGTCCAGGCGCCAGGCCAGTCGGTCGTGAACGAAGGGGATGTTGTAGACCAGGAAGGCGAGCGCGATTAAACCAACCGCGGCGCCCAGCCAATGGCGCCAGCGATTGGTCGGTCTACGATATGTGGAAAAGCGGCGGAAAAACGGATTCTCGTCAGGCACTCTTACGATTATATCGTCGCAATACTAAGCTCAACACAGGGTCTCTCCACTATAATCAAGGCAGCCTTATTCCTTGAAAATTGAAACGAGACGTCTTGCCGGTTTCCTATTCAACCCCAAACGCGAACACCACTGGTAACACATTGGCCCCAGTGTCTGTTTCCGAACTGTCAACCACGATCCGCGCTGCAACTGCCCGCGCCGGTTGGAGTGAGCTGAGCCCGGTGCAAGCCGTAGCCATCCCGTATTTGTTAGCCAAGCGCGATCTCATGGCGCAAGCGCGTACCGGCAGCGGCAAGACGGGCGCCTTCCTTTTGCCCATGCTGGAGTTGCTGGATGCAGCCCAAAAATTTCCGCAGGCGCTGGTGCTGGTGCCAACTCGCGAACTGGCCAGCCAGGTTACCAAAGACGCCTTGACCCTCTTTGAGGGAATGGGCTTGGAAGTGGTCTCGGCGTACGGTGGGGTTAGCTACAAACCGCAAATCGATGCCTTTAAGCGCGGCGCTCAATTGGTGGTGGGCACTCCCGGGCGGGTATTGGATCATTTGCTTAAGCGCAATTTAAAACTGGATCGCCTTAAGATGCTGGTCTTCGATGAGGCCGACCGCATGCTTTCGATGGGTTTTTATCCGGATATGCTGGAAGTCCAGCGCTACCTTCCCGAGAAGGGCGTGCACGGCAGCATGTTCTCGGCCACCTTTCCGCCTAATGTTCAGCGCCTGGCCCAACGCTTCCTGAACCAGGCGGAGTTCCTGAGCCTGAGCCGGGACCATATCCACGTAACCGATGTGGAGCATATCGCCATGCGTGTCCCTCGCATGGACAAGGATCGGGCGCTGGTACGTCTATTGGAAGTGGACAACCCCGCGCAGGCGCTGATCTTCTGCAATACTAAAGCGCGAGTCAGCTATGTCACCACTGTGCTGCAGCGCTTTGGCTTCAACGCCGCCGACCTGAGCTCGGAGCTTTCCCAAAGCGCGCGCGAACAGGTACTGGCCCGTCTGAAAGATGGTTCGCTGCGTTTCCTGGTTGCCACGGATGTTGCGGCCCGCGGCATTGATATCGTTGACCTATCCCACGTGATCCTCTACGAGCCGCCGGACGACGCTGAACTCTACATCCACCGCGCCGGCCGCACGGGGCGCGCCGGGGCAGGCGGCGTAGCCATCAGCCTCATCGCCGGCCTGGAGGAGCGCGAGCTAAAAAAGATCGCCTCCATCTATAAGATCACGTTCGAGGAGCGCGCTGCCCCTACCGATGAAGATGTCGCCGCCATCGTTTCGGAGCGCCTGATCGTGCATTTGGAAGCGCAGCTGCGCGGCCGGGACAATTTGCAGACCGAGCGCATGCAGCGCTTTATGCCGCTGACGAGGCAGCTCGCCGAGACTGAAGAAGGTCAGGCGCTGCTGGCAATGGTGCTCGACGATAGCTACTATCTGTCGACCCATAAAGGCGAGACGCCGATCCCGGAGAAAGCAAGAAGCCATTCAGAGGGGCGCGGGGCAGGCCGTTCGAGAGGCCGTAGGCGCCGATAAGGCAAAGGCCGCGGAATTCCTCTCTGACCTGTCCCCCTATCAGCTGAATACATAATTACCCCCTCGGAATGGCGAATAGTTAAAACAAAAGACCTCCAGCGTTGCTGGAGGTCTTTTTTATTTCTTATGCTTCGCGGAACTCCCCCTCGACCACTTCGCCTTCGTCGGTTGGCTTGTGGCCGTTGCCATTGGCACGTGCGGCCGGGCCGCCGGGCTGCTGTGCGGCTTGCGCCGCGTACAGCTGCTGGCTCAGGGCATGGAAGGCGTTCTGCAGTTCGTCGCTGAGGCGTTTGATCTTATCTTTATCTTCGCCCTCAAGCGCCGTGCGCAGTTTTTTTACTTTGCCTTCGATGTTGCCGCGCTCGGCAGCGGGCACCTTATCGCCGAGGTCCTTCAGGGTCTTCTCCGTTTGGTATGCCAAGGCGTCGCCGGCATTGCGCGCTTCTACCAGCTCGCGGCGTTGGCGATCTTCGCCTTCGTGCTCGCGTGCTTCCTTCACCATACGCTTGATGTCACCCTCATTGAGGTTGGTCGAGGCGGTCACGGTGACCTTCTGCTCCTTGCCGCTGGCTCGATCCTTGGCGCTCACGTTGAGGATGCCATTGGCGTCGATGTCGAAAGTGACTTCGACCTGGGGTGTGCCGCGCGGCGCGGCCGGGATGCCCTCCAGGCGGAAGTGACCCAGGCTCATATTGTCGCGGGCTTGGGCGCGCTCGCCCTGCAGGATGTGCACGTCCACGGCGGTCTGGTTGTCCTCGGCGGTCGAGTACACCTCGGTCTTCTTGACCGGGATGGTGGTGTTGCGCTCGATCATCTTGGTCATCACGCCGCCCAGGGTTTCTACGCCCAGGGAGAGCGGAGTTACGTCTAGCAAGAGCACGTCCTTCACTTCGCCGCCCAGTACGCCGGCCTGGATGGCGGCGCCCACTGCGACAACCTCGTCGGGGTTCACGCCCTTATGCGGTTCCTTGCCGGTCAGCGAGCGAACGAGTTCCTGCACCATGGGCATGCGCGTGGCGCCACCCACCAGCACGACCTCGTTGAGATCGCCGGATTTGAGATTGGCGTCCTTCAGCGCGGCCTCGAAAGGTCCGCGCAAACGCGCTACCAGTTTCTCGGTGAGTTGTTCCAACTTAGCGCGGCTCACCTTGGTCACCAAATGCTTGGGGCCAGAGGTATCCGCGGTGACGTAAGGCAGATTGAGCTCCGTCTCGGCTACCGAGGACAGTTCGATCTTTGCCTTCTCAGCCGCCTCGCGCAGGCGCTGAAGCGCCTGGCGGTCGGTGCGCAAGTCGATACCTTGCTCTTTCTTGAACTCGTCGGCCACGTAATTGACGATGGTCTCGTCCCAGTCGTCGCCACCCAGGTGGGTGTCGCCGTTGGTGGCCTTCACTTCGATGACGCCGCCGCCCACTTCAAGAACGGACACGTCGAAGGTGCCGCCACCCAGGTCGAAGACCAGGATGGTCTCGTTCTCTTTCTTATCCAACCCATAGGCCAAAGCGGCCGAGGTGGGCTCGTTGATGATGCGCAGGACTTCCAGGCCAGCGATGAGCCCGGCGTCTTTGGTGGCCTGGCGTTGGCTGTCGTTGAAGTAAGCCGGAACGGTGATCACCGCCTGGGTCACTTTTTCGCCCAGGTAGGCCTCGGCATCCACCTTCAGCTTGCCCAGCACCATGGCGGAGATCTCCTGCGGGCTGAATTCCTTCTTAGCCGCCGGGATCTTGACGCGGACGTCATTGCCTGCGCCGGCAGTCACTTCGTACGGCACCATGAGACGCTCGGCTTCCACTTCGTCGAAGCGGCGGCCGATGAAGCGTTTGATAGACGAGACCGTATTCTCGGGGTTGATCACGGCCTGGCGCTTGGCGGTTTGGCCCACCATGCGCTCGCCGTTCTTGTTGAAGCCTACCACAGAGGGAAGCAGGCGCGAGCCTTCGGCGGTCGGGATCACGGTAGGATCCCCGCCTTCCATCACGGTGGCCACACTGTTGGTGGTTCCCAGATCAATGCCTATGATTTTTGCCATTTTGTTTTCTCCTCGAAATTAGTAATTAGGCTAACGGTAAAACCCAATAGCCTGTTGTAGATGATAGGCAAGGAGCGCAAGAATGGCGTTAACGGAATATCGGATTCACATAAGCGTCCGAAGTCTAAGGTCATATTTCCCCAAAGTTGATAGTTGATAGGCGCGCCACACAGCACCCTATCAACTTGAAGGACTGCACAATGTCGAGTTGTAATGTAACGAGCGAGACACAGCACCATTACAACTTGACAGAAACCGAGGTGCCTTCGAATAGGCAAAAGCACAGGGAGGTTGGGCCGCAAGCATACTGGAATTAATGCACAGATGTGTCTGGGCGCGGCATCCTCAATGAAGAAATCAAGCCATTTGACCTCCAGAGATAGATATCCGACAGTAGAGCAATCTAGTCTAAAATTGGAGCACTTTCGCCATAAGGGTAGTCTTCTTGTCAAACTACGGCTTTTTTCTTCGCCCTGTCGACTTAGGGGCACTTACGCTTCTGTTTGTAGCCATCCTGATCGGCTGCCGGTTGATCCAGTTGCGCCCGCTCTCGCCGGCGGGGCGCTTTCTGGCAGCGTTCTACGCTTGCATCGTCGGCCTGGTGCTATTCTGGCTATTGACGGCCACGCGTTTAGATATCTGGAGCGCTTACGCCATCCAATTTTGGGGGGTGATCTGGGCGGCCGCCATGGTCAGCCTGATCCAATACGCCTACAATTTGGGTGATGTGGATCCCAAGGGGTCAGAGGCCCGCAAGGCTCTAAGGATCAGCCTGATCGGTTTGGCCGTTTGCGCTGGTTGGGCGATCTATCTTTTCATGCTTCTTTCCGAAGGCAAGCCGGCTTCGAACATCCTGGTTATCGATGCGGTCACTCTGCTCGGTTTCATTTGGGCGCTGACAGTAGTCGTCCGCCAGGTCCGCCGCAACTGGCGCCAGTCAAGGAATTGGGCGGTAGTTTCCCATTTGTTGTTACTTAGCGCAGGCCTTGCTCTCGTGATCCTGGGAGGCGCAACCTCCATTTTGAGCCAGGTTAGCGGGCAAATACCGGTACCAATAGATTTCGGCAGAGTGTATATCGTGACGATCGCGATCACCCTGATCGGCTTGAGCTACTTGCTTTATCGGGATACGCAGAACTTCCGCGTCAACCGTGTTATTGCCGCCTCCCTGGTCCTGCTGCAAACCGCATTCACTCTTATGGGCTTTTTGTACACGGCGCAGTTTCAAGCCAATAACGTGTACTTGCTGCGCAGCGCAGAGACGGTGCGTTCCTATGTCCCTCCGGATGCCGGTGAAGTGCTTGTGCGGCAACAACTGGATGCATGGACACGTCCCATTTTCGCCGGTCAGGCAGTTATCAGCGTACTGGCTATCGGGCTGCTGATGGCTTCCGGGGCGCGCATCGATACCTTCGACCAACATTTGCTAAATCTGCCGCTTTCGGAAAGGCAGATCGAGATCATCGCGTTGGTGATGCAGGGTCAAAACAATCAGGAGATCGCCAAACAATTGATGATCTCTGAAAACTCGGTTAAATACCACCTCAAGCTTATCTACGAGGCGATCAACCTATCAGACCGCCAGGCCTTAGCCCTATGGTACAAGCAAAAGAAGGGCTAGAGGCGACTACCCAAAAACTACCCGCTAATTAGGCAAAAACCGCATAGACTTTTTAGGTCGGAGGTGGCCGCCGGACTTGTGCCAAGGTCACCTTGTTTTGGCGTTCGCCTAAACGAACAATTACAGGAGGTTCATGATGTCTCACACTGCGCGCATTACGGGATCCGCCCTCCTGGCCCTGCTGCTGGCGGCCGGTCTGTTGGTAAGTCCTGCCCAAGCAGGAGGTTCACCTCAGGAGAACTGTGAAGGCCACGATGGCACCTGGGACGGGGCCAATAGCTTTACCGGGACTTGCTACTACTACCCAGGCGATGAGGACTTTGATGACGAATGTGACGCAGAAATACATGATTACCGCTTTTTTACCTACGAAGGTGAGGCCGACGATATTGCCAACGGATGCCACCTTATTGAAGAATCAACGACCGATGAGGAAACGACCAGCGAGCCAAGCATTGCCAACGAAGGCAACGATGACACCACCACGCTTAGCTTAGGCGGCGGCCACAACGGCAGTGCTACCTTCCCGGCCGGTTCCTGCCCGCAAAAGTGCACTATCAGCTCCGCACTGCCAGGCCCAGCCAAGAACAGCCTGCCTGGTGACGCTATCGCCACCATCTACGTGCGCGTGGTTGACGAAGGCGGCACGCCGGGAAGCGGCAGCTACACAGTGTGCTTCGACAATCCGGATGGCGCTTCACTCACCATCTACCGTTACATTGGCGGAGTATGGACGGCGGTCCAAGCAGGAAGCACCAGCCCGATCTGCGTTACCGCCAGCGGCGACGGCGCGTTTTACCTGGGCTAGTGCGCATCACTCGTCCACTGTCGGGGTGTTGAGTATAGTGGTCAGACGTCAACGGGTTAGCTCGCGCGAATCGGCCAGGCGTGGATCACTAAGATCCTGAAGGGCGCGGGAGATCATGTAAAAAGCCGCGGCAAATAAAGATAAAGCCGCGGTGGGCGCCAGGATCTGCAGCCAGGGGATCTTGGGGTTGATGGTCAGAAACTGGATGCCGTTATAGACCATCTGCCCCCAATTGAAGCGCGTATCGCCGAAGCCGTAAAAGGCCATGAAGCCATCGGCGACCACGGCGCCCACGACGGCCAACATCATCTGCACCACGGCCAGCGGCAGCAGGTGGGGGAGCAGGTGCCGGGAAATAATGCGCCAGGCCCCCGCCCCGGCCACGCGGGAGGCATCCACATAGGCGCGGTTCATCAGCGACATGGCATGGGAGCGCATGACAATGGCGGCACTGCCCCCGCCAACCAGTACACCATAAATAAGACCAAACTCCCAGGCGCCTATTTGGGAATAGAAGCGGGAAGCCAGGATGGCGATGACCACCAAGGCGGGAATCAAATACAGCGCGCTGGAAATGTTGTAGAAAATGGCATCCACAGGGCCGCGAAAATAAGCCGAAAGCGCTCCGATGGCGGTGGCCAACACGAGAGTGGCCAGAGCCGCAGCGATGGCCACCGCAAAGGTCGGGGGGATGGCGGCCATCAGCATGCTGAGAATATCGCGGCCTTGCGCATCGTTTCCGAATGGGTGAGCCAGCGTGGGCCCAGACGGCCAAGGCGCTACGGCCATATCAAAGCCGGTGATCGGATGGTAGATCCCTCGCTTCCACACCGTGCCTAGCAACAAAGGGTGTGCGATCGCCAGCAGAGCAAAGAGAACAAGTATGGCTACGCCCAGCTTCCCCATGGGATGGCGGGCGAAGGTCTGAAGGCCGCCTCTCCAATGCCGCCACGCAGCCTGGGCCCGCCCTGCAAAGCGGCTCCCGCGGGTCACGTGCAAGCCCGCAGGCGAAGGCTTGGGCTGCACGCGCGGCTTGCGGGGGACTGGTTGGCCGACCGCGTGCGGGAGCTGTGTCCAGGCTCGCCTCACCTGTTGCCTGGTTTCCTCAAGCGATCCGCTGTTGTCGATCACGGTGTCTGCCGCGAAGGTCTGCTCCGCCCCGCCGGCGGTCACGACCCAGACGACGTCGCAGGCCTGCCGCAAAGGGGACGCGTGCAGCTTGGCGGCTTCGATCACGACCACGCGGCGCTTGCCCTTGCGCACCATGCGATCGATGGCCCGGCGGACAAGGGGGTGCAGGATGGATTTCAGCCGCTTCAGCGCCTCGGGGTCGGCCAGGACCACTTGGCCCAGTTTCTTGCGATCGATCTCCCCGCTGGCGTTAAGAATGAACTTGCCGAAAGCATCCAGCACGGGACGGTAGCCCGGCGCGCCAGCCAGGATGGCACGGTGATAGAGCGCGTCGGCATCGATGCCGAGAGCGCCTTTGCCTTCCAGCACACGGCGCACCGCGTTCTTGCCCGCGGCCAGGTTACCGGTGAGGCCGATGACGAAGAACCCTGGCCAGGCGCTCATTCCACACCCTCGACTACTTGTGCGGAGGTGGGCCTGCCAATCTCAATCACAGGCGCATCCTTTGAGACTGCTGCCCCGAACGAAGGCGAGGGTCCAGGTAGAAATAGAGGACCTCCAGCAGCAAGCGCGCACCCATGGCCAGCACGCCAATAAACAGAAGATAACCAAGGGCGAGAGGCACATCTTGCCGCAAGGTGGAGCCAAATACTGCGCTCCCCAACCCCCTCCATTGCAACGAATACTCCACGACGGCCAGCCCGGCAATGAGATAGGGCAGGCTGACGATGGCGCGGCTGATCACAGGCAATAAGGCATTGCGCGCCGCGTGCCGGTCGCGCACGGCGGCTTCCGGAATGCCCTTGGCGCGGGCGGTGGTGATGTATTCCTCGTGAACGGTCTCGGCCAGACTGGTACGCGTGATGATGGTCAACTCGCCTACGGTAAGGAGCATGAATGCCAGGATGGGTATTGAAGCGATGTACAGCACGCGCAATGCCGGCGCACCGATGCCGCGCGCATATAAGGAGGCCAACCAGGAAATGAGAACCAGGGATAAAGTGATGGAAGCAGGCAGTCGCATGCGCCGCCAACGATAAAGCACAGCAGTCAAACCCCACACGGCCAGCACAACCGCCGCCAAAACAATCACCATTTCCGACATGATGTCGACCTGATTGAGAGTGGGAAAGTCTCTTTGGAAACGCGCCCAGTGGGCCTCAGAGTTGGCCGGCAGCCATTCCAGCTGACGGCCAAGGAAATATTGCAGCAGGAAGGCCAAAGCGGGCGGGAAGAAAGCGTAGAGCCCGATGACGAACAAAGCAGTCCCCTCTGAGAGCCAACGCGGGCTGCGCCATCCCGTATTTTTCCCCAGCCAATAACCCAGCAAGATGGCGATGCCCCCACCCACGACGAAAACAAGCAGCGTGGGCGGCAGCGCGGAGGCCACGGTATCCATTACAGAAAAGGTCCCAAAAAAACTATGCGACTGCCCGGTTAAAAGGCCGCCCATCCAACGCAGGTACTGGTCCCAGATAGGCAAGTCGAGCCCCAGCTCCTGGCGTAAGCGCTCCTTCTCCTGCACCGGCATGCCGAGAAACTGGCTGACGAAATCGCCCGGCATCAATACCTGGACCACGAAGAAGACAATCGTGGTCAGGACGAAGAGCGTGAGCAGGCTGGAAAATATCTTTCGAATGAGGAATGCGATCATTTTTTCAAGTTTTGTATCTTACACCTTATTGATCGCGCTGCTTCGAATACTTTCGTTGCGGCCATACTCGCTGCCGCATGACTTCAAACGCCAATATTGCGGCCGATGAGGTCACGTCGAGATCGGCGCCGAAATCGCGGCCGTATGGAATAGTCAACAGCACGTCGCACAGCGCGAGCGCGGCGGCATTCAGGCCGCGGCGCTCCCCACCGATCAGCATGAACAGCGGGCCGTGCAGGTCCACAGCGTAGATCGACTGGCTGTTCTTCTCTTTGGCGGTGGCGGCGACGCGCAGGCCATGCGCTTTGAAGAAGGCGATGGCCTCTTTGGCATCGGCCACGCGGGCGGTGGGCATGTACTCGGAGGCTCCCGCCGAGGCGCGGGTGACTACATTCAACGCGCTATCCCAATTGCGCTCGGGCACCACCAGCCCGTGGGCGCCGGCGGCATACAGGGCGCGGATGGCCTGGCCGTAGTTGAACGGATCTTCGACGCCGTCCAGCATGGCGATGAAGGGCTCACGCTGACCGGCGATCAATTCGTCCAGGGATTGGAAGAGGCGCGGGCCAGCAAGCGCCAGCACGCCGCCATGGCTGGCGCCTTGCACCAGGGCGCTGATCTCGGCTTCGGCGACTTCTTTTATGGGAACACTCTTGGCGCGGGCGGCCGCCTGAATGCGATCCAGCCCGCGCACGTCCTTGTCCTTTTGCACGCAGACGGCTTCGATCGGCCGGCGGCCGGCTTCGAGCGCGGCGAGCACCGAGACGGAGCCTTCGAGTGTGAGGGGAGACGGCATAAGGCGGAGTATAGCTTTTTTCGACCCCTTCCCTTACCCTTCCTTTTTCAAGGGGGAGGTGCGGCGAAGCTGGCTGGAAAGGCTTACGCGCCTATAATTGCGCCTTATGCATCACGGCACTCAATTTTTCATTGCCACCACAAGCGCGCAACTCGAACAACTGGCCTCCCGCCTTGCGCAAGAAACATTGCTGGGGGTGGACACGGAATCCAACAGCCTGCACGCCTACCGCGAGCGGCTATGCCTTGTGCAAATCTCCTCCCACGCTGAAGATGCCGTGGTGGACCCGCTGGTTATCGAGGACCTATCGCCATTGGCCGGCCTCTTCTCCAACCCGGCAATCGAAAAGATCTTCCACGCCGCCGAATACGACCTCATCGTGCTCAACCGCGATTACGGGTTCCCGTTCGCCAACATCTTCGACACCATGATGGCGGCGCGCATCCTGGGGCGCAAGAAAGTGGGCCTGGGCAACTTGTTGGAAGAAGAATTCGGCATCAAGTTGGAGAAACGTTTCCAGCGCGCCGACTGGGGCGAACGGCCTCTGCGCAGCGAGATGCTGGAATACGCCCGCATGGACACGCATCACCTCATCGAGCTGCGCCAGCGCCTGAAGGCCGAACTGGAAGAACGCGGCCGCTGGGAGCTGGCCAAAGAGGACTTCGAGCGCCTACCGCAACTGATCCTGGCTGGGGCCGAACCCATCGAGCAGGATGTGTGGCGCATCAAGGGCGCCCGCGACCTGAACCCACGCCAGGCGGCCATTCTGCAGGAACTGGCCGTTTACCGTGAAGCCAAGGCCGCCGAGGCGGATGTGCCTTTGTTCAAGATCATGGGCGATAGCACGTTGAGCGCCGTGGCTGCCGCCCAACCACAGACGCCGGCGGATCTCAAAGGCATCGCGGGCATGACGCCGGGCCAGATCCACAGGCACGGCAAAGGGATGCTCGACGCTGTAAAGCGCGGCCAACAGTCGCCGCCGCTCAAGAGGCCGCGGCGCGGCCCTTATGATGAAGCGTATGTCGAACTGCTGGACAAACTGCGCGCCTGGCGCAAGGCCGCCGCCAAGGAGATGGAAGTGGAATCTGATGTGGTGCTGCCACGCGATATTATGGAAGCCGTGGCGCGCACCAACCCGCCAGCCCTGAGCGATCTTGAAACGCTAATGGCAGCCGTGCCCTGGCGACTGAAGACCTATGGCAAGCACATCATTACCGCCTTGCACCCCAACTAAGGACCTTTGATGCAACTTCGTTTTCTCGGCGCCGCACAAACTGTTACCGGCTCCCAGCATTTAGTGGAGGTGAACGGCCACAAAGTGATGCTGGACTGCGGGCTCTATCAGGGGCGCCGCCAGGAGTCTATCCAGCGCAACCGCGAGTTCCAGTTCCCCATTGGGGAATTGGACGCAGTGTTGCTCTCCCACGCCCACATGGACCACAGCGGCAATTTGCCCAACCTGGTGAAGTCCGGTTACCGCGGCCCCATCCATGCCCAGCGCGCCTCGGCGCATCTCACGCGCATCATGCTGGAGGATTCGGCGCACATCCAGGAAGCCGACGCCGAGCACATCAATCGCCGCCGCGCCAAACACGGAGGGCCCTTGGTGCAGCCGCTGTACACGGCCCGGGATGCCGCGCAAACCAATACGCAATTCGTCGAGCAGGACTACGACGAGGCCTTCGAGGTTGTTCCCGGCGTGCGCGCCACTTTCGTGGAGGCCGGCCACATCCTGGGTTCTACGGCCATCGTGCTTGATATTGAAGAGTACGGGCGTAAGCAGCGCCTGTGGTTCTCGGGTGACGTTGGCCGCTCGGAGCTGGCCCTCATCCGCGATCCGGTGCTGCCCTCAGATGCGGACATCCTATTGATGGAATGCACCTATGGCGACCGCCGCCACCCAGCTCCGGCAAAGGCTTACGAGCAATTGCGCGGCGTGGTGAGCGATACGCTGGGGCGCGGCGGCAAGGTGATCGTGCCGGCCTTCGCCGTGGGGCGCACGCAGGAGCTGGTGTACAACCTCAATCGCATGATGGCCGCCGGGGAGATCCCGCGGGTGCCGGTGTTCGTGGATAGCCCGCTGGCGGTCAACGTGAGCGACATCTTCCGCGCCCATCCGGAATGCTTTGATGAGGAGACGCGGGTCTTTGTCGAATCCGAAGAGCAACGGGAGGCACTGGGCTTTGAGATGCTTACCTATATTCGCGATGTGGAGGAATCCAAAGCGCTCAACCAACGCAAAGAGCCCATGATCATCATCTCTGCTTCGGGCATGCTGGAAGTGGGCCGCGTGCTGCACCACCTGGAGCACAATGTGAACGACCCCAACAGCGTAGTGCTCATCGTTTCGTGGATGGCGCCGCATACACTGGGCCGCCGCCTGGTGGAAGGCGAAACGCGCATCAGGATCTTCGGCGAGGTGTACGAGCGCAAGATCCGCGTGGCGCACATCGATGGTTTCTCGGCCCACGCCGGGCAGGACGGCCTGAGCGACTACGCCAGGGCGGTCAAGGATCGCGTGAAGAATATCTTCCTGGTGCATGGGGAAGGCGGGCCGGCGCAGGCGCTCACGGGATTGCTGGCCAGGGATAGCTTAGACAGCGTGCACTACCCGGCCTGGGGCAGCAGCGCGGAGTTGTAAGTAAATTCCGATGCGTGATACCTCGTTATGGCTCGGAGGCTTCTATGGGAAAGATCGTTTTGGGATGGACCATGTCCCTGGACGGGTACATAAATGATCGCACAGGAAGCACGGAGCTTTTGTATCCTGACCTGGACACGCTGCGTTTCACCGAGCCCTAAAAGAGGCGATCCAAAATACCGGGGCAGTGGTTATGGGGCGGAAGTCGTTTGGCATGGCGGAAAATCCTGATGACATTGCGGACAATTACGAATTTCAAGTTCCCATCTTCGTCCTGACACACCATCCACCTGCTAAGAAGCCAAAGGAAACCGATCAGCTGACCTTTACCTTCGTAACGGATGGAATAGAAAGCGCCATTAGAAAAGGCGCAGGATGCGGCAGGCAATAGGGGCGTTGCGGTAATCGGCGGCGGGAGTACCGCTCGGCAATGCATCGAGGCGGGGTTTATCGATGAGTTGCACATCGACGTTATGCCCATACTTCTGGGTAGTGGGCAGCGGGCCTTTGAGGGTCTCAGGCCGGATCAAATAAGGCTGGAAAGAACAAAAGTATTGGAGCTTCCAGGCGGCAGGACCCATATGCGGTTCCGCGTCATCAGTTAGTCCCACAGTAGCTTATTCAAAGCGAGACCCTAGAAGGCGGGGGAAATGCGGTGGTATAGTTATTTGCCCTTACAGAATTGTTAGCTATTGGCTCTCGACGCTTCGCCAAATGCACTGGGAGCAAATAATGAAACGCTCCATCGGCGGGATCGTCCTTATCCTGTTTGCCGCATCGTTCTTCGTAATTACGATGACCCTTCTCGCGGAGGAAGATGCCTCCGCGGGAAGCACGGCTGATTTTTGCACGAGCAATGGGGGCAGCTGGTCGGGGCCGGATGATTTATTTGGCACCTGCTCCTACCCGGCCAACTCGGCGTCTGCCATCTCTAATTGCGGGGCGGATCATAGTTTCGCAGAGACTTTTAACCAGGACGAAACCGTTGTAGGTTCCTGCACCCTGGTTGCCCAGACCCAGAATAGCAGCAGGCCTGGCTTTGGCGGCTGCGGCAATGAGGTGCGCGGGCCGCTGATCCAACCGGTCAAGCTTTCGCTCTGCCATGGCAAGAATGGCACGGTTACCTTCCCCACCGGGGTTGTGAGTTGAAGTGCACAATAGCCAAGGGTCTTCCGAAAAACATAGCCAGGAAGCTGCCCAAGGGCGCGGCGGCCACCCTTTACGTGCGCATTGTTGACGAAGGCGGCCTGCCAGGAAACCACGGTTACACCGTGTGCTTCAGTCTTGCGGGTCTCGGATTGGACCCTCCGGTGATCTTCCAATTCCGGGATGGCAGCTGGCAGCCCATCGCCATCGGCAATGCGGCCAATGATTTCATTTGCGCCGTGGCCGCCGCCGATGGGGCCTTTTATCTTGGCGAGCCTCCCTAAATTTCTTTGAGACTTACCGCTCCGTTATAATCTGCGGCGGAGAGGTGCCAGAGTGGACGAATGGGGCGGTCTCGAAAACCGTTGTGGTCCTTTGGGCCACCGAGGGTTCGAATCCCTCCCTCTCCGCCAAGCAAGCGCCTGCCAGGGGAGGATGATGGTGAGCAAACTTCCATACCCAGCCCGGTTTCGCCCCGAAAAAGTACGCATCGTGATGATCGCCGAGGGCCTACTGAGAAGATGAATGACTATTTCTATTCTTCCACGGATTCGGCGAATACGCTGCTGGCCTTCCGGCAGGCAGGCATCCAAGTAAAAAGCATCCACGATATTTTGGACCAAGGTGTTTACCTTATGGTTGCCGTGAACGCACCGAGAGAAGATCTCACTTTTTCTCCGAAAGAGATCGAAAAACATGCGGCCGCCTTGGAGGAGGAACTCAAACAATTCCCCAACCTAAAGGCTCTCCTGCTGATGAGCAACGCGGCCATAAAAGCCCTCAACATCATCGCCAAGGGCAGGGGGAGCCCAAGGGTCATTCCTGCCGGTTCGACCTACAAGATCCGCAGCAATAAGTTCTACTTTAACGGTATACGCGCCTTTCCATCCTACTTACAAACCGGTAAGAACTTTCTTATCGAAAAGGCCAAGCAAAGGATGGTGGCGGAAGATATCCGTAACGCCTTCAAATTAATTGGAGATTGAAGCCATGACCCGTTACATCGCCTTCCTGCGCGGCATCAATCTGGGCGGGCGCACCATCAAGATGGATGCGCTGCGCAAGGTGTTTGAAGAGCAAGGGTTCACCGGCGTAAAGACGCTGCTGGCCAGCGGCAACGTGATCTTCGAGACTGATGCGGCCGGCGCAGATAAAGTGCGCGCAAAAATCGAGGGCGCCATCAAGAAAACTTTCGGCTTCGATGTGCACGTGATCTTGCGCAGCGCCAAAGAGATCCAAGCCCTGGTCGATGCAGAGCCGTTCAAGGGGGTAAAGGTGACGCCGCAGACGCGGCTGTACCTGACCTTTTTGTCGGAGACACCTAAACCGCCCAGCACGGCCTTAGGCGGCGGGTACGCCATGCGCGAGGCGACCACCGGGCATCTCGCCTGCGCGCTGAGTCCCAAGCAGTCGACCCCAGACTACATGGACATGTTGAGCAAGCGATACGGCGAGAACATCACCACGCGCAATTGGAACACGGTGATTAAGATCCGCGCCGCAATGCAAGGCAAATGAAGCCCAGGTTCTTTGCCAAGGCCGCCGCTTTCCGCATCTGGCTGGCCGCCAACCACGATACAGCAGACGAGATCTTGCTTCTCTTCCACAAGAAAGCCTCCGGCAAAGCCAGCATGGCGATCGGCGAGGCCGTGGAGCAGGCCCTGTGTTATGGATGGATCGACGGCAAGCTGAAAAGCACAGGAGCGGACAGCTTTGTGCTGCGCTTCACGCCGCGGCGGCCGGGCAGCATCTGGAGCAAAGTCAATGTCCGCCGAGTCAAACAGCTCACCAAACTGGGCCTAATGGCGCCGGCGGGGCTGGCCGCCTTCGCAAAACGCGACCGCAAGAAAATCAAGCTGTATTCCTACGAAAACCGCAGCAAAGGACTCTCAAAGGATCTGGAGAGCTACTTCAGAAAGCAGAAGGACGCCTGGGCCTTCTTTCAGGCCCAGCCAGTCGGCTACCAGAAAACCATGACCTTCTGGGTGATGAGCGCCAAACAAGAGGCAACCCGGGTGAAGCGCCTGGACCGCATCATCGAAGTTTCGGCCCGCGGCCAGCGCGTGGATCTACTGGCGCCTTTCGGGAAGGGGAAGGACAAATGAGCACACAGGATGGGGCGAAAATTCAACGCCCCCCCGCCGATATGCGTGAGGCCCTGGAGCGCCGCGGCCTGATGGCCGAATACCGCCAGCGCCGGCCTTACCAGCAAAATAACTACCTGGGCTGGATAGCGCGGGCCAAGCGGCCCGAGACGCGCCAAAAGCGGCTGGATCAGATGTTGGATGAACTGGAAAAGGGCGGCGTGATTATGAAGATGAAGTGGAGCCCAAGATAAAAAGCAAAGGCCCCGACGCTACGGGGCCTTTCACTTGATCCTCTGGGTGGCGGCTCAGGCCACCGCCGCGACGGGCACCATACCCTTGAGCACAATCTCCAAAGCCATGGTGTGGCTGCAGCGGTCTCGGCCGACGAAGAATTCGCAATCGCAATGCCAATGCCCATCTTTGAACTCCACGCGGTGCGGGTTGTTCACGCCGCTGAAGTGCACCACGAGGGATTCGACCCGCATACGGTCACGTTCCTCAGCGTAACCTTTGGCCTTTTCGAACTTGCGCATCAATCCTGTGTCCATAGCCGGCTCTCCTTTTTGCGGAAATAAAAAGGCACGCGCGTTGCGCGTGCCTTAGAGTTGACTCAGTCCCTTTGCCTGCTTGACAGCTGATCCTCTCATAAGAGAGTTACTCCTTAGTTCCGAGTATAAACCCGAGGCTGCTGCCCGTCAACTTCAAACCTAGACGAGTGGAATCCCGTCCAGGCGGTCCTGCCGGGCGTTTCCCTGGCCGGTGACAAGGGCCGACCCGCGGTAGAACTGCACCAGGCGCACAGGCAGGCTCACGGCGAACTCGCTGGCCCAGAACTCCCGGCGGCTGCCTACATAGAAGCGCTTGCCCTTTTTCAGCCGTTCCACCAGGGCATCGCGGTCCAACAGCACCACATCGGACCAGGTGGGGCCGCGGCGCTCGTAGGCCCGCACCCAGGCCAGCTTGCCATCCGCGGTGAAATGGGCGGCCTCGATGACGCCGTCAAGCTTTTTGACTCGCTTGGGTTTGGCCTGTTTCGTATCCATAGAAGGTCGGGGTGGGCGGATTTGAACCGCCGACCACCGCGTCCCAAACGCGGTGCGCTACCAGGCTGCGCTACACCCCGCAGCGCGGCCAGTATACTCGCGGGCGCGGAGTGGCGTCAATGGAATCCAAGCCAAGCCCGGAATGGACTATACTCCTGCGACGTTAGCCCGTAGCAAGGCCATGATCCCCATCCGAGATACCAATCGTTCGCGGCATTTCCCGGTGATGAACTGGCTGCTCATTGCCGCCAATACCCTGGTGTTCGTCTTTGAATTGAGCTTGAGCAGCGGGCAACTGAGTCGATTTATCGATACCTGGGCGCTGGTCCCTAGCCGGTTGGACAGCGCCCCGACCACCTTTGCGGTCACCATCTTCAGCAGCATGTTCATGCATGCCGGCTGGTTCCATTTTCTCAGCAACATGTGGATCCTATACATCTTCGGCGATAACGTGGAAGACCGTATGGGCCCCGTCTCGTATTTGATCTTCTATCTGCTGGGCGGCGTGGCCGCGGCCCTGCTGCAGACCTTCGTGTTCCCGGGCAGCAGCGTGCCGGTGTTGGGCGCCAGCGGCGCTATCGCCGGTGTGCTGGGCGCCTACATTTTCTTGTTCCCCAGGGCGCGTGTGGTCACCCTGGTGCCTATCTTCCTTTTCATCACCTTCATCGAAGTGCCCGCCTTGATCTTCCTGGGCTTCTGGTTCGTCTCGCAATTGTTCTCCGGCCTGGCTGCCATCGGACCGCAAGCCGCCGAAGGAGTTGCCTGGTGGGCGCATGTCGGTGGCTTCGTGGTGGGGTTGGTGCTCAGCCCATTCTTCTTACACCGCCCGCCGCCGCGCCAGGTGGAGTTTTTCTAGCCATCATTCAGAGTAAGTTAGAATAAAGCATGGCCCAAAATCCAGCGGCTTTCAGTGCGGATACACGCCGCACCCATCGCCGGCAGGTCTTATGGCAGATCTTAGTGCCACTGATTGCCAGCGTTGTGCTGGCCGCGTTTTTGTTCTATTTGGTGCTGGCTGCAGGCCCGGGCAGCATTGAACGCTCCGCTCAGCTGGCTGCCATCCTGCTGGCCCTGCCAACGCTGGCGATCGGCCTCGGTGCGCTTGCGGTACTGATAATTTTGACTTCGAGTGTCAGCAGACTGATGAAATGGCTGCCCAAGGCGGCCCTCCGCGCCCAGCGCGCCGCACAAAGTCTGAACACGGCCACGCAAACCCTGGCCGATTGGGTTGCCAAACCGTTCGTGTTGCTAGAGTCATGGGGTACAGCCCTTCGGAAAGTATTCAGGCGGCGAGGGATGCGATGACAAAAGGGAATCGAAACCAGGTCCTGCTGGTCAGCGCCATGGTGGGCGCCGTGATCGGCATGATCGCCGGGGTCACTCTGCTCAAGCGCGTGGAGGAAGACGAAGAAGAGCGCCCGCTGCTCACCACTATGGAAGGCATGAGCCTGGGGATGCTGATCGTCGGCCTGTTGCGGCAGATCTCCGGTTTGGGGAAACCGGGCAAGAAGTAGACCCGGGAGGCTGGAGGAACGGCCTTTGCCTAAAGGCTTTTTTGTGGCATAATAATAAACGAACGTTCGTTAGTAACTACGGGAGATGGCTTTGCTAAGGCAGAGAATTTTGGACCGCGTGCGGGTCTTCAATAAACGCCACTTCCCGCTTCGCTGGGACGGCCCGCCCCTTTGCGTTGATCCGCCACGTTGGCCGCAAGACCGGCACCCATTATGAGACCCCGCTTCTCGCCAGGCCGATGCCGCTGGCTTTCGCGGGATAGTCAGGCGAGTTGATGGGCAAAGGCGAAGAAAGCCAGGACAAGATCCTGCAGGCGGCTTTTGAGCTCTTCATCTCCCAGGGCTACCATGGCACTTCCATGCGCCAGGTGGCCCAGGCGGCCGGGCTGACGCCGGCGGGCATCTACAACCATTTCGAGGGCAAGGAAGAGATCTTTCGCCAGGTGCTGTTGCAACACCACCCCTATCACCAAATCCTGCCTATTCTGGAAACCGCTGAGGGAGACGACGCCGAACTACTGATCCGCGAGGTGGCGCAACGCGTATACAAAGCCATCCGCAAGCGCACCGAACTCCTGCATTTGATGTTCATCGAACTGGTGGAGTTCGAAGGCAAGCATTTTGGCGAGATCTTCAAGACTATATCACCCAGGATCTTCAAGTTCCTGGCCCGGCTCAAGTCCGCGGAACTACAACTCCGCCCCATCCCCGTCACCAACATCATGCTGACCTTGATCGGACTGGTGATGTCGCAATGGATCCTGGAAAGCATGTTCTTAACCAATATCAAGCTCCCGTCCTCGAGCAGGCACTTTGAAGATGCCGTGGACATTTATTTGCACGGCATCCTGCTTCCCACGGAGGAAACCAAATGACGAAAGGTCTAGCGATCGAAGCCAAGGGCGCCGAGAAGCGCTATGGCCACATCCAGGCGCTCAAAGGCGTGGATGTGGCCGTCCGGCAAGGGCAGATCTTCGGCCTCATCGGCGCCAACGGGGCCGGCAAGAGCACCTTCATCAAGCTGCTCGTCGGCGCCGCCAGGGCGGACGCGGGCAGCCTGCGCGTGCTGGGGTTGGACCCACAGCGCGACCGCTTCGAATTACGCGAACAGCTCGGCTACATGCCGCAGTCGCCTGCCCTGTACGACGATCTCACCGCGGTGGAGAACTTGCGCTTTTTCGGCGAAGCGCACCGCCTGCCTGATCTCAAGGCAAAGGTGGAACAGACTCTCGATTTTGTGCAGCTAAGCGCCAGAGGGGACGATCCGGTCAGTACCCTTTCCGGGGGAATGAAGCAGCGCGTTTCGCTGGCTTGTGCGCTCGTGCACCAGCCACGCTTGCTGCTGCTGGACGAGCCGACGGCCGGCGTCGATCTCGAATTGCGCGCAGCACTGTGGCGGCGCTTCAAACAGCTGGCGGCCGAAGGAGTCACCATTCTGGTGAGCACCCACCAGATGGACGAAGCCGTGCACTGCCACCGCCTGGCCATCATCAGCGAAGGCCTCATCCTCACCACGGACACACCCCAGCAACTGCTGCAACGCGGCCAGGCTACTGTGCACGTGTGGCGCGGCAAAGAGCGCCAGGAGCACAAGCTCAGCGACTACCCAATCGATTTACCTAAAGCTTTGCAGGCCTATGGATTGGACAAGCAGGTCGCGCGCATCGAACTGGAAACCAATTCGCTTGAAGCCATCGTATTGGACATGATCCGCTCGAACTCAAACCAGGAAGGAAACAGATAATGGGCACCTTCTTTTCGCACATATGGGCCGTCGCCCAGCGCGTGTTGCGCCAGTTGAAACACGACCGGCGCCTGATCGCCCTGTCGCTCGTCGTCCCCATAGTTGTCATCTACGTGCTTTACATATTCTTCGAAAGCCTCAACAATCCTTTCGTGCAAGCCTCCGATTACGCCTTTACCATGGGCGCCTACTTCGTCCATTTCCTCACTTTCGTGCTTACCGCCATCGTGCTGGTACGTGAACGCGTGACTGAAACACTGACGCGCATGATGGTGAGCGGCTACCGCAAACTGGAAATAATCCTCGGCTATCTATTGGCTTACACCACCCTGGCAACCGCCCAAAGCCTGCTGGTGCTGGTGGCGATCACCTGGTTGTTCAAGGTGGACTACCCATACGGTACTCTGGCCGCCATCTACTTGATTATGTGGCTGCTGGCGGTGATCAGCATGGCATTGGGCATTCTCGTCTCGACCTTTGCCCGCAATGAAGGCCAGGTCTTCCCGTTCATCCCGCTGTTCCTGCTGCCCAGCATCTTCGTGTCGGGGATGATCATTAGCGTGGAAGCGCTGCCCGAGTGGGCGCAGCCGTTCAGCTACCTGACACCCCTGTACTACTCAACCCAGGTCATCCATGCGCTGGCAGATGGCGGCGGCTTACTGGACGAAAGCCTCGCCTTACTAAGCCTCCCGATCTACGGCTTGGCGGTGCTGGTGCTTTCCAGCCTCACTTTGCGCGAAGGCGACTAGACAATCAGCGCAGTTGCAGGCCAACGATATAATGCGCGCGTGTCCGCGCCCACTTGTCTGCTGCTGGGCCGCCTGCAGCGCGATACCGTCATCACGTCCGACGGCGCCGCTCGCATCGATCAGTTGGGCGGGAACCTGCTGTACGCCGCGGCGGCTTGCCGGCTGCGCGGCGAAAGCCCGGGCCTGCTCGCCCGGGTGGGCAGCGACTTCCCACCCCATTGGCTGCAAGAGTTGACGGATAAGGAATGCGATATTCGCGGCGTCCGCGTTCTCGATGACCCCATAGACCTGCGTCGTTTCATTGCTTACAGCAGCGTGTACCAAGGCCGCGGCGATCACCCTGTAAAGCATTTCGCTAAATGGGGACTGCCGTTCCCAAAAATTCTTTTGCAATATCCCAAGGGAGCTCGCAGGCTTGACTCAAAGACGCAGCGTTCCTGGCTCACCCTGCGGCCTGCGGATTTGCCCCAAGCCTATCGCGGCACCCGCGCTGCTCACCTTTGCCGGCTGGAGTTCCTCAGCCACAGCATTATGCCCGCCGCCCTGCGTCAGCTCGAGGTCACGCAGGTCACGCTGGAGGCCGGCTCCGGTTACATGCATCCGGCATTTTGGAATGAAATGCCGGGCCTGCTGAACGGCCTGACGGTTTTTATCTCGGAGGAGGCTCAGTTACGGACTCTTTTCGGGGCGCGCACTGATGACCTGTGGGAAATGATCGAAACCTTGGCGTCCTACAATTGCGCGGCGGTCCTCGTGCGCCTGGCCGCGCAGGGAATACGGCTCTACGAAGCGGGGAGCCGGAAACATTATCAACTGCCTGCCTACCCCGCCCGGACCTACGACATCACCGATAACGGCAGCAGCTTTGGCGGCTGCTTTGCCGCCGAGCTGGCGCGCAGCCAGGATCTGCCGCGGGCCCTGCTGGTGGGCGCCGCGGTTGCCTCCCTGGCCTCCGAGGGCAGCGGCGCATTCTACATGCTAGATTGCCTGCCAGGGCTGGTCGAATCGCGCAGCCAGGCCCTGGAGCAGGCGCTCAAGCGAATATAGCTGCCGGGCGCTTTACTCGTGATGGTATTTGAAGGAGAGCTTGAGCTTGGTGCGGTAGGCCACCACCTTTCCTTCTTCGATCTGCATATCCATTTGGGCCACCTCGGCGATGCGCAGGTCCTCCAGGGATTTAGAGGCCAGGTTTACGGCAGCCATGGCCGCCTTCTCCCAGGATTCTGAGCTGGTTCCCACCAATTCGATGATCTTATAAACAGATTCGTTTGCCATACCGGCTCCTTTCGAGGTGTATTGGATAACGAATAGGGCGAACAGCTTATGCTTGCTCAGTATATAGGCATTTAATCAGATCCTCCACCAACAAAAAACAGGCCCCTTTTTTGGGCCTGTTTTTGATTCCCACGATAGGTCGCTAGTAAGCCTTACAGGTTTGAAAAGGGTACCTAGTTCCCATTCTTTTTCCACTCTTTCCTAACTAAAATCTAACCAGTAGTCGAGCACTCCTCAGCTCGATTAGAGAGGTTAGTTACATGAAATCGCTCAGCATTTTGGTCCTCCTCGGTTCTGTTGTAGCTCTCGCCTTAGGCGGCTTTTTAGCCGTCATCCCCGTATTTGCAGACAATTCTAATACCCAGGCGGTCTCTGCTGTCTCTCAGCCTGCTTCGGGGCCCCTAGCCCCCATCACCGGCGACCTGGAAACCCAAATAGAAATCACCCCGATCGAAAGCCGGCCGGCCTTCAGCGCCCCGGTCGCGGAAGTTGCCGCCGCGGATCCCGGCTCAGCCCTGGCCAGCACCTTCACCGTCAGCCTCACCAAGGACCGCGCCGCCATGGAAGCCATGCTGGTGGCAGAAGCAGAAGCAAGTGAAGCGGCCGTTCAATTTGACGATTTCGTTGCCGCAGTCAGCAACGGCGAAGCCAGCCAGTTGGCCGGCATCTACGTGGATGGCGTTTTGGCCAATGCGGTCACCCGCCAACCTAGCGGCAACGCGGCATACGTAAGCCCCGACGAGAATGAAGTAACCCTGTTCGGTCTTGCCGCCCAGTATGGCAGCCAGGCCTTCCTGGCCCACAATTACCTGGCGGGCGCCCGCTTCTCCGAGCTGACTGCAGGCCAGATCGTCACCCTAGTTTATGGCGACGGCAGCACCGAGCAATTCCGCATCAGCGAAGTCCTGCGCTACCAGGCCCTCTCCCCGGACTCCACGCAATCCCGCTTCATTGACCTGGAGACCGGCAAAGAGCTCTCCGCTTCAAGCCTGTTCCACACGATCTACAACAGCGACCACGCCGTAGTACTGCAGACCTGCATAGCCAATGAGGGCATCAGCACCTGGGGCCGCTTGTTCGTAATCGCCGAGCCGGTCGTCGACCAGGTCGCCTCGAACAACTAGGCAGGAGGCCGAACCATTCGGATACCGCGGGTGCAACATTATCATTAGTTGGCTCGTTGTTATCAGTGCAGTCCCGCTAAGCTGAGCGATAAACGAGGACGGGACTGCATCCGAAATCCCCGCTTGAGGAGGCGGGGATTTTATTTTTCATGCCAGCAATGCATACCCCCGCTTAGAAAAGGGATGCGCTATTTAAAACTGCCTCCACTTAGTTTTCTCCCGCCCTCACGGGTACGGCCACCACCACCACGCGGTGCGTGTTGCTCTCGTAGGGCCAGCAAGTGATCAACGTCACGCGCTCATCCTCGGTGGCCTGGATCCATTCGGCGTTTGCCAGACGTACTTCAAGCGGCTGATTACGCTCCGGCAAGACGGCCGTATATACAACCACATACCTGAATTCACTATCCCCAGAAAACAGATCGATCTCATCGCCCACCTGGAGGCGAAACAGGTCGCGAAACACTTCGCCCTTGATGTTGTGGTGGCCGTTCAGCACCGTGTTGCCCGGCGCGCTTAAGCCCACCGAGGTTTCATGCCAACCCACGGCGCGGTATTCCGGCGCCAGCCATTGATCGTAGATCTCGCCCTCGTACTGCAGCTTCTCAAAACTGATCGGCACTACCACGGCATCCAACTCGATCTTGGGAATCACTATGCGGTCGGGCGCCTCGCCCGGGTCGGCGGTGGGTACGGCGCCGCCCGGGGTGGCCTCCGGCGTGGGGAAGGGTTGCGCCGGTCCACCCACGGCCACTACCGTGGCGTTAGCGCTGGCGCCCTCCTCGGCGTACACCGGCAAAAAGCCGGCCTCGATCTGGTCGTCGGCTGCCAGGTCAATGGTGCGGGCGGGTAATACGATCAGATCGATGATGCCTTTACCGAAAGCAAAAAAGACCACCAAGAATCCCAGCAATACCAGGATGATGACCGGCTTACTGGAATCGTGTCTGCTCGGGCTGGGTTGGCTTTCCATTCACAAGATCCTCTAGAAAGGGTTATTTTACCGACACGCTGGGTGACTGATCCCTTGTCCAGCAAACGAAACGGGGCACCTGATCGGATGCCCCGTTTTTTGGGCGAGCTGGGTCCGGGGATTAATCCTCGTCCTCTTCGTATTCCTCGTCGTCATCGTCATTGCCTGTCCTGTCCCGGTCGAGCTTGATGCCGATGCCAAGCAGGATGAGGGCGAAGCCGAAGACGCCGATGCCCAGGTTGAGGAACATGCTGTCCCGGAAGATAGCGGGCAGGTCGATGCCAGTGACCGGGATGAGCACGCCGGAAGTGGCCGTGGGCGTCGGCGTGGCTGTGGGAGCCTGGCCGCACAGCACGCCAGCGTTGCTGGTGCTGAGCGACTTGGCCGAGCCGTCTGTCGTGTCGATCCACATAATGGCCACGGTGCTAGGCAGCGGTCCGTCCATTGGCGTGGTGAAGGTGATGGTGCCATTAGCGGGCACTGCCAGCGGGCCGCCTGAAGCGCTGCCACCCACCACCCACCACACGAAGCTGATGGGCGCGGAGTTGGCGTTGCTCACCTGCCAGCTCAACGTATTTGGGTCGTTGGTGCAAATACCCACGAAGGTGATGCCATCACCCGTGATCGGTACGAAGACGGTTGGTGTGGCCGTGAAGGTGGCGGTGAAGGTCGCCGTGACCACCGGCGGCGTGTTGCTGGGCGTCAGCGTATCGGAAGGTGTGGCCGTGATAGACGGGGTCAACGAAGCCGTGGGTGTATTGCTCGGCGTTGGCGTGTTCGAAGGCGTGAGGCTGGCCGTTGTCGTGCTCGTCGGCGTATTGGACGCGGTGGGGGTGTTGGACGACGTAGGTGTATTGCTGGGTGTCAATGTGTTGGTCGGCGTCGAGGTATTGGTCGGCGTCGGAGTCGGACTCAGCGTGCCCGTACTAGTAGGCGTGTTGGTAGGCGTGTTAGTGGGCGTAAATGTGTTCGTGGGCGTCGACGTGTTGGTCGGTGTATTGGTGGGCGTAGATGTATTCGTCGGCGTCGGCGTATTGCTCGGCGTTAACGTATTAGTCGGCGTCGGCGTGTTGGTGGGCGTATTGGTTGGCGTGTTGGTGTTTGTAGGCGTCGGTGTATTGGACGGTGTGGATGTGTTCGTAGGAGTATTGGTAGGCGTGTGAGTATTAGTCGGCGTCGGTGTGTTGCTTGGCGTCGGCGTATTGGTGTGCGTGTTGGTCGTAGTGAAGGTTTTCGTAGGCGTCGGCGTGTTAGTGGGCGTGGTGGTTGGGGTCGGGGTATTGCTTGGTGTCAATGTATTGGTCGGGGTGTTCGTTGGCGTGAACGTATTGGTAGGCGTAGGTGTGCTAGTCGGCGTGGGTGTATTTGTCGAGGTGGGCGTTGCAGTTGGAAAGCCGTAGCAAAATGTAATGTGGCTCAGCCCGTAAGGCTGCCCGGTATTTGGATTGATGGGTGCATGTAAATTGGAATCCGCTGTTGCTGGCGGGCTATACGTGTAGATATTCGCACCTGGACCACCTTTGACAATAACCCCAGAAATGCCCAGGGTGGCACTCCAGTCAAATAATTCTCCATGCCTGACGACCGTTACCGAATACCCGCTCCCTAAGTCATAGGTGCCTGAGTTTGGCGGTTCGATCTTCTTTTCATTTGGCCCAAGCCCAACATCCGCGCAACTGGGGTTGTAATCAACAACCGTAGGGGTGGCAGTTACGGTTGCTATAGTGGGTGTGAGCGTTGGGGTCAGCGTATTGGTCGGTGTATTGGTCACCGTCGGCGAATTGGTTTTTGTTGGCGTCGCGGTATCGGTCGGAGTGGGAGTCGGACCAGAAGTACCGCACATCACTCCATCGCTCATGTCGGCTTTGCCGTCACCGTTTTTATCGCGAATAATCCACCAATCGGCAATGACATGGCCATCGAGGTCGCTGGCCCCGTCGGAAACGCCACCGCTGAAAGAATCTGAGCAGGAAACATGCAGGACATTGACGTGCAAAGGAGGATAAATCGTCTTATCCACGTTCATGCCCGACATGCACAAATCATCGGCCTGGTCAATATGGCCGTCAGTGTACAAGAAATAGAAATCGAAACACTTTTCCGCAGCTAAGTTGAACGTGGCGCTGGCAGGTGCAAACTGCACAACCATAAACAAAACGACAACTGCCAACGCCATCAGGAGCAGTGGTAGTTTATTTCCAAACACTGAAAACAAGTTCTTGATCAATTCGCCGCCAATTGGTATCCGTAGCGAGTTTTGTTAACAATAAGGTCTGGCTGGCCTGGGTTTTTCTCGATCTTTTGTCTAAGCAAATACACAATCCACTTGATACGCTCGCGGATCTTGTCGTTGTCTTCGCCCCACACTTCCAGGGCCAACGTTTCATAAGAAACCGGCTTGGGGTGCTGTTTGGCCAGGATCTCCAGCACCGCAAATTCACGCGGCGTCAGGTCAATGAGCTGGTCGCGGAAGGTGACCTGGTGGGTCTCGAGATCGAGGGATAAGGCCTTCCCAGGGAAAGTCAGTTTGGAGACGGGAGACTTGGGCCCGGCGCGGCGCAGGGCGGCCTCGACACGCGCCACCACTTCGTCGCCTACGAAGGGCTTGGGCACGTAATCGTCGGCGCCTTCGCGCAGGCCGCGCACCACGTTTTCCTTTTGGCTCATGGCCGAAAGGATGATGATCGGCGCGTCGGTGACGGCGCGCAACTGCGCCAGCGTTTCCCAGCCGTCCATTTCGGGCATCATCAAGTCCAGCAGCACGATGTTGGGGTTGGTCTCCATCCACTTGCGGATGGCCTGCTTGCCGTCCATGGCGCCCACCACGTTCATGCCAGCGCGGCGCAGGGTGAGCTTGAGCAAATTCAGCGTGTCCGGGTCGTCCTCGACTACCAGGACCACGCGCTGATCCTCCATTTCCTGGACCGCGTCAAGATCCAAGCCGGAGGCCTGAACGGCTGCATTGGCGCGGGCGAGATCTTTTTCAGCCATTATGTTCGTTGATACCTGCAATTCCATCTTTTCCTTGCTACCTAATTACCCCCATATATGGGGCACACGGCAAATCAACCAGCATATAGGGCAAATTTCGACCATACACATACTGATTTTCGACTTTGTACAACCAACATAATACCATAGACTTGCAAAAATGCAAGCCGGAGTTGCAACCGCTTATATGCCTTACGGAGAATTAAGGACAAGCTAGTCCGTTATTTCAACGTACTTACTACCCTCTCCCGGGTTGTATCCAAGGCTCGAGTCATATTCCACATTAATTCCGGCCGAGCCTGATATTTGCAACTTATTGACAATGACCTGGGCGTCAAGAGACAGAGAACCGGAGCCGCCAGAGAGTTTCAAAATTCCGGCTGGAGAATAAATGGTCCCCCCAAAAGTCGACGCGCTTCCTCCGGTGATTACAATATCCTCCGTGTTGGTCCGGGAAGTGAACAGCAACAATCCTTCGTAATCGCCTGAAGTCGGCGCCGTCAGATTAAACGTGCCCCCTCCGGTCAGATCTACACTCCCTTCGGTTGAATAGATTAGGACATCAGTCCCGGTGACCGAACTGTTTCCGGACACCGAGAAGTCCCCGCCTTCGATGTAATACAGCCCCGGATTCATGGTAAGCGTGCCGCCGCCAGTTACGCTGATTTGACAATAAACTCCCGGGTTGATAGTTCTTTTCCCGCCAGTGCTATCAATGCATTCTCCTGCAGGCCTTGCAGGATCTGCCAGGGTAAGCAAGGGGTCGATCATGGCTGGAGCTCCGGTTACGGGCGCAGGGGCAGTGGCGCCCGGTCCCCAAGTGCTGTAATTCCCAACAATGGCAATGCCATCAGACGCCGAGACGACCGCATTGCCAGTAAGTCTTAATGCCGATGAGCTGCTCGAATTCACATATACGCCGCCAATCACGATCAGTGTCGGGTTCCCCGATCCATCCAAAGCCCTGGCATCCGACGGATGCAGAACGATCAGCCCGTTCCCGTCCCCTAGCGGGGCAGGAGAAGTCTGCTTGCATTTCGCCACGGCGCGAGCTGTCACTTCAAAGGCGCCGGAATATAAAACCTGGATTAGCCCGGGAGTGTGCTGCGCATTGATGATCACTTCGATATATTCATCATCCCCTATATTCAGTCCGCTCAAGGGGGGAAAATTAACGGTTACGATCACTTTGGGATCTGAGTCACTAAATCCGTTTTGAGATGCGACGGCCTGGGCAGCCGGGACCACCGCCGCTTCTGTACAAATCGCATAGGCGCCCGCCAAGGCGGCATTGTCGGCAGCATTTTGAGCGCTGCGCCGGGCTGCAAGCAAAAGACCGCCGTCAACGGCCAGGCCCACAATCCCGATCAGAGCCACCAGCAGGATAACGACCAGGACTAAGATTTGCCCAGATTCAGCGGTTTTGTACAATCCAATTTTTTTCATGGCGTTGAGGTAATGGGGATCGAATCCAAGATAAGCGCTTTCACAATGGTCCGGTGCACCTCGGACGTGAATGTAATTGGAGGGATCTGGACCAATGGCAAATACGGAATAGGGACGAAACGTCCAGTCACCTCGACAATAATCCTGTCCCCCAGTTGAATGGAAGCCTGCGACACAGGGCACTCGCCTATAGTGGCGGTGCCTGGGCCGCGATCGTAGCTGATTAGGACATCCTCGTCCTGGACATTACCGGGCGCTCCAAAATCCTTAGCCAAGGCCCGCATCCCCTCACAATCGATATAGTGGGGGGGCCCATCTTCAGACTCGCCGATGGTCGATCCATACCTGGCCGCTTCCCTTACGGCGGTGCTAATTGCCGAGTAAATCCAAACCGCCCTGGCCAGTTCGAACGTTCCGAACACGATCAACAGGAGAATCGGAATTACCAGGGCAAATTCAACCACTCCTTGGCCGATGGGTTTTCGCTGATCCATGGGTGCCTACAATTTAGCACCCT
The DNA here is from genome assembly GCA_040882365.1 of Anaerolineales bacterium. GTDB lineage: Bacteria > Chloroflexota > Anaerolineae > Anaerolineales > UBA11579 > JAMCZK01. The sequence goes on from JBBEBI010000011.1 coordinate 36,631, forward strand.
AGTATAGCCAACAAGACTAAGGTCTGCTATCCATCCAAAGCACTATTGTTTTTCCTATCCCTAAAATTACTGACAACTACCTTGGTTAGTTTGCCACATCGAACGAAGCGAACGGTTGGGCAAAGGTGTCGATGACTACACCGGCGCCCGAGGTGTCCATCAGGCTCAGCTCGCCGCCCGCAGAGCCTACCAATAACTGCGCAAAAGTGGTGCCCTCCACCCACTCGATCTCGGCGCTGGCGGCTTCGAAAGCCGTCAACTCGGCGATCGGCGTTACATTGGGGTTTGTGGCGCTGCCGATCCAGAGCTGAATGCCAGGCCCTCTGAAAAAGTAGATATATTGATCACTATCCGGGCCCCAATCGCCAAAAGCAATCTCGGGCGACTGGATGGCTGGAGACTCGTTGCTCCCGTTGCTGAGCGCAACGACCAATTCCAGCTGGTTCGCGGCCGGCTCTCCATATTGTCGGATATAGGCAATACGGCCCAGATCGGGAGAAAACTGTATTTCTCTGCTGACAAACCATGCCGTCTGTACCGCGCCGGCCTCCCAGGCGGGAGTGCCATCCAAAGGCACATACCAAAGTGTGGTCTCGGGGTAGACGCCATCCACCGGCGGGGCCAACCCGTCCTCCGGCGGCACGGCCAGCATAAGCCCGTTGTCAGTCGGGCTCCAATGCACGGGCGGATAGTAGAGATATTCGCTATAAGTGATCACCGCTGGGAAGTTGATCAGGTTGCTGCGCAGGTTGCTGCCATCCGCATTGATCACACTCATGCTGGTGGCGGTGGAAAAGGCGAGCTGCAGCCCATCGTGCGAAAAGTAGAAATCACCGCCCTGGCCAGGAGGAACTAAACTGCTCAACGGCCCGCCATCCGCATTGACGAGATGGATATCGTTGGTTTGCGCCAGTCCGGGGCCCCCGAACACCAGCCGCGTGCCGAAGGCAACGGTATGCCCACCGGGTTGCCAGGCGAAGCGGTAAAGGCTGTAGCCGGCCCCATCCGGCGCTGCTGGAAGCACAGTGTAGAAATCCAGGCCGGCTAGCAGATGGTTGTTGCTGCCATCACTGGCGAGGACCCACAGTTCTTCGAGCCGCTCGGGCAGCGGAAATTCGACTGAGGGATCATAGGCCGGATTGGGAATGGCGCGCGAATAGGCGAGGCGGCAGCCATCCTGCGAGATGCGCACGTCGACGGCGTCCGCCGCGTTCGTGAGCTGGCTGTGGGCGCCGCCTTGCACCCAGATCCACACATTGCCATCCTTCACATAAGCGATGCTGACCTGCCCGGTGTTGGCACAATCCCCGTAGGCGCCCTGAGGCAGGATGACGCCGTCGATGGGTTCGGCGGTCTGGGTGGGCACCACCTGGGCTTGCAGGGTGGCCGCCACAATGGTGGCGATCTGGTCCTCCGAGCTCAATGTGGAGCCCGAAGCGGAGCAGGCCGAAAGCAGCAAACCGGCGAAGACGAGCACTGCTAAAAGTGAAGGGGCTTGTCGCGACATTAGAGAATCTCCTCCGAGTAAATTTCCGTAGCTTAGCATAACTCAATTTCATCGCGCCCGCAGCTTGGAATCCGACGCATCATTTGTCCGGGCGCGCTGGTCGCCTTCGGGGTTGCTTTCCTGGCGATCGGCGTATGGCGATCTAGATACGAATGATCAACACGAAGTAACAAGCGAGGCGCAGCCACGGGATTCTCCCGCGCGGCTTGGGCATCTCATAGTAGTATTAGGCTTATGCTCAACTCGCTTATAAAATCCAACCGGTCGCGCAAAGTCATATGAAATACGTTTTTATCACCTATAACGGCTTGGCCCTTCCGGTCGCCTACAAACTCCAACAGGAAGGCCACGAGGTCATTGTTGGCCAAATCCAAGACGTAAAAGACTACGTCATGGAAGACGAGATCGAGAACGCAAAAGAAACGGATTTCGCCAAAAAACGCCGGCTCGACCTATTTAAGGGCATGTTGGATATTCGTCCCGCCCAAAAGGTCACAGACCTGTTGCTAAAGGCCGACCCCAAGGAGTACTTTGTCTTTTTTGAAGAGAATAATTTGTACCGCTGGGCGGACAAGGTCAGGCACCTCCCCTTCGAGGGCAACTTTCCCACGAAAGAGGATTTCCTGTTCGAAATCGACCGCGATTTCGCCAAAAAGTTCGTAAAGGAACACTATCCCCGCTTGTACACTCCGGATGTGAAGGAATTTTCGAAAATTGAAGAGGGCATAAAATTTCTACGCAAAACCAAGGAGATCTGGGTCCTGAAGGGAAAGGATGACAGCGCCCCAACCTTTGTCCCGGATGTCGATGTTGCCGATCTTGCCAACGCCCAAGTTATCGATATGCTGGAAAACTTCCCCTACAAATATCAAAAACTTGGCTTTATTTTGGAACCTTTTATCCCCCTGGCGCTTGAACTTACGCCGGAAATCATGTTTTACGATGGCGTTCCGCTTTTTTCAACCATAGGCATTGAAAATAAGTCGTTCGGCAGCGGTAATCTATCCATCCAGACCGGCTGTGCGGAAGACCTGGTATTTCCCACCTACCTTGAAGACAGGATAAACAGGATCGCTTTTCCGCCGATCGTGTACGAAATGGCCAAGACGCACAAGGGCCTATTCATTTGGGACGCCTCTTTGCTGGTTAGCAAGAAGGATGGGAAGATCTTCTTCGGCGAATTCTGCAGCAACCGCCCGGGCTACAACTCGTTCTTCACAGAACTTTCGCAGGTAAAGACAGTAAACGACTTCTTCATGTCTTCGGTCGAGAAAGTCCCGGCCTTAAAACCCGGCACGGTCGGCACCTCGCTGCGCATCTTTAATATGAACAGGGACGAGGATACCGAACAAATCTCCGAGAACATCACTGTGGATTTCAAGCCGGAGATCGAAAAGGACCTGTGGCTGTGGGATGTGAAGCGAGACGGTTCCAAGAAGCTCCTGACAGTGGGCGCCGACTGGAACTTGGCCATCATCACGGGGGCGGGCAAGTCGATCAATGAAGCGGTCAACAAGATGTACAAGAACGTGGATGGCTTCTCTTTTGTGGGCTCCTATTACCGCTCCGAGGACGATTTCATTTCGCAGGATTATCCGACCTCGATATTGAACCGCCTGAACTACGGCCTGGAACGCGGCCTTTACCGCCTGCCCTTCGAAGTCCGCGTCGGGCAAATAGAAACGCGGTAAGCCCAGGCATTATCCCAACAGCCGCGGTAACCCGGTCATCGCCATTGAGATAGAATATCACTATGGGCATTCATGAAATCGAACAAGCCATTAGCCACCTCTCGCCTGACGAATTGGCGCGCTTCCGCGCATGGTACGAAGAATTCGACGCGCAGATTTGGGATGACCAATTCGAGGCAGATGCCAAATCGGGCAAACTGGGGCAGGTGGCAGAGAAGGCAATAGAAGAATACCGCACAGGCAAAGCCAAAGAATTGTGAGGCACTTTGCCACGGCATCATTCTGGGGCTTTATGCGAAATTACCAGAATCCATTCAAATGACAGCAGACAAGAACTTCGAGTTGCTTAAGGCCAATCCGAGGCATCCCTCGCTGCACCTTAAGAAGGTCGGTGAATATTGGTCTGTTCGGATTGGCATAAAATACCGCTCCTTGGGAGTGGAAAGTGCGGATGGGTTAATCTGGTTCCGGATCGGGACTCATGCGGACTACGACAAGCTCATGGAGTAAACGCGCAGCGGCGACCCTAATGCCATTGCTCGCCCTGCTGCTTGCCTCCTGCAGCCCTGGCATGACAACTACGGCTCGCTGATTCTCGCCCAATCGAAACTAGACCAGTCTCGCCAGCGTAGCGCGATTCGGGCTATTTCATCTTCACCCACAGGAACCAATACTTGCCCTTCGGGAATGCCGCTTCGGCGTCATTGCCCCATACAAATTCGCCGCCCACCGTCAGCGCCTTCAGCGCGCTGTCGGCGGCGGCCAGCTGGCCGCGCAGGCCGGGCGCCTCAGGGGCCAGCTGTTCCAGCAGCGCCCGCACGCGCACTTCGGTGGCGTAGTAGGCCGAGTGGCGATCGGGGTGCTCGCTCAGTTCATTGAGATATTGCGTCCATTGGCGCAGCCGGGCGCCGAATTCGCGCTCGGCCTTCTTTTCCCAGGCACTGCGCCATTCTTTTTTGAGCGCGGCCAGCTCTTTGGCTTCGGCAGCCGGCAACCTGCCAATTCCATCCAGGTACTCTTTGGCAAGCAGGAGGTTGCCCAGGGTCAGCTGCTGGCTGGCGCCCGCGTTCCAGAAGATCTCGTTGGACAGCAAATAATCCTTGAGTTCGCTGAGGCCGGCGCGCAGGAAGCTGGTTTCGGATGCGACGCTGAATTTGGTCATACGGGAATGATAACGAAGAACAGCCCTTAAATAAAGTGGGCGGGTCTTAGACCCGCCCCTACTGCATACTGAATTCAGCTTATAGCTTACAGTCGCCCTACATAAACAGCACCACCGGGTTCTCCAAATACGTCCCCAGCGACTGCAGGTACTGCGCCGCCTCGGCGCCGTCGCTGACGCGATGGTCCACCGAAATG
>JBBEBI010000012.1:0-7043 GCA_040882365.1 Anaerolineales bacterium
GCTCCGATACGGTGCTGGGCCAGATGGCCGCCGAGGTGCTCGGCACCCCGCTGGATAATCTCATTGTCTATTCGTCCGATACGGACTTTACGCCCTTCGACAAGGGTGCCTATGCCTCCAGCACCACCTACATCTCCGGCGCCGCCGCAGTCAACGCCGCCGAAAAGGTAGCCGAGCGCATCCGCGTCCGCGCCGCCAGGATGTTGAATAAGCAGGGCGGCGGCCCCGAAGTCGACCCGGGCGAGATCCACCTTGAGGACGCCAAAGCCTTTGCCCTCGACGGCCGCGCGATAAGCTTCGCCGAGATCGGCCACGAGTCTCTCCACCACAGCGAGCAGGAGCAGATCATGGGCGTCGGCTCCTACGTCTCTCCGGTCGCCCCGCCGCCTTTCGCCGCCCAGTTCGCCGAGGTCACTGTGGATATCGAGACCGGCATGGTGGTCGTCGACAAGCTGGTCATGGCGGTGGACTCCGGCATCATCGTAAACCCGCTCACCGCCTCCGGCCAGATCGAAGGCGGCATGACCCAGGCGCTGGGCTATGCCGTTTGCGAGGAGATGGTGTACGACCAGCAGGGCAGGGCGCGCGAGCGCGACCTGCGCGACTATCACATCTTCGCCGCCCACGAGATGCCGGAACTTGAGACCATCTTCGTCGAGACCTTCGAGCCTTCGCATCCCTTCGGCGTCAAAGCCGTCGCCGAGATCCCCATGGACGGCGTGGCTCCCGCCGTCGGCAACGCCATCCTGGATGCCTGCGGCGCCGACCTCTTCGAAAACCCCACCACGCCGGAGCGTGTGTGGCGGGCAATGAGAAAATGATACGGGAGATGGCCAGTGGCAAAGTTTGGAATTCCGCCATCAGTCGAAGCTTTCCTAAAGCAGCGCGACCGGCGTTGTGTTTATTGTGCCAAGGAAATGAGGCCACGGGTTGGCCATGGGAAGCAACGAGATGCGATCACAATTGAACATTTCAACTTTGATGGTCCATTCTATTGGAAAGATGGTCTTAAACAGGAAGATCTGGCAATTTGCTGCGGTGCATGCAATTCCAGTCGTGGAACAAAGCAATTGCCAGATTGGTTTCTTTCGTCATATTGCCTTGAGCGCGGAATTAATGAGAACACAGTCGCACCTCCCGTGAGGGAGTACTTGGTCAGGAAAAATCCTATTAAGCAAAATGGCATCAAACGCGGCCGGTAACGCCATCCTGAACTCTCCCGCGCCGACCTCGCCGAAAACCCTACCACGCCGGAGCGGGTGGGCGAGAGTTGAAGCTGCGTAAGTAAAAGAGGAGGTCAATTTGAGGTGGGACGCAGGCAATATGAGTGATGAAACAACAAAGGCGCCAGTGATTTATGTAGCTAGGCGATTGTCGAGCGGAATGAGCCACGAACAGCTGAGCTCGGAACTTGAAAAGACTGGATTTCCAAAAGAGATAATAGCCGCGTTGGTCGATAAGGCAGTCGATCTCCAAAAGGCCACGGATAATCTATCGGACCTGACAAGGGAAAAGACTCTGGACAAACCCAACGATACGAATGGTTTACTGATCTATATTGACGGATTGCTGACAGGAGGAAAACAAAAACCTCAAATAGTTGAAGAATTGTCTCAAAAAGGGTTTCCCGAAGACATCGCGGAGGAACTGGTCGATAAGGTAATCGTTATGAAAGTGATTGAGTTTCAGAAAAGGCACCCGTCCTTAGCCGAGGAACTTGCGCGCTCTCGAAATAAGAATGGCCGGGATTCTAGATTTGGGTTTGGATGCTTCCTTTTTATTTTAGGCGCCGTGGTGACGGGTTGGACCTATTGGCAGGCAGGACCTGGAGAGTCATATGTTATTTGGTGGGGTGCAATGGCCATTGGAGCCATATATATGTTCTTGAGCTTAGCCAGTCAATAGTGGCTAGAACGGGATTTCCGTGCCTCGCTCACGAAGTCCCTTTGCGCGTCATGAAACTTAGCAAACCGCTGCATATATCGTGGATCCCAAGGAATATGCGGGAATGATAGATAGGCTTGAAGATCTACCCCCATTGTCTTTGCGAGGCGGCAGTAGCCGCCGAAGCAATCCCCTAACTTTGTCACCCTGAGCGGCAGCGAAGGGCTATCATTACCACCGCTTTGAACTTACCGCTCATGTAAAGAGATTGAAATGTCCGCTACTTATCCCGCAGTAATACCCATGATCGCCTACGAAGATTGTGCTGCCGCCATCGCCTGGCTCGAAGAGGCCTTCGGCTTCCGGGAGCGCAAGGAAATGCGCTACACCGATAAGGATGGCGCCGTGGCCCATGCCGAGATGGAAGCTGGCGACGGCCTCATCATGCTGGCTACGCCGACGAAGGAATATGAATCCCCGCTGCACCATCGAGAGCATTGTGAGGCGGCCGCCAAATGGTCGAAGGCGCCTTGGGTGATCGACGGTGTGCTTGTCCATGTCGCCGATATCGAATCGCATTACGAGCGGGCGAAGAAGGCCGGTGCCAACATGCTTTCTGAATTGCAGCGCACCGAAAATGGCGTTCTATATCGCGTGGAAGACCTCGAAGGCCACCGCTGGATGTTCTCCCAAGGCTAAGGCTGATTACGGAGGGAGTACAAAACGCATGATATAATGTACGTATAAACGTACGTTTTCTATGGCCATGCCTACTAAATCCGCCACCGTCACCCAACTCCGCGAGAACCTCGCCAAGTACCTGGACGAAACGCGCCAGGGTCCGTTGCGCGTCATGAAACATAGCGAGACGGCCGCTTATCTCGTCAATGCCAAGCAATTTGAAGAGTTGGTCGAGAAGCTTGAAGACCTTTTAGATATTGTGGAAGCGACAAAGATACTAGAGGAAGTCTCGAAGGATCCGAGCATGTTGCTGGACGCAGAAGAAGTTTTCAAAGAGCTGGGGATTTAGGGGATTTTTGTACCAGGTCAAATTAGTTCGAGATGTAAAAAAACAGCTAAAAAGGTTTCCTAGCAAAGATCAGGAACGGATCGGGTCACGGATCCGGCAATTGGCCAATGACCCGCGCCCTGTCGGTTCGATTCACTTGCGCGATGTGGTGTTTCGGATCCGCGTTGGGGATTACCGTGTGATCTACGCCGTGTATGACCAGATCCTGGTTGTCATCGTGGTGGAGGTTGCCCGTCGAAGTGAGGCAACATACGAAGATCTCGAGAAATACGTTCAGCGCGCTCGTCGTTTCTTCGAGTCGGAGTGACTTAAGAGTATTTCTTTCCAAGTATCATTGTGCTCATGTCCATCCTTCGCTCCGCTCAGGACGGCGTCTTTTCCCGCCTCGCTGCCCTTGAGGCTGGCGGTCAGTCCGCCGCCCTTTGCACCGTCACCCGCACCAGCGGTTCCGTACCGCGGCGGGCAGGCGCCAAGATGCTGGTCTTTCCTGATGGCCGCATCGAGGGCACCGTGGGCGGCGGCGAGCTGGAAGCCCGCGTCATCGCCGAGGCGTTGGCCGCCCTAAAGGACGGCCAACCGCGCATGGTCGAATATTCGCTGGTCGACCGGGAGCGGGGCGACCCCGGAATCTGCGGCGGCACTGTGGAGGTCTTTGTGGAACCTGTACAGCCCCAATCCACCCTGCTCATCATCGGCGCCGGCCACGTGGGCCGCGCCCTGGCGCAGCTCGCCGAGATGCTCGGCTACCGCGTGCTGCTCAGCGATGACCGCCCCGATCTCTGCACCCCCGAAGCCGTGCCCCACGCACAGGCTTTCTATCCCGTCCCCATTTCGGAATTGCCCGATAACCTGGACATCACCTCTCAAACCTACGTTGCCCTCACTACCCGCAACGCCGAGCTCGACATCAAGGGTCTGCCGGCGCTGCTGGGCAGCCCGGCCGCCTACATTGGCGTCATCGGATCGCGCCGCCGTTGGGCCGAAGCGCGCAAGAAGATGGAGGCTGCCGGGGTCCCCGCCGCCCATCTGGACCGCGTCCACTCCCCCATGGGCCTGGAGCTTAACGCCGAAACGCCGGAGGAGATCGCCCTCTCGATCATGTCTGAGATCGTCATGTTGCGCCGAGGTGGCGATGGTAAGGTGATGAGCAAATAGCGAGCGACGTTTATAATAGGCCCGCTGGTCAAGCCGTTTTTCGAAAAATCCTATGTGGTCCAACTACATTAACGCCTCCGCCGTAGACGAAGTTCTTGAAGCCCTGGCCGTCCATGGCCCGCGGGCGCGTATCGTGGCCGGCGCCACAGACCTCATCCTCGAGATGGAACTCGGCGTGCGCAAGGGCATCGATACCCTCATCGACGTCACGCGCATCCCTGGATTGGATGGGATCCAACTGGGCGCAGACGGCATCATCCACCTCGGTCCGCTGGTCACCCACAACGATTGTGCCGACTCGGAACTACTGCGTAAGCGGGCGCTACTGCTGGCACAGGCCGCCTGGCAGGTTGGCGCCCCCCAGATCCGCAACCGTAGCACGGTGGCTGGCAATCTGATCACCGCCTCTCCCGCCAACGACACCATCCCGCCGCTGATGGCGCTGGGCGCCAGCGTAGTGCTGCGTTCGGTGCGCGGCCGGCGCAGCGTGCCGCTCGCCAAGTTCTACACCGGCCTGCGCAGGACCGTCATGCAGCCTGACGAAATGCTGGTGGATATTCACTTCCCCGCCCTTGATCCAAAGAAGTCCCACGGCGCGTTTCTGCGCATCACCTTGCGTCGCGCTCAGGCGATCTCAGTGGTCAACGCCGCCGTCATTCTGCACTTCGCCGGTGAAAAGATCAAAAACGCCGTCGTCACCTTGGGCGCGGTGGCGCCCGTAATCATCCATGCCAAGAAGGCGGAGGATTTCCTGGCCGGCAAGAAGTTGACGGCCAGGAATATCGAGGCTGCCGCTGCGTTTGCCCAGCATGCAGCCAAACCCATCGACGATGTACGCGGGTCCGCGGCTTATCGCACGGAGATGGTAAAGGTGGCTGTGAGTCGCGTACTTGGCGATCTAGCGGCCAAGAAGCAGCCGCAGCGGATTCCGGTGCATCCCGTGATGTTGTGGGGCATGTCGGCCAAGGAAACAAAAAAGCCAATTAACCGATCGACCGATCAGCTGATTGAAACAACGATTAACGGTAAACCGTATTCATTTACCAGCGGACAAGATAAAACCTTACTGCGTCTTCTCCGCGAAGAAGCCCTGCTAATTGGTACCAAGGAGGGCTGCGCCGAAGGCGAATGCGGGGCCTGCACAGTCTTCCTGGACGGCAAGGCGGTGATGAGCTGTCTGGTGCCTGCGCCCCGCGCCCATGGCGCTGTAATTGAGACTATCGAAGGTCTGTCCAACAACGGCTCCCTGCATGCTGTTCAGCAGGCCTTCATCGACGCCGGCGCGGTGCAATGCGGTTACTGCACGCCGGGCTTTGTGATGTCCGCAGCGAAATTACTGGAAGAGCGCAGCAACCCAACGCGTGCCGAAGCGAAGGAAGCCGTCGCCGGGAACCTGTGCCGCTGCACTGGCTACTACAAGATCCTGGATGCCATCGAGCACGCGGGCAAGGTGGGGACAAAGGCATGAGAAGAGCGCGGCAGCGCGGGTCCTTTTTATCGCAGTTGCACCCCATATGGCGCGGGATCGGTTGCGTGCTGCTTGTCCTGATCCCTCTCATCGCCTATGGATTGGCTGATTTGATTCTTGGCTATGTAATTGGACAAAATCCCGGTCTTGCCTTTTCTCTCAGCAATCCGCGGCCCGGCGAAGTTAGTCTTTTTCAGGTGAAATTGATCGCTAGCGTGGTGCTGGCGGTCATCTTGTATCTTGTGTTTTCCATCCTTGGCTCGGTGCTTTACTCTTTGCTGGGCGGGAGCAAGAACGCCGAGGTCGCTTCTCGCATCGGATCGGGTAATCGGTGGTGAACATGGCTGGAGCTATCGGACTCTCCCTTCCGCGCATCGACGCCTTCGGCAAGGTTACCGGGCAAACCCTGTATCCCGGCGACGTCAACAAGCCCAATCAGGCTCATGCCAAGGTCCTATTCGCCGGCCGGCCGCACGCCCGCATCCGTTCCATCGACACCAGCAAAGCCGAGGCTCTCGATGGCGTTATCGCCATCTTCACCGCCAAAGATGTCCCCGTCAACGAATATGGCCTCATCCTGCATGACCAGCCCGTGCTGTGCGGGCCGGGCTCCGGCAAGCCGTATGCCGACCGCGTGCGCTTCGTGGGCGACCAGGTGGCTTTCATCGTCGCAGAGACCGAAGCCATCGCGGCCAAAGCGCGCGAGATGATCCAGGTGGAGTACGAAGACTTGCCGGTGGTCACGGATCCTCTGAAAGCCCGCAAGCCTGGCGCGCCTCTGCTATTCCCCGATAAAGAATCCAATGTCTTCGGTCATTATCAGATCCGTTATGGCGACGTGAAGGCCGGTTTTGGCCATGCAGATGTGATTGTCGAGAGCGAGTATCGCACCCCGGCGCAGGAGCATGCTTACCTGGCGCCGGAAGCGGGCCTTGGCTATATTGATGGTGGAGGTCGCGTCACCGTTGAAGTGGCGGGGCAATGGGCGCATGAAGAACGCGAGGGCATCGCCCATTCCCTTGGCCTACCTGAAGAGCAGGTGCGCGTCATTCATCCCGCCATCGGCGGCGCCTTTGGTGGACGGGAGGACATGTCCATCCAGATAGTATTGGCCCTGGCTGCCTGGCGCTTGCAGCAGCGCGGCATCCTGCGCCCGGTAAAGATCATCTGGAACCGCGCCGAATCTATAATCGGGCACCACAAGCGCCACCCTTATGTCATTCGTTCCAAGTGGGGGGCCACGAAGAATGGGAAAGTGATTGCCGCCGAATCGGAAGTCATCGCGGATGGCGGCGCATACGCGTATACCTCGACCAAAGTGTTGGGAAACGCCACCCTGATGTGCAGCGGCCCTTATGTGATCCCCAACGTCAAAGTGGATTCATACGCGGTTTACACCAACAATATCCCAGGCGGCGCCTTCCGCGGCTTCGGTGGACCGCAAGGTGCGTTTGCCGCTGAAACGCAGATTAACAAATTGGCCGAGGCGCTGAAGATGGATCCGGT
>JBBEBI010000013.1:0-41054 GCA_040882365.1 Anaerolineales bacterium
GGCATTGCTCTGGCTGTTGGCATTGCTCTGGCTGTTGGCATTGCTCTGGTTGTTGGCATTGCCCTGGCTGTTGGCATTGCTCTGGTTGTTGGCATTGCTCTGGCTGTTGGCATTGCTCTGGCTGTTGCCATTGCTCTGGCTGTTGCCATTGCCCTGGCCGTTGCTCTTGTTATTGTCTTTTTCCTTGTCGTCGTTGCCTTTGCCGTTGTTGCCATCGTCGGGGTTATTGTCTTTATCCTGGTCGTTGCCACGGCCGGCATTGCCATCAGCGGGATCATCGTCTTTATCGTCGTTGGGATTGCTCGGGACGCTTTCCTGCTGCTGTGTACCGACTTCCTGGCTGTCATTTGTTGAGGGAACAACTTCGTTCGACTCATCTGCATCGGAGTCTTCGCCAATAATATCCTCAGGGCCCAATGGGGCCGCATCGGGATCAACCAGGCCGCTATCATTCTGCGCGGCCACCACGATACTGGCTTTGACGGGCCCAAACTGCAGGGCAACCGCATCCGTGCCGTAATTGGCAGAACTTGAACTATGCAGCACTACCGGAAGGAATTCCAGATCTTCCCCAGCGGTGGCGTTACTAAATGAAACGCTCACCAACCAAAGAAGGGAGATTCCGACGACAGGGAAAATCTTTTTCAATGACTCCATATCAGCATGCCCTTCGAACATGTTGATATTGTAAGCAGGATTTCCGCAAAATCGGCTACCTTTCCAAGTTGTAAGGGTGGCACAAAAGTACTAGCGTTTGAGTCAGGTCTGGGTGTAAGGGCAGAGGCCTTTGGTGGGGAAAGAGCCGCAACGGTGTGCTATATTCACCTCACCGATAAAACCATCGGCCCACCAATGCTCTCACGCTTGCGGCAAGCCTATATCCCTCTGTTCACACAGATTACGGTGCCTTACATTCTGCTGGCGCTGGCAATCGCGGCCGGGGGAACCTACATCGTTACCCGCCTCATTTTTGATTCGCTGGAGGAGCGCTTTACCAACCAGCTCATCGCAACGGCCATCCTGACCGAAGACAGCCTGGTGCGCGCCGAAAACGACTTGCTCGAGGCGCTTAGGGTGGCCAGCCACGTGCAAGGGGTTGACCTGGCAGTGCAGGCGCACGACGCGGCCATGCTGCAGCAACTGGTGGTGCCAGGCGCCTATAACGCCGGCGTCGAAGCTCTGGCCGTGTTGGATTCCGGCGGCCGGCCGCTCGTGGCTCTGGTTCTAAACCCGGAGGCGCAAACTTATGATCCTTTGCAGGTGAGCGCGCCGTTCAGGGGAACGGGTTTCGTGCAGTCCGTGTTGTCCGGACAAGTGGACGAAGACGGGGATAAGTTCGGAGGAATCGTTCCAACCGCCATGGGAGATTTCCTATTTATCGGCGGCCCCATCATGGACGCCCAGGCTAATCTCGTCGGCGTGGCTTTGGTGGGCCAGTCGGTGCGGCAATTAGTCAACACAGCCCACGCGGAAACATTGGCCCAGCTCACCCTGTACACACTGGACGGACATGTATTCGCCAGCACCCTTGCCGAACCGAGCGTCTTGGACCCCGAGGAGTCCTTCCAGGTGATCGCCCGGCAACAGGAGAGCAGCCTGACGCGCGGCTTAAGGGATAGCGATATCAACTACAACGAGATCCTCAGTTCATGGCAAATCCGCAGGGGCGAGGATATCGGCCTGGCGGGAGTTGCCTTGCCCACCGCCTTCCTGGTTCAGGCCAGCCAATTCACCCGGCAGAATACATTATTGCTCATGGGCGGTGCTTTGCTGCTGGTAGTGCTCGTCGGGTTGGTGATAGCCGGCGGAATTGCGCGCCCAATTCGGGCGCTGCGGGATGCCGCCCTGCAAGTGTCCCAGGGCAACCTGCGTGTGAATGTGCCAGCGCGCGGCCGCAACGAGATCGGCGTCCTCACACAATCGTTCAATGACATGGTCGTCAGCCTGCATACTTCGAAACGAAATCTGCTCGATGCCTATGAGAAAACGATCGAAGGTTGGGCAAAGGCCACCGATCTGCGCGACCATGCCACCGAGGGCCACAGCCGACGGGTTGCGGATTTGTCCGTAACTCTGGCTAAAGAAATGGGATTGGGCGGCGAAGCCCTGGTGCACCTCTACCGCGGGGCCTTATTGCACGACATCGGCAAGATCGCCATTTCCGACAGCATTCTGCTTAAGAAGGGAAAGTTAACAATTGAGGAACGTATGGAGATGCAGCGCCACCCGGAGTTGGCCAGGTCTTTTATGGAGCAGGTGGATTTCTTAAAACCCGCGCTGGATATCCCCTATGCCCATCATGAGAAGTGGGATGGGAGCGGCTATCCGCGCGGCCTTAGGGGCGAAGAGATCCCGTTGGCGGCGCGCATCTTCGCCATCGTGGATGTGTGGGATGCGCTCACTTCGGACCGGCCCTACCGCGCGGCCCAGGGGTTCGACCAAACGATGCGGGAAATCGAAGCCCAAAGCGGCCGGCATTTCGATCCGCAGGTGGTAAAGGCTTTCAGGAAATTGATGGGGCGATGAGTGTTTTAGGGGCAGGGGATGAGAAGCAAGCAAGTAGGAACCAAGCCCTCGATTACGGGCGTGGCAGTATCCAGGATTGAGGGAATGACCGTATCGATAAGAGGCGAGACTGCTGTGTCCAGGATGGGGGGCAGTGTTGGAAGAATTGGGGGCAGGGTTGGCAGGGGGGTCAAGGTGGGTCCGGGCAGCGTAGGTATTGTGACCACCTCGGTCGGTGTAACGGTGGGCAGCGGCAAAGTCGCTGTGGGCAGCGCAGGGTCAGTCGTGGGGATGGCGTCCGCGGGAGTGTCCTCTTGTTGGGGCGGAGCTTCGTGATTTGCGTCGTCCATGATGTCGGGATCGAGAGGTGGGAAGCTGAGGTCTAGTGAATCTTGGCTGTAGTCGGCGAAAATGCTGGGGTGGATGGAGACCTGAGCATAGCCTTCTAAGCTAAGCACGGGAGAGCGAGTGATTCCCAGGTTGACAATAGCCCCTAACGCGAAAAAGGCCGGCAGCAAATAATTAAGCTTGAGTTCAAACGGATTGGCTGGGGTTTTGCGGGACAAGGCTCTTTCCTTTGTCAAAGGAAAGCAATCTTACTAGACAACTTGCTTTTTATGGCAGGCCGAGCAAGTCATCGATGGCCTCTTCCAGCCATCCTTCAACTCCCGCGGCCCCTCCATCTTCCGAACTCGAATCGCGTTTCGCAGAGGGCAGAGGCGTGATGACGATTGGTACCTCCAAATTAATACCCCCTTCTGTGTTTTGCGGGGGTTCCCCCGTTCCAACAGGGCCCCCACTGTCATCCAGAGGCGTGGGCAGGGAGATGGTGCTAAACAACTCATCGGGATTTGGCAATGCGGCCTCCGAGTTTGCGAACAGGTCAGACAAGCTTTCTCGGTGAGCAGAAAACACTTGGTTCACCC
This sequence comes from Anaerolineales bacterium, assembly GCA_040882365.1. Classification (GTDB taxonomy): domain Bacteria; phylum Chloroflexota; class Anaerolineae; order Anaerolineales; family UBA11579; genus JAMCZK01. Next base: position 3,432 of record JBBEBI010000013.1, read on the forward strand.
ATTCGATTTGGTCGGGGGAGGTAGTCAAGTCCAATTTAATTTGATCGATCAAATGGGAATAGGCGTCCACACCTATAAGTTCCAATTCGGGCATGCCCTGAACTGCCCGCAGTTCGGTGGCGCGGCGTTCGGCTAGAAACAAGTCCGCGCTGATGAGGTCTCTTTGTACGCTACGCCAAAAACGCTCGGTGGTCAGCTTCCATTGATAAAGCGCATCACCCGGAAGCGCCCGCTGCGCCAAGGCCGTTCCGGCGGTGCCTAGGGCCAGCACCAACACGGCGAAGCTAGCGGCATAGCGGAAGGCCAAGGAATTACGCCAGCCCGCTTCGCGCCGGGGATTGGCGTGCATGTGCTCCACCAGGCGAGCCCGTGCGCGGGCGCGAAACTCATGGCGCACTTGTAGGGCCTGGAAGCCGCTGAGCTTGCCAGCCGAAGCTAAAAGAGGTCGCAAATCGTCACTGAACTCGGGGTAACGGGCCAGACATTCTTCCAAGCTCAGCTTTCCCTCTTGAAGCAGGGCCAGGCACTCTTCCAAGGCAAAATCCAATTTACCTGTCATTACTCTCCATGATTTTAGCCAAGGCCAGTAGTCCGCGCATCTGGAGTGCTCTAACCGCTCCCTGGCGCTTGCCCAGAGTCTTGGCTACTTCGTGCGTGTTAAAACCATGAACGAGCTTGAGGGTCAAAACGTTACGCTGGTCCTCGGTCAATTGCTGCATGCCCTCCATTATTTTTTCGGCCTCAATGCGCAAGCCGACCCTTTGGGAAACCGGAATGGAGTTGTCATCCTGCCTGTTGATCACGGCCTCCAGGGGAGCCGTCTCTTTACGCGTGCGGTAATGATCGATGACCGCGTTGCGCGCAATGCGGAACAGCCAGGCTCGGAAAGGAACGCCACGGATCTGATAGCCTCCCAGCTTTTCCCAAGCGCGCAAGAAAACTGTGGAGGTAATGTCCTCAGCGGTCTGTTGATCCTCTACCCTCAGATATACGAACCGGTAGATGCTGTCTAAGTAGGTATCGTACAAGCCTGCAAAGGCTTGGTCATCTCCCTTTGCAGCCGCCTTTACCAGTTGGTCTTCCGAATTGTGATTGGTCTTTGGCAACTCGTTCCCTTGGCGTTTTTTTATGATGAGTTGTCTAGCCGTGCAGTATACCCGCAATCGAGGCCGTAATATCGCCTACTCAATTTCCGTTGGCCTTCCAAGGAACTTCTACGAAAGGAGAACTATGCCGGTTATGAAAAGGAATGTGTTTGTCAACACGTTGCTAGTTTGTCTGATCCTTAGCTCGTTAGTACTGTCTGCTTGCGACGGGCCGTTCACATTAGACATGAACTTCGGTCAAGATGGCGGGGGAGGCGGCACGGACGGCGGCACAGGCGATATTTCTAATAGCACGTTGTTTATCCTCATGATCGTGGTGCTGTTCGTTGTCTTCGCCTTGGTCCTAGTTTCAGCGGTCAGTCGGTAGGGGGAAGGGAGAGGCTATGCCTAAATATGGAAAGAAAGCACAAAAAAGCGTGGAACGGGCCATGCATAAACGCAAACGCGGAACCTTGAGGTCCGGTAAGTCCGGGAAGAAAGTGACCAGCCGCAAACAGGCCGTCGCCATCGGCCTTTCCGAAGCCCGCGAGAAGGGCGCCAAGATGCCGCGCAAACCTATGAAAAAATCCTAGATGGCTGGACATAACGAAAGCGATTAATGACTCGTTTTGTCCATATACAAGGAGGCCTTATGCTGCAGATTCGCAAGAAATCCATTCTTTTGTTGGTGCTCCTCGGAATATTGGGCGGCGTGGCTTTGGCCGGCTGCAGTGGCAGCGCGCTTATTGACATTAATTACGACGCTACTCAAGGCGTAGGTAATATCGTCATCACGGGCGATCAGGACCGGGCAAACCAGCAACAAGACAATATGTCCCAGATTCTGTTGTTTGGTCTAATCATTGCTCTTCTTTTGGGCACTTTCGCAATCGTGATCTCGGTAGCGCGGCGGCCAAGGAGGGACGACTAATGGCACGTGAACGTATAACCCGAGAACGCGTCACCCGCGAACGCCCGATAGGCGAGCGCGAAATCCGCGCGGTGCAAGACCGCCGCTTCCGCCAGCGGGAACTAAGCAAGCGCCAGATCGTGTTGCGCAAGACCACTAATCTGATTTGGTGGTTTACCGGCATCGTGGATGGGTTGATCGGCCTGCGCATCGCATTGCGCCTGATGGCGGCCAACCCGGGCAACCCCTTCGCCGATTTTGTGTACACGCTCAGCTCTGTATTCCTCTGGCCATTCAGCACGCTGACGCGCAATCCCAGTGCCGGTGGGGCGGTGTTGGAGGTTTCCTCCGTCATCGCCATGATCGTGTATCTGCTGTTGGCCTGGGTAGTAGTCGAGTTGCTTTGGCTGCTCCTGGGCCGGGAACGCGCATAATCAAATGCAATCAAGCTGGCAGAAAGGAATACATATGACCCTGATCGAATTGCTCGTCCTTCTCCTCATTGCCGGTGTGGCCGGCTCGATTGGCCAGGCCATTGCAGGCTATTCCACCGGTGGCTGCCTCACCTCAATCGCCGTGGGCTTTATCGGCGCCTTAATCGGCGTCTGGCTGGCCCGCCAGTTCGGGCTCCCCGAACCGTTCCCGGTCAGCGTGGATGGGAATACGTTCCCTGTGCTATGGTCCATCATCGGGTCGGCCCTTTTTGTAGCGGTGATCGCTTTTATCTCGCGCAGCCGCGTGCGCGCTTAGTTTTCAAAGACCAACAAAAGGAGGCCCAGCGTCGGGCCTCTTTTTGCATGGCCATAAGACAGTGCGCATGCCTAGGTGAGGGGGGCACCCAAGCATACGCAAATTGATTGTAAACGAAAAGGGGTCTTGTTGAAATTAATGTTTGTTTCTATCAGACAAGGGCTTCTTCGATGACTTCCATAAAATTGCTCAAGCGGTAGGGTTTGGGGATAAAGCCGTCGATCGCCGTCCCACCGAGCGCCTGCTGCAACGCCACCTTGGGTGTGGCGGTGCACACCACCACCTTGATGCCCTTGAGGCTTTCATCCGCACGCAATCGTGCAAGGAAAGTGCGGGCGTCCAAGTCGGGCAGCCAGTAGTCATAGACGATTAAGTCGGGGTGGTAGAAGGCGGCCAAGTCCAGCCCTTGTTCGGCATTTTCGGCGATCCAAACCTGGTGCCCATAGTTACGCAGGATTTGCGCCGCCATTTCGGCGCTATCCGGCATGTCCTCAACGACGAGAATTTTAGGCACGGAATGCCCCACAGGTCCTGCAAAGCAAATGGTAGCACGAGGTTGTCAGGCAACACCTAACAGTTTTGTTAGACAATCTTCGTCTATCGAGGCCCCGGCTATCTGAACCGTCATTCGTTGACACGTTTTTTAGCGCATGCTAAAATCCCATCGGTGCTAGCAGTTGTTCTAAAGCAGTGGAACCGTTCCATCTGATCAGGGACCTCTAGCAGAACTTGACGAAAGGAGGACCCGGATCATGGCAGAACGCGTGACCGGCACGGTGAAGTGGTTCAATGCCACCAAAGGCTTCGGCTTCATCAAGCAGGATGAGGGTGAAGATGTCTTTGTCCACTACAGTGCCATCTCTGGCGAAGGTTACCGGGCTCTGGAGGAAGGACAGCGAGTTGAATTCGTTGTCGTTCAAGGCCAAAAAGGCCCCCAGGCCCAAGACGTCACCCCAGTGATGTAGTGTAAAGCTCACACTTACTGTAACACCGACGAAAGAGGCGCAATCTCTGCGCCTCTTTTTGTTTATGCTTCTTTTCACCCGAAGAGGGAATCTCGGTTACTTGGTTTTGCCGTTTGCCTTAACCACATTCACCCAGGTATCCACCAGGTCAGCGTCGAACTGGGTGCCGCAGTTCTCCTGCAGGTACGCCAGCGCTTCGGCTTCCGACCAAGCCAGCCGGTAGGCGCGAGCTGAGGTAAGCGCGTCCCACACATCGATCACGCTAAGGATGCGCGCCAGCCGCGGGATATCCCCGTTCGCCAAGCCGTCCGGGTAGCCAGCGCCGTCGAGGCGCTCGTGGTGAGAGCGGATGACCGCAAGTTCGGGCGCCATGAACCCCAACCGGGCGCACAAATCGTAGCCAATCACCGGGTGGTCTTCGATCGCCTTGCGCTCTTCTGCGGTCAGCGGGCCGGGCTTGTTCAGGATCGTGCCGGGAACCTCCAGCTTGCCTACGTCATGCACGAGGCCGCCCTGCACTAATACGCGCAGTTCTTCAGGTGAAACCTTCAGAGCATTGCCCAATTCAAAGGCTCCCCGAGAGACTCTGTAGGAGTGCCCGGCCGTGTAGGGATCACGGGCTTCAGTGGCCTCGATCAGGCTGCGCACACTAGGGGAGAGGCCCGCTTCCAGGCGCTCGCTGGGATCGGTAGAAAATAATCCCAGGATAGAGCGCACGATGGAGTCCCCGCGGCGGTATTGGACCACTAGGCCGGCAACCACCGCGATCACAGAAAACAGCAATAGGAAATGGTAGATCCACCAACTGGCGTGGAAGAAAGGCGCGGTGGTGATGATGATTTGGGTGACCGCGATCCAGCCGCCGGTCAGGGCGATGGCCACCTGGAACGGGAAATTGGAATAACGAAACGATTGCCAATAGCGATAGCCAGCGGCTGAAGCCAGGACGATCGTAAGCCCCCCCGATATGTATTTAATGGGCTCATTGGTCACCGGAACGAGATCTGCCACGCTGGGATTGCTGAGGGCGAGGACGCCGATTAGGACAATGGCCGGGAGGTAAAGCGGCACCAGCCAGTTTGAGTAGCGCGCCAGATAGGCGCTGAAGGCGTTATCGGCGGGCAGGGAGGAGACCAGCAGCCATAAGCTCATGGTGAGCACGGATAGCTGGGCAGCCACACCCACCACCGAGTTGTCCCCGATGATGAAGTGAGGAGTAGCCAGGCCATGAATGCTGAAGAATCCGGCCAGCGAAATGAAGGCGAGAGAAACATAGATTACCTGTATGTTGCGCTGGCGCATGCCCACGATACCCACTGTGGCCGAAACCACTAGAGCCACCAAGGCTGTCACGGAAACGATGGAAAAATGCTCGGTCGGGTACGCCCAGGTCGGATCGATCCAGGCAAGGTTGGGGTCGAAGAGAGGAACGACGCGCAGGAAGGCATAGACTAATAATGGAACCGCTATCCACAGCGTGGGGTTACGGAATGAGAATAAACTGAAAGTGGGTACGCGCCGAGCCCTATTGGCTTTTAAGACCATGCGGCATTATATACCTGCCAAGTATTATTGCCCTCCGACGGCGTGTCAGATTTCACTACGAACTGGGGACATGTTGACTTTAGGTGCAGCCATAATAGATCAACGTTTGGTAAGAAGCGCACCCATCCGCCTTCCTGGTACCTGGCGAACAACTCGTCCAGGGCAACCAGCATCGGCTGGTACGGGGTATCTCCCTGGACGCGAGTGTAGGAGCTGGAAAGCAGGCGGCCGCGCAATCCCGAGGCATCCAATCGCTGCCCGTTGGGCAGGATTGCCTTCTTCACCTCTTTGGGAAAGAAGAAGGCAGCGATGTCCTTATCGCCAAGTGTGCGCTGTTGATCCACTTGCTTGAAATCCGTTCCATACCTTCCAACAATGTCTCGGATTCCTGCAGGAAGGCGCTGTGCTCGAGGTCTCGCCGGTTCCAAATGAGGGTTACATGACCACCGGGCCGCAGGATGCGCTGCATCTCTGGTTTGGCGGCTTTAGGTTCGAACCAATGGAAGGCCTGGCCAGCGGCGATGAAATCTGCGCCGTGATCTGGCAATCGGATCTCCTCTGCGCGACCCTTCACGCTAATGAAGTTTGCATAACCGGCAAACAATCTTTCCGCAGCCGAGCGCATCTCGGCGTTGGGTTCTAGCGCATATACGCGGTGCCCAGGCTCGAGGAATAACTTGCTCAACAAGCCAGCACCCGGGGCCCAGGTCCGCGACGCGGTGGCCAGGGTGGAAGCAGCCTCTCGCTTCAGCAGGTCAAAGGCGGCCGCGGGATAGCCAGGCCGGTAACGGGCATAGTTTCGACTCGATTTGAGAAACGTTGGGTGGGATCGGGGAGAATCATACGGCTTGGATTATAAAGGGACCTGCAGGCCGCTCCACAATTTCGGTTTGACATTCACATTTTCAGACGCTATTATCACAGGGTCTTCCAGCCAGGCTGGATCGGGGCCGCATGAAATAGGTGGCCTACGCTGACTAGTGATTGGAGCAAAACTGATGAAGAAGATTTGGCTGATGTCCCTGCTGGTTCTCGCCATCACCGTGGCCGCCGTGCAGCCGGCCTTGGCTGCCACCGAATGGGACCTGAATATTCACAACAATACCGAAGGCACAGTAAAGGTGAATCTGACCGGCCCGAAGAATTACAGTTTCGACGTGGTCAAGGGTAAGACGATCAAGACGGTCCGGGAAGGCGACTACAAATATACCTATACGACATGCGGTAAGAAGTTTAGCGGCGAGATCACCGTTGAGGATGACCTGCAATGGCTGATCATCGATCCATGCGCCGCTATTCTCGAATATGCCAAATTCGTGGTGGACAGCCATCTCCCCGGCCCGCTCACGCTTGGTATCGTGGGGCCGGATAGCTTTGACCTGCAAATCGAGTTGGGTGTCAACAAGTTCATTTCGCTTCCCGTGGGCTGGTATGCCTTTTCCTACGATGCGTGTGGCGCAACCTATACCGGAGAAGTGCATATCCTCAAGAACGGTACGGCCCGCCTAACCTTGTATGGATGCGAAGTGGTTGATTACCGTATGTCCCTAACCACCGCTTCTTCCCAGGCACCCAGCAACCTGCGCATTGCCAGTCACTATGCTTTCCCCATCCGCATCACCTTGCTCGGCCCGAGCAACTACTCCTTTGAGCTTGTTCCCGGGCTGAACCGTTTGAATGTGGTGCGCGGGGACTATAGCTTCTTCTATACGGCTTATGGTCTGAACCGTTCCGGAACTTTCAGTGTTGGCGAATCTGGTACATCGTTCATCGTCAGCCCTGTGAAATAACTGTAAGGCAGTCGGCAACCAAACGAGGCGCAGGATATTGCGCCTCGTTTCCTTTAACTTCAGGCTGGGCGGGCTGGGCGAACTGGAGGATCCTTGCGATTTAGCCTTTGAAACTCCGGTTCCTCAAGGTCGACTTGTGAAAGACTGCCTATGTGTGCGCGACGGTATAATGCCGGAGGCGTCTCATGCGACTTCTCATTCTGGTTTCCCGATTGGTTCTTATTTCAGCGTTTTTCCTCTCCGCCTGCGCCGCGCCGGAATTTTCCTATGTGGCCGTCCCCTCCCCGAGCAACTCCCCCGAGGCTTCTCTAACCGCAACTGTCCCAGTCGCGTCAGAACCGCCCGCCCCGGAAGGAACTGAAACCACTCTTCCCCTTCTCTCCGATTTCGAACGCAACACGGATCAGGTATATAACCTCGCTGACCAGCCTGATGACGTTGAAGGCTATCAGGTCCATTTCATCTACGCTCTGCCGCGTGGCAGCCGCGATGACTTCCTGGACATCAATGGGGTGATTGCCCTTTCAGCTGCCGCCATGAACCGTTGGCTGGAGGGTCAAAGCGGCCACCGCTTACGATTCGATACATATCAAGGGGCGTTAGATATCAGCTTCCTGCCGCTGGCTGTGGATGAAGGGACTATCAGCGATCTCGGCACGCGGATGCTGCCCTACATCGAGTACGAGATCAAGGCGCGCGGTTTTAATCCCAGCTTCAAGTTATTTGTCGTTTACTACGACGGCTTCTTCGTGGCGCCGGGAGGTTATTGCGGGCTGGGATCCTATCCGCCGGAGGGTGCCGGACAAACGGCCGTATTGCTCTTGCGCGGCTACAATCCAACTCACGATTACGTCTGCCCCCGGCAATTCACCAAATCGGAGGATTACACCGGCTATTTCGAGATGACCATTTTGCACGAGGTCTTGCATCTGTTGGGCATGGCGCCCGCCTGCGCCCCAAATAATGATGAAGGCCACGTGACCGACAGCTCCCAGGACCTTATGTACTACCAGTACGACGGTAGCTATTCCCCCTTATATACCTATTTGGATTACAACAACAACGATTATTACAATCATGGCAATCCGGACTGCCCGGACTTAGCTCGCAGTATCTTCCTCGACCCCCTACCGGAGAAGGCCGAGCTGCCGCCGGGTTGGGACGTCTCCAGCCGTTATTTCCCTCCGAATCCCCTTGAAGGTGAGTAACCTCCCGGCTTGGCTCCTGGTGCTGCCAGGATCTCTTATTACACCTATTCCACGTTACGCAATCAGGTCGCGATGAACGCTGAAATTCCTACTGCCACAGCCTCGTTGCCTAAGTTTCGATTTGACCTATCGGAACTATCCGGGGCCGTTGCAGATTTGGGAGTCATGCTTCCCCTGGTGGTGGCTCTGGTCACACTGAATGGGGTGAACGCCACCAGCGCCTTTTTTGTGATTGGCTTGGCTTATTTCATCAACGCCTACGCCTATCGCTTACCCATTCCTGTACAACCTCTGAAGGCCATGGCTGCCACTGCCTTGGCTTTGAGCCTTTCGCCGGAGATGATCACAGCTGCAGCCTGGTGGGTAGCCGCCATTTTCTTGCTGCTCTCTTTCACAAATGCAACTCGCTGGTTAGCCGGGCTCTTCCCCATAGCAGTGGTGCGCGGCATTCAACTCGGGCTGGGATTGCTTTTGTTGCGGTCGGCTTGGGTGCTCATTACCAGTCCGGGAGAGGAATGGGCGGGGAACTGGTCGATGGCGGGGTTCAGCCTGCCGCTATCTTGGCTTGCGGTTTCCGGCTCATTCCTTGTCCTAATCCTGGGATTGCGGTGGCGGCCTTCCTGGGTGGGGCTGTTGGTTATTTTGTTTGGATGCCTGTTCGGCGTTGCCGTGCTTGGCTTTCCTCAGGTGCACATGCGCATTAGCTGGCCCACGCCGCTCATACCTCGGTTGGGGGATTTTTGGCCAGCCTTATGGTTGCTTGTTGTTCCCCAGGTACCGCTTAGCCTGGCAAATTCTGTGTTTGCCACGGCAGATGCAGCCAAAAAGTATTTCGGGGAGCTGGGAGAACATGTGTCCGCCCGCCGGCTGCTATTCACAATGGGCCTGGGAAACGTTGCTGCCGCTGCACTCGCAGGGGTACCCATATGCCATGGCAGCGGAGGCTTGACTGCCCACGTTCGTTTGGGGGCGCGCACTGGTGGGGCGTTGATCCTTATTGGGGCCTTGTTTATAGCTCTCGGCTTGTTCGGTGGCAGCAGCCTATTGCCGCTGCTGAACCTAATTCCTTTCCCGGCCCTCGGCGTGCTGCTAGGCTATGTGGGCTTGCAGCACATGTGGCTAGCCAGCGATTTACAGGGAACGCAGGCGTGGTTGGTTGCTGTAATGGTGGCCCTGATTACCTGGATCACACAAAACCTGGCTTGGGGCTTTGGCGCTGGGCTTGCGCTCCACCTGGCCTGGACCTGGACGCAACCTCTCCGCAAGCCAAGCGCTGGACCCTAGCGAATGTCTCGCGGACGCAGGCTCACCCGGGTTAAAAGTAAACCCTTGCACCCGGCGGCTCAGCGAAGCTTCCTGGATTGGGATGCGAAGGCACTTTTGCGCGAACCGGCGGCTTTCCCGAAACTAACCTCGCCCGAACTATTCGGCAATCGTAACCCCCTGGATGTTGAGATAGGCTCTGGGAGTGGGGAATATCTGCTTTGGTTGGCCAGCCAGGACCCGCAGGCTAACTTCCTGGGAATAGAGGTGTCCAGGCGGACCGCCATGCAAGCCGCCAACCTTGCGGCTGAAGGCAGATTGGCTAATGTTCGCATCCTGCGGGCGGATTTCAAGTTGCTAACCCCGCTCTTGGCAGCAGAAGGCTGGCGGCGGGCTTTTCTTCATTTCCCTGATCCCGTGCACAAGCGCAAGGACGAGAAACGTAGCCTGGTCAACCAAGCCTTCCTGGACATGATGGCGAGCACGCTAATTTCTGGGGGCGAACTGAGCATCGCCAGCGATAAAGTTGATTTTCTAATGCAAATGCTGGAATTAGCGGAAGGTGATGCGCGCTTTGAGAAGGCGCACAGTGAGCGTTATCTCGAAGGGCTCGAGGCTCCAGTCAAGTCGCGCTTCCAGCGGTTTTGGGAGCGCAAGGGAGTGCAGCCTTTGCGCTTCGTGCTGCGCCGCCTTTAAAAGCAAAAGCGGCGCGGGTACCCGCGCCGCTGAGCTGGCGTCCGGCCACTAGCCGGATTTCTTCAATACAGGCAGGCCGGTGGCCATTTCGGCCACGGCGTAGCCAGCCGGTACGGCGTCAATAGCGCCTTCCTTCACCTCTTTGGAGAAGAAATACAGCGGGCTGGATCTTCCGTCCTTGGTGATGCGGGCCTTCATGTGAAGGTAATACTTCTGCCCCTTGGAATTGGTGAACTCGTAAGCCATGGTTTTCTCCTTTTTGCGATAATGGGAATAGGGATGAGTGCTCCATACCCTACATGCAGGCTAATTTTAGCATCTTGCCTAGGCTAGAGGCAACCTAATTCAGCCTACAAACTAGAATAAATTAGGTAGGGCTAAACAGAGGGTAACAAAGCGCAATAGCCTTTGAATCATTCCAAAAAGCCGGCTCGTCTGGTGATTGCAAGCAATCGGATGGACTACGCTGCCTTTTCCCTGGAATTAATCCTCAGCAAAATCAAAGCACCACCGACGGCAGATAACGCCGAGGCGGTAAGGATACCAATTTTTGCGGCTATCACCAGATCTTCGTCTTGGAAAGCCAGGCTGGTAATGAACAACGACATCGTGAAACCGATGCCGCCCAGCCAGGCAGCGCCGTAGATGTGGCGCCAGCGCAGGCCGCGCGGCTTAGCCGCCACGCCCAGCCGGGCAAACAACCAAGCGAACAGAGTGATACCTAGCTGCTTGCCGAGCACCAGTCCGGCGATCACGCCAAGACTCACCGAGTTCAGCACTCCGGCCCCCTGATTCTCCCCGATTTGCACCCCGGCATTGGCCAGGGCAAATACCGGCATGATGGCGTAGGCCACCCAGGGGTGCAAGGTGTGCTCCAGCCGCTGCAAAGGAGAGCTGGCAGCCTCGGATGCTTCCTCCAGCGCCCTCAGGGCCGAACGCTGCTCGTTGCTGGTCAGGACATCCTTGCCCAAACTGCCAGCCTGTTCAAACATGTGCAGGTAGCTGCGGCCGCGTTTCAGGAAGCTTTGAGTGTCGATGCGCGGGTTGGCGGGAATAGTGGCGGCCAGCAATACCCCGGCGATAGTGGCATGGACGCCGGACTGCAGGACGGCCAGCCACAGCAGGATGCCCAGCATGGCATAAGGGAGCGGACTGCGCACGGAAAGCCGGTTTAGCATGAACAATGCGGCCAGTATTAGCCCGGCAACGAGCAGACTGGCCCAGGCGACATCGTGGCTGTAGAAGACGGCAATCACCAACACGGCTCCAACATCGTCCACGATGGCCACGGCTGTCAAGAAAACCTTGAGTGCAAAGGGTGCGCGCTTGCCTAGCAGGGAGAGCACACCCAACGCAAAGGCGATGTCAGTAGCCATGGGGATGGCCCACCCTGATTGTCCCGGGCCGCCAAGGTTAAAGGCGATGAAAAGCAATGCGGGAACCACCATGCCGCCTAGCGCAGCCAGGGCGGGGAAAAGCGCTTGGCGCAGTTTGGAAAACTCGCCAACCAGGAACTCGCGCTTGATTTCCAAGCCCACTACGAAAAAGAACACGGCCATGAGCCCGTCGTTGATCCATAGCAACAGTGGCTTGGATAGCATCCAGGGTCCCAGCTCAATGGTGAACGGCGTGGCCCATAGGACTTCATATTGGCCTGCAAAGCCTGAATTGGCCCAGACTAGGGCGGCCAGCGTGGCCAGCAGCAGCAAGATCCCGCCGCCACCCTCTTCGCGGATGAATTCCTGGAGGTTGCTGAGCAGAGGGCCAATACGCCGCGCCTGGCGTGGGTGAAGGATGGCAAATATATTCTTCATTTGTCGGTCCTTTCGGTTCTAAATCCTGATGGTTGAAGGTGAAAATCCGAATTGGTGATGCGGCTTTTCTTTCCCGATCAAGGATGAGCCGATGTGAACGAATATTGTATTAGGTGTTCAGGATATTGTGCAAGGGCTGGCGCCTCGCTAGGGAAGCGAATAGACCCCCTACCCGGTGCCAAGGGATGACTTTTTAGTCTCGAAAAGCCAGCTTGACATTCGCGATTCGATGCAATACCATCTTACCGATTTTTGGCTCCCTGAACGAAAAAGGAGAATGTGAATGAACCGTTTGACCAAGTCCAGGAAAATATTGCTTGCCGTGATGGTCGTGGCTTTATTGGCAGTCGCCCTGCCCGGTGCGGCATCCGCCGCCGACGATCTGGTGCGCTTCAAGGTGGTTAACAACTCTGACCGCGGCATCACTATCCGCCTGTATTCTCAGGACGGTAGTGGGCGCGCCTACTACATGCGCGTCGAAGCCGAGACTACCAAGATCATGACGCCCCCACGAGGCATGTACGATTATCGTCTCACTTCCTGCGGCGTCATGGTGTTTGGCGAGGTCGACCTCACGGGTCCCCTCACCTGGCTCGTGCCGGATTGCGGCAACAAGGGCGGCCCCGGTTCCCGGGCGCCCAACACTCAGGATGTCGGCTCTATCCTTAAGCTCACCAAGGTGAAGCTGATTAACAAGACAGGCACGACTCTCAAGGTCTGGCTGGATGGGCCGTGGCAGTATGTGTTCAATATCCCCTCAGGAGGCAGCAAGACTGTGAGCATTCTGAAGGGTGTTTATGAGTGGGGGCATTTTGCCTGCGACGGCAACCGGACAGAAGGCATCTTGGAAGTAGCGGGCTATTCCACCAAGACTTTCGAGTGCAAGTAGATAAAAAATCGGCTCTAACAAGAGGGCGCCTTTCGGCGCTCTCTTTATTTTCTAGGTAGGCTAGGGAAACAATATTGGAGGACGTGTGTCCATATCCCAGCTGGTGGTGTAGACCGGTACACCACCCTGGTTTAGGTATTCGAGCAGGATCCAGCCCTGGTCGATCCGTCCCCATACGTCGCTGCCCTGCGGCAGGTATTCGAGGAGTGTGACCACCTGCCCACTTGAAAGCGTGCCCACGTTTTTTGCCAGTCCCACGGGTGAGCTAATGATACGGAGGTCGCGTTTTGCCGTAATGCACTGAGGAAGCTTAGGGAACAATTCGATGCGTTTCATGTCCACCCAATAGCCCTTGGCTTGCTTTGCTAGGTTGGGGAAATAGACATCGATGCCACCGGCATTGCCCAATTGTCCATCGATGGACACTGAAGTGAACTTGGACACCAGCCAGGGGGTGGTCTGATAATTGATATCCTCAGGATCCGGGGGTTCCGAATTCACGTAGATCATTTCAATGCGGGCCGAACCATTCTTGGTCTCCAAGACCTTCACCACGTTGCCCCCCGAGGAAATGCTTTCTGCGACGGGTTCCTGCTCGAGTTGATCCAGATTTAGTACAGGGATAGGCACATTGCCGGCGCGGTTGAACAACCCGGCGGCGATTTCGGTTAGCCAGACTACTGCGGAAAGATTGGGTTGTAGGTCACGCAGATACTCCAGCCACTCCCGGGTATAGGAAACGCGGCCGTCGCCGCTCCTGGGGCCCGTCCAGAGTTGCACCGTTTCGGGATACCAATCGAGATAAAACCCGCGCGGCCATTCCGGATCCGCCATGCGAGAGGAATATTCCATCCATTGAGGATCGTGTTTGAGACGGGCGAAACGCGGGAAAGCAGGCGGCGAAGAACCCTCGCCGCATAATTGCATTGCATCGTTCCCTGCAGCCTGGCTGGCGGCAGCGCCCAGAGTCGAAGCCGCCAGGAGAATGAGCAGCAGCAAAGGGGTGGCAGGTTTCCGGATTCGTTGTTTCAGCGTCGTCCTCCAAGTTAGGGATTGGTTGGAGATTCTATCTTGCTTAGGTGGCAATTGGCCTGCATTGAGGGCACAAATGTCTGCCTATACCTTCTTCGCAGGGTAACGATCGATTGCCAGTGACGTTGTCAGATATGCAGGGAGGTAGGTGGAATGATACGCAAACTAAAGAAAGGAAAATACAGACTTTATTCCCGCAAGAAGGATCCGAAAACAGGTAAAAGGCGAAATCTGGGCACGTTCGCTACGCGCCAGGCGGCAAAGAAACACGAAAAGCAGGTCCAGTACTTTAAGCGACAATAAAGAATTGTGACGAGTTACTATTCGTCCCTGTAAATCTCAACTCGGTTCTTCCCCTTCTGTTTCGCCATATACAGCGCATTGTCGGCCTGGCCGAAGAGCTGGCTGGTGTTTGTTTCATCGCCGGGGCGGCCAGAGAATACAGCCATCCCGATACTCAAATAAGGCCGCAAAGCCGCATCCATCTCTGCGATGAGCGGGGAGGAGGAATAGTGATTCCGCAGGCGCTCGGCAATCTCCTGCGCGTCCACGAGGTTGGTGCCGGGCAGCACCAGCAGGAACTCGTCGCCACCCCAACGGCCGGCCCAGTCATAACGGCGCAATGAGGTCTTGATGACCGTAGCCAGAAGACGGATCACTTTATCGCCTACCAGGTGTCCCAGGCTGTCATTTACACCTTTTAGATTATCCAGGTCGATCAATATTACGCACATGGGCCGGCGATCGCGCAGTGAACGATGCCATTCCGCCTCGGCGTGGTCGGTGATGGCGCGGCGGTTGAGCAGGCCGGTGAGAGAATCCTGCATGGCCAGCGCTTCCATGTCCGCCAGGGATACACGCAACTGCTCCTCCAGACGCTTGCGCTCGGTGAGATCGCGCCCGACTCCTTGGTAATACATCACCCGTCCACGTTCATCCTTAATGCTGGCTGCATTGAATTCGACTGAACGGCGGCTGCCATCCTTGCAAATTAGAACTCGTTCAAATAACGGCGAAATTCCGGCTGTGCCTAGCTGATCAAAGTTCTGTTCCACATCTCTTTTTTGGTCGGGCGCAACAAATTCTATGTACGGCCTGCCAATCATCTCGTCCGGTTGGTATCCCAAAAGATCCGCGGCTAGTTTGTTTACATTAATAACAGTCTGCTCGGGGCTCACAATGATGATGATGTCGTTGGTATTTTCGAACAGGAATTGGTAACGCCCTTCCGTGAGGCGAGAACGATCAAGGACTTCTTGCAGCACCAGATCAGCGATGTAGAGGATGAAGAGAAGCAGAATGGAGCTGATGGCGATGGCCGCCCAATCGGCACCCAAGGCCAATTCGTGCCATTCCGGCGGAAGAAGGATATGGAGATCAACGGCGAAGATGGCGAGGTCAAAAACAACGGTGAGGATTGCCAAAAAGATAGCGGCGCGCCCATGGATAATGAAGCGCGCCAGGATGATCAGAAGGAATTGTGGAACAAGCCAATGGCTGGTGCGGCCGCCCTCGCTAAGCGCCACCAAGCTGACCAGGCCCCAAAATCCCCAAACGAGGATATTGGCAGAAAGGTCGACGGCCCCTCGCCTCCATAGCCACCAGTTCAGGGCAACCAGGGCGAGAGTACCAAATTGAACCAAGCGAACAGGGGGCGGGGATTGCCAAAAACCACCAACCAGAACCACACCTAGCAACACCATGACGGTGGAGGACCACAGCGCAATGCCCAGCAGGCGGCCGCGCAGTTGTGGGGGGGCTTCCCCGGCGCGGCTAAGTTCGTTGAAGTCGGAGAGGATCTGGCGGATACGCAAAAAACTATCCTATCGGGAAGCCCGGGTCAAGTTACGAGTGGGTTACTATAACGCAGAATCACTTGGGAGATGTTTTATTCAGTTAGCCTATTGATAATATCTGAAACCGTTTACGTTATCCCTGTTCATTCTTGGGTGCAGACTAGTCCGTGGTGGCTACTTGGTCGCGCCCCGCTTCCTTGGCTTTGTAAAGAGCCTGATCCGCACCGGCTAGCAGGTTTTGCAGCGAATCGCTGCCCTCGATCGCGGAGGTGCCGGCCACGCCGAGACTTACTTGTAATTGGATGGGTTGATCCCCGTTTATCTCCAGACCGGTCCGCTTTATGCGCTGCCGCAAGCGCTCAGCCACATCCACGGCGTCTCGTTGGCGGGTGCCGGGCAGCACCAGCAGAAACTCGTCACCGGCCCAACGCCCGGCCCAATCGTAGCGGCGCATGGCGCCGCGGATAAGGCCGGCTACCTGGCTGAGCGCTTGATCGCCTACAAGGTGGCCATGAGTGTCGTTGATTTCCTTCAGATAGTCCAGGTCCATGATGACCAGGCTCAATGGCCGCTGTTCCCGAAGGGCGCGGTTCCATTCCGCCTCGGCGTGCTCCATGATGGCCCTGCGGTTCAGCAGGCCAGTGAGGGCGTCGGTCATGGCCAGCATTTCCGTCTTAAGCAGGCTCTCTTCGATCTGCTTGCGCAGCCGGATTTCCTCATCGATGTCCCGTCCGACGGCCTGGACCTCGAGGAGGCTTCCATCCTCGTTGAAAATGCCCCTTTCGGTCCACTCGATCCAGCGCAATTCGCCGTCAGCGCGGCGGCTGTGGTACTGGGTGATGGCCACAGGCTCAGATGGGGTGAGTGAGGCGACCTTGGCGCGCAAGCCTTCCAACCGCTCAGGCTGCACCTGATCCCACATATTGGCTTTTTCCACATCGGCGCGGTCAATGCCGCAAAACCGAAGGTAGGCTTCATTGCCGAACACCAAGCGACCATCAGGTTTGTAACGGCAAATCAGGTCGAACTGGTCCTGAAGGATGCCCAGATAGCGCGCTTCGCTTTGATTCAACGCTTCTTCTACACGCCGGCGCTCGATGGCGCCACCCAAAATGCCGCCCGCGCCACGCAGCGCATCTTCTTCAGCAAGAGACCATTGCCGTTCCCATTTGGTTTCATCGAAACCGATGAAGCCCCAAAGCATGTCGCCCGGGAAGATTGGAACAACGATGATCGACAATATTCTTTGAGACGAGAGAATATCCTTCTCGCCTAGGGGAAAATCCCGAACATGTCCCTTAACGACCTGATTGTTTTGCAGCAGGCTCAACCAGCGAGAAAAGCCGCTTTTTTCCAGCGGTAGATCCTGCAAATCTGGATTGTTGATCTGAGGTACAACTCCCTCAGCCACCCATTCGTATCTTTGGCTGGCCAGCACATCCCCCTGCCAGTTGGTGGAGTTTTCGAAAATGTAGACCCGATCGACCCCCGTGGCTTTACCCAGATCCTCCAGGACTTGCATAACCGCCCGATCGAATGACTTGTCGCGGAAGAGGCGTTCAGCGGCGACGCGCAGCGTTTCCAGGATTGCCTCGCGGCGCAATAGAGTTTGTTCGCTCATTTCGAGCTGCACCTGAGCCTGGCGCAACTCGGCAACGCGCTCTCTAAGGTTCTGTTCGCTCTGCCTTGCTTCGTCCAGATTAGTGCGCATGCTGCGGCGGAGGAAGAGCATGAGCCCGACAGCCAGAAGTACATAGCCTGATTGGATGGTCCAATGAGTCGTTAGGGACAGCCGTTGTTCTGGAAAGATGAGAAAATCCCGGCTTTCCAGGAGCATGGTGATGTAGTTGCCGGCAATTGTCAGGGCGCCTAGTGTGAGGGCGAGAGGTTCGGTGATGAGAAGACCACTCAAGACGATGAGCAGAATTTGACCAAGGATGGGGGTGCCGCGCACGCCTTCAGACGTGATGGTGGACACCATTAGGACCGCCCACAGGAGATAGACCAACAGACGCCCGGCCAACCTGAGCTTGCCTGCCCGGAGCAGAGCGAAACTGGCGAGCTCCACGGCTAAGGCGGCGAAAATAAGGACATGGCCAACCCGTGGTTCGGGTACAAGGATGTAGTAGATCAGGAGTAGAAGGGGAGTGAAGATGAGAAGGATGATGAGGACAATGTGTAAGACCCCGGCGCGTCGATTCAGATCCCCATCGCCGAGATCCGGCGGCTTTAGCAGGCGTCGGATGTCAGCCTGCATAACAGGGCCGACCCGTTGGGCATGGTCGCTTCATGGAGCAGCCATCATTCGTTAATGTTAAACCCCATATGAAAAGTAAGGGCGCGTCCAGAAATCTACACCTTGCGCTGGATGGACTTGGGCCAGCCCAGGGCAATGGCCAACAATACACCTAGTAGAAGGCTGAGCGGAAGCAACTCGACGATCATCCAGACCTGCCGAGCGGTAAAGTCCGCGAATCCGTGGCCGTGCAGGCCGCTCTTGAGGGCCATGAGGCCAATTGCCAATAAGGGGCAGGCCGCGCCGAATATCGCCCCCAAGGCCAGCGTTTGCCGCCAAGCCGACGCGACGAGACGGGTTCGCGCGGCCAGCCAAAGGCAGCCCGCCACGGCCAAGGCAATGGGCATGCATATCTGCGTATCTTCGAATGGAAGCCAGACCAGCAAGGCGAGCACCCAAAGCGCGCCTAAGGCTCTCATTTGTGCCTTTTGGTGGGCAGGGCCACGCGCAGCTTGCAGCCGCGACCCGGCCGACTTTCGATCCCTAATTCACCGTGCAATAACTTTACGCGCGCGCGCAAGATTGCCAGGCCATATTTGCCATCCTGCTGGGCCGTGGCTTCTGTGCTCTTTGCGTCAAAACCTACTCCATCGTCTTCCACTTCCAAAAGGATCACCACCGATTCGGGGCGGGTGAGTTTCAGCGTTATGTGACTCGCTTTGGCATGCTGGAAAGCGTTTTCTGCTCCCTCGCAGGCAATGAAAAAAAGCAGAACTTGGCTATCAGGCTCGATACCTTCAACGGCTGTTTCCTCAACAGCCAGCTCCAACTTCGGGCCCGTATTACTTCCGAGATAATCGGCAAGGTCGCGCAGGGCAGCGGCCAGGCCCAATTTTTCAAGGGATTGGGGCATGAGGGTGAACTGAAATAAACGCAAATCCTGGGCGGTGCGGCGGGCCAGGTCTTCCAGGGCCTTGAGTTCGCCGGAAGCGGCCTGAGGATCTGTGGTCAGCAGCCGGCGGGCCAGGTCGGCGCGCATGGCAAGCGCTGCCACCGATTGTGTGGGGCCATCGTGCATGCGGCGGGCAAGTTGCTTGCGAACGAGCGTCTCGAGGAGCAAGAGGCGATGCTGTTTCCCAGTCTTAGCAGGATCCGTTTTGCGTCGCACGGATGCATGATAACGCATAACAGGGCAGCGATAGTGTACCGAGATGGACACGCGCAACTATTGAAACTGGGAACCAAACTTTGGCGACGATACGCGGAAATAAAAGAGTTAAGTCATGCATGTATAATCACTCTGTGCCCAAGCTTACGAAGATTTATACGCGCACTGGAGACGATGGCAGCACAGCGCTGGGCAGCCGGCAGCGGGTACCCAAAGACCACCCGCGGGTGGGCGCGTATGGGACGGTTGATGAACTAAGCTCGCTCATCGGTCTCGCCATGGCGCAAGGCTTGAGCCCGCGACTAGCAGAGACGCTGGCTCCTATCCAAAATCTGCTTTTCCACCTAGGTGCAGAATTATCGTTTCCCGCCGGAGAGGGCAAGGAGGTCAAGGTCCCGCAGATTCAGCAGACGCATATTAAGACCATGGAGGCCTTGATCGACGAATTGAACACCCTGGTGGGACCGCTGGAGAATTTCATCTTGCCCGGCGGGTCGGCCGGCGCGGCGACGCTGCAGGTGGCGCGGGCAGTATGCCGGCGCGCCGAGCGCCATGTGGTAACGCTGGCGCGGGACGAAGCGGTGAGGCCCGAGGCGTTGGCTTATCTCAATCGCCTATCGGATCTGTTGTTTGTGATGGCGAGGTATGAGAACAAGCAGCGGGGGATTGACGAACCTTTGTGGGATTCGAGGGCGTAAAGAATCTGCAGTAGCGTCAGATTACAAAATGTAGTGAATAAACTGTTTTATCTTTCACCCATGTAAACCCAGACACCGCAGCCGTCGAACTCGACTTCGTAGTCGGCTGGGCGGATGAGGATCTCACCGCCAGGCGGGCCGTAGTGGCTGCCGAGGATAATGCCATCGTATTTGCGGCGCGCCCAATAGCAGAAGCGGTCCTGATGTTGGGGAATGGAACGCCATAGGCCAGGCGCGATACTGACCCCTACCTGATACACGCCATCGGCGTGCGGCCCCGTGAGCTGGATCTGCTCAGCGAGTGGCGTAGGTGGCGAGCTTGGGGTGGACGTCGCGGTCGGGTTTGGCGTGGAGGAGGGAAGCGCCGCTGCGGTTTGGGTAATCGGCGCGGCGAGTTCCGCCACGGCGGTGGCCAGATCCTCCTGTCCCGGAGCGGCAGGCGAGCAGGCCGCCAATAGTAAGCCAACCGCCAGGAGGGCTGGGGTCGAATGTCTAGTTGCCATGCAAATGATATACGCGCACATATTCCAAGCCATTGATCCACACACGGAATTCAGGCTCAATGGCCGCCAACGCATCCAGCAGGTTTTGCGGCGTGCCGCGCTGCCACTGGTGAATATAGATCACCAAATACTGCTTGGCTAGCAACGCCTCCAACTGCTCCGGAGGGAGCTGCAGCGCAATTGGTATGTCATCCGCTTCGACATTGGACATCAAGTTGAAACTTACGCTGTACCAGGCCGCGGCATCCCAAGGCTGGAGGCCGGGCTGCTTGTTGAGGTAGAAGGCTGCCTGATCCAGGCCTTCGCCCCAACCGATCATCATCACTTCATCTGCGCCGGCGCCTACCATCGGGTTGTAATAACTAAGGTAATAAGGAAAGGCAGGGAGGGCGCTGGCAAGTTGCAGCCCGGCGACGACGGCCAGCAGGGCAATTTCCCGCCAGGTCTGTTGGCGCAACCATTCGATGTTTTCTGCCAAGCGCACCCAACCCCAGCCGGCCACCAGCATGAGAGGCGGCAAAGCGGGCAGCAGGTAGCGATCGAATTTCTTGTCGGCTACTGACATGAAGATGGCGAAGAGAAGCGCGGCAAGGAAAAGAAAGGGCACGGCGAATTGGCCATTTGGTCGATCGATCGACTTGTCGTTCGACTTCTTCGTTTTGAAGGCGCGGCCAAAAAAAAATGCGGCGAGCAAAAGGCCCATAAGAACCAGTGGCGTGCTGCGCCAGAGGAAAGTGAGCGGGTAGAAAAACCAACCGGCAGCACCGAGGTTCCCGTCCGGGTAAACAGCGCCATTGAAGTAGATTGGTCCGCTGAATTCGCCTTCCGCCGAGCCGAGCGAGTAGGCGAATATTTGCCCGAGCACATCGAAGGGCGCGGTCCACATGGCGGGGAAAAGCAGCAGCAAAATGAGCAGCGCCACAGCAAGCCAAATTAACGCGGCGAGCCACAAAGAAAGCCGGTGGCCATGTTTAGTGTTCCGTTCGCGCCAGAGGAAGAAAGCAGTTAGTCCAAAGATGGCGGGCAGCAGGAACCAGGCGGGCGTCTTGGTGAGCCAAGCCAGGCCGGTTGCGATGGCAGAAACGACTAACGAAGTAACTTTGCCACCGCGCAAGAAATCCAGATAAGCCAACAGGCTTAGCAATATGAAGGAAGCCAACAGGCCGTCCAGGTGGAGCAGGCGCTGGTGAGCGATAGTGAAGGGGTCCAAGGCGAGGAGGGCTAGGCCCAGAGCCGCGGCCAAGGGGCCAAGCAGGCGCCGAGCGTAAGGCCACATGGCAAGGAAAGCTGCGGCGTGAACAAGCACGAGTGCAAACCGCCCGGCAGCGAGAACTTCCATCGGATTGACGCCGCGGTTCTCCATTAGTTGCAGGAGCTGAATGTCATGGATCTCGGGGAAGCCGGCCCGCGCGTATTGCGGGAAGACTGCCTGGAAACCGGCCGCGCCAGCCCACATGGTGATTACGCCGGGGTGCGGGCTTTGGTACGTCTTGGCCAGATCCCCGTTTGCTATGGCAACGTAGAAATTCCCCGAGCGGCGCAGCCAGAGCGCTTCGTCGGTGGTAATGAAGCGGCCGAGGGCTGGCAGGCGCGTAGCCAGGAATAACGCCAACAGAAGGATGGGAAGCAGCCAGGATTGCGAGATCAGGCGGGAGGCTTTCTTCATTTGCAGGCCTCGGCGATTATAGCCCTGCGAATCATAGGGTTAGAGCTATGGGGTGGCTGAGCTGGCCTTGACAAGGATTTTTGACGAGGCGCTTGACAAGGCCTTGAAAAAAAGGGAATTCAGCATAAAATATAGAACAATCGTTCTATACTCCCCACTGGGGGCAGAATTGATCAAAACCACGTTGCCAAACCGAAGAGCCGTTTCACAGATCGTCAGAGATTACCGTATCCTGGAAGGCACCTCTCAGCGAGCGGCCACCTTGCGTGCCTTTGCGGCCGCGCTCAGCGAGGCCTTGGGATCGATGGGGCGGCGCGTGTCTTACCAGAGCATCAAGAACTGGGAAGACGGCCGCTACCTGCCGGATGCATTTTCCATGCTGAGGTTGGCCCAGGCGGCACAATATGATTGGCGCGGCGATTTTGCTTGTGACATCCTGGCGGCATTGTTTCCGGAGAGTTACCAGCCGATGACTGAGATCGGGCGACGCGCTGTCGAGGCCCACAAGAATGCTTTGATGTTGACGGAACGAAATTAGGGTTAGGAGTTCAACATGGGGGCCAGATCAGAGGGAAGTGCGGTCGTGCGACGCACGGTGATTCATTACGCGTGCGGATGCAGCACCACGCGCATTGAAACCTCATGCAGTTCAGAGCAAGAACCCGCTCCTTGCGGTGCGCACCGGCAGCCTATCCTCAAAATCGCGGTAACTACGGAATATGCCAGGCCTGCCGAATTCACCGCGAGCGATTGTGATGACCTTTGTGAGGTTGCGCAAAGCAGGTCAAACCTCTAGAATCCCGATAGTGATAATTGCCTACAGTTCCGGGCAAGCAGTCACGCTGCCATGTGGACTCTGACCGTACGCTCTCCGGATAGCAAGCCAATCGAATACATCTTGAAGCAAGGGATGAACAGCCTGGGCCGCCGGCAGGAAAACGACATCGTGATCGCCGACGAGGCGGCTTCCCGCCAGCACGCGCTAATCCATCTCGATGAAAAGACCAACAGCGTCACCATCCGGGACCTGGGCAGCCGCAACGGCACTTTCATCAATCGCCGACGCCTGACCGAGAAGCACGACTTCAAGCTCAATCCCAACGATGTGGTGCGCATCGGCCTGTTCGAGATCCTCGTAACGCTGCAGGCGGAGGTCGGCGAAACGGAACTGGCCGCATCTGGCTTCCAGCCCTTCAGCCGCGAGCTGCTGATCGAGTCGTTCGATAACCATGCCATTCTCCTTTATGAAGTGATCCAGCAGCTAAATAATATTCTTGATGTCGACGTTGCCCTCAAAGAAGTCTCTCGATTGCTGCAGCTAACCCTGGGCGCCGAGAAATGCCAGGTGATCCTGGCGGAGGATTTCGGCCGATTGAAAGAGCTGGGCTTTCCGCGAACCATTGCCCAGGCTGCCATCGATAGGCGGGTTACGATCCTGTTGCCCAGCAAGGACTCGGAAAGCAAGGCGCTGTTAAGCGACAGCGCCCGTGTGCTGCGCGTGCACACGGCCCTGTGCGTGCCGGTGGTGAGCGGCGACAAGACTATCGCGCTGATCTACCTCTACAAGACCCGTTCGGACACGCGGCATTTCAGCCAACGGGATATGCAGCTGGCCGTGGCCGTTGGGCACCTGGCGGCACTGACCATCGAACGGGTGGCGCTGATGGAACGCGTGAAAGAAGAAAACCGCGTTCGCCAATTGCTGCAGCGCTTTGTGGCGCCGGTGGAAGCCGAGTTCCTGCTGCGCAATTATCTGAAGACCGGCAAGCTTCCGGAACTCAACGAACAACGCTGCACGATCATGTTCGCGGATATCGCCGGGTCGATTGGAATGGCTGAACGATTGGGTGCAAGGAAGTTCGGCCAATTGCTGGAACGCTACTATCAGGACGTCACCGATATTGTCTTCCAGTATGGCGGGTTGCTGGTGAACTACCTTGGAGACGGGGTCATGGCGGTCTTCGGGATGACCGAGGCGCAGGCGGCGCCAGCCGCCAAAGCGGTTGCATCCGGCCTGGAGATCCTCAAACTATTGGAAGCGCGCTACCGCAGAGCGGACAAGCGCATCGATATCGGCATTGGGGTCAATACGGGGGATGTCGTGGCGGGCTACGTGAGCACCAGGGAGCGGGTCGAATTGACGGTGGTGGGGGACACGGTGAACGTGGCCTCGGGGCTACAAACGCTGGCCAGACCCAATCGCCTGCTGATTGGACCGGACACCTATGCCGAGGTCAAGAACGGTTTTGAGATAAAGGAGTTGGGTGAAAAGAACATCAAGGATCGAAAAGAGGCCATTAACGTTTACGAGGTTGCGGGGAATAAAAGATAGGACGAGGGGTGGAATCCTCGCCCTAGTGCTGTTCTTTCAACTCCTTATAATGGTAAATAGCAGGTAATATCCGCATGTGAGGTAACTTAAATAATGGCCGATCTCGCCTTTCAAGACCAATATCTTGACGCCCGCGCCGATTGCTGGGGTTGCGGGCGGAATAACCCCGATGGTTTGTACATCAAAAGCCATTGGGAGGGGGATGAGGCAGTGGCGCATTTTGCGCCCAAGCCGCAGCACACCGGCCACAAGGGAGTGCTCAATGGGGGCATCATTGCCACGTTGATGGATTGCCATTGCATTGGATTGGCCATGGCCCACGCCCACCGTGTTGAGGGGCGCGCGATCGGCAGCCAGCCGCTGATCACCTATGTAACGGCTTCGCTGAAGGTAGAGTACCTAAGGCCCACGCCACTTGGCAGGCACCCGGTCGAATTGCGCGCCCGGGTGACCAGGATCGAGGGCCGCAAAACCTGGGTGGCCTGCAGCCTGCTCGCTGACAACGTGGAAACGGCGCGGGGCGAGGTGCTGGGGGTTCGCATTGCAGAGCCGCCGATGGCCGAACCAGCATGAGAGTCTCTTATCGTCCCACGTTCGATCAATTCGCCGACAATTATCTAGCCACGTATTACAGCGGCGGGGTGCGCGTGCTGCAGCGGGCCGCAGGCGGGCCGCTGCTGATCATGCTCGGGGCATTGAGCATGGTGTGGGTAAACACCTGGGTGAATTTCTGGTTGCTGCGCTTCCCCTTGCTCATGGTGGGACTGGTGGTGGCGCTGTATGGGCTGAGTCTCACCTTGCGTCCGTTATTCAATCTTTTTCTGGTGTGGTTGCGGCGCAGGGAATTGTTTGAAGGAGAAAATGCATTCACTGCCATCGAGCTGAAGGGGGAATTCTTGGACGTGAGCCAGGGCAAGGAAAACTTAAAGCTACCACTAAGTCAAATCCAATCGGTGCAGCATCGATCCACAAATACCTGGATCTTGACCCACAGCGACAGCATGATCTACGTGCCACGCGAAGGCCTGCTTTCGGGAAGCCACGACGAATTTGTTGGGGCCCTGGAAGATAAGCTCATGCCGAAGGAAGAGCAAACCACCTAGGTGTTTAAACCAATATCCCCCGGCCTTTGGGCCGGGGGATATTACCTAGCTGCTGCTTAGGGATCCTTACTCACCGCTGACAAAGCTGCTCACGGCCGCATCGAGTGACGCGTTGGCTGAACCGTGATCGATGCTGGCTTCGCCAGAGGCGGAGACATCGGCGTTAGCCTCAACCGAATCCGAGGCCTCTACGTCATCAGAACCGGAAGCGGACGCATCGGCACTGGTATTTGCGCTCAGGCTGCCTCCTGCGGAGCCATCGTCATCCAGCCGCACTTCGGCGGAGATATCGACTCCGCCTTCCAGGCTAGCTTCGTCGCCATTGGCATTCAGGCCGAGAGCGGCCGAAGCGAAGACGCCCACCGTGGCAACGGCCCCCAGTACATTTTGAAGCTTCAACATGGGTGTACCTCCGAGTGGCTTCTCGGCAGGCTTAACCTTCCGGCAAGGCGTAAAACGAGGGCGATTTTTGGCCTGTTATGTGTTGTGCAGGGGCTTGAAAAAGGCTAAGGATTTTCCAATCTTCCCGGAAGATAGGGGATAACAGACATATGTTCGTCCAAAGGGGGATGAATGGCAAATGAGGGATATCCACCGGGGGGATTGCCAGACGACCCGGAGGGATTTGAAAGGTTCTACCAATTGATCTTCGAGCGCGAACTGCCAGCGCATGCGCGCGTGGATTGGGTGGAGCCGCTGTATGCGGCGCGGGCAGCCGACAAAGGCCTGGTGGTAGAGGCCTTCCGCGGGTCCAGCAAGACAACCACTTTGAGCATTGCCTTTTCGGCTTTCCGGCTGGGGCAGGAGCCGCATAAAAGTGTGCTGCTGATCCAGGCTGGGAATACGATGGCGGCCAGCACCAGCCAACAGATCGCCGATCTCATCGAGCGCAATCCCGGATGGCATAGCGCGTTCCCGCACGTGGAACCGGACCGCAAAATCGGTTGGGGGACGAAGGGTTACGAAGTACGGCGCACGGATCTGGACTATTCCGTGTGGCGGGCGCGCTGCGCGCGCGAGAAGGGAAAGGACCCCAGCCTGGTGGGGCTGGGTTATCGCTCGCGAGCGATCATTGGCAAGCATCCAACGGGCTTGCTGCTGGTGGACGATATTCACGACGAGACCAACACGCGCTCAGCCCGCGAACTGAACCTGGTGATGCGCATCCTGACCGGGACGATATTGCCTACGGCGACACCGGAAACGTGGCAGGTGTTTGTGGGAACGCCATGGACGCAGAACGACGCTTTGGCCTACCTAAAGTCGACAGGCAGATTTGTGTCGATGAGAACGCCCGTATATGTTGCAGGTTCGGCGTCCAATGCCGGAGAGAACGAGCGGGTTCCCGCTGAAACCGATGGGGGACGTGAGGTGTTGGGCGAGACTGTCCCAACCTGGCCCGAAAGATTCCCCGTGAAGGAGATCGAGAAAGCGCGGCAACTAAGCGGCGAAGCGGAGTTTGCGCGCATGTACTTGCTGGACTTAAACGCAGCGGAGGGCATTCATTTGAAAGGCGAATGGTTGAACCTATATCCTCACGAAAAGGTCCAGCCTAACTGGCCGGTGGTGATGGGGGTGGATTACGCATCTACCGCGGACCAACTTAAAGGCCGCGACCGTGATTATTTTGCGGTGGCCATCGGCCGGGCGCTCCCCGGTGGTGGGGGCGTGGTGCTGGTGGACGGCTTCCGGGCGCAGGTAAGCCAGGGCGAGGCCGAGCAGCAACTCAAGGCACTAGCCAACTACTACCCCACGACCCAAGTAATCGCGGTGGAGGCGGTGGGGAAAGGCGAGGAGTTCTATCATTTGCTGCTACGCGATTGGCGCCTGCCGGTGGTACCCATGCAGCCCGGCGGCAAGGGCAAAGGCGTGCGATTTGAAAAGGGGATGGCACCTTTATTCCAGATGGGGCGAGCCTGGATTGCTGACGTAGAAAATTCTTTCTTGCAGGCCTTCCGCCAGGAATGGCTGCGCTGGCCGAGCGGGGAGCACGATGACACGCTGGACGCGGTGCATTGGATGCTGATGGCGGCACAAGATCACCTGACAGGTTGGCCGCGCCGGGACAAGCAAGAAAATCCGTTTGGGTCGCTGGGGAGGAGGTAAAGCGCCAGCTTCCTTAATAAGGATTTGTGAATTGCCTTTGGCTATGTTCACAACCACAGATATGATTGGGCGGAGCGAAGGGCTGCTGTGGCTGATTTTTCTGGCGAAGTGACTTTGCGAGAAGTGGAGGACTCAGACCTCCCGACCCTTTTCGAGGATCAACGCGACCCCGAAGTGGTGAAAATGGCGGCTTTCCCGCCGCGCGAGCGTGAGGCTTTCATGGCCCACTGGGGCAAGATCCGCGCCGACCCAATCAACATATTGCGCACCATCCTCTACAACGGGCAGGTGGCGGGCAGCATCGTTTCCTGGATCCAGGACGACCTCCGCGAGGGGGGCTATGGGGTGGGCAGGGAATTCTGGGGACGCGGAATCGCCACACAAGCGCTGCGTCTATTTCTGCAACTAGTAGAGGACAGGCCGCTGTACGGTTACACGGCGGAGCACAACCTTGGTTCCATGCGCGTGCTGGAGAAATGCGGCTTTGTGAAGGCGGGGGAAAGCAAAGGCGTGCTGAACGTGGCAGGCGAATTGGTGGCCGAAGTCTTCTACCGCCTGGATTAGGTCAGCAAAAAAAGAGCAGGCCAACGCCTGCTCTTTTTTACGGACGCAGACGTTCGAAGCTAATCGTTTGGGTACTCCACAACCCAGCCATTGCTGAAGGTGCAAGTGCTGATACCGGAGTCTTCCCAGGTTAGATAGCCAAAGCGTCCAGTTGCCCGGGCGGCGGGCAGCGTAGTGGCACCCACGCGAGTTCCATTTACGTAGAAGATAACGTTCGGGCCGTGAGCTGAGACCACGAAATGGTTGGTGCTGCCCTGCCCATTCTTAATGGCACTGTTGACGCCATCTGCCAGATCGACCTGCCATTGCCCATATCGGTAGATGGCAAAGGCCCAGAAGGGCAAACCCGAGAGGCGGGTGGTGTAGAACCTGACCTGTTGGCCGCGATCCATGTCATTCTCGGCGCGGAAGATGAATCCGCAACCGGAGAAACCCGTCTCGGTTTCCCAGGTCATGTCGAAGCCCCAGGCGAAATCGCCTACTGGATCTATGCCAGCATCTTCATAAACGCCATCAAAGTCCTGTTGGTTGGCAACGATGGCGATAGGGTCTGCCTGAAGGAACACGAGATTGCCTTCGGTGGAAAGACCCAAGGTGGTTAACTCCTGGCTGATCTCATCTGCCAGGGCGGCCAACAGCGCTTCGGCATCGGCCGTGGCCTGCACGGCTGCGGTGGCGGCCAGGTCCGCTGTAGGCTCCGGTGTGCTGGTAGGTGCCTCGGTGGGAGGCGGCGCTTCAGTAGGCGCAGCTGTGGGGGCTTCGGTGGGGGCAGCCGGCGCGGTAGTGGCGGTGGGCGCGGCGGGGCTGCTGCAAGCGGCCAGCAAAATGCCGAGGACTAAGAAAATAATTAATTGACGTTTCATTTGATCCTTTCGCGGTTTCCCGCATGTTCCTGTTGGTTATTTTTGTGGCCCAAGCTCCAAAAACACATCAATTCTGTGTGGCCTCCTCCTCTTGGCGATGCTATTCATCAGGGGACGAATCCAAGATCCACCCGTTGGTAAAGCTGCACAAAGTTGTTCCGGTGTCTTGGGCGACGTAGACACCGAATTCGCCCTTCACGCGTTGCTCGGTGAGCGTACCTGCCCCCAAGCGGTGGCCGTTGGCAAAAGCGGTCACCGTGAGGCCCCTGCCCACAATGACAAAGTGGTTGGTGGAATTGGGATCCTGGTCGATGGCAGAACTCACATAGCCGCCCATCCAGGCCGGGAAGTAACCGTCGCGGAACAGGATCATCTGCCAGTAGCGGAAGCCGGATAGACGGTAGTACTCAAAGGCGCCGGCTTCGGTCATGTCCTCGTCGCTGCCGCGGAAGAGGATGCCGCAGGCGGCAATGCCGGAGCTCGAGTTCCAAGTCACGTCGAAACCGAGCATGAAGTCCTTCACTACCAGCCCGGGTTCCAGCGGTTCGTAAAGCAACTGTCCGCCGCCGGTCGCCATAAGCTCCAGCTCTTCATCCTGCTGCCAAACGACCTGACCCAGATTTCTCGTGTAGCCCAGTTCGTTCAGTTCGGGGATGATGGTGGCCAGGGCTTGCTCGGCGTTCAGGGTGGCGAGGGCTTCGGCGGTTCCGGCACGGTTTGGGGTGGCGGTGAGCGTAGGCGTGCTGGTTGGGGATGAGGTTTCTGTTGGCAAGGAAGTCGGGGTAAGGGTCGGGGAAATGGTGTCCGTGGGCTCGGGGTTCAAGGCTACCCGGGCAAATTCGCAGGCAAGGGAGGCGAGAAACAGGGCAAGGATGGCTAGAGACAGGCGGAGTTTGACCATTAGTAACCCCGAAGGATGCGCCGGATTATAAACGAAGTTGGAAAGCCGCCCACAACGCGGGCGGCTTTCTCGCCAGTATCGCTCTGACGTTCGATTTTCATTCTTCCTCTGCTGGCAATTCCCAGACCCAGGCGTTGCTGAAGGTGCAGGTGGTGAGGCCGGATTCCTGCCAGGCTTCGAAGGCGATCTGCCCTTCCACCAGCGCGGCATTGGCTGTGCCGCTGCCAAGGCGGGTGCCATTGGCGTAGACCGTTAGCGTGCTGCCATTGGCGACCAGGATGTAGTGGTTAGTAGTCCCCTGACCCTGGAGGATAGCAGCATTGGGGCGGTAATCCCCCGTCAGGCTCGCCTGGTATTGATCGAATTTGTATAACTCGATGTCCCAGCCAGGCAAACCAGAAAGGCGGACGGCATTGAAGACCCCATATTGGCCGCGAACGATATCCTCGTCGCCTCGGAAGCGGATGGCACAGCCTGCCAGGCCCGTTTCCGATTCCCAGGTTACATCGACGCCCAACACGAAATTGCCAAACACGGGGTTGGGCTCAGTGAGCAGGACTGGAGCGTACGCTCGCGGGCCTGTTACCGTGATTGAAATGGGCTCCGATTGGACAAAGGCCAGGGAGCCCTTATCGAGGGAGAAGCCGACAAGCTCCAGGTGTGTGCCGACGCTCCCTATCACAACCGCGGCTTGCTCGGTGGCCTGAGCAGCTGCGGTAGCGGCTAGGTTGGGAGTAGCCGTCGGCGAAGGTTCAGGTGTGGGCGTGTTGGTTGGCAACGCCAGGGTGGCCGTGGGCTCAAGTTCAACCACGGGTTCAGCCGGCACTGCCGTGGGGTTGGCGGCCGGGCTGCTGCATGCGGCAACCGCGAATCCCAAAAACAAGATGAACGAAACTACTTTGTGATTCATATTTCTCCTCTTTCACTGGCCGCAACAAGTGGATTTGGCGAGGTGGCTGCGGCTGGTGAAAGGGTAGGGCAGCGCAACTGTCAGAACCAGATGGCTGACTGTCAAAAACTGTCATTTTTGAAAGCTGGTGAAGGAGGTTGAAGCAACCCCCAGAGAGTAGGTGTAACGCTAGGCGGAAGCGCCCATCTCCATCAGGGCTTTGGAGACGCCGTGCAAGGCTTTACGGCGGGCGCGGTAGTAGGTGCCTTCGGAGACATAAAGCTTGCCCATGATGTCGCGGTCGGGTATATCGTTTACATAGGCATCGTGCAGGATGACGTAGCTGTGCCACTCCCGCGGCAGCGGCTCGGGAGGAGGCTGGCCCGCCGGGCGCAATGTTTCCAGAGTATCGAGAAGAATCTTTTGAACCGCTTTGCCGCGCTCGATGTGGGTCTTGCCTTTTGCGCCAAGCAAGACCACTAGAGGAGAGCGGCCGAGTTTTATGTAGTCATTCAAGTTGCGCAATCCTTCTTCCACAGCGGCGATGAGGTGCGGGTCAGGTTTAAAGGACAGCGCAGTCAGCATATCCTCAGCTTGCTGATGGGCGCGGTTTGCCGCTTCGGCGGGAGCAACCTGCCCATTGGCCGTGGTTGTCTCTGCTTCTACGCGCCCAAGCAGCATAGCGCCTACCTGTTCGGCGAAATCCTCCAGGAAAAAGAGATCAGCCTCGGAGAATTCCTTGTTTCCCCAGCGGTGAGCAACGCCAATGGCGCCTAACTGCAGCCCGCTACCTGGCGCGGGGGCCAGCCAGGAGTTCTTTTCGGAAAGCAGGCCCTGGGGCCGGGCGAGTCCTTCCAGGAGGAGCTCTTGGGTTGGCAATTCGGTATCGGGCGCGTAGCCGTTAATGGACGCCAACACCGTGGCTTTTTGTCCTTCCAGCTGTGCCACGAAAGCGGAATTAATTTGCAGATCTCGGCAGAGAATGGCCAGACCCTGGCGCAAATTACCCCTCAGTCCAGGCGCTGAGCTCACCCCTTGAGCTAGTTGGCGAATCTCTTTGCGAATGCGAGCTTCCTGCCGATCGAAAAGATAGCTGCTGTATTGCTGCACAAGATCGTAGGCTGAATGAGTGAGGACGGCCAAAAGGGAAAGATGCATGAGGTCGATGAGCGGAAGGTCGAAAGCGATACCTGCGTATGCAAACAGACCGGCGGAAGCAAAAACGGCGAATGCGGAAACCGGCAGATCGTGAGCGGCAATGCGGCGCTGGATGAAGACCCTGTAGCGGCCGACGGAATAAGCCAGCACGGAGAGCGCCAGCAAGGCAACAAGGTTGGAAGGCAGGAGGGGCAGGGGAAGCTGTAGGGCAACGCCAGCTACGCCATAAGTGAGGGCAGCCAAGCCTAGAAACAGTGGCGCATAAAGCAGGTAAGACTCGGGCGGCGTGAGGTGGCGCCCCATGAGCCATACGTTGTAGAGTACCGCTAGAGCTATAGCTAGTTCGGCCAGCCCGGCGAAAATGCTTGGGAAGGTGAGCTCGATATTTTGCACGAAGACAGGATCGGGGGAAATGGCGGAGCCGCTACTTATGAGGAGCACAGCCGCAAACAAGCCGAGACCCAGGATGGCGTAACTTGAAGAATGCAACCTGCGTTGGATCCCAGGAGGCAGAAGGTAATAGCTTACGTGGTACCAAGCCGCCAACGCTAGGACAAAGGCGAATTCGCGCAGCGGCTCGTTATTGAGTGCGGGGTTTAGGTTTGTCTGCGCAGCATTGTAGGCATGCAAAGATACGGCGCCCAAAGCGAGCACGACGCGCATAGTGATGGGGCTGCCAAAGCCGCGCGCCAGCAGGAAGAAAGCCATCCAGAGCGAGCCGGCCAGCAGCAGGTAATTGGAAGCGAAGGTTATTATAGCGAGGGTGTCGGAGCCCAAATGGCCACCCAGAATATGCGGTGATTATAAAGGAAATCGAGAAAGGAGAGAAGTGGAATAGAAGATCGGAGATATGCCCAAAATGGGCAGCAGCTTGGGTGGAAGCTCCTCTAGAGTTGAGATCGGCCGAGCCTGACTACTTATGGGCCGACAGGCCTTTTGGATATGGCAGTCGCCCATAGATTGCTAAAGTCGCAGGTGGTGGCCCCATATTGGTCAAAAGCTACGTAGCGGATGCGGACATAAGGCGTTGCGCGGAATTCGGCGGACGAAAGAAAAACTCCATTGACATGCAGGTTCACGCGATTTGGCTCAAAGATGAATAGATAGTGATTTTGCCCTTTCTGCTCCACATCGATCGCCTGGGAGGATCCGCTAAACAGTCTGTCCTGTTCCTCCTTACCCCCTTTTATTTCAATGAACCAGAGACTGGAAAGCCTAAGCGTGTAAAGGAGATATTGCTGTCTTTCTTGGGTGCTATCTTCGGAACGCAGGAAAAGGCCACATCCGCCGACCGCAGTCCCCGTTTCCCAGGTCAAATCAAAGCCGATGGCAAAAGCCTCGAATTTGTTGATCACCATTACGGGATCGTCAACCTCAAGGGAATCTCGGCTGGCTGTAATGCTAGTTAGAGGAAGGGCATGCCAAGGCAGGCCGTCATTTTCAATGATGTACCCCAGGCTAGATAACTCCTTGCGCGCTTCGTCCAAGATGGCTGCAGACTTGTCCTGTTGAGAGTCAGCCAAGGCCTGGGCAGTTGTGATTGCATTGGGACTCGCGGTCGCAGTGGGCTCGGCCGCGAGGGTGGAAGAGGCGGTTGGCCTGGCAGATAGCGTGTCTAGGGCATGATAAGCCGTCTGGCAGGCCAGTGAGGCGGAAGCCAGTACAAGGATTGCAAGAGACGGATGAATTTTTGCTATGCCAGCCTCATCAGATGTCTGAAATGGACCTTGGGCGAGAGATTACATTATTCTAGCCCAACTACTAGCCGCTCTAGGGGCTTGAGGCTATAATACGCATCTCGGCCCCGCCTTGCGGTTGGGGTCTTTTTTGTGGCTGGTTTGGGACTTAGCATAAAGCGCAAGGCACTAGACCAGCCACAAAAGGGGAGAATGTGCCTGGCTTTGCCTGGCTATGGATTCCAACGCGCTGGAACGCGAGCGCGGCATCACCATCCTGGCTAAGAACACTGCCATCCGTATCCGCATTGCGGATACAGATGGCTTGGTGAAGATCAACATCGTGGACACGCCGGGCCAAGCCGAGTTCGGACAGCTTTGACGAAATTTGTATCGCGGCCATGCTGGCCTTCGCTCTGTTCTCTGGAATTGTTAGGAGATTAATCGATCCTCGGGAACGCTTTGTATGGGGACGACCAAAAGCTGTAACCTGATCTTCACCAAGGAGGAGCCTCAGCATTTTCGGGAAGCGGATCCAAGAAAGCGCTGTTTGCCAGATCGGGGCAATTGGGGATGTCGTGGTTGTAGTAATCATCATGTCCGACATCCAACACCATATTGTAGATGTCCCAATCATACTCGCCCGTGTACATTAGGTCCCGTGGGTTGTCAATCAGGTGCTTATCAACCCAGTGGGGGCTGCAGCCAAAAACGTAGCCCAGACCATGGAGGATTTCATGAATGGACCCAAGATATACATAGGGGTCAGTTAATGAAGGCACGCATGGATAATCCGTGCCGTCGTATGAATAAGTCGCTTGAAGGTAATTGGC
Organism: Anaerolineales bacterium; assembly: GCA_040882365.1. Classification (GTDB taxonomy): domain Bacteria; phylum Chloroflexota; class Anaerolineae; order Anaerolineales; family UBA11579; genus JAMCZK01. Next base: position 37,871 of record JBBEBI010000013.1, read on the forward strand.
ACCTATCTGACCTGGAGCTATGCTATCTGCGCACCTATCGATATTTCTTCCGTCGTAGAACAGCAAATAGTATTTGGTTTCGCTGATGGGGAACCCTAAATTTCCTACCTCCGCCCACAAACGGTTAAGCGCGTAATACCCCCTTGAGTACATGTATTCCTCTTCCGCGTTTATCTGGACCAAGGTAATATCTAACCTGCCCTGATAGGTGTCGAAACGGATCTGGCTACCCCCTGTTTGCTCGCTGAACCAATCATTTCCCAGCTGAATACTTCTCTCGATTTGCGATTCAATTTTACGCGGCGTCTTATCGGAAGGGACAACGTAAAGCACATGCACCTGGTGCAACCCCGGTTGGTCGTCAGGCATGTCTTCGTTGAAGCTGCTTAATGTAGGGGTGGCCGTGGGTCTGGGCGTGGATGTGGAGGTTGGGGTGGACGTCGGAGTCTCAGAGGGGTTGGCCAGCGCATCCAACGTAACCGCCAACGAGGTCTGGGTGGCAATCTGCTCCGGACTGGCGCAGCCCGCAAGGAATACGACCCCCAAGGCAAAGCAGCGTTAAAGGTGAAATTCGATCCAAGTTTTACGGCGTTGCCACCTTTTGCCATTATAAACGACTGGACGGCCTCAGGAATTTCTGTTGCTGATATAATATTTGCGCACCGGACCCCGCCTTGCGGTTGGGGTCTTTTTGTGTGGTGAAATGAAAACGACTCGAAACGACCTACGCAACATCGCCATCATTGCCCACGTAGACCACGGCAAGACCACCCTAGTAGACGGTTTGCTGCGCCAGGCGCACACCTTCCGCGAGAACCAGCAGGTGATGGAACGAGTAATGGATTCCAACGCGCTGGAACGCGAGCGCGGCATCACTATCCTGGCCAAGAACACGGCTATTCGCATGGTTGACCCGGCCACCGGCCAGCCGGTGAAGATCAACATCGTGGACACGCCCGGCCACGCCGACTTCGGCGGCGAAGTGGAGCGCGTGCTCAATATGGTGGATGGCGTCCTTTTGTTGGTGGATGCCGCCGAGGGACCGCGGCCGCAGACGCGCTTCGTGCTCAAGAAGGCGCTGGAGCTGGGCCATCGCGCCATCGTCGTGATCAACAAGGTGGATCGACGGGATGCAGACACAACCCGGGTGCTCAACGAAACCTTCGATTTGTTCATCGAGCTGGGCGCCAGCGACGCCCAGGCGGAATTCCCGGTGGTCTACACGATAGCCACCGAGCAGCGCTCCGGGCTGACCCCCGAGATCGGGCCTGACCTGCAACCGCTGTATAAAACCATCCTGAATGAGATTCCCGCGCCGGTGGTGGACGCGGATGCGCCGCTGCAAATGTTGGTGACCACCCTGGACTACGACAACTACCGCGGCCAAACCGCCATCGGCCGGGTCTTTGCCGGCAAGCTGCGTGCCGGTCAGGCCGTGGCGCGACTAACGCTCAAGGGCGAGAACTTGCCAGAGAAAATACCTTATTTATTCGTGCAAGAGGGTTTGCATCGCCTCGAGGTTGAAGAAGCCAGCGCGGGCGATATTGTGGCGGTGGCCGGACTGGAAGGCATTGCCATAGGAGAAACGTTGGCTGACCCGGAGAGCCCGGTGGCGCTTCCCGGGATCAAGGTGGAAGAACCAACGGTGCGCATGACCTTCGGGGTCAATACGTCTCCGTTTGCGGGCCGCGAAGGGAAATGGAGCACCAGCCGCAAGCTGCGCGAGCGGCTGTTCAATGAGCTGCGCAGCAACCTTTCGCTGCGCGTGGAAGAAACCAACAGCGCCGATACCTTCGTGGTCTCCGGCCGCGGCGAGTTGCACCTGGCCATTCTGATCGAGACCATGCGCCGCGAAGGCTACGAGTTCCAGGTGGGGCGGCCGGAGGTGATCCTGAAGAAGGACGCCGAGGGCGTGCTGCTGGAACCGTTCGAAGAAGTGCACATTGAAACCAGCCAGGCGACATCCGGGACGGTGGTGGAAATGATGGGCAAACGCCGCGGCCAGATGTTAGGGATGACCGAGATGCCGTCTGGCAGAGTGATTATGAAATACATAGCCCCCACGCGCGGCTTGCTGGGTTTTCGGCAGCAGTTCCTTACGGCCACCAAGGGCAGCGGCATCCTTAATACGCTGTTTCACAGCTACCTGCCCATGGCCGGGCCGATCAGCGCGCGGGCGCGGGGTTCCTTGATCGCTTATGAGAGCGGTGTGGCTGCCACCTATGGATTGCGCGCCGCGGAGGAACGCGGCAACTTGTTCATCGGGGCCGGGACGCCGGTTTACGCCGGCATGGTGGTCGGTGAGCAGCCGCGCGACCTGGATATGGAAGTGAACGTGTGCAAGACCAAGAAGCTGACCAGCGTGCGCGCCGATTCCAAGGGCGAGATCGAACAGCGGCTCAGCCCGCCGCGCATCATGAGCCTGGACGAGGCCATTGAATACCTGGCTGAAGACGAGCTGCTGGAGGTTACGCCGCAAAGTTTGCGCATCCGCAAGCGCATTTTGGACATGAACCTGCGCTATCGGGATACGAAACGGAGGCAAGAGGAGCTGGGGGATAGTTAGGAGGCATTGAAACTCCCGCAGTAATTGACGCAAACGATATGTGTGAATTATTATACGAGATAAGACATTGAAAAGCGGGCGATGAAGAATTCCTGGTGGTTTACGGCCTTTTTAGTGATCTTGTTTTCGGGAGCAGCCTTTGTTACCGGCTCCCTTTGGGCGCATACCGCGCAAGGCGGCCCGGAGTCCGCGAGCTGCTTACCAGATAATTTGCCAGCTGCTTACGCCTTACTCAATTCACGCTTACGCGAGTTCGACGATGCTGCCACTTTGGCGATTAATGTACCTCGCGAGCAGGTCGTGACTCGGGTGGAAGATATGCAGCGCATCAGGCGGCAGACTGAGGAGCTGGATGTCCCTAACTGCCTGGTGTTGCTAAGGGCCTCGATGTTGGCTTATATGAACAGGGTTGTAGAGTTGCTGGTTGGCTTTGCTGGCGGAGTCTCTCCCGCCTTGGTGTTGCAGGGTCTTGAGAGCTCGGAACCGCTGCGAGATGCCATGGAAGCCGAGATGGCAACCCTTACCGGGGCCACGGTGACGCCTTTCCCCACTCCGTTCCAATTTGCCAGTCTGGCCGACCCAACCGCAACCCTCTATCCAGCCTCCCAGCCAACCAGC
>JBBEBI010000014.1:0-2720 GCA_040882365.1 Anaerolineales bacterium
ATTTGGGCGCGGCTGACGCCGGAAGATATCACCATCTCCACGCAGACCGCATTGGCCGAACTGGCCTTTTCGGGTTGCACGACCGCCTCCGATCACCTGTACGTGTTTCCCAATGGCTCAAAGTTGGACGATGAAATTGACGCGGCCCGCGCTGTCGGCTTACGCCTGCACGCTTCGCGCGGCTCGATGAGCGTGGGCCAAAGCCAGGGCGGCTTGCCGCCCGACAGCGTGGTGGAAAGCGAGCAGGCCATCCTCGCCGACAGCGGACGCGTGATCGAGAAATATCACGACTCTGAACCTGGTTCGATGACCCAGGTTGTGCTGGCGCCCTGCTCGCCGTTCAGCGTTTCCCCGGACCTGATGCGCGAGACGGCGGAGCTGGCGCGTCACTATAAGGTTCATTTGCATACGCACCTGGCCGAGACGCAGGACGAAGAGCAGTACACGCAAGAACATTTCGGCCTGCGCCCCGTGGGCTGGATGGAGACGCTCGGCTGGCTGGGTGAAGATGTTTGGTTCGCACACTCTGTGCACGTGAATGATGAAGAGATCGGCCAATACGCAAAAACAGGCTGTGGCGTGGCGCTTTGCGCCACTTCCAATATGCGACTCGCTTCGGGTATTGCCCCGATCGCCAAGATGCTCGCCGCTGGTGTGAAGGTGGGCCTGGGTGTGGATGGCGCGGCGAGCAATGACTCCTCGCACATGCTGGCCGAAGCGCGCCAGGCCATGCTATTGGCGCGGTTATCGGCGGGGTTACAGGGGGCAGCGCTTTCCGGCGAAGAAGCGCCGGCGCTGATGGGTGCTCGCCAGGCCCTGGAGCTGGCCACGCGCGGCGGCGCCGCCGTCTTGGGCCGCAATGATATCGGCTCGCTGGAGGTGGGAAAGTGCGCTGATTTCTTCGCCGTCAATCTGGACCAACTCAACTATGCCGGCGCCATGCACGACCCGCTGGCGGCGTTGGTTTTTTGTGCCCCTGTCCAGGCCGATTACACCGTGGCTGGCGGCCGCTTCGTAGTGAAGGAGGGCCACATAATCACATTAGATTTGGGTCAGCATGTCGAGAAACACAACCGAGCAGCCCAGCGGCTGTTGGAAGGTTGAGATGATTGCCAACACGAATCTGTCCACCCGTTTGCACACCCAACTCGGCGAACTGATCGCCGCCGCCGGCGCCGGGGATCGCCTGCCCACCGAGCCGAAACTGGCCGAGATGCTTGGCGTGTCGCGCGCCACGCTGCGCGAGGCCATGCGCACCTTCGAAACGCAAGGCCTGATCCAGCGCCGCCAGGGAGTGGGCACTTTTGTGGTGCGCCCATCCGGTGTTATGGAGACCGGCCTCGAAGTGCTGGAGAGCATCGAGAGCATGGCCGAACGCGCCGGGCTGTCGGTGAATATGGGCGCCTATGAGGTGGAGCGGCGTGCGGCCAGTGCTGAGGAACGCAAACTGCTGAAGGCCAACGAAGTCCTGCGCGTATCGCGGGTCATCGAGGCGCAGGACCGGCCGGTGGCCTTTTTGGTGGATGTGCTGCCCGGCACGGCGCTGGGCGACGCCGAGTTGCAGCACGAATTCACCGGTTCGGTGTTAGACCTGCTGCTGACGCGCGGCGAGCCACAACTGACCAGCGCTAACACGGAACTGGCCGCTACGGCCGTAGAGTCCGAGGTGGCCCGCGCCTTGCGCATCCAGCGCGGCGACGTGGTGCTGTATTTTAAATCTACAGTGTTCGCACAGGACGGGTCGGTGATCGATCTGTCCCGTTCTTATTTCCTGCCCGGCTTTTTCCGTTTCCGCGTGATCCGCCGGGTTGAATCCAAAACGCGGAAGCTAACCAACCGATAAGACCTGACCTATGGAGGTAGGCAATGCGCAGTTTTGCAGGACGTGACATTCTTTCTTTGAAGGACTTCGAACGCCAGGAATTCTTCCGCGTGTTCGAGATCGCCGAGGACCTGGAACATTTCGCCCGCGATCGCCAGAACACGGATCTGCTCAAAGAGAAGACGCTGGTGACCGCTTTCTACCAGCCCAGCACGCGCACGCGGCTGGCGCACGAAGCGGCCATGATCCGCCTCGGCGGCCAAGTGACCGGTTTCGCGGATGCCAAGATGACCCGCGCCGGAGACTTCTACCAGGAGTCGATCAAGGACACCGTGAAAATGCTGGAGTTTTATGGCGACGTGATCGTGATGCGCCACTTCCAGCAGGGCGCGCCGCATGAAGCCGCCAAGTGGGCCAGCATTCCCATCATCAATGGCGGCGATGGCTGGGGCGAACACCCCACCCAGATACTGACCGACCTCTACACGGTTTGGCAGGAGAAAGGCACCATCGATGGGCTGAAGTGGCTGGCCGTCGGCGATATGCGCATGCGCACTATGCACTCGCTAGCCTATGGCCTTACTCAGTTCGATTGCCCGATCACTTTTGTGGCCCCGCCGGACATGTCCCTCACCAAGGAATTCAAGGATGAATTGAAGCAATACAGCCTAGACTTCAAGGAGGCGGAGCATGTGGAACAAGCGATTGCCGACGCCGACGTGATCCTGGTAGAACCTGTCGTCCAGCCTGATTACACGAAATCGCGCGACGAGCGCTCCGGCGACGTGAACCTGACGCCCGCCAACTACAGGATCACGCGCGAACTATTGGCCACCAAAGCCAAGTCGGACGCTATTCTGCTGCATTCGCTGCCGCGCATGGACGAGATCCCGCCCGA
>JBBEBI010000014.1:2820-4021 GCA_040882365.1 Anaerolineales bacterium
CTGCTGCGGGACAAGGTGCTGGCTATGCTGTTCTTCTTCTCCAGCACGCGCACGCGCGGCTCGTTCGAAGCCGGTATGGCCCAGTTAGGCGGGCATGCCGCTTTCATCGAATCGCGTACGACCCAGATCGCGCACGGCGACACCGAGAAGGAAATGGGCCATATCTTTGGGCGCTACTTTGACGGCATTGCCATCCGCCACGTGGAGTGGGGCGTAGGCAACCGCTACCTGAACCTCGTAGCCGAAGCCTCGCGTGTGCCGGTGCTCAACATGCAATGCGAGATCTACCACCCGCACCAATGCCTGGCAGACCTGATGACCATGATGGAGAAGTTCAGCGCGCGCAGCCTCCGCGGCAAACGCGTCGTGGTCTCCTGGGCGTATGCGTCCAGCTACCTGAAGCCGATTTCGGTGCCGCAATCCCTGATCCTACAGCTGCCCCGCTTCGGAGCGGATGTAGTGCTCTCCCATCCGGAGGGCTTCGAGTTGATGCCCGGGATCATGGATCAAGCCAGGTCGCTCTCCAAACAATACAAGACAGGCTTTGATGTGGTCCATGATATGAAAGCGGGTTTCAAGGACGCCGATGTTGTGTATGCCAAATCCTGGGGGCCCCTGCTCACTACGAATGATCAGGAAAAGGGAAAGAAGCTGCAGGACGCCAACAAGGATTGGATCACGGATGCGCAGAAGATGGCTGTTGCCAAGAACGATGCGGTGTACATGCATCCGCTGCCGGCAGACCGCGACGTTGAGGTCACCAGTGAAGTTTTGGATGGCCCGCAATCAGTCGTAATCGATGAGGCCGAGAACCGCTTGCATGCACAAAAGGCGGTCATGGCCCTCACCATGGCTTAAGGAGAATTCGCTCAATGGCTAGAAAGATCGCTGTGGTTGCTGTGGGGGGCAATGCCCTTATCAAGGACCCCAAACGCCAATCCGTTCCGGACCAGTTTGCCGCGGCCAGTGAAACCATGGGTTATATCGCCGGCATGATCGCCGAAGGCTGGGACGTAGTCGTCACGCATGGCAATGGGCCGCAGGTGGGCTTCATCCTGCGCCGTTCCGAACTATCCCTGCACGAATTGCATCCAGTGCCCCTGGATTACTGCGGGGCGGACACACAAGGCGCTATCGGCTACATGTTCCAACAGTCACTGCATAATGAGTTCAAACGCCGAAGCATGAAAAAGCATGCCGT
>JBBEBI010000014.1:4121-40997 GCA_040882365.1 Anaerolineales bacterium
TCCAACAGTCACTGCATAATGAGTTCAAACGCCGAAGCATGAAAAAGCATGCCGTTACGGTGGTCACCCAGTGCCTGGTGGACCGCAATGATCCTGCCTTGAAGAATCCCACTAAACCTATTGGCTCGTTCCTGGACGAGAAGACCGCAAAGCAGCGCATGGCTGAGGGCAAGCATTTCATCGAGGACGCTGGCCGCGGCTGGCGCGAGGTCGTTGCCTCCCCAATCCCGCAGGAGATCGTGGAAGCACGCGCCATCAAGCAACTCATCGAAAGCAACTTCACGGTGATCGGCGTGGGCGGAGGAGGCATTCCCGTTGTTGAGGATGAGGCGGGCGACCTGGTGGGTATATCTGCCGTGATCGACAAAGATTTCGCCTCCAGCCTGCTGGCCCGCGAGATCAACGCTGAGTTATTGCTCATCTCTACGGCGGTCGAGAAAGTGGCCATTGACTTCAATAAACCTTCCCAGCGCAATCTGGACCAGATGACGATTGCCGAGGCCGAGAAATACATTGAAGAGGGCCATTTTGCCAAAGGCAGCATGCTACCCAAGATCCAGGCGGCCATTCTCTACTTGCGAGGTGGCGGGCAACGAGCGCTGATCACCGATCCGCCCAACATCACGCGCGCGTTGGCGGGTGAAACCGGGACTTGGATCGTTGCTTAATCTAAAATTGGTCGATGAGTGAATTCTTGGGATATCGGTGTAGTGTTTGCGATCAGGAATATGCGCCTGCCGATGTGACCTACCTGTGTCCAAAGGATGGCGGCGTTTTAGATGTCGTTCTCGATTATTCGGCAATCAAAAAGACTCGTCGGCCCAATGACTTTCAAAAGTCCGCCGATGCTTCCATTTGGCGCTATCTACCCCTTCTCCCGGTCGGTGACCCGGGCCTGAAAGCTACCCCGCTGCGCGCCGTGGGCTGGACGCCGGTCTTTGCGCCCAAAGCGCTGGCGCGCGAATTGAATTTGCGCCAGCTCTGGATCAAAGACGAGTCGCGCAATCCAACGGCTTCGTTCAAGGACCGCGCCAGCGCCGTGGTGGTGGCCCGCGCCAAACAGATCGGGGTCAAGACGGTAGTGACAGCCTCGACCGGTAATGCTGGCGCCGCGCTGGCCGGCATGGCGGCTGCGGCCGAGATGCTGGCCGTCATCTTCGCCCCCAAGACAGCCCCGCCCGCCAAAGTTGCTCAGTTGCTCATTTTCGGCGCGCAGGTCATCCTGGTCGACGGTAACTACGACGCCGCCGTGGAACTTTCGCGCCAGGCGGCCGAAGAGTTCGGCTGGTATTGTCGCAATACAGGCTACAACCCTTTCACAGCCGAAGGCAAAAAGACAGCCGCTTTTGAGATTTGGGAACAGGTTTTGTTGGCCGAGAAACTGGACCGGCCACTAAACGTCTTTATACCCGTTGGGGATGGCAACATCATCTCCGGCATCCACAAAGGGTTCAAAGATCTGCATGAACTGGGTTGGCTATCGATAATGCCGCGGATTTTCGGCGTGCAAGCCGAGGGGTCGGCGGCCATCGCAAATGCATTCGAAGCTGAAACGGAGACCATTCATGCCGTGAGCGCCAATACGCTGGCGGATAGCATTAGCGTAGATCTGCCAGGGGATGGCTTGCGCGCGTTGCGCGCTGCCACGCAAACAGGCGGCGACTACGTCAAAGTCAGCGACACCGAGATCTTGGCGGCTTTGGCAGAACTGGGGCGCTATGCCATCTTCGCCGAGCCGGCAGGAGCGGCCTCATTCGCTGGCCTGCGCAGAGCCCTGGAATCGGGTTTAATCGGGGCGGGAGATCCGGTCATGGTCCTGAATACGGGCTCGGGATTGAAGGACGTGAACGCGGCTCGGAAAGCCGTAAAGGATGCTCCCATCATAGAGCCAAGTCTGGCTGCCCTCAAGCGGGCTATTGAGGTGATGCATTGAGCAAGGCGCCGACCATTTCGATAGTGGCCCCCGTTTTCAATGAGGCAGATACCCTTCCAAAGTTTATCTCGCGTACAACAAACGTAATGAAGAAGTTGGGGGAAACCTGGGAGCTGGTGATCGTCGACGACGGTTCCGGTGATCGTTCATCCGAGATCGTTTTGCAACACGCGGCGAAAGATAAGCATATTCGGCCCGTGCTGTTTGCACGCAATTTTGGCCATCAGATTGCAGTCACCGCCGGCATGGATTATGCTCGCGGCCAGGCGGTCATCCTGATCGACGCCGATCTGCAAGACCCGCCCGAGCTAATCCCCGAATTGATCGCTAATTGGCGCGATGGCTATGAGGTGGTATACGCCGTTCGGCGCAAACGCAAAGGCGAATCTTTTTTCAAACGCTTTACTGCCGCATTCTTTTACCGCCTGATAAACCGTATCACCGAGATCAACATCCCATTGGACACTGGCGATTTCCGTCTGATGGACCGCCGCGTGGTGGATGTGCTCAACAAGATGCGCGAGCACCATCGCTTCCTGCGGGGCATGTCCGCCTGGGTTGGCTTCCACCAGGTGGGGGTGCCTTATGATCGCGCCGCGCGCTTTGCCGGGGAAACCCACTACACGCTTGGCCGCATGGTGCGCCTGGCGCTTACCGCCATCACCGGCTTCTCCTTTTTCCCGCTGCAACTCGCCACCTATCTCGGTTTCATTTCCGCCGGAGTAGCCATCCTTGCTATTCCCCTTGTTGTTGCATTGCGGTTAATGGGCAGCGCCGCCTTTTTCGGACAGGCAACCACTTTGATCGCCGTGCTGTTCTTTGGCGGCGCGCAGTTGATTTCACTCGGCATCCTCGGCGAATACATAGGCCGGCTGTACGATGAAGCCCGCGGCCGCCCGCTGTATATCGTGCGCCAGGGACCGGAAGACATCCCAACTAGACGGAGAAGAGTCGCTAAATGATCGATCTAACGCTTATGAAGGAACGTTTGGAGCGCGGCGTGGCCCGCGCCCGTGAACGCAATATCATCATCCCCACCTTTGCGCAGCAAAAAGATCCTGGCTTGGTTCCGGCAAAAGTCAAGAATGAGCTGGCCAATATTGGTCTGTGGGATGTGGCCCCGCGCAACCTGTTCCGCATCACATGGAAAAACGAGCCCAAGGCCAAGGGAGGCGCCTATGGCGGCGTCAACTACATCGAGTTTCCCTCCAGTCTTACCGGTGTCCCGGCGCGCATCATTGCCCTGGTCGGCAAGTGGTTCCCCACCGGCGCCCACAAAGTAGGAGCTGCGTACGGATGCCTGGTGCCGCGGCTGGTCACCGGCCAATTCGACCCCACCACCCAGAAGGCCGTCTGGCCCTCCACCGGAAATTACTGCCGCGGCGGCGCTTATGATTCCGCGCTGCTTGGTTGCCAATCCATCGCCATCCTGCCGGAAGGCATGAGCAAGGAACGCTTTCAGTGGCTGTCGACGGTGGCGGGGGAAGTGATCAAGACGCCGGGCAGCGAATCCAACGTGAAAGAGATCTTCGATAAGTGTTGGGAATTGCGCCGGTCCGGGCAAGACCTGATGATCTTCAACCAGTTCGAGGAGTTCGGTAACTATTTATGGCATTATGAAGTGACCGGGCATGCCATGCATGAAGTGCTGGAGCGCGAGCTGGACCATGGTGATTATCGTGGCTTGGCGCTGACCACTGGGTCGGCCGGAACTATCGGCTGCGGAGATTACATGAAGCAAACCTTCCCCGCCAGCAAAGTTGCGGCCGGGGAAGCCCTACAGTGCCCTACCTTGCTGGAGAACGGCTTTGGCGCTCACCGCATCGAAGGTATCGGTGACAAGCATGTGCCTTGGATCCACAACGTCAAGAATACCGATATGGTGGTTGCCATCGATGACAACGCCGTAGTGAACCTGGCGCGGCTGTTCAACGAGCCGGCAGGGCGCAAACACTTGGCCAAAAATGGGGTGCCTGACGCGTTTGTGGAGAAGCTCGATTTACTGGGCTTTTCGGGCATCGCCAATGTCTTGTCTTGTATCAAGATGGCGAAGCATTACGGCCTGGGCCCGGACGACGTGTTACTCACCGTACTGACGGATTCGATGGAGCTGTATGGCAGCCGCCTGAAAGAAATGCACGCCGAGATGGGCGAGTACAACGAGCAACAAGCCGCCGCGGACCGGGCGCGCTGGCTGTTGGGCGAGAACACCGACAACATGCTGGAGACGACCGAGCAGGACCGGCGCCGCATCCATAACCTCAAATATTACACTTGGGTCGAGCAGCAAGGCCGCACCTACGAGGAAATCCAGGCCCAATGGCACGATCCCGACTATTGGATCGGAGTCCAGCGCCAGGTGCCTGATATTGACGCGTTGATCGAGGAGTTCAACGCCCAAGTCGGATTGACTTAGAGACAGTGTGGACAGGTTCCTAAGCTGTCCACACTAAGGCATTACAATATTCTGCAAGTTCAGGCTTGCGATGTCGAATCTCCCAAATCCCAACGATTTGGTCTTAGTGGCATTCTTGCCCTCGCCGCGCGACTTGGAAATCGCCCGCGTGCTGGGGTGGTACCGCATTCCATTACTCACCGCGCCCAGGGTGGTGGCCGTAGATTTCCTTGCTTTCTATCAGCCTGCTTCGTTTGGGGAGGGCCACAAATGGTGCATCGAATTTGTCGCTCCTGTGTTGGGCCATGAACTTGTCACCCGGGAACAGCTGTTTAAAGGAGAACGCGACGGGCAAAGAGCAGGGCACGAATATTTCAAAATCTCCCTGGGCTCCTTATTGCCCTTCCCAAAACCCATTCCCGCGGGTAACTGGAAACGCCTGACCTTCCTTTATACAACCGGTGAACGCTTGTTCGCGGCTAAAAGCATCGATGACTTGAGCGTACGCGACGAGGAACGCCAGGTGTTGTTCCATGCGTTGCGCGAGCGCGCCAAAGAAAAGCAATCCTACTCGGCAAAATACCAGCCGGAATTCCCCTTTGACCCCGAATTGCTGGCCTACTTCGCTATGCGCGGTCCTGGCGCAGCTTATTTCGGGGACGGCTCCTGAACTCCTCCATGCTGCTGATCAAATCAGGCACCCTCATAACCCACGAAGGCAGCGCCAAAGCCGACATTCTTGTCGAGGGCGAAACCATTCGCGAGATTGGCGCAGGCCTCGAAGCACCCGGCGCTCAGGTCGTGGACGCTTCAGGTAAATTGGTGATGCCCGGCGGCGTAGATCCGCATACCCATTTCGATCTGGAAATGTTCGGCACGGTATCATCCGACGATCACTACACCGGCCACAAGGCCGCCGCCTTTGGCGGAACTACTACTGTCATGGATTTCGTGCCCCAAACCGACCGCGGCAGCCTGCGTTCAGGTGTGGATACCTGGCATGATAAAGCCGACAGCAGGGCCGCCGTAGACTGGGGATTCCACGCTAACATCACCCGCTTGGATCAAGACACGTTGACTGAGATCCCCAAGTTGCTCGATCTGGGCATCTCCACACTTAAGGTCTTCATGGCCTACAACGGGCGGCTGCGCTTGCAGGATGGGGAGATCTTTCGTGTAATGCAGACCGCCCGCGAGCATGGCATGCTCACCATGCTGCATGCCGAAAACGGAGACGTGATCGATGTATTGGTCGCTCAGGCGATGGCCGCAGGTCACACGGCCCCCATTTGGCATGCGCGCACTCGTCCGCCGTGGGGTGGGGTGGAAGCCGTGTTGCGCGGCTGCGCCCTTGCAGCCCAGGCCGGCGCACTGCTCTACATTGTGCATATGAACAGCGCCGGCGAACTCGAACAGCTCACTTATGCCCGTGACCGCGGTGTGCGCGTGATGGGCGAGACCTGCCCGCAGTATTTATTCTTCACCGAAGAAGATTTGGAACGCGAAGATGCCGCCAAATGTATCTGCTCTCCACCAATGCGCACGGCCCTCGATAACGAAGCCCTGTGGAAAGGCCTAACCACAGATGCCTTTCAGGCCATTGGCACCGATCATTGTCCATTTTTCTTCGACGGCAAGAAACCAATCGACTACGAAGGCAAGCCTGTAACCATCGCGGGCAAGGAGTTGGGCGCCGGTGATTTCACTAAGATCCCCAATGGCCTGCCCATGGTGGGCGACCGTCTGCCCATCATATGGACCTATGGTGTTGGCGCCGGCAGGCTGACTCCTCAACAGTTCGTTGCCTTGGTCAGCACCAATCCGGCCAAGATCTTCGGGCTCTATCCGCGTAAAGGCGCCCTGCAGCCGGGATCGGATGCCGACCTCCTCATTTGGGATCCGGAGCGTGAATTGAGCTATGGCCGCGCCTTCAGCCATCACCGCACAGATTACAACCTGTTTGAGGGATTGAAGCTAAAGGGTTTCCCCGAAAAAGTGTTCTTGCGCGGCCAATTGATCGTGGATGGCGACCGCTGGCTGGGCAAAGCAGGGATGGGGCGCTACCTCCTGCGAAAAGAAGGGCAGTTCATCTAGGTGCTCCTCTTCCTGCCGGTCGCTATATTAGTGCTTACCTTGCTGGCCCTGATCGCCAGCAATTTGCAGCGCGGCTTTCATTCCAATTGGTTATTGGCGCTAGGGGGCGCATCGCTGGCCTGGCTCAGTCTGTTTTACCTGCGCCTGCAGTTTCCTCTGACTTTTACATTCCCATTCTTTTGGGCGAGCGAAGGCTTGGAGTACTCGGTTACTTTTGTTTTAGATGAGGTCAGCTGGTCGCTGGCTTTCGTAATCGGCGGTTTATTGCTGGCCGCTTTGCTGGAAGAAGTCCGCCAGGCAATGAGCGCAACCTGGCTTTCCTGGGGACTGGCCTTGCTGGCTGCTGCGGGCAGCATGCTGGCATTCTCCTCGGGGGACGCGCTCACTTTCATCCTCACTTGGACCTTGCTTGACGTGGTTGTTTATCTTTTTTTGTTCGCTTCCCTTCATGGTGAAGAAGAGCGCCGCGCCACCCTGCAAATGATCCCGGTTAATCTGTTGGCAACCTTCCTGTTGCTGGCCGCATGGACCTTGTCTTTCTATGGGCAGCAGCTGAATCAAATATTGTTGATCCTGGCGGCCGCTTTGCGAGTAGGGCTCTTAACTCCTCGCTTGGTTTTTCGGCCACCATCCAACCTTCGTAATGACCTGGCCGGTATGTTGTTGCTCGCGCCGCTAGGTGCCGTCCTTCCCCTTCTCGTGCGCGCAACGGTCTTGGTGGAACCCTCCGCCTCGATCCTCCTGGTGCTGGTCTTCTTGCCCACCGCCTATTCCGCAAGTACCTGGCTGCTGGGACCGATGGACGGTAGCCGCCGTTATTGGGAATTGGGCTCGGCGGGGCTTGTGGCGGCTGCAGCCATTAGCGGCCAAGGGCAGGCTGCTTTGGCTTTCGGCCTGCTAATACTGATGGGGCGCGGGTTGCTGCCGTTGGTGCAACAAGGCGGTCGTTTTCGTTTGCTGTTGGCTGCCTTGGGTGTTTTGCTGTTGAGCGGATTGCAATTCACAGCCAGCAATTGGACCGCCGCCTTGTATACAAACAGCACAACACCTCTCGTTCTCGCATTCCTGTTTATTCAATCCGCCATGGTCGCCGGCTGGTTGCGCCGTGCCCTTGACGAAAAGGCCGTCCCTCTTCCCCCTGAACCCTGGATGCGGACTACCCAGCGATTAGGGCAATTTGTGATACCGGCAATATATGTTGTGTTTGGGCTCGGGTTGTTGCCTTCTCTCTCTCCCCTGCCATCCCAGCCGCCGTTGTGGCCAGCCTTGGCAGTTACCGGCGGAGCCGGGCTCTTGTTTCTGCTGCAACGCGGCGCGCGCCTCAGGTTCAACCCTCGCATATCCAGTGCTTTGCAATCAGTCTCCTCATTGACCTGGTTGGCGTGGACGGTTGAACAAATGGGAGTCTTTTTGTCTACTGCCATGTCCTTTCTAAGCAATCTGTTGGAAGGAAAGGCGGGAGTGCTGTGGGCCATGCTGGTGATGGCGCTGTTGCTATCATTGGTGGGGCAATTCGGGGTAGGCGGATAGTGGTGGAAACTTTCTTCGCATACTTGCTGCTTGGCCTCTTGGTGGCAAATTGCCTTGTGCTGCTATTGAGCCGCGATTGGCGTTGGTCCCTGGCTGCCTTGGGCTTCCAATATTTGATTGCATTTTCCCTCGTCTCAGCTTCCTGGCCATTGGAATTGGCCGCCGTCAAGTTGGTGGCGGGCTGGATGGCAACTGCCATCCTAGGGATCAGCTACCTCAACATGCAGGGGCAACCGGAAGAGGACGAAGGGTTCCCACGCAGCCGGGCCTTTCTGGCGCTTGCCGCGGGGTTGGTGATCATCTTGGTCTTCGGCGTGGCCCCGTCCCTGGCAACCTGGAGCCCGCTATTCGCTACGAACCAGGCGTGGGGCGGGCTTTTCCTAACGGGTATGGGGATAATGCAAGTCGGCCTTGGATCTCGGCTTTTCCGTAATTTCCTCGGCCTTTTAACTTTGTTGGCAGGATTCGAGACCTTATACGCCGCCGTGGAAACCTCAATTCTCGTGGCGGGCTTGCTGGCCATTCTAAATTTGGGCGTGGCCCTAATCGGCTCTTACTTAATGCTTTCTCCTGGATTGGATTCCAGAGCATGAGTTCTGCTCTGCTTTGGATTATCCTACCGGTGGTGCTGGGGGTGGCCCTGCTGTTCTATAGGCGAGAAAATACAACTCCCCTTTTGCTTGCTTCAGCGATTTCTCTTTTCCTCGCCTGGGCTGCCTGGCAATTGCCTCTGGATGTCGTCATGCAACTCGGGCCGTTTTCCGTAGAAATAGCGCCGTCTTTTATCATGTTTGGCCGTAGTTTCACTCTTACTCAAGCGCACGCCCCTTTGCTGGCCTTCATTTATTTGCTCCAATCCTTTTGGATCTTGGGTGCATATCTCGCCAAGCCGGGGCGTCTCTTTGTCCCCGTTAGTCTGGTTTGTGTGGGTCTGCTTGTTGCCTCGTTGGCGGTAGAACCGTTTCTGTATACCGCTCTGCTCATTGCCATAGCCGCCATGCTGATGATCCCATTGTTGGCGCCATCCGGAGTCGCGCCGGGTTCGGGAGTACAGCGCTTCCTCAAGTTCCAAATCTTCGCCGTGCCCTTCATTTTGTTTACTGGATGGATCTTGTCTGGAGTGGAAGCCAGCCCTGGCAATCTGAATTTGGCTTTGCGCGCCGGCCTCTTGTTGGCGCTCGGCTTTGCCTTCTTGCTGGCCTTGTTTCCCTTTCATAGCTGGATCCCGATGCTGGCGGGACAAAGCCATCCATACGTATTTGGTTTTTTGATTTTCTTTTTGCCCTCAATAGCTTTGATCTTTGCATTGGGATTCTTTGACCGTTATGCGTGGCTGCGGGAAAGCAGCTTCGCCTACCCGCTGGTCGTCTGGTCCGGGAGCTTGGCCACTCTAGTGGCCGGCCTGTGGGCGGCTGTAGAGCATTCCCCGCCGCGCATTTTTGGTTTCGCGGCTATGGCAGGCATCGGCTTCGGCTTGCAGGCAATCGGGCTCGGCGGGCTGCAGAGCGCCCAAGTCTTATTTGCTTTGTTGCTGCCCTACGCTTTCGCTGTTTGGATCTGGGCAGTTGCATTGGGTGTCATATCTATGGATCAGGGGCATTCTGGCGATCTGCGCTCAGCCGTTTCTACACATCCCCTCACCTTTGCGGCGCTGGTGATGGCTGCTCTTTCTTTGTCGGGGATGCCGATGTTAGGCAGCTTCCCCGGGCGCTTGGCACTGCTCGATGGCGTCGCAGCCGTGTTACCCGTGGCCGCCGCGGCCACTTTAATTGGCAGCCTGGGCCTTTTGATTGGCGTTGTGCGTTTGCTGTTGGCTTCTCTTCCACTATCCATGGATCGCGGCACGGCGTGGAAAGAGGAAGTAGAGATCGGTGAACCGCGCAAGAAAATGTCTGAACTTACTAACCTATACATTTGGGCATTTCTGGCGTTTTCCGCGATCAGCTTGTTCGGATTTGGTCTGCTTCCCCGCCTTTTTTTGGCCTCGACCTCTAGCCTGGCAGCCATGTTTAGCCAGCTCCTCCCTTAGAAAACCATTCAGAATCTGCTCTGCTATAATCGCGTTTCAGGTTAGTGAGGTATCTTAGCGGGTCAGCTAAGGCTCCTTCTATGGAAAAAGAGCAGCTGGAAAAGAAAGTCGCATGGTTGGACGGCGAGCGGCGTAAAGCCCTCGAGATTATTGCCGCGCTTGAAAAGCGCCTCGCCGCGCTGGAAAAGTCGCAGCCTAAGCAGGCTTCCCCGGCAAAAACCCTCACGACATATAAAGCTCGCTTGGATGCTATAGACGATAACCTCGCAGAAATATCCAAACAGGTTAAATCTCAGCAGAGCGAGTCCAAAAAAGAAATACAGGCGATTGACAAGCAAACTAAGCTGCTGGAAAAGACCATACAGCAGGAACAAAAGGGTCTAAACAAGGTCCTTGAGGACTTCCGCATGGAAATCGGCCAACTCCAGGCTCTGCAAAAAGCCTCAAGCGACAATGCTTCTCAATTGGTTCAGCTTGATGGGAAAGTAGGCTCGCTTGATGAAGCGATTCAGGTGATTGCTGCAGGGGAGCAAACGCGCACCCAACTGGCGAAAAGCTTGGAGGGAGCCAGCCGAGAGGATGCCCATCGTTTAACAGAAATGCGCGCTGAGGTTTCGGCACTGCTTACACGTCTTGAATCGGCGGCTAGGCAAACTGAGGGCATTAACCTTACCGTGCGAAAAGTGGAAAAGCGCATGGACGAAGTGGGGGCGGCCGAAGAAGAACGCAAGGCTCAGCAGGAGGAGTTCATTCAGAAAGCCGCATTGGCGGAAACGGATCGCGCTCACCAATGGAAGGATTGGGGCCTGCGCTTTGAGGCGATCGAGAGGCAATCGGCGGAAGTGGCGGATCGCCTGAAGGAGTTTGACAACACAGAAATAGCCCTCAAGCGGGCCCAAAAAGCCTTCGATGACCTGGTGGAAAAGATCAACCGGCGGGTCAACGAGCTGGGCGAAATGCAGCGCCTGGGCGACCAACGCTTTCGGCAGGAATGGTCCACTTTCCAAACGGATGCCCAGAAGCGCTGGTCCAACTTCACCCTCACGACCGAGGAACAACAGCGCGAGAGCTTGCGGCAGCGAGAGAAGCTTAGTGAACGCGTCGTTCAGCTGGAAGAAACTTTGCGAGAGGTACAAGAGAATTTGCAGCACCTTGGCGAACAACACGAGCGCCAGTTACAAGCCATGCTCGAGATGGCTCGCGATTCGTTGGCTGAGAACGAGCGGTTCTTGAGCAGCAATTCCCAATAATCACTTCGCGATTTAGTTTTTTTTCCATACCCAATCTCCCCCTATCATCGTCGCTGCCGGTTGCAGGTTGCGCAATCCGTGCGGGTCGATAGCGAACGGATCTTGGTCGAGCACGATAAGATCCGCCAGATAGCCTGGCGCCAGACGCCCCAGCTTCGTTTCCATCCCGGCCGCATAAGCCGGTCCGTATGTGAAGGCAGTCAGCGCCTCGCTCAGCGTCAGTTTTTGATCGGGAAGCCAGCCATCCGTCCCCGGGTTACCGTCTGCGCGGCGGCGAGTGACGGCGGCGTGCAAACCCAAGAAGGGATTGGGCGATTCCACGGGAGCGTCAGAGCCGAAAGCCAACAGGGCGCCTGCATCCAGTTGCGTTTTCCATCCGTAAGAATATTGGATACGCGCTCCCCAATACTTTTCGGCCGCCAACATATCTGAGGTGGCATGCAGGGGTTGCATGGAGGCCACCAGGTTCAAATTCCCGAGTCTCGGAAGGTCGTCGGGGTGAAGCACCTGCACGTGTTCGATGCGGTGGCGACGCGCCGGCAGCTGATGTTCGCGTTCGTAGGCGCGCAATTGTTCGAAGGCATTAAGCACCTCGTGGTTGGCGCGGTCCCCGATGGCGTGCACTGTCATCGCTAAGCCACCCAGCGCGGCCTGCTGGCCCCATTCCAACAATTGTTCGCTATCCACGAATAGCATGCCACGGTTCTGCGGCTCGCCCTCATAAGCTTCGAACATGGCCGCCGTGCGCGGGCCCAGCGCCCCATCGGCGAAGACCTTGACCGCCCCGATGCGCAGCAGGTCGTCCCCAAAGCCGCTGCGCAAGCCGACTTCAATGGCGTTGGAGAGGGATTCCACCGGGATGTTCTTGAGCACGCGCAGTTTCAGTTCCCCGCGCTCCCGCAGAGTTTGCAGGGCATGGAAACTGCGCGCTCGATCGAAATCGTGCAAACCGATCAGCCCGTAACCCCACAGCCGCGCTTGGGCTGCCTTCATCGCCTGGACATTTTCCTCGGGGGTTGCTTGCGGAATGGCTTCCGCCACCAGTTGCATGGCCGCCTCGAAAAGGATGCCGGTTGGCTGGCCGCGGTCATCGCGCTGGATCTTCCCGTTGGGTGGGTTCTGAGTCTGCGCCGTGATGCCTGCAGCTTTCAGCGCCGCGCTGTTAGCCCAGGCCGCGTGCATAGATGCCGCAGACAGGTAGACGGGATCGCGCGGGGCGGCTGCGTCCAGCATGGCCGAGGTGCCGAAGCCCTCCGGCCACTCGTTCTGCCGCCAGCCGTGCCCTACGATCCAGGCGCCAGGTTTGGTCTCATTGGCCCGGCTGCGTACGCGTTCCAAGCACTCGGCGCGCGTAATCGTGTCGCAATCTACCTGTTGCAGCAGCTGCGAGTAATGCCGGAAGTGGACGTGGGCGTCAGTCAAGCCAGGTAGGATGACCCGGCCTCCCATGTCTTCTAGCTCTGCGTTCGGGAATTCCAGTGTGAGTTTGCCGATATCCCCGACGGCCAGAACGCGGCCCCCGTGTTCAGGCGCCGGCTGGATGGCCAATGCGATGGCGGCGGGCTGCTGAGGATCAAGGGTATGGATGAGGGCGTTATGCAGGATCAGCATGGAGAATCGTCTGCCATTGCGAGGAGGCCTTGTTCGCTTCGCTCAGGGCAGGTTCCGGCCGACGAAGCCATTTCCGCCACACGTTATCGGCGGCGCATGAGCCGGGAGACCAGACTCTCTAGCTCTTCATCAGAGTAGTAAAACAGGGTGATACGGCCGCCTTTGCCGCTTTGCTGCAAGTTCACCTTGGTCCCTAACGCATCACGCAGCTCAGTTTGCAGGGCCTCGACGTCAGCTGGCAGGCGCCGTTTAGCGATTTTCTTTGGCTTATGCCCTTTCAGTTTACGGACCAATTCTTCGGTCTGGCGGACATTCAATTCGTGGGAGATAACCGTGCGCAAAGCGGCATTCTGGGCGGAGCCGGTCTCCAAGCCGTTTAGCGCCCGGCCGTGTCCTTCGCTGATCGTCCCGGCCGCCAAGGCCTTCTTTACCTCGTTGGAGAGGTCAAGCAGGCCAATCGTATTGGTGACCGCCACACGGCTCTTGCCGACCCGTTCAGCGATCTGCTCGTGGGAAAGGCCGAAATCCTTGTGCAATTGCTGGTAGGCTTCGGCCGCTTCCAGCGGGCTCAGGTCGGCGCGCTGCACGTTTTCCACCAGAGCCAGTTCCACCAAGCCCTGATCATCGGCTTCGCGCAGCACGACAGGGACCTCAACAAGACCGGCCAGTTTGGCCGCGTGCAGGCGGCGCTCCCCTGCAATCAGGGTATATTGCCCACCCGGCCCGCGCTTCACGATGAGCGGCTGGATCACTCCATGGGCGCGGATGGAGTCGGCCAGTTCGGATAATTGCTCTTTGGGGAAAGTCGTGCGCGGCTGGTGCGGGTTCGGCTGGATCTGGTCTACCGCTGCCTGCAGTACATCGCTGGGCTTGAGAGCGCTTTCGCCGGGAGGGATCAGCGCGTCCAACCCCTTGCCGAGCCTGATCTTGCCGGCCATCTAGACTCCCACCGCCACTTTTATGCCATCTTTCTGCAGTACTTCTTCGGCCAAAGCGCGATGCGCTTCGGCGCCAGGTGAGTGGGGATAGTAGGCGATGATAGGTTTGCCGAACGAAGGCGCCTCTGCCAGCCGTACACTACGCGGGATGATTGCGGCAAAAGTGCTGCCCTTGAAATGTTTTCGCACTTCATCCACGACTTCCTGGGCCAGGTTGGTGCGGTTGTCGAACATCGTGAGCAGCACGCCCCGAACGCGCAGCTGCGGGAACAAGGCTTTGCGCACGCGCTCGATGGTGTCCATCAGCATCCCCAAGCCTTCCAGCGCAAGGTACTCGCACTGTACGGGGATGATCAGCCCATCCTGAGCAGCCACCATGCCGTTAAGCGTGAGCAAGCCCAGCGAGGGCGGGCAATCGATGAGGATGTAATCGTAGCGATCCTTGATAGGCGCCAGGGCTTGCTTGAGCCGTAACTCGCGAGCTAGCTCATTGACCAGCTCTACTTCGGCACCGGCCAACGCCGGCGAAGAGGGTAGCAGGGATAATTTGAATTGTTTGTTGTGCAGGATGCAGTCCCCGGCGGGGCGAAAGCCCATGATGGCCTCGTAGGTTCCCGCCTTGACGCCGCGTTTGTCAATCCCTAGGCAGGAAGTTGCGTTGGCCTGGGGATCCAAGTCCACCAGAAGGACTCGCTGGTCCAGATCGGCTAGGTACGCTCCCAGATTGATCGTGGTGGTGGTTTTGCCGACGCCGCCCTTTTGGTTCACCAGGGTGTAGATGCGCGCCATGCTACAGCGCCTCGGCCATCAGGTCGTAAACTTCGTCCCGGGTAGGAACGCCTGCCAAACCTTCGCGTTGCGTAGAACAGGAGGCCAGCTGGGTAGCGAAGCGGGCGGCTTCCAAAGCATCGCTGCTATGATAGAGCCGCACAAAAAATGCGGCGGCAAAAATGTCGCCCGCGCCTGTGGGGTCGACCACGTTAGCCTGGGGCGCTTGGATACTGTGCTGTGTGCCTTGCGCGTAGAGAGTCGCGCCGGCCACGCCTTCCGTGACCACCAGGGTAGGGCAGGCGGCGGCTAGGCGTTCGATCTGGACGGCACTGCCCTTCACATCCTCTAGACCAAGCACCGCCGCATCGACGCGACTGAGTACATGTTCGCCTTCCTCCCAATTCGCGGCGCGCACATGGCCTGCGTCATCCCATTCGCGCAGCCAGCCTTGCGGCGTAACGCCGAGGAATGAGTCTTCGAGATATTTCAAGATGCGCGGGGAAACCTCGCGGGCCACGGGGGCCAGATGCAAGATCTTAGGGTTGCGCCAGGGCTGGGGGATCATATGAAATTCAATGAAAGGCGCGTCGCCGTGATAGCGTTGCACGCGGCCGGTCGATGTGTAGACGTTTTCGAAGGTGCTGCTGTGCTCCGCGCCCAGGTTGATGATGGGAAGGTCGGTGAGTGGACCGAGCGGCAGGTCCTCTGCCCAAGCGGTGAGGATGCCGACGCGCCAACCGAGCGCTTGGGCGGTGAGCGCGGCGTAAGCCGCTGAGCCGCCCAGCCGCGGGCCATCAGGAGTCAAATCGATGGTGATGTGGCCGATGGCTAGATAATCGACGGAATCGATGCGCGCGGGTTGGTGCATGGCGGGATTATACCGCTGGGACTCACGACACCACGTTGGCTACATCAGGCTTTGTAAGAATGTTGACACGATACGGCTGAACTCGTCGGGCTGCTCAAGGTTAAGGAGGTGGCCGGCGTTGTCGACCAGGTGCAGCTCGCTGTTAGCGATCGGCTCTGCCATGGCTTGGGCTTCGCTGGGCGGGATGACCGCATCTTGCCGGCCATGAATGATCAGCGTCGGCACGCTTATTTCCCTTAGATAATTCGTTGAGTCCGGCCTATCGCGCATAGCTTTCAGTGCGCCGATGATGCCTTCGGGAGAGGCGGTACGCATGATGTCTTGCAGCTCGGCGGCTGCGGCGGGCTTCTCGACGTAAGTGGCAGGCGCCAGTAATTTGGGATACATGGCCTCGGTGACTGCCACGGCGCCGTGCTCCCTTACCTGGGCGATGGTCTTGTCGCGATTGGCTTTGCCTTCGAGCGAGTCGGCACCGGCCCGCGTGGAAAACAGCATCAGGGCGCGCACGCGTTCCGGGTAGAGGCGGGCAAAGGCCAGGCTGACGTAACCCCCCATGGAGAGGCCGCCAATCACGGTCGGTTCCAGAATGTCCAGCGCGTCCAAAACTGCCAGGCAAGATTCGGCATATTGCTCAACACTGAAGGCTTCGTGAATGACGGGCGAGTCGCCGAAGCCGGGCAGATCGGGCGCCACTGAGCGGGCCTGGTCACTCCAACTGTCCAGTTGGCGCGCCCACATTTGACTGCTAAAAGGGAAGCCGTGAATGAGCAGGACGGGGATGCCCCGTCCTTTTTCCTGGAAGCGTAAAGTGAAATCGTCGGTCATTATGTGCTAGTTATAAATATAGCGGAATTTTGGCAGCCCATTTATGCGCCGACGGAAATGTTTTCTAGCGAAAGCGGGATAGCGGCCGGGCTTGGCAGCAGGCGGCCCTGCATAGACCAGGGGCCGGTCCAGGTGACCTGCACCGGCAACACCTGGCCGCGCAAGTTGCGGTCGGATTGGGCGAAGACCAGCTTGTTGGCCTCGGTGCGGCCCTTCCAACGGCCCTTCACCTCAGCTTCAACCAAGACATTGACGGTCTCGCCGAGATAGCGAGCGTTGATCTCGGCGAGGATGGGTTCCTGCAAAGCTTCGATGGCTTGCAGACGGCGCAGCTTTTCCTCTTCGGGCACGTCGTCCACTAGGCGACGGGCAGCCACGGTGCCTGGGCGGGTGGAATAGCGCGCCACGTGCACGATGTCGAGCTTAAGTTCGGCCAGTAGATCATACGTGGATTGGAATTGCTGCTCGGTCTCACCGGGAAAGCCGAGGATGACGTCTGTGGCGATCGCCACGTTGGGGATGGTCCGGCGGATGCGGGCGATGAGGCGGCGGTAATCTTCGGCGGTGTACCCGCGCTTCATGTTTTCCAGCACCTGGTCGTCGCCGGCCTGCACCGGTACCTCGATGTGCGGCATGACCTTGGGAAGGGCTGCGACGGTTTCCAGGAGCTCCTCTGTCATCCAGTTGGGATGCGAGGTCAGGAAGCGGATGCGCTCCAGGCCTTCGACTTCGTGGACTTTGCGCAGCAGGTCAGGCAGTGTCGGACCATCGGCCACATCCTTGCCGTAACGATCCACGATCTGACCCAGCAGGGTAACTTCCTTGACCCCTTGCAAAGCAAGGGAGCGTACCTCGGCCACGAGCTCCCCCAGCGGGCGGCTGCGCTCGGCGCCGCGGCGGTAGGGGATGATGCAAAAAGTGCAGGCATGCGAGCAGCCATAGACCACAGGGACGTGAGCCGTTACTAGGCTGCCGCGTTCGCCTGCTGGCAGCGGCATGTCGCCATCCATTACGGCGTAGCGCTGCTCGGTCTCGTGGAGTTCAATGAAGCGACTGTCGTGCTGGGTGAGGTGGGCCACCAGCGGCCCGGGATCCGAAGGCGGAGAGAACACGTCTACGAAGGGCAGCTGAGCGCGCAGGCGTTCCTGGCCTTTGACGCCCACCATGCAGCCCATCAAGTTGATGGTGATATTGGGGTGAGCCTCCTTGAGAGGCTTCAGCGAGGTGACGCGGCCCATCGCCTTGTCTTCGGCTTGCTGGCGCACCACGCAGGTGTTGAGCACGATGACATCGGCTCGTTCGATCACGGGCTCGGCTTGGTAGCCGAGGCGCTCGAGGGCCGAGGCGACGCGCTGCGAGTCGGCCACGTTCATCTGGCAGCCTTCGGTCCAGATGTGATATTTCATAAGAGCGCTGATTATATCCAAGGTAGGCGACGGGATCCGAGCGCAGCCGAGCAAGCGGCTAGGGATATTGTGATGATGATTACGGTTACCAAAACAGGTCTACGCATTATTGTTTGCTCCTCAACCTGAAGAACGTCTGGTTGGTTGTTAGTGTTCCCCCGTTATTTAGGGTCATAATGACACCCGCAGACGGTAAAATCGTCCGATGTCTTTTCGCCGATATTGGCCCTGGGCCCTGCTGAGCCTCCTTCTCCTGGCCTTTATCGTATATCAAGTCCCTGAGGTCAAGCAGCGCGTCGATTGGCGAGTAGGTGGCGCGGTAGCCTATGTCCTCAACTGGCTGGATCCGGTGGGCGCCTTGCCGGCCCCCGAGGTGATCAACTCGAGCATTGCACCCTCGGAGGCTCCCACTCTCACCCCGCACCCAGCCACAGCCACCCCGCAGTTTACGGCCACGCCGCTGCCAGCCTCGGTGCAAATGGCCGCGCCGGCCCACGAATTCCAGGGACCGAACAATTGTGGCCCGGCCACGCTGGCCATGTATTTGCGCTATTACGGCTGGGAGGGAGACCAATACGACATTTCCGACGAGATCAAGCCGGAGAGCGCCGACCGCAACGTAAATGTCGATGAATTGATCTACTATGCCCGCAATTGGGCCGGGTGGTTGAAATCGACCTTTCGGGTGGGCGGAACCATCGACCTGCTCAAGGACTTCCTGGCGGCGGGCATTCCGGTGATGATCGAAGAAGGCGAGATCATCCTGAACCAGGGGCCGAATGATGACAATTGGGCGGCACACTATATTCTTCTAACCGGCTACGACGAGGCCACCCGCTCTTTTGCTTATCAAGACAGTTTCCGGGGTGAGGGCCGCGTAAAAACCTACGACGAGATCGATGAATACTGGCAGCAATTCAACCGCGTATATATATTGGTTTACTTGCCGGACCAAGAGGAAACGGTGAAGAGCATATTGGGCGAGGATTGGGATGAGGACACGAACCGTCAGAATGCGCTGGAGATGGCCCAGTTGGAGACGAACGACGATCCGCAAAATGCCTATGCCTGGTTCAACCTGGGGATGAATCAGGTGTACTTCGGGCAATACAGCGCGGCGGCGGCGTCCTTCGACCAGGCCCGCACTATCGGCCTACCCATGCGCATGCTGCGCTACCAGTTCGGACCCTTCTTTGCGTACTACAACACCAACCGCATGGAGGACCTCGTGCAGCTAATTGATTATGCGTTGGAAGTTACGCCCAATTCCGAAGACGTGCTGCTCTGGCGAGGATGGGTGTTCTACAAAGAGGGAGATCTGAATGCGGCCATCCAGCAGTTCCGCTTGGCGCAAGCCGAGAACCCCAAATCCTTCTACGTGGAGCAGGCCTTGATTTCGGTGGGCGCCACGCCGTAACCTTCGTTCGAGACGAACTTATCTGTTGTTCCAGTTCCTCCAACTTGATCTGCCACAATTCTGATACAGGGACGCATTATTGTTTGCGCCGGTGTGTTTTATGGTCTAGCCCTGCCAATCGATGTTCCGATTCATTTTGGCGGCAGTGGAAAAGATGAGTGGGCCTGGGCCTTGTGCGACGCGCCCGTCATTGTCTATGCCTTGATCAAGATGGGTTTTGGGGAGAGCCCCAAAGTCCAGCGGGCGATCCAAAATCTGGATGGTCTGGTGCGCGCCAACGGTTGGCCATGCACCGTCTCGCCTGAGCTGGGTAAATTCCGCGGCCCGGGCCGCAAGGATGACCCCTGCCCATACACAAGGCTGGTGATGCTAAAAGTGCTGGCGCAGATCCCTGAGTTGCGATATAGCCAGTCGGCAAAAATTGGGGTGGAATCCCTGCTTTCATTGTGGGAGGAGAGCAAAGACCGGCATCCCTATATATTTTTATGGGCACCGATTTCCGCAAACTCAAGGTCCCGTTGTTCTGGTACGACATTCTGCACGTTCTGGAAGTATTAAGCCAGTTTAAACAAGCAAAGCATGATGGCCGTTTCAAACAAATGGTAAAGCTTGTAAAAAACAAGGCTGGGGATGGGCGTTATGTCCCCGAGTCCATCTGGACAGCATGGAAAGACTGGGATTTTGGGCAGAAAAAGAATCCGTCCAGGGGGCTCACCCTGCATGTTCAACGCATTTTAAGGCAGGTCAATTAGATAGATGTAAAGTCTTACCGTTTGCGGGTGAGAGCCTCGCTTATGTATTCGGCGAGCGGCTTGGGTAGTAAGCGGCGGGTGTTTGTCTGGTCGATGATCCTGGCGAAGTTTTGCCAGATGGTCTTGCGAAGCTCATTTACTTCAATTTTGTACTGTTGGGCAACCAGGTACTCCACCCATTGGACGCACGCTGGAATTGCAGCAGGAGGATCTTCCACCCCGTGGTCGCTTTCGATGAGCAGGCGATCCAGGGGAACCCAGGAACGAAACCTGGAGTGACGCGCCACCTGTGAATGGATGGAAAAATAGCAACCTAAGGCCACGGCCTCTTGAGTTTCGGCGGCCGTCCCTGTCCACCCGTGCAAAACGGGCACGGCGATCGGCGTGCGCTGTAATTCCTTCAGCGCCAGGCCGGCAGCGCGGTAACTATGGATGCTGACCAGCCGGGGAAACTCTTTTACAACGTCGAGGATCTGCCGAAAGACGCGTAGCTGATGCTTAAGCGCGACGCGGGAGCTGGCATCCAAGCCGACTTCGCCAATGATGGCAGTACGAGTCACCAGTTCGCCGAATCGCTCAGGATCAAAAGATTGCTGGGCAGGCAGCATACGCGGGTGGCAACCCACGCCCCATGCAACCAGCTCATCATCCCGAGAGAGCGCCTGCGTTGCGCCTTCGAGAGAAAATGTCATGGAAAGCACCGCAGCGGATTCGGCAAAGTCTAGTGCCGGGCGAGCCGGGTCCAGGTGGGCGTGAGCATCCAGGGTGGGCAGCGCACCCATGCGACCTCGCTAGGCTTTGAGCGGAATCACCAGGTCGAGCGGGTATTCGGCCAAGATCTCCGGTTTACCATCGGGGCGTATGTAAACAGCATCCTCGAGGCGCATGCCCAGGCCGCGCTCCGGGTAATACAGGCCGGGCTCGATGGTCACCACCATGCCGCGGCGCAGCACGTCCTTGCTGATGGGATAGAAGCTGGGCGGCTCGTGCACGTCCAGGCCCAAACCATGGGCCAGTGAATGCACATAGCCGACCTTGGTGGTAGGGTCATCGCCCACCGTGGGGTGGCCGCGTTGCTTGAATATCTCGCAGGCGCGCTTCTGGAACGAAGCGCACGGCTCATCGGCCTTCAGCTCGGCCATGATCGTCTCGTATGCATAGCGCACATCGTCGTAGAGTTTCTGGGCTTGGTCGCTGGCGTGGCCCAGGCACCAGGTGCGCGTGAAATCAGCCCAGAAGCCGCCGCCCGCCTCCACCGGAAAAATATCGAAAACGATCGGCTCTCCTGGCTTGAGCACAGCATCCGCGCTGCCCATGCTATGCGGCACGCCACCTTCGGCGCCAGGCGCAAAGATGGTGCCGTGCGGGTTATCCAGCCCCCGCTCGGCCAGCCAAAGGTTGATCTTGGCTTTCACGCTGCCTACGGTCACTGATTCCCCATCCTTGTCCACCAGCACACCTTCCTTGGCCTTCTGGGCGCTTAAGTAATCGGCCAGCTGCCCCACCACTTCGGTGGTCTGCTTCTGGATGCGACGCTGGCGCTCGATCTCGAATGGATCCTTCGTAGCGCGTGCCTGCAGCATCACCGAATTTTGCGCCTCTCCGACGAATTCGATATTGGGCAACAATTCGGCGATCCCTTCCAGCAACCGGTAGCCCACCCCGAGTTCCTGCCGGCCGTAGACGGCCACGCGGCCGCCGGTGACCTCTGCATCCGTGAGCATGCGCTGGAACAGGCGCGCCCGGGCGAAGGCGTAATCGCCGTTACACTCCTTGACGATGGCGGGGAAATTGTAATCGGTGAGACTGCGAGCCGTCATGCCGGTCGCCGCGGCCTCGTCGCGTTCCATGTTGTAACAAAAGAGCACGGGCTGCCCTCCGCGCTTGAGCACCAGCAGCGCCTCATTGACGTGTGCTACGCCAGTGAAATACACCATAGCCGGGTTGTGCAGCGCGTCGCCGAAGACCAGCAGCGCATCCAGCTTATTGGCTTCCATCAGGGCAGGCAGATCTGATTTCATTGTCTATGTCCTTTCGGAATAGTGTGTTGGAAGCATGGCTAGGGTTCCCAGCGCGCTTTTTCGCGCAAGCGCAGGAACCATTCGATGGCGAGGAAGGCCAGGCCAAGGATGATAGCCAGGGCGATGTTCAGCACGCGACCTACCAGCAGCCAGGCCAGCGTGCCGCCGTACACTCCCACCCATAGCGCCTGTCGCAGGATGACGCGCACGGTAGCCGGCGGTTCACCGGGAAAGCGATGGTTGAGGAAAGAAGTAATCGGCAAGGCCGCCCCCGTAAAGGCCACGACCACCAGAAAAAAGAAAAGCCAGCGCGGCCATAGGATGGGCTCATAGAGATTCATCAAGACGCCCAACCCGCCCCAGCCAACGAGAATGAAGAGCACGGTGGTGGGGAGGAAAGACAGCGGCGAGGGAGTGCCAGCGGGGATCATAGCCAGGCTGATTATAAAGCGGAGGGGATCTGCGAGGACTTCTTGACAGGAAACCCAGGTCGTAGTAATCTAGGTCCTTGGAGAACAAAGCGCTGTGATTCGAAAACTCACCCCCACCCTGCGCATGCAACTAACCGGTTTGGCCGGTTTCGTTGCCCTGCCTTCGCGTACTGCGCCTCCAGCCAGTCGGTAAGTCCCTCTCAACTTTCCCACGGCCGCGGCGCAGAAGCCCGCGGCCGTTTTGTTTAAGCAGCGTTTTTTGCTGCAACGGCCAGCGGCAACCGCCCGGCCGTTTTTTTATGCAATGGCTACTGAGATGCACAAGGACTTGCTGTGTTGAACCAAAAGCTTGTTACCACCAAAAAACCACACACCCGATCGAAGGGGAGTGTGATGTTGCGCGGCTTTCGCAACCAAAGGGACTTCGCCATCATGGCGAAGTTGATCAACCTGGCCTTCGCTGCCGATGGGGTGCCCGAAGGGTCAACCGCCGCCGAATTGGCGCAAACCTACTGCCCTCGAGCACGATCCTTACCTCGAGGTGCTGATCGTAGAGGTCAACGGCCAGCCGGTGTGTTACAGCCGGGTAAAAACGGCGCTGTCCGCGGCGTGTACCAGAGCTCCACCTTCACGCACCCGGAATGGCGCGCTGAACTGGGAGAGGCCGTGCTGGCTTTCGATGAAGGCCGCATCCGTCAGCCGGCTAGCGAGCACGAGGCCAAATGGCTCGACAACGGCATTAACTAGGAGAATAGAAATGTTAGTCAAAGAGAAACAAGCATTACTGAAAAATAGTTACCAAATGCGCCCCGTGCGCATGGAGGACCTGGACGCGGTCCTGGATATGCTGGTCAAATTCTCGCAGCGCTTCAGCGGGGTTGCGGATGTGGACCGGGCCGAAATGCTGAATTTCTGGAGTACGCCGGGTCTGAAGCTGGATGATGATTTGCGCCTGATGCTCAACGCGCGGGGCGAAGTGGTGGGCTATGCCGAACTCCCCCTGCTGGATGAGCCCCCGGCTCATCCATTCTCCTGGCTGCGCGTGCACCCGGACTACCTGGACCAGGGAGTGGCCGAGCCATTGCTGGACTGGCTTGATGAACGCGCCAAACTGGCGGTAGAGCGCTGCCCCGAGGATCTGCGCGTGTCTTTGCAGACGTTCATCCCGCCAAAGGGCGAACCGCTTGCGCGCCTGTTTGAGGCCCGCGGCTACAAACTGATCCGTCACAGTTTCATCATGTACGCCGATCTGGATGGCAAACTGCAGGCGCCTGAGTGGCCCGCCCGCCTCGAGGTGCGGCCATTCGTGGAGGAGCGCGACTTGGACGCCGCGTACAGGGCTTACGACGAGTCTTTCTCCGATCACTTCGGCCACGTCAAGCGGCCCTATGAAGCCGGGCTGAAGCGCTTCCGCCACATGCTGATCGAAGATGAGTACTACGACCCGAGACTGATGTTCCTGGCTTGGGATGGCAATGAGCTGGCCGGTTTTTCGTTGTGCCATCCAACGTGCAGTGAAGACCCAGACATGGGCTGGCTCGCCTTGCTGGGCGTGCGGCGGGCCTGGCGCCAACACGGCCTGGGCAAGGCGCTGCTTTTGCACACCTTCGCAGAGTTTGCCAGGCGCGGCAAGAAGAAAGTGGGCCTGGGCGTGGATGCCAGCAACCTGACCGGCGCCCTGCGCCTTTACGAGAACGCTGGGATGTACGTAGCGCGCCAATACGACCGCTATGAGAAAGAATTGCGCCCCGGAAAGGAGTTGATGACTACAGAACTTGACCAATAAGAGAGCCACACGCAAACAAAAACGCCCGCCAAAGTGAGTGCTTTTCTCGCTACGACCCGGGCGTTTTTGTTTCTGAGCGCTTCGGTACAATACAGCGTTCGGCAACGAGGCTAGCAATGAGTATTGAAGCCATCTTTTGGGATATGGGCGGAGTGATCATGCGCACGGACGATCAGACACCGCGCGCCAAACTTGCCGAGCAGCTGGGGCTCAGTTATGCCGATCTGGCGAACCAAGTGTTTGGCAGCCCGGAGAGTCTGCGTGCCCAATTGGGCGAGATTACCGCCCAGCAGTTCTGGGAGGCAACCAGCGCCAGATATGCTATGTCGCCAAAAGATTTCATCGCCGACTTCTTCCGGGGAGACCTGATCGACCAGGAACTGGTATCCGCTATCCGCAAACTGAAGGCCAATTACAAAACCGGGCTGCTCAGCAATGCCTTTTCGGATTTACGTTCTTGGATCAGGGATGAATGGAAATTTGGGGACGCATTCAGTCAAATGGTCATCTCCGCCGAGGTGAGGATTATGAAGCCTGATCCGGCCATTTATGCCCTCGCCATGAAGCAGCTCGATGTTGAGCCGCAGTCGGCAGTCTTCGTTGATGATCTACACGTGAATATCGAGGGAGCTCAAGAGGCCGGCATGCACGGCATCGTGTTCAAGTCCACAGTACAGACGCTGGGCGACTTGCAGGCTCTGCTGGGCGGCAATTGACCCCCGTTACCCTTGGCCTGATCGCCGATACGCATGTGCCGGACCGCAGCCGCGGACTGCATGCAGGTGTGCTGCCCGCTTTCAGGCGGGCAGGCGTGACCATGATCCTGCACGCCGGCGATATCGCTATCCCCCACGTGCTCGCCGAGCTGGAGCAGGCAGCGTCGGTGCTGGCGGTGCGCGGCAACCGCGACTGGTTCGGTTTCAGGGATCTGCCATTTCACCGGACCATCCCTGTTGGCGAGGTGCGCATCGGGCTCACCCACGGGCACGGAAGTTGGGGACAGTATGTCGGCGACAAATTGCGCTATTTACTCCGCGGTCCGCAATCGTTCGACTTTTTCATGGATCGGGCGATATCGCTGATGCAGGACACGGACGTGGATGTGATCGTCTTCGGCCATAACCACGAACCGATGATAAAACAGATCGGCGGTATGTTGGTGGTGAACCCCGGGTCGGCGTGTTGCCAGGCGTTGGCTGGCAGGCCGCCAACGGTGGCGCTGCTGCATGTGGATGGAGAGCAAGTGAGGGCGGAGATCGTGGAACTGGAGTAATTATCCGAACCGCTTGAGGTAGGCTCGGCCACGCGGGGAAAGCCGATAGCCAATGTCGAGGCTCTCGGTCAGGCCCAGCTCTTTTAGTTGGCGTACTTTTCGTTTGAAGGCATATTTCTCCATACCCATCTTATCCGCCAGCTGGCTGGCAAGCACAGCCTCGTTTGCAGCAATGACCTTCAGCACCTTGCGCGTCCATGCGCCTTTGCGCTCATAACCCCTGAGCTTTTTCTTTAGGATCTCGAACTCGTTGTCAGAAATGGTGCCTTCGTTGCGCAATTGGATGCGCGGGTCCTCCCCGGCGTATTTCAGCGCGACCCGATAAAGCTGACCCGCCGAGATCGGGCCCAAATCCTGCAGCATCTCGGCGCGGCTGGGGTACCCGGCATGTTCTGCGTCCGTACTGGTGATCTCGATCTCCATGATCGGTTCCACGGATAACACTTCCACCACGCCGATGGGGGTACGCATGCGCGTCCCTGGTTTTACGCGCGGCTGCGCCCAACGCCGGAAGGCCGTGGAGAGCTTACCCCTACGAACGCCTTCTAAGAACGGATCACGGAATAGCATATTTAATCCACTGGAGTGTAACGCAGGAAGAATTCTATCGAGCGCTGGATCAGCAATTCATCGTTGAGGCCATAGAAGGTATGGGGCATATTGTGATAGGTGAAGCATTCCGCCGGTTTGCCTGAGGAGAGCAGCACATCGCAAAGTTCAAGCGACCAGGTCAACGGCACCACGTCGTCGATATCGCCGTGGTGGATGCTGACGGGTACCTGGATGCGCTCGAAGTAATTGATGGGCGAGATGAGCTGCAGCGCCTCATCCGAGGCGGTGAGCTCTTCGTTGCCGCGAGTTCCCTCCGAGAGCACATCGCGGATGTGCTCGAAGTTGCGGCGCTCGTCGCCGCTCATGGAGCCATACAACACGGCGCCCTGCACATCGGCGCCCACGGTAATGACGCGCAGGACGATGCCGCCGCCCATGCTGTGGCCCCACAGGAACACGGCATCCGGGTCGGCGGCTTGCAGCAGCCCGGGCTGTCCGGCCTGCGTGTTCACGATGGCAATCAGGTTGAGCACATCGACGGCATAGCCCACACGGAACTCGTTGGGCCCTGCATCTGATGGGGCGTAATTGCGGTAGTTGGGATGGATGGCAATGAAGCCGGCGCTGGCAAATTCAGCCGCGTAGCGGGCCGTGTAGTTCTCGATCTGATAACCGGGGGGGTCGACGTAGCCGTGCAGTACAAGCACGACCGGGAACGGACCTTCGCCGAGCGGCATATCGGCAAAGCCGTTAATGGCCAGGCCATCGCTGGGATAGCTGATCAGATGCCGAGTAAAGGAAGAGGCTTCGCTCATAACGCCCAGGTCCAGCACTTCACCACCGCCGTAGCTGCGGGCGGCCAGGGAATCGATGGTTAGGGCCGCGTATGGATCGGGCGTTGGGCCTGGCGATGGCGTCTGCACCGCGCTAGGGACGGCGAATGCGGTGGGCGTAACTGAGGGAAAAGCTGGCAGCACCTCAGCGGTTGGCAAGGCCGCGGGGGCCGAGCAGGCCGCCAACAGACAACCAAGCACGTAAACGATAGTAAAGTGGTGCCTTAACATTAATAGGCCGGGAAAAGGGACAAGCAAGGAGTGATATTTGCCACTAGCGAGTCGTTATGCCAGGTGGGAAACTTCGATTGTATCCGGCAAGCCAAGGTATTTACATGGAAAGGAGCGCCATGAAAACCAAAACAATCGCAAAATCTCATAACGGAACCACGAAAGCGAAACAGCAATTGGTGGAACAATTGAATCATGACCTGGCGGGCGAATTGGGCGCCATCGCTCAATATATCACCTACGCCGCCAAAGTGACCGGCCCTTACCGGCCACAGCTGGCGGAATTCTTCCTGGCCGAAGTGCCAGACGAGCAACGCCATGCTCAATTTCTTGCCAACAAGGTCGTGGCCCTGGGCGGCGAACCAACCAGCGAGGCGCGTCCCGTGCAGGAAGCGCACTCCAACCAGGCGATGCTGGAGGCGGTGCTGGAGGCTGAACAGCGCGCCGTACGGGATTACACGCAGCGCGCCTTGGATGCCGAAGAATTCGGCGACAAAGGCTTAGTTGTGGAGTTGGAGACCATTGTGAGCGACGAAACCAACCACGCAGAGCAAACCGAGCGCATCCTGCGCGATTGGCCGATGTAAAACAACCAATTAGTCAGAGTCCACTTGAAATCTAGAGCCGCAGCGTGCTGTGGCTCTTTTCCTATAGGCTTTACGATTATGATTCACCACCCTCCTTTTTGTCATTCCGAGGCGGTGCCGTAAAGAACTACCCAATTGCCAGCCAAGAAAGCCGAGGAATTCTTATCGCCCACTCTTCCAATTTTTCCCGTACTGCAACCCTAGTCGCAACCTTCTCCTTTCCCAAGAACCGCATTCTGCAAACCCTATTGCCCCTCCTTTCCTAGGTAGTCCAATCTGTTAGCGTGACCTTCATTCCGACTATAATTCGGCCACCCCGGAGGCTGGATGGCTGGCAAAAAACCTCGCATCAAAATGATCATCAATCCCAACGCGGACATGGGCAACGCGTGGAAACAGACCAAAGACCTGCGCCCTGTTGTTGAGGAGTATGGCGGCGCTGATTGGGCGGGCACGGTATACCCGACGCATGCCACCGAGCTGGCGCGGCAGGCCGGGCTGGATGGCTATGAGTTGGTCATCGCCGTGGGGGGTGACGGCACCGTGCACGAAGTGGTCAATGGCTTGATGCAGGTCCCGGAAGGGCAGCGGCCCAGGTTCGGCGTGGTGCCCATGGGCTCCGGCAACGACTTCGCCCACGCGGCCGGTGTGGAGATGAATCCGGAACTGGCGCTGAAGCAAATCCTGACTGGCAAACCGCGCAAGATCGACATTGGTGTCATCGAAGATGAGCACGGCCGCAAAGAATATTGGGACAATTCGGTAAATATCGGGTTCGGTGGGGCCGTGAACATTTACTCCCACACCGTCCCGTGGCTGCGCGGTTTCCTGATGTACTTTTGGGCCGTGCTGCAAGTCATGATCCGGCGCTACGACGTAATGCATATGAAGATTAAGAGCGATAACGAGGAATGGTCGGATGATCTGATGATGCTGGCGGTGTGCAACGGGCCGCGCGAAGGCCGGGGCTTCGTTACCGCTCCAGGCGCGGTCATCGACGATGGCCAGTTTAACTTTACGGCGGTACGAAAACTATCGCGGCCCATGATGTTTCGCTTGATCCCTGAATTCATGCGCGGCAGCCAGGGAAAGTTTCGCCAGGTACGCATGGGCAAATTGAAGACCATGGAGATCCAATCTGAGCAGCCGCTTTGGCTGCATACGGATGGGGAGACCTGGGCCGGCTTCAGCAGCAATATCCATCATCTAAAAATATCCCTGCTGCCCCAGGCGCTAGAGATGATGAGCGCCAAACCCTAAGCCAGATGCCCGGCCTCGCCCAAAGCCTGCAAGGCCACGACCTGGGCCACCTGCACATTGTTGCCGAATTGTGGGGGATCGAGCTGCACGCCAAAGGCGTTCAGGATGCTATTCAACAATTAGTAGCTGCCTTGCCGGATATGGCCGCCAACGGTTGGGACGCTCTGCCCGAAGACGCCCGGCAGGCCTTGGTCGCGCTGGCGCAAATGAAGCGCATCCCGTGGGGCCATTTCTCCAGGCAATATGGCGAATTGCGCGAGATGGGCGCCGGACGCCGGGACAGGGAGCGACCCCACCTGCAGCCGGTTTCGACCACAGAGACCCTCTGGTATCGCGGCTTGGCGGCCAGGGCCTTCTTCGATACCCCGCAAGGACCGGTGGAATTCGCCTATATCCCCGAAGAGATGCTTGCCATTATTCCGGCAGCAAAAGAAACAATGCAGCCCTTTGGTCGGCCCGCCCGCCCCGAAGAACGTGCGCACATCGAGTTAGCCAATGACCAGATCCTGGACCAGGCCTGCACGCTGTTGGCGGGCTTGCGCATGGGACTATCGGCCGAGGAGTTGGTTGCGGCCGAAGCTTGGGGAATTACGCCGGCAACAATGAGGGCCTTGCTGGCGACGGCCAAAATACTGGATGGCAATGACAAACCCATCCCGGAGACCACGCGCCGCTTTCTGGAAGCGGACCGCAGCCAGGCGTTGGTCCTGCTGGTGCGCACCTGGCTGAACAGCGAAGAATTCAACGAACTGCGCCTGATGCCCGGATTGCTGGTGGAAGGCAATTGGGTAAATGATGCCATAGGTACGCGGCGAAAAATCCTGGCATTTTCGCGCCGCGTACCAGCCGGCCAGTGGTGGAGCCTTGCCGCGCTGATCGCAGATGTCAAGGCGCGGCAGCCGGACTACCAGCGCCCGGCAGGAGATTACGATTCTTGGTATCTGCGGGATGCCGCCAGCGGTGAATACCTGCGCGGCTTTGCCCATTGGGACCAGGTGGATGGCGCCCTGATCGCCAACCTCATTCGTGGACCCATGCATGCGCTCGGCCTGCTGGACTTGGCCGCGCCGCAAGCACAAGCCCCCGCCGCGGCTTTTCGCCTGAGCAGTTGGGCAAAAACGTTGCTGAAGGGGAATGCACCGGAGGGTCTGAAGGCCGAAAGCGCGAAGTTGAAAGTGGACTCGCGAGGCAAGGTTTTGATCCCTGTTCTCTCGCCCAGGGCCACACGCTATTTGGTGGCACGCTTTTGCGAATGGCTGCCGAAACAAAAGGACGCATACGTCTACCAGATCACGGCTCGCTCCCTGGAGCGAGCGCGCAAACAAGGATTGAAAGTGGCGCAACTGCTGAAATTATTGAAGGCTCAAAGCATAGCGGCCTTGCCCCCTAACTTGGTGCAAGCGCTGAAGCGCTGGGAACAGCAAGGCGCCCAAGCGCGCCTGGGCAAGGCGCTGGTGCTGCGCCTGGGCTCGGCGGGGGCGCTGAAGGCCCTGTGCGCCTCGCGGGCAGGGCGCTATTTGGGAGAGCCGTTGGGGCCGACGGCCATCACCGTGAAGGCGGGGGCGGGGCAACAGGTGCTGCAAGCTCTCCTGGAATTGGGTTATCTTGGGGAATTGGAAGAGGATAACGGATGACAGCCATTCATTGGCGAGAGGCGAGTGATCTGATCACCGAGCTGGCTGCCAAGCCGCGCTTCGGATTGTTCTCCGATCTGGACGGCACCCTGGCGCCCATCGCGCGCTCGCCCGAAGCGGCGCACATCAGCGCCCGCGCCCGCCAGTTGTTGGCCGCGTTGCGGGATGAAATTCCCCTGCTGGCGCTCATCTCGGGCCGCCGGGCGGAAAGCCTGGCCGCCAAGGTTGGCCTCCCCGGCATCGTTTACATAGGCAACCATGGCTTGGAGCAGTGGACAGATGGGAAGATTAAGGTGCTGCCGGAGGCCGCGCCTTATTTGCCGAGCTTGCAAACAGTCAAAAAGGAATTGCAGGCGCTGGAGCAGGATGGCGTTTTTGTGGAAGATAAGGAAGCGACGCTTAGCCTCCATTACCGGCAGGCGAAGGATCCTGAGCAATTCGCCGGCCTATTTGCGGCTCAGATCGCCAAGATCGTTGAAGAAAACGGCCTGGCGCTGTTCACTGGCAAGCGCGTGTTCGAGGTGCGGCCGCCCATTGAAATGGACAAAGGCATCGCCTTTCGCCAGCTGGCTAAGGACCACCATCTGGAGAGCGCGTTATTCCTTGGGGATGACATCAGCGATCTGAACGCGCTGGCCATGGCGCGCCGGCTGCGCGCAGAAAACATGTACGAGGCTTGGGGCGTGGGCGTTCAATCCGCCGATGCGCCGGAAGGCTTGGCCGACACTGCGGACTTCCTGGCTACGGGGGTGGGCGACGTGGAAGAATTGCTATCCTTGCTCTTGACAGCGCGCAAGGCATCCTCCACCTGAGCGGCGAACCACTCGCGCACATCCGCGCGGGTGACGATCTCGCGCAGGGCTGACGCACGCTGCTTGCGCTCCGCAAGGGGCATAGTGAGCGCGCTGTGCAGAGCTTCGGCGGTGCCGTAAACGTCGAACGGCGAGACGATCAGCGCCTGGTCGCCGAGCTCATAGAAGGCGCCGGCGTATTCCGACATCACCAACACGCCATCCTTGCGGTTAACCAGCACGCCTTCCTTAGCCACTAAATTCATGCCATCCGCCAGCGGGTTCACCAACAGCACGTCGTACATTTGCATGGCGGCGATGGCGCGCACGTAGTTATCGCCCAGGATAATGCGCACCGGTTCCCAGATCGAATCGCTGTACTGCGCATTGATGGTGCCCGCCTCGGCCATGATCTCGCCCAGGTAATTCTGATATTCGCCGACTTCCATGCGCGAGGGCACCAGCAGCGCCAGCATCTGGATCTTGCCGCGATGCTCGGGGTGCGCTTCCAGCAAGGCGCGATAGGCCTGGAAGCCGCGCAGATTATTCTTGCTGGGTTCGACGCGGTCCACGCGCAAAATTACGGAGCGGTCGCCCACGGAGTTGAGCAATTGAGAACGTTCGAGCAGGGTGCCTTGATCGCCGGCGATCTGTTGCAATTTTTCGACATCGATCGAAATGGGATAGGCCAAGGCACCCACGTCGCGCCCGTTATATTCCACCGCGTCACGCCGGCCGTAGGCATGCGCCCCCAGATAAAAGCGGCAAGTCTGCACGAAGTTGAAGGCATCCTTGGCGGTCTGGAAGCCGACGCGGTCCGCTTCGAGCAGGCTGGTGAGCAGCGCATCGCGCATGGCCTGCGGCAGGATGCGCCAGGCATCCGGGCCGGGCCAGGGGATATGCACGAAGGGTTGTATCTGCACGCTTTCGCCGACTAGGCTGCGCAGGTAATGCGGCACCATATAGAGGTGGTAGTCCTGCGGCAGGACGATGACCGGGCGGCCGGCGCCTTTGACGGCTTCGGCGATGGCCTTGGCGAAAAGCTTGTTGACCGGCTTGTAGCCGTTCTCCCAGGCATCCCAGGTGCGCTGGGTGATGCTGGGCGTGCGCGGCGTGTCCCACAGTTGGTGCTGGATGAACCACAGCAGGGGGTTGGCGATCTCGTTGTAATAGCCTTCGTAATCTTCCAGGCTGGGCTCGACCAGCTTCAGGCTGATGCCCTCCACCTGCTTTACTTCACCTTCGTGCTGCTGGGCCCAGGCGCGGTCATCCTCGCTCATGGCGGAGGCCACCCAGATGACATCGTGGCGCTCAACCAGGGCGCCGAGGGCCGTGACCAGGCCGCCGGCGCCGCGCTCCACGGAGAAGCCGCGACCCTTGCGGCGGAACGAGAAAGGCCCGCGATTGGAGGCTATGACGATAAGGGGCTGGGAGGAATTGTGTTTACTCATAGCATGATTGGTAAAAAAATCCGCCTGGACTGTTGGCGGATGCGCATGCAAGAGGGCAGCAACAACGCAACTGGAGAAGATCCCTCACACACCCGCCGCAATGATTATACAGGATGGCATGATTCGATTCTATCGGGATAATTGACCGTTACTTAATAACGAACCTGGCGGCCGTTGCAAGGTCGCCAGGTTCGTTCCCCAAGCCTTTCCTATTATTAGGCCTTGCCGCCGTTCAGCGCCATGAATTGCGTCCCATAAGCCGCGTCTGCAAAGTCGAGCGTTATTGAACCCTTGCTGCCGAACAGGGAGGGCAGCTTGAAGCTCAGCATGCGCACGGACTTGTTCAGCTTGGCGATCCTTTCGCGCACATCCGCCGGCTTGCGGGAGAGGACGAGATACCGGGTGAGCCAAATGCCGGCGATGAGCCCGACCAGCGCGCCGGCAAAGTCTAGGCCGGAGGCATTCAGGACCGGATTCAGGAAAGCGCCAATGGCACCTCCCAATAGAGCCGCACCTAGCGCGGTCAGGCAGCCCAGCCGGTTCGCAGAGATGTTGGCTTTGGAGGCCTGGTTGCATTCTTCGCAGATGGGGAACTTGAGGCTGACACTTTGCTTGCCGCTCCAGTTCGAGGTGCCCACCGAATGTGTGTGCGGGGCCATCGGGTTGCCGCAGGCCACACAAGAGGATGGCATGTTGTAGCTGGAGAAATAGGGAATTTGAACGCGCATGGAACAACCTCCAAAGGGAATCGAGAGCGCTTAGTCTTGGGGCTCACATGGCACACTTATCTGGATTTGCTCTCCTTGAACTGAAAAAGGAGGCAAGGCTACACACTCTGGATAGGCTTGTGTAAGCGTGGCAACGATTTGACTGACAATTACTTCCCAAAAACACGGCCCCCCATAAAAACCGGATTCCTGTTCCCACTGCAGATAGGGTTGCCCTCCTCCCTCGGCGAAGAATCCGGCCTGATCTTGCAGGGATAGCACAACCTCACTTTTGTCGCTCTGCAGATCTAAAAGGTCAAGCCCGCGTAGCTCGCTATAGAAACCAAGGGCTCTCTCCTCGTCGCTCAACTGATGGGTAAATAGCAGTTCGACCATGTTTTCGGCAGACACTGAATCCGAGTCCATGGGCATTTCAAGGTAGGCATAATCTCCAGCACACCACTCAAAGTTCATATGCTGGAGCCACGGGGGCGGGATCATGCCCTGGTCAGGGTCGTATACCCAATCGACAAAGGCTCGCTCTTCAATGTGGATGCGTGGGTCTAGGGCATCGATGAGGGGCTGGATGTCACCCGTGGCATGCGCATCCACCAAGAAGGGTCCCACCAGCTTGTTGGGGTAATAGAGCCGTACGAGGGTTGGGCTGGGCTCTGTGGGCGCCAACGTGGGGTCAGGCTGATACGAGGTGGGAGATGCTTCTGTTTCCCCTTCTGGCTGGCCCGCTGGCGCGCCGCAAGCCGCGACTACGACTGTCATCCCGAGGGTAACCGCCCTAATAAGATAGCGGCGGATAGGCAGGCATCGCATTTGCACCTCCGAGGAGAGGCCGGGGCGCAGGCAGGCTAAAACCGCCGCGGCCAGCCGGCGGCTTTCAGCCCCGTTTTCGCGCTTTGCGGCATCTTGCTGGTGAGGCGTTTGCCCCGATTTGCACGGGACGAAAGTAATAGGGCGTAGGGGCGCACGGCCGTGCGC
This sequence comes from Anaerolineales bacterium, assembly GCA_040882365.1. GTDB lineage: Bacteria > Chloroflexota > Anaerolineae > Anaerolineales > UBA11579 > JAMCZK01. Next base: position 38,491 of record JBBEBI010000014.1, read on the forward strand.
CCTTCTTTTGTCAGCGCCATCCCATCCTCAGTCTATAATGTCCCCATGGCCCGCCGGCGCAAGAAACTGCAGCCCGCCCGCATCCTGGGTATCGAGACGTCCTGCGACGAGACCGCCGCCGCCGTGGTCGAGAACGGCCGCCTGGCGCTCTCCAACGTGGTCGCCTCGCAGGCCGAGCTGCATGCCAAGTACGGCGGCGTCTTCCCCGAGGTCGCCTCGCGCCAGCATATCAAGGTCATCGACGCCGTCGTCGAAGAGGCCCTGGCCCAGGCGCACCTGGAGCTGGACGGCGTGGACGCCATCGCCGTCACCCGCGGCCCCGGCCTGCCCGGCTCGCTCATCGTCGGGCTCAACATGGCCAAAGGCCTGGCGCTCGGCTCCGGCAAGCCGCTCTATGGCATCAACCACCTCGAGGGGCATCTCTATTCCGCTTGGGTGCATTTGGACGAGGGCGTGGAGAATGCGCTTGCTGCTGGCTTAGCCAGCAGCCATTCTCCTAGCCAAGAGGGGGCCCCTGCTTTTCCCCTCTTGGCACTGATCGTCTCTGGCGGCCACAGCGAGCTGGTGTTGATGAAGGACCATCTCGATTACCAGCGCCTGGGCGGCACGTTGGACGACGCCGCCGGCGAGGCCTTCGACAAGGTGGCCCGCCTGCTGGGCCTCGGCTACCCCGGCGGCCCGGCCATCCAAAAGGCCGCTGCCGAGGGAAACCCCTCGGCTTACGCCTTTCCCCGCGCCTGGCTCGAAGACACCTGGGACTTTTCCTTCAGCGGCCTCAAGACCGCCGTCATGCACAAGGTGCGCGAACTGGGCGAGCGCAACCTGCCTGTGGCGGACCTGGCTGCCAGTTTTCAAGCCGCCGTGGTGGACGTGCTGGTGGGCAAAGCCCTGCGCGCCGCCAACGAATTCAGCGCCCAGGAGATCCTGGTGGCCGGCGGCGTCTCCGCCAACCGCGCCCTGCGCGAAGCCTTCGGCGCCGAGGACACCGGACAATATGGTGAGGCCGTCTGGCAAGGAAAGGGGGAGTTTGGCGAAGCCAAACTCCAAGTGCAAAGCGGTAATCCCTCCCGTATTCACTTTCCCCCTCTACCGCTTTGCACAGATAACGCCGCCATGATCGCCGCGGCCGGCTACTTCCGCCACGCGCTCATTGGCAAGAGCGACGGCATGGAGATGGACATCGAGCCGGGGTGGGGGATTGCAGTTTAACGAAGATGATAGATGGGCACCCACAAAAATCCATCCGAAGAGTTCGTGCACGATATATGTAGCAAGACCTTTCTTTCGCTGTGGAGCTATCCAAATCCTCAAGGGATTCGCCGAGGAAAGGAGTTGTGTGATTTATTGATCGTATGCGATCCTGATATTGTTATTTTTAGTGTAAAAGATATTCCGATTAAGACTCAAGAGCCAGATGAGATAGCCCGTAAGAGATGGAATAACAAGGCTATAGAGTCATCAGTGAAGCAGATATACGGCGCCGAGCGGATTTTGAAAACTCTGAAATTCGTTACAAAAGCGGACGGTACCAACGGTTTACAACTCCCAAGTCCAGATTCAATTCGAATTCATAGAATTGCGATTGCCTTAGGCGGAAAACGCAAGTCGTATGTTCGTTCAGGTGATTTTGGCAAAGGGCATATCCACATATTTGACGATGATTCCTTTCGGATTATCCTAGAAGAGCTGAACACAATATCTGATTTCATTGACTACCTCAACGCTAAGACAAATCTAGTATCGGCTGCAAGACAAACCGTTTTGGAAGGTGGAGAGGAGGATTTACTTGCCTTTTATCTTTCTAACGACAGAAAATTCCCTCAACCAACAGGATTCATGATCATTGGAGACAATATTTGGGAGGATTTTTATAACTCCGAACCCTATAAGGCCAAACGCAAGGCTGACGAGATAAGTTATGTCTGGGATAAATTAATAGAAACTGTAGCTGGGTTTGCTCTCAAGGACGAATTGCTTTTTGGCCCAAATATTTCTGAAACGGAATTTGCACTTAGGTTCTTGGCGAGGGAAACCCGGCTTAATCGCCGAAGCCTTGGTAATGCTCTCATAGATTTCTTGAGTAGCACCAAACATATAGATTCGAGATTGATGCTTGGCGAATCTGGAATAATCTATGTTTTTCTGGCTAAGCTGATTGGCGCCACTAGGGAATTGAGAAAAACTGAGCTTGAAATAAGAAGTTTCATTGCGAAGGACTTATTTCCCAAGTTACCCACAGTAATCGGCTTAGCAACTGAAATTCCAAATGATAGTGGAAGAAGTACTTGGGATTTGATGTGCATCCATAAAGAGGCATGGACGGAAGAAGATCATAAATCAGCTATTTTGGCCAAAGAAAAAACGGGTTACTTTGCTAATCAAAGAATCGGTAAATGGGAAATAGACGAGTACCCTTCCACAACCCAAGAATCTGGTGTCTCAAATGAATGAAGTGTATAACTAGGCTTCTTCCTGAACAGGTTTTAGAAACAGATTGATTGTGTCTA
>JBBEBI010000015.1:0-6454 GCA_040882365.1 Anaerolineales bacterium
ATGACCGATCTCTTCGACCACGCGCTCAAGCAGCGCCTCGCCACCGAGGCTCCGCTGGCCGCCCGCATGCGCCCGCGCCGCCTCGACGAATACATCGGCCAGGACGACATCGTGGGCGAAGGCCGCCTGCTGCGCCGCGCCATCGAGTCCGATCGCCTCTTCTCATCCATCATCCTGTGGGGGCCGCCCGGCTCCGGCAAAACCACCCTGGCCATGGTCATCGCCAATCACACCCAGTCCCACTTCGAGACCCTCTCGGCGGTCATGGCCGGTAAGGCCGACCTGGTCGCCGTGCTTGCCGCAGCCAAGGAACGCCGCAAGCTGCACAACACGCGCACCATCCTCTTCGTCGATGAGGTGCACCGCTGGAACAAAGCCCAGCAAGACGGGCTGCTCCCCCATGTAGAGAACGGCACCATCATCCTCATCGGCGCCACCACCGAGAATCCCTACTTCGAAGTCATCGGCGCCCTGGTCTCCCGCTCGCGCGTCTTCCAATTGCGCCCGCTAAGCGACGAGAATGTGCGCCACATCATCGAACAGGCCCTGGCCGACAAGGAGCGCGGCTACGGCAAACGGCGTATTCGGCTTGCCGAAGACGCCGTACAGCACATCATGCATATTGCCGGCGGCGATGCCCGCAACGCGCTCAACGCCCTTGAGCTCGCCGTGGAATCCACACCGCCCGGCAAAGACGGGGCCATCCATGTGACTCTGTCGGTGGCCCAGGAATCCATCCAGCGCCGCGCCGTCCTCTATGACAAAGACGGCGACGCGCACTACGACACCATTTCGGCTTTCATCAAATCCGTGCGCGGCTCCGACCCGGACGCCGCGCTTTACTGGCTGGCCAAGATGCTTTACGCCGGCGAGGACCCGCGCTTCATCCTGCGCCGCCTCATCGTCCTCGCCGGCGAGGACATCGGTCTCGGCGATCCACTGGGCCTGGTGGTGGCCAACGCCGCCGCCCAGGCCTTCGATTACATCGGCCTGCCCGAAGGTGTGTACCCTATCGTGCACGCCACGCTGTATCTTTCCACCGCCCCCAAATCCAACACGGCCGGCTCCTATTTCTCCGCCTACCAGAAGATCGAGGCCGACGGCCTGGTCGAAGTGCCCGATCCGCTGAAGGACGAGAACCGCGACGCCAAGGCGCTTGGTCACGGCAAAGGCTACGTCTATCCCCACAACGAGCCTGAGCACTTCGCCCCGCAGCAATATCTCCCCAAGGATCTCCTCGGCACCTACTTCTATAAGCCGTCTGAACAGGGCTACGAAGCCGAAGTGAAAGACCGCCTGGCCCGCTGGCGCGCCGCGCAGCGCAAGGCCTTGGGCATTGAGACTACTGTGGAAGTGCCCGCCCTCGACACGGATACCATCGACCAGTTGAAGAGCCGCCACAAAGCCGGCGGCTCGCGCTAGGCTCCACCATGCCCACCATCCTGCTCGTCCGCCACGGCGTCATGATTACACACGCACCCAGCGGCTCGCCGGCTGTCGCCCTTTTGTGTCATTCTGAGCAGCCAAGCTTGCCTGAGCCGGCCGAGCGAAGCGAATAGGCGAATGGCAAACTTGGCGGCGCGAAGAATCCCTATAACCACCTTTTCTCCCTCCACCCCGCTGGAAGAATAGCTTCCTAAATCGCGGAACTTATCATTGTAGAATACGCAAGTGCCCACCATCCTGCTCATCCGTCACGGCGAAAATGAGTACACGCGCACCCAGCGGCTCGCCGGACGCCTTCCCAACGCCCACCTCAACGAAAGAGGACGCGCCCAGGCCGCTGCCCTGGCCGAGGCACTAAAAGGAGTCCCGCTAAAGGCCATCTACAGCAGCCCGCTGGAGCGCGCCGTGGAAACCGCGCAGCCCATCGCCAGGCTGCATGGCCTGCGCGTGCAAAAGCGCCCCGGCCTCATCGAGACCGACCTTGGCTCCTGGCAGGGACAGAGCATCAAGAAGCTGCAGCGCAACAAAGAATGGAAGCTGCTGCAAGAGCATCCCTCTCGCTTCCGTTTCCCGGGCGGTGAGTGGATGGCCGAACAGCAAAGCCGCCTGGTGACCGAGATCGAATCCCTTTGTGCATTGCACACAACGCGGGCTGTAATTGCCTGCGTCGGCCACGCCGACCCGATCAAATTGATCATCGCTCACTACGTCGGCATGCCCCTGGATTTATTCCAGCGCCTGAACATTGACACAGCCTCCATAAGCACTCTGGCTTTGGAAAAAGGACGTGCTAAGTTGATTAACCTGAATTGGAAGCCGGAAAATAAAGATATTAAGTCGGTCTGATATACTCACGCCATCTCTTCATTATTTCGAAAAGATCCATGGCTAAATCCAAAGCGATTGAATTGCGCCCCGTAGGGCACATCACCACCGACGCGATTGGCGCATCCGGCAAGCGCGTCTTTTATATCCAGGCCTGGAAAGAGGACCGCACCGTCACCCTGATCTGCGAAAAGACGCAGATCCAAAGCCTAGCCGTAGGCGTCGAGCAATTCCTGGCGGACGTGAACACCAAATACGCCGACTTGCCGGATGCCTCCGCCGATTACGACGAAGACCAGATGCACCTGCACCCGCCGTTGGAGCCGCTGTTCCGCGTCGGCCAGCTCGGCCTCGGCTACGATCCCGACTCCGATCTGGTGGCCCTAGAACTGCGCGAACTGGCGGAGGGCGAAGATCAGCCGGCGGAAGATTTGAAAGTGGCCCGGCTGTGGTGCACCCGTTCTCAGATCCGCGCCATGGCCAATTGGGGCCTGGAGATCGCCTCCCGCGGCCGCCCGCTGTGCCCCCAATGCGGCCAACCCATGGACCCCGCAGGCCACTTCTGCGCCCGCAAGAACGGTCATAAACAATAACACCTGTGTCATTCTGCCCCACGCCTTGTCATTCCGAAGCGTCCTCTTCCCCATGTCATTCCTAAGCGGATCCGTAATTGTCACCCGATTGGAGAGTCAAGCCAGCGAGAAAAATCTTATGATCTCATCTTCCGAATAACCATATTCTGCCCCCATGTCATTTCCCGCCCTTCTTGTCATTCCGAAGCGGGGCCATAATTTTTCACCCGATTGAGAATCAAGACAGCGAGGAATTTTTATGCTCACCACTTCTGAATAGGCACGTTCACCAAATCAAGAAGTAGTTACAATTTCGCCCACCTCATGAACAAAGAACTCATCCTGGAACAACTACAGCAGGGCATTATCGAAATCGTCGGCCAATTCACCTGGGGCTCCAACTACACCTTCCTCGTGAACGTGGCTGGCGGCTCCGGCAGCCTCGAAGCCGTCTACAAACCCCAGCGCGGTGAACGCCCTCTCTGGGATTTTCCCCCGCAGACCTTGGCCCGCCGCGAAGTGGCCGCCTTCCTCGTCAGCGAAGCCCTGGGCTGGGACCTGGTGCCGCCCACCGTACTTCGCCACGATGCCCCCTTCGGCCCCGGCTCGCTGCAGCAGCGCGTAGGCCACGACCCCGACCAGCATTATTTCACCTTCGGCGAAAAGACGCGCGAGCAGTTACGCCAGCCGGCTCTTTTCGACCTGATCGTCAACAACGCCGACCGCAAGGGCGGCCACGTGCTCTTGGATGACGCGGGCAAGATCTGGCTGATCGACCACGGCATCAGCTTCCACGCCGAGCCCAAATTGCGCACCGTGATCTGGGATTTCGCCGGCGAGGCTCTCCCCCCGCAGCTGCTCAGCGACATGCAGCGCCTGCGCACACAATTGAAAGGGGGATCATTACGAGAGGAGTTGCTCCGCTACCTCAGCCCCGAAGAGCTGTCTGCCCTGGATGAGCGGCTCGAATATCTACTGGCCGACTCTCGCTTCCCCGCCCCTCCCGAAGGCGAACGCGTCACCCCCTGGCCCTTGGTATAACAAAAAAGACCCTCGATGCTCGAGGGTCTTTAGTGGAAGTTCATACCGCAGGCAATAATAGTCAGCGCCCCAGTTGCCTTAATGCCTCCTGAGCATTGGCCATCACCACTAAATTGTCGTCGGCGATTGCAGCCAATTGCAGGGCGGTCTGGGCGCGTCTGTCGCCTAACTTACCCAGGGCTTCGGCAGCTTCCGCGCGCACATAGGTCGACTCATCATCTTTAAGCGCGGCAATGAGCAAATCGACGTGGCTTGAGTCTCCCCGACGGCCCAAGGCATGGGCCGCTTTGCCTCGAACCCCAAAATGAGGGTCTTTCAAAGCATCGACAAACAGCGTGGGATCGGAATAAAGGCCGGCAGCTGCGGCTTCCTGCAATGCCCAAATAGAGGCTTCGCGGACAAATTTTTCCTGGTCGCTGCATGCAGCAACTAACGCTTCGACGGCATTCTGCGAAAGAGGTAAGAGGCTCAATGCCCCGGCAGCATTCTCGCGGACTCTTTCGTTTTGATCCGCCAAAGCGGTCACCAATCGGTCCACAGCACTATTATTGCCCCCCAACGTCTTGATCGCCTCAATTGACAAGTTGCGCAGGCCAATATTTTGAGCTGATCCTGTTAGTGCTACTTCGACCAGAGGCTCTACCGCGCGCTTATCACCCAACTTCCCCAGGGCCTTGGCGGCCTCCATTTTCAGGTTGGCTCGCTCTCGCTGGACGTCGAAACTCTGGGCAGGGTAATGACCACTATCCGCCTTAAGAATAGTCACCAGCCCCTTAAAATCCTTCTTCATTAGTAACGCGTCGATGTCAGTCATACCGCTCCTTAGCTAAAGCTCACGTTAGCTCAGGATCCACTTAGGTGCACTCATATCAAATCTGCCCAAAATGGTGTCACCACGTCTTCTCCTCTTCTCAACGTTTTCACGCGTTGCGCAACTTCTTTTAGGTAGCGCTCGCCATCCAAATCCAATAAAGCCTGGCCGATGCGGCGGATTTCCGCCGATGTTTTGTCGTAGGCGGCGCGGTCATGCTCTCTCTCGTAGTTGGCTGTCGTAGCTAGAAAAACCAGGCGCGCGGCCAGGGGATCGGCCCTGGCTTGCATGACCGATTTGGCGTGCTGCTGCATGAAGCGCTCGGCTTTTACCCGAGACATCTAGGCCATCCAGCCGCAGATCCCATCCCAGAACATTTCGAAGAGGCGCATGCGCCCACCCAGGGCGACGACGCGATAGCCAACCTGCTTCATGCGGTTATCACCGCCGGCAGAGCATAAGTCCTCGCCGATCTTGCGGATCTCGGCCGTGGTGCGTTCGTAGGCGGCTTTATCGCTGGCATATTCTCGGTCGGTGCGCTTGACCAGTTCGGTCAGCTTTTGGGCAATGGCCTCATCGGCGCCATCCAGCGGCCGTTTGCCGCGCTCCTCCATGCCGCGTTCTTCTGCTGAGCGTAAATCTACGTATCCAGGCATAGTTCCTCCGATTCGTGAAAACAAAAAGAGGCCGCTGCCAGCCACTAAGCTGGTGCTGCCTCTCTGAAGCGTCCCTATTAACACGCAATCCCACTTCGCCTTCCGAAGGAAGGCTTGCGGGATTTGAATTTATTGTAGCACTAAAGCCAACCCAAACAGATCTGAGGTCATGTATCCCGCCCTCATGTCTCGCGCCAGAGTAAAATCGCGATATGAAGCGTTGGCAGTTTTGGCTCGGCCTCATCATCAGCGTCTTTTTCCTGTGGCTGGTGCTCAAGGATCTGGACTTCGCCGCCTTCTGGGCAGAAGTGCAGGCCGCCAACTATTGGTGGCTGCTGCCCGGCGTGGCCGTTTACTTCCTGGCGGTGTGGGCGCGCGCCTGGCGCTGGCATTACCTGCTGCGCCCGCTCAAGGCCATCCCCACCGCCACCATGTTCCCCATCGTCGCCATCGGTTACATGGGCAACAACATCTATCCCGCCCGCGCCGGCGAGGTGCTGCGCGCCGTGGTGCTGAAGCGCAAGGAAGGCGTGCCCGTCTCGGCCTCGCTGGCCACCGTCATCGTCGAGCGCATCTTCGACGGCGTGGTGATGCTGGGCTTCATCTTCATCAACCTCAACGAGCTGGCCCGCCTGACCGGCGGCTCTGGCGTGGTCGCCGGGCTCAGCATCCAGCAGATCGCCTTCTGGGGCAGCCTGGTGTTCTTCGGCGCGCTGCTGGTCTTCCTGCTGGCCGCCATGTTTCCCGCCGCCAGCGAAAAGCTGCTGGCATGGTTCACCGCGCGCTTGGTGCCCGTTCGTTTCCGCAAATCGGTACTCGAAGTCGGCAACCGTTTCCTCGGCGGCCTGGAGTCGCTGCGCTCCCCGCTCGAGATCCTGATGGTGTTCCTTACCTCTGTCGTCATCTGGCTGCTGGAGACCGGCAAGTATTGGTTCGTCATGCACGCCTTCAGCTTCGAAGTCAGTTTCTTTGCCCTCATGCTGATGAACGGCGTGGTCAACCTCGCCACCACCATCCCCTCCGCGCCTGGCTACGTGGGCACCTTCGACGCCCCCGGCATCGCCGTCCTCGAGGCCTACGGCATTCCCCGCGCCCTGGCCAGC
>JBBEBI010000016.1:0-38113 GCA_040882365.1 Anaerolineales bacterium
AAATAAAAACACAATCTCCTTTAGCTGGCAGAGCGGTGGTCGCAGAGATGGCGGCCGCGGCATGGTTCGTGGCCGGGGGCAACCAACAAATAGGAACCAAGACGGGCGCTAAAGCGCCCGTCTCTTTCATCGGCGTTTGTGCATTCTCAAACCATAAGGCGCTTTGCCCTCCCGAAATTAGGGACTATTTCCCTACTTGAGCCACAAATTAATTATGTCATATGTCCCTGCTAGACATCATGGCCTTGCATATACTTGCAATAGTCTATTGTCCGCCATGAGCGGATCGGTCTTAAACCATTAAGGAGGCTTCGTATGGTTCTCACCGCAAGAGAAATTTGGACAGCGCTTCACGGCATGGTGTTTGGGGCAGCCTATCTGCTGGCCTTTACCGCCGGCTTGGTCGGGCTCTACAGCCTGAGAGCGAGCTGGGTGACCGGAAAGGGTATCGTGGAACGCATCACCCGCCTGAAATGGGAAACCGGTATCATGGCGATCCTTTCCTTCCTCACCGTCTTCACCGGCACGTACATCGTCTATCCCTGGTACCGAGCTGCCGCGCCAGAAGGCGCCGATTTGCTGCAGTACCCACGGTCGTTTCTGTTGGCCAACCCCAACTTGGCCGGCTGGCACACCTTTGCCATGGAGTGGAAGGAACATATCGCTTGGTTCTCCCCCATCCTGACCGTGGCGGTCCTCTACCTGATCTTTCGGTACGGCCCGGCCCTGGCGCAGGATAAATACAAGAACCTGCGCTGGATGATCGTGGTCCTTTTCATCCTCTCTTTTGTTGCCGCTGGTGTAGCCGGCATCTTCGGCGCCCTCATCACCAAGGCCGCCCCCATCCTGTAGGCCGCTACATTATCAAGGAGAACTAACCTATGAGTGCTAAAACCCAAACAATTCCTAGCGGCCCCGCCGCGGCCGCCATGGTCGCTGCCGGGATCGGCAGCCTGACCATCGGCATCCTCACCACGGGTGCTGTGCTCAGCGCAGAGTTGAAAACCGCGCTGAATTTCTATAATCCGGCTGGCCCGCTATCCGGCAAGACCAGTGTGGGCATCGCCGTGTGGCTGATCAGTTGGCTCATCCTGAATGCCCTCTGGAAGAACAAGGACCTCCGTCTGCGCACCGCCTTCATCTGGACCCTGATGCTGCTGGCAGTCGCCTTGCTGCTCACCTTTCCCCCGGTGTTTGAGGCTTTTGAAGCCTAACAAAAAGTAGTTCAACAAAAAAGAGGATGAGATTACGCTCATCCTCTTTTTGTTTTAATTTGCCCGCATTGCGTCGCAGCTAACTACCCGCTCGTCGGCTCAGCATGACAAAAAGAGGGAAGGTGAATGCTTCGGCCGCGCCTCGGCATGGCCGAAAGGGGCGGGCCTTTGATAGTAGGGGCAGGCTCTATGGAGAGGCTCAAGGGTGGATGCTTCGCTCAGCATGACACGAAGGGAAAGCGGGCGCACTGCCGTGCGCCCCTACACTTGACCGCTCGTCGGCAGCTTGGGCATCTCAGGGCCATGGGTGCCCAGCATTTCCGCCAGCGCAGCGCGCATGGCCACGCGGTCGTCCCAAGGATATTCGGTCTCGCCGAAGCACATGGATTGTTCGTGGCCTTTGCCGCAGGCCAGCACCACGTCGCCCGGCTTGGCTTGCAGCAGGGCGAAGGAAATGGCCGCGCCGCGGTCCGGCACACGCCAGAAGGTTTCGCCTTCCTTGCCGCCTTTACCGCGCGCCCCGGCCGCCATTTCTTCGAGAATGCCGTCCAGCGATTCGGTGCGCGGGTCCTCGGCGGTTAGTACGCTCACGTCGGCCAGCTGCGCGCCCCACTCGGCCATCATGCGGCGTTTGGCCTTATCGCGCAGCCCCGCCGATCCGAACACGGCGATCACTTTGCCGTCGGTGAGCTGGCGGCCGGCTTCCAGGGCTACCTTGAGGGCATTGGGGGTATGAGCGAAATCCACGATGGCAGTGAAGTCCTGGCCCAGCTGGATGCGCTCCATGCGGCCCGGCACGCCTTGCAGGGAGACGATGCCCGCCTGGGCGGCCTTGGCATCGATGCCCAGGCCCACCACGGTGGCGCCGATGGCCGCCAGCGCGTTGGAGACGTTGTAGGCGCCGAACATCGTGGTGTACACCGGGAATTCGAAGCCGGGACCATGCACGACAAAGCTCAGGCTATCGGGGTGGTTCTCGATGTCCGTTGCCCGCAATTGCGCTTCGGGATGCAGGCCATAGGAGAGCTGCTTCACCTTGGCGCGCTTGGCCAGGCCGTCGTAAGACTTGTCATCGCGGTTCAGCACCGCCAGCCGTTCTACTGGCCGTGCTTTCTCAAACGGCTTGCTTAAGCCCTCGAAGAGTACGGCTTTGGCCGCGAAATAAGCCTCGTAGGTGCCGTGATCGTTGAGGTGCTCGTGGGTGATGTTGGTGACCACGGAGATGTCGAACTCAATCGGTCGGGCACCGCGCTGCTGCGCCAGCCCGATGGAAGTCATCTCCTGCACGGCATGCGTCAGCCCGGTATCCACCATTTGGCGCAGGTAGCGCTGTGTGTCGAAAGCCTCCGGCGTGGTGACGTGGAAGCCGGTGTCCAGCACCTGATCGCCGATCAACGCATTCACCGTGGTAATCATGCCGGCCTTGAGGCCAGCGGCCTGCAGAATGTGGTAGAGGAAATTGGAGGTGGTGGTCTTGCCGTCCGTGCCGGTGACGCCGACCATGGTGAGGTGGCGGGCCGGGTATCCGTAGAAGGCCGCCGAAGTGTAGGCCAGGGCGGCACGTGTATCCGCCACCTGGATGTGGGGGATGCTCAGCTCGATATCGGCGCGCTCGCCCACCACGGCGGCTGCGCCCCGCCCCACCACCTGGTCCAGGAACTTGTAGCGGTCTACGCCCTGCACCACGGCAAAGAACAGGTCGCCGGGCTGCACTAAGCGCGAGTCCACGGCGATGCCGGTGACCTCCACGTCGGGGACCGGTGTGTTGAGGGCCAGGCCCTGCAGAAGCGCGTCCAGCTTAGGCATATCGAGTCATTCTATTACAAAGGGGATTAAAAAGCTCTAACCACAAAGGACGCTAAGGGCACAAAGGAGGGTCTTTTTTGCGAGGTATGCAGAATGAGGTAGTCCGGAAGATGTGGCCGTGTGGATTCCTCGCTGGTCGGGGTCGATATTGGGTGGCTCGTGATTACCCGCTCGGAATGACAGAGGAGGGAAGCGCTCGGAATGACAGGTAGTAATTAGATCCATTCGGGGTTGGCGACGGTTTTGTCGCCGCCGGCCTCGCCGGCATTCAGGGTGCCAGCCAGCTCGACCATCAGGATGGCGCATTCCTTTTCGGCGAATGGCTTGTGCTCCACGCCTTTGGGGACCGCATACACCTCACCGGCCTCGAGGCTAACCGCTCCATCACGGAAGTCGATGCGCATCTCGCCATCCACTACCAGGAACAATTCATCCGTGTCGGGATGGCTGTGCCACACAAAATCGCCCTGGATCTTGGCGAGCTTGACGTGATTATCATTGAGCTGGGCAATGGTCTTGGGCTGCCATTGTTCGCGGAAAAGCTCCAACTTTCCCTTCAGGTTGATGACAGGCACCGTCATAGGATTTCTCCTGGCCTTGCCAACAAAAAGACGCCCCCTTGGGGCGTCTTCGATTTTACTCCGAGAGGGATCAGCGCAAACTCTGGCGCAGGGCGCTCAGCTGGCCCGAAACCGAGCCATCCAGCACCTTGTCCCCGACGCGCACCACCAGGCCGCCCAGAATATTGGGATCGACCCTGAAACTGATCTTCCCCTTGCCACCCAAAGCCGAAGCCACCTGCTTCTGCACGGTCTCCTGCTCTTCCTTGTTCAGCGGCAGGGCGCTGGTGACCACAGCACTGTCTCCGCTGGCCTCCGCGCCTTCCAGCACGGTGACCTTGCCGGCTTTCACGCCGGAGAAGAACTCGTCGATGAGCGCCTTTTGCTTCTTGGCGTCCAGCGCCTCGCCGATTAGCTTCTGGGCTGCGGCGATGGCTAAGGCGGCCACCTGGCCGCGCGCATCGCTCAACACGCGCGCCCGCTCTGCTTCCACTTCGGCCAGGGCGTCTTCGCGGGCCTTGGCAGCGGTGGCTTCCGCCGCGGCGCGAATATCCTTCGCCTGCTGTTCAGCGCGCTGCGCCAGGGCGCGAGCTTCCTCGGCGGCCTTGCTGCGCGCCTCGCTCAATAGTTTCTCCGCTTCCTTCTCTGCGTTCTCGCGCGCTTCGGCAGCCACGCGGGCATCCTCGAGGCCTTTCGCTATGGCCTCGCGCCGCTTTTGCAGCAGCCCGAGGATAGGCTTGTACACCCATACGCGCAGCACCACAAAAAGGATGGCGAAGTTGAAGATCTGGACAAAGACGTAACCGAGATTCAGACCAAGGGCTTCCAAGGCAATCTCCCTTCACCGATCCGCGGCTCAGACCGCGAACAGGAGCAGCAGCGCAACCACCAAGCAGTAAATAGCCACCGCTTCGGCGAAGGCAATGCCCAAGATCATGTTGGTTTGAATTGTGCCGGCAAAGTCCGGGTTGCGGCCCATGGCCTGCACCGCGCCGCTCACCACAATGCCGATGCCCGCGCCGGCGCCGATGGCGCCAATCATGGCCAGGCCGGCCCCAATCATCTTTGCCCCTGTTACGAAATCACCTTCCATTGCGAATCCTCCGTAGATTAGATTATTGCGAATTAGTTAGTGGGCTTCCTCAAGGCCTTCTTCATGGCCGCCGTGGCTTTGCGTGGCCTGCGCCATGAAAGTCATGGTGAGCAAGCCGAACACGACGGCCTGGATGGCGCCGACGAAGAATTCCAACATTAACACGCCCGATTGGGCGAACACCGGCACCAGCGTGCCGATGACAAACAGCAACACTGAGCCGGCGAAGATATTGCCAAAAAGACGGAAGGCGAACGAGAGCACCTTGGAGAACTCGGAGACAAGCTCCAGGAGGCCGACGCCGAAATCGATCACGCCGAACACCGGCTTCGAGAAGAAGGTCTTGACGTTGAGGAACTTGCTGAAGTAGCTTATCCCCTGTGCGCGGATGCCGATGACCTGCACCATGACCACGGCGATGAGCGCCAGCGCCAGGGTGAAGTTGAGATCCGTGGCTGTGGCGCGCACAAAGGGAACCACGCCGGCGGCGCACTCATTGCTGGCCCCCGTGACTCCCACGGCGCCCAGCGGCAACTCAACGAAGGTGCATTCTTCCGGATGCGGGATGTGATGCTCGTCCAGGATGCCGATGCTGTCCACGCCGGGGATCAGCTCCATCCAGTTAAGCACCAGCACCAAAAGGGTGATGGTTGCGAAATAAGGGAAGATGCGCTTGGCCCACTTGCCGGCCGTGGACTCAGTGAGGTTGTACAGGATTTCGATGAAGGCTTCCACGGCGCCGGAGAAGCCGCGCGGCACCATCTGTCCGCTGCCCACCGCGCGCCACACGCCGAACCCGATTAGCAGCAGGATAACATCGCCGATCAGCGTGGCGACTAATGTGTTAGTCAAGTAGATAGGCGCGTTGATCAATGGGATGGTGAACAACGGAGTTGCACTGAGTTGTTCAGCCGGAAGCTGGATGTGCGGGCGCAGAGGAGGGAACATGGACACCGCCCACACGTTCAGGATGATGAACAGCAGGACGAGCCAGCGGTTTACCCCGAAGCGCCATTTAGCTTTTTGTTCCAAGATCAGGATCCTCCGAATATTTAGACGAATTATCGGATTGCATCCGGGCGGTCGCTTTGCGCACCACCCAGAACATCAAGATCAGCGTGACGGGCACAGAGGCCAACAGCAGGCCAATAACAAAAATCGGGCGAGTCTGAAATTGCGAGTCCAGCCAAAGCCCGCCGAGCAAAGCCGCCAAAACAATGAAGACTGTAAGGCAGCCGACCTGTCCGATAACCGCGGCCAGCGTCATATTCATGGCGCTGGGCTCGGTCTTCTTCCGGTTCACGCTTGCTCTTGTTCGAGAATTATATCACAAGCATTACGGTTGGCGGTTGGAGCCAATCTCAAATACAAGGCGCTTGCCGCCAACCGTTTAAGGAGAACGAGGAGAGGTATTCTCTGCACAACAATCATTCGAACCTCGTTCTCCAAGTTGCTAATAAAGGTCCGCGGCGCTGGCTGCGGCCCTGCGGTTGGCGGTTGAAGCTGATTCCCTAGTATTAGGGACTTTCCGCCAACCGTTTAAGGAGAACGAGGAGAGGCCCACTCTACACACAATCATTCGAACCTCGTTCTCCAAGTCATTAGAACAGGCTGGCTGCACTAGCCTGAGCCCAAGCGTACCAGGGTGCCAATACGATGCCCAGCACCAGCACCAGCAGCACCGACACAAGCAACGCCGCTCCATGTGTGCGCATGACAGGAACGGGTTTCTCGTCTTTCGGCGGGGAAAGGTACACCACTTTGAGGACGATCAAATAGTAGTAGAGGCCGACGATAGAGTTCAGCACACCCAGGAAGGCCAGCCACACCAGCCCTGCGTCCACCGCGGCGGCGAAGACCAGGATCTTGGCGATGAAGCCGCCCAGCGGCGGCACGCCCGCCAGCGAGAGAAACGAGAGCAGCATGGCCAGCGCCAATAGAGGCGACCGGCGACTGAGGCCGGCGTAATCGTCGATCTCGTCCGAGCCCACCTTATGCCACACGATTATGACCACCGCGAAGGCGGCCAATTGGGTGGCGGTGTACGCCAGGAAGTAATACACCACGCTGATCACACCCAACTCCGAAGCGGCGGCCACCCCCAGCAGGGCATAGCCGGCGTGGGCGATCGACGAATAAGCCAACAGCCGCTTGATGTTGCGTTGGGTCAGCGCCACCACGTTGCCCAGGGTCATGGAAAGCGCCGCGGCCACGGCCACGATGGCCTGCCAGTCCGCCAAAATGCTGGGGAACGCAGCCAGCATCACGCGGGTGAGCACCGCGAAGCCGGCGGCCTTGGAAGCCGTAGACAGGAAGGCGGTCACCGGCGTGGGCGCGCCTTCGTATACGTCGGGCGCCCAGAAGTGCAGCGGCACCAGCGCCACCTTGAAACCGAAACCCAGCAGGATCAGGAATAGAGTGCCCACCAGCACAGGCCCCGGGATCTGAGCCGCGGCGAGGCCGGCCGCCATATCATATAAGTTCGTGGTTCCTGCAAACCCATACAGCAAACTAAGACCGTAAAGCATGACACCCGTGGTCACCGCGCCGAATAGCAAATATTTAAAGCCAGACTCGGTAGACTTGTCGTCCCCGGTTATGAAGCCAGCCATGATGTACAGCGGGATGGAGGTGGTCTCGATGGCCAGGAAAAGCATGATCAGGTCGCCCGAGGCCGCCATCAGGGTCATGCCGAGAGTGGATGTGAGCAAGAGCACGTAATATTCGCCCTTGCGCCACACCGCTTCCCAGCCTACGCTGAGCAGAGTCGTGATCAGGGCGGAGACCAGGAAAATGATCTTGAAAATGAAGGCCAGCCAGTCGTGGCGCAGCATGCCGCCCCACAGCAGTTCGCCCTCGGCACCGGGCCGCGCAAACAGCACGGTGAGCGCCAGGGTTAGCCCCAGCCCGCCAGCCGTGATCCAGGCCAGCGCGCCGCGCCGGCGCTCAGGCAGCAGCAATTCGGTCACAAAGACCACGAGCACTACGACCAGCAGCGCGATCTCCGGGAGGATGGCGACGAGCATGTCAGCGGTGATCGAGCCGAACATCTACGCGCCTCCCAGTAAAGCCAATACCGCGTTCGTTCCCGCTTGCACCATGGGCAAAATGATATTGGGGTAAATGCCAATAGTTACCATGATCACGCACAACACACCCAACGCCAGCTTCTCGGAAGGCCGGATGTCGTGCATGTGCCCTTCTAGTTCAGCGGGGATCTCGCCGAAGAACACGCGGCTTACGGCGCGCAGAATGTAGGCCGCCGTGACCGCGATGGAGATGGCTGCAATAATAGCGATCAACGGGTAACCGCCGCTCCACAACCCCATGAAGATCGGGAACTCGGCGATGAAGCCGGAGAAGCCGGGCATGCCCATGGACACCAGGCCGCCGATGATGAAGGCCACCGCGGCAAAGGGCATCACCTTCACCAGACCACCCAGCTTGGGGATCTCGCGCGTGTGCGCCTGGTCGTACACCATGCCGACCACGGCAAAGAAGAGAGCCGTCATCACGCCGTGCGAGACCATCTGCACACCGGCGCCCAGGAAACCGTTGTAGTTCAGCGTCGCAAAGCCCATGGCCACCAGGCCCATGTGCGACACGGAAGAGAAGCCGATCATGTACTTGAAGTCGGTTTGCACCATGGCAATGAAGGCGCCGTACACCACGTTGACCAGCGTGAGCAGAATGATCCAGGGCAAGTGCGTTTGCGCGCCGATGGGCATCAGCATGATGCCCACGCGCAGGGCGGCGAAGGCCCCCAGCTTCATCAGCACGCCGGCGTGGAACATGGACACGGCGGTGGGCGCAGCCACGTGGCCATCCGGGCTCCAGTTGTGGAAGGGGAAGATGCCGCCCAACACGGCGAAACCGAAGAACACGAACGGGAACCAGAAATTCTGGAAACCAGCCGGGAAGTTGGCGCCTTCCAGAGCCACCATGTCGAAGGTGCCCAGGCCGGAAGCGAAATACATAGCCAGCGCGCCCACCAAAGCGATCAGCGAGCCGATGAACAGATACAGCGTCAGCTTCATTGCCGCGTATTCGCGGGTCTGCTTCCAGCCCCACAGGGCGATGAGCAGATACATGGGGAAAACGGCGATCTCATAGAAGAAGAACAGCGCGAACATGTCCAGCGCCACGAAGACACCGAACACGCCGCTGGCCAGGATGAACAGGAACGCGAAGAACTCGCGCGGCCGGTCGTCGATGCGCTGCGAAATGATGACGCCGGTGAAGATCACCACGCCGGTGAGCAGCACCAGCGGCGCGGTGATGCCATCCACCGCCACGTGGTAGGAGATGCCCAGCGCCGGAAGCCAGTTGTATTGCTCTTCGAATTGGTAGCGCGGCCCGCTGGCATCGAAGCTGAAATACACGACGAGGGAGAGCAGAAAGGCAATGAGGCCCACCGCCAAAGCCACGCGGTAGATGAGGCGGTGGTTCTTCGGCGGCAGGAACAGCAGCACGGCGCCGGCCACGATGGGCAGGAAGACAATGGCGCTGAGAATAGGCAGTTGCATCAATTCACCTTACTCATCCAAACAGGGTTGCCACAGCCTGGTTGATCACGCTAAGCAGCCAGGCGGGCCACAAGCCCAGCCACACCATCAACACCAACAGGGGCGCCAGTACGAGCACCTCGCGGCGGGTGATCTCGCTCAGGTGCCCCTTCCATTTCTCGTTCAATGGGCCGTGTAGGGTCTTGGCGATCCCTTTGAGGATATAGGCGCCGGTAAAAAACAAGCCGAGCATACTGAGAGCGGTGAGGACCGTAAAGACCGGCCAGGCGCCGCGCACTACCAAAAATTCGGACACAAAGCCATTGAGACCCGGCAGGCCCAATGAGGACATGGAACTAAAAATGAGCAGCCCACCAAAGATCGGCACCAGCGGGAAAAGCCCGCCCCACTCTTCCAGGTCGCGGGTGTGCGTGCGCTCGTAGATCACGCCGACCAGGAAGAACATGGCCGCCGCCGAAATGCCATGGTTGAACATCTGCAGCACGGCGCCGTTCAGGGCGATCGTGGCGTCCTGCGTGCCGGCGGCGTAGGCCGCCGCGGCGATGCCCAGCACCACGAAGCCCATGTGATTCACCGAGGAATAAGCTACCAGCCGCTTGAAATCCCGCTGCCCGTAGGCGGAGAAGGCCCCAAAGATAATGGCCGCCGTGGCTAGGATCGCCAGCACCGGGGCGTATTGCTGTGCTTCGGCGGGATACAACGGCAGCACCAGGCGCAGAAAGCCGTAAGCGCCCAGCTTCAACAACACGCCGGCCAGGATCATCGAGCCGGCGGTGGGCGCCTCGGTGTGCGCATCCGGCAGCCAGGTGTGGAAGGGCCACACCGGGACCTTAATGGCGAAGGCAATGGTAAAGGCCCAGAAGGCGATGGCCTTCACGGTTCCGATATCCAGCCCGAATAGCGAGCCGGTCAGGGACGGCCAGCTTTGGAAGATAGCGATCAGGTCAAAAGTGCCGGACACCACGCCCAGCATCTGGATGGCCAGCAACAGGCCCAGCGAGCCGGCCATGGTGTAGATCATGAACTTGAAGGAGGCGTAACGCCGGGCGGGCACCTTCATGCCGGCCCACAGCTCGCGCTCGCCCGTCTTGCTGCCCCACTGGTCGATGAGGAAATACATGGGCACCAGGCCCACTTCCCAGAACACGAAGAACAGCAGCAGGTCCAGCGACATGAACACGCCCAGCATGCCGGTCTCCAGCGCCAGGAACAGCGCCATGTAGGGCCTGATGCGCTCCTCGACGCTGAACGAGGCCAGGATGGCCAGCGGGGAAAGCAGCGTGGTGAGCAACACCATGCTGAGGGAGAGGCCGTCCACGCCCAAGTGATAACTGGAGTTGATCGCCGGATACCAGGCCACTTGCTCCTGGTAGCGGAAGCCGTCTACCTCGGGTGCCGCGCCGAATCCAAGCCAGGCGATCACCGTGAAGACGAAGGGAATCAGGCTTAGCGCCAAGGCCAAACGGCGGGTCAGGTCCTTGTTGCCCGGCACCAGCAGCAGGATGAGCCCACCGACCAAGGGACTGAACAGGATTAGGCTAAGGATGTGGCTGTTGATGAAATCCATGGCCGCCTATCGGAGGATATTCAGCAAATAATAGAAAAGGCCGCCGAACGCCAGCAGCGCCACGAACAGCAGGTATTGCTGCACTTGCCCGGTCTGCACGCGGCGCAGCAAGCGGCCGAAGGATTGCGTAAGCGATGCGGTGAAATCGCCGAAGCCGTTCACCACCGGCGCGTCGAATTTGTTGCGGAAGATGCCGCCCAGCGAGTAGGCGGCACGCGCCACGCGGTGCAAGAAACCATCGATGACGCCGCGATCAATGAACATATAACTGAAACCTTCGGCAATGCGCTTGGCGGGGCGCACGAAGACCGCGTCGTAAAGCTCGTCGAAGTAATATTTGTTCTCCAACAGCGTGTAAATGGGCCCCAGCGGCTTGCGCACCGGATCCGCCTGCCCGGCATTGCGATAGACCAGAAAGCCGAGGCCCAGGCCGCCCAGCGCCACGACCAGCGAGGTCAATAAAGGCACGATATTGAACGCCACCGCCTCGGGGTGCTCGAGCAAAGTCCCGCCCACGAAATCGTGGAACCAGTTGGGCAGCAGGCCGCCGATGCCCGGGAAATGCTCCGGGATGCCGGCCCAGCCGGCGGCGATGGCGAAGACCGCCAGCACGATCAACGGCAGCGTCATGGTGCGCACGCTTTCGCTGGCGTGCTCGGCAGCCTTGGTGCGCGCCTTGCCCAGGAAAGTCAGCGTGATCTGGCGCGCCGTGTAAAAGGCGGTTAGCAGCGCGGCCAGCGCCAGGGTGCCGAAAACGATGATGTGCCCGTTGCCGAACGCGTCCGCCAGAATTTCATCCTTGGACCAGAACCCGGCCGTGATCAGCGGGAAACCTGAGAGCGCCAGGCCGCCGATGACGAAGGTCCAAAACGTGATGGGCATCTTGTCCCTCAGGCCGCCCATATTGAACATGTCTTGGGCGTCGATGTGCTCGCCGGTGTGCAATACGCCGTGCTCCATGCCATGGATGACTGAGCCGGAGCCGAGGAAGAGCAGCGCCTTGAAGAAGGCATGCGTCACCAGGTGGAACGCGGCAGCCACATACGCGCCGATGCCCAACGCAGCAACCATGTAGCCGAGCTGCGAGATGGTCGAATAAGCCAGCACGCGCTTGATGTCTTTCTGCGCCAACGCGATCGTGGCGGCAAACAGCGCCGTGAACGCGCCGATGAAGGCCATGGCCGTCATCGTCGGGGTCAAGGCGCCGCCCTCCACCCAGCCCGCCGAGAGCAGCGGGAACATGCGCAGCACCATGTACACGCCGGCCGACACCATGGTGGCTGCATGGATCATTGCCGAAACGGGCGTCGGGCCCTCCATGGCATCCGGCAGCCACACGTGCAGGGGCCACTGCGCCGATTTGCCTATCGTGCCGATAAAGAGCAAAAGGCCAATGAGCCCAGCCGCCGAGAGCCCGGCGATCACGCTGGGCGTACTGGCCAGGGTCGCCAGCAGTTCATGGTTGTATAAGATCTCGCGAAAGTTCAGCGTACCGGTGGCGGAATACAGCGCCACGATGCCCAGCAGCATGAACACGTCGCCCACGCGCGTGGTCATAAAGGCTTTGACGGCCGCGTCCCGCGCCGATGGCTTGGCGTACCAGAAGCCGATCAGCAAATACGAGCACAGACCCATGATCTCCCAGCCCACGAAGAGCGTGAGCAGGTTGTCGGATACCACCAGGGTGAACATGCCGAAGGCGAATAAAGCGATGAACGCGAAGAAGCGCGCATACATCGGCTCCACCGAGGGCAGGTGGTGCCCATGTTCCTCGGCGCCGTGCGGTGGCAGGCCGGGCACGTCGTGTGCGCCCTTGGGCTGGCCGAAGTTGTGGTAGCCGATGCTATAGATGAAGATCATCAGCACGGTCCAGGCAACAAAAAACAGCGTCACCGTCGACAGTGGGTCGATGAGCACGCCGATGGAAAACACCTGGTCGCCCAGCGGCAGCCAGCCAAAGGAAGAGGTGAACGGATGCTCGCCGAGGTGCTCGGCGCCGATGGCGGCGAAAAACACGATCATGCCGATGAGCCAGGAAAGCGCCGCCGCCCCTACCCCCAACGTATGGCTGATGGCATGGTTGCGCCGCGTGAATAGCAGGATCAGGAAGAAGGCCAGCAGCGGCGGGAGGGGAATGAGCCAGATCAGGATCTCGGTCGACATGGATTACCACTTCATCAAATTGATTTCGTCGGCAGCCACGGTCTTGCGGCGGCGGTACACGGAGATGACCAGCGCCAGGCCCACCGCCACTTCGGCAGCGGCCACGGCAAACACCATGATGGCAAAGACCTGGCCGCCCATGTTCTCGGGTGTCAGGTAGCGCCAGAAGGCCACAATGTTGATGTTGACCGCGTTCAGCATCAGCTCCACGCCCATTAGGATAGCGATGGCGTTCTTGCGCGCCAGCACGCCATACAGGCCCAGGCCGAACAATCCGGCTGCCAAATACAAGTACCAGGAGAGCGGGATCATCCGGCGCTCCTACCTCTTCTTCTTCTGCGGCCGGGCCACCACCAGCGCGCCGATCAGCGCCGCCAAGAGCAGCACAGAGGCCACTTCAAAGGGGATCACATAGGCTTCGGGAGAAACTAATGCGGCGCCCAGCTCCGCAACGGTGTTGCGCTCGGCGCTCAGGGCTGGCGCCTGGGCAGCCACATCCTGCCATTGGCCCAACATCACGATGAGCGCAAAAGCGAACAGCGCCGCCAGCAACAGGGCCCATCCAAAGAAGGGTGAGACGCTTTCCTGCTCATCGGTCACGTTGCCTCGGGTGAGCATGACCGCGAAGATCATCAGGATGGCGATGGCGCCGATGTAGACCAGCACTTGCACCACGGCCAGGAAGCCGGCGTCCAACAACACAAAGATGACCGCCACGCCGAACAAAGCCACCACCAGGAACAGGGCGGAGTGCACCAGGTTGGTGCGCGTCACCGTCATGTAACCCGAAAATAATGTAAGGAAGCTGGTGAAAATAAAAACGCCTTGTTCAGCGGTCATAGCTGCGATGCTCCTCAAAAGGCGCCCTAAGCGGGCTTAGCCACTGGCCGCTTTTTGAAGGTGGGGCGCTCCTTGGTCTGCCGTCGCGAAACCGCCCGCATGATCAGATAGCCGAGCAACAGCACCACGGCATTGCCGGCCAGCAACGCCGGAATGCGCAGGGCGGTTTCCCCATAAATCTTATCCAGGATGGCGGTGAGTACCAGCAGGGACAAAGAAACCGGTGTCAGGAACTTCCAGTTCAAAGCCAACATATGGTCGATGCGAATGCGCGGCAAGGTGCTGCGCACCCACATCACAATGAAATATCCGAGGAAACCCTTGAGCATGAGGTACACCATGCCCAGCAGCCGGTATTCCTCGGCGCCCGGTCCGCGCCAGCCGCCCAGGAAAAAGATGGCAAACAGCACGCCCACGGTGAAGGCGTGCAGGAACTCGCCAGCGAAGAACAAGCCGAACTTCATGCCGGTGTATTCCGTATGGTAGCCGGCCACGATCTCGGACTCGGCTTCCAGCAAGTCGAATGGAGTGCGCCCCACTTCGGCAATTGACGAGACCATGAAGATAAGACCGGAGACCGGCGCAAGGACGATAAACCAGACGTCTTGGTCTTGCACCATTTCCATCATGCCCATGCTGCGCGCCAGCAACACCGGCACCATCAGCGTGATCAGCATGGGGACTTCGTAGGAGATGAGCTGCGCTACCGCGCGGAAAGCGCCCAGCAACGCGTATTTATTGTTGGAGGACCAGCCCGCCATCAGGATGGAGAGGATGCCGAAGGATCCCACCGCCGCGATGTAAAGCACGCCCACGTTGAGATCCGTGCCGATCCAGCCGGGTGCGAACGGCACCACGGCCCAGATGAGCAGCACGGCGACCACCGAAAGGATGGGGGCGATGTTGAAGGTGAGCTTGTCAGCCTTTTCCGGGACGACGTCTTCCTTCGTAATCAACTTCACGATGTCAGCGAAGGTCTGCAGCAAGCCATAAGGGCCGGCGCGGTTAGGGCCGAGGCGGTCCTGGAAGCGGGCGGCGATCTTGCGCTCCACCCAGATGAGGAAAATGACGATAATCAGCCCAAAGGAAGCCACGATCACCACGCTTAGCAGCGTGAAAATAAAAGTAGCCCAAGCCTCAGGAAGGAGGTTGAACAGAAAATTGCGAATGATCTCGCCTAGAAAACCGATGGGGTCTTGCCAAAAAGACATCGCCAGTCCTTAGACAACAAAAAAAGAAGGCTGAGGTAGAGAATCAGCCTTCTTTGTCAGCATCAAGACCATTCCAGAGCGCCTTTGCGCCAGGCGTAGAGCAGCCCGCCCACGAGGATCAGGATAAACAGCACACCCTCCAGCACGGCGAACAGCGGCAGCGCATCGAAAGCCACGGCCCAGGGAAACAGGAAGGCGGCCTCAATATCGAAGACCAGAAAGACTAAGGCGTAAATGTAATACTGGACCTTGAACTGCACCCAGGTATCGCCCACCGTCTCTATGCCGCATTCGTAGGTATCCAGCTTGATGGGATTGGGTTTGCGCGGCGCCACAAAGGCCGCCAAAACGATGGGTAACAGGGGGAACACCGCCGCAACGGCGATAAAAATTCCGATGAATAACCAGGTGTTCTGCATGAAGTCTCGTCTCGAAAGTTCGCAATGATTAGGCGGCGAACTCCTGAATCGGTTTGGCGCATTCTACCATAACTCGTTGATTGTGCAACTTTCCGCAAACGAACTCGCCCCGTGTCATTCTGAGGCGGCAATATCATCACCACCAAATTGAGGAACAAGAAGGCCGAAGAACCCATACAGCCATCTCGTCCCAATATCCTCGTCTACAATTCATGCTATTTCACTGCGAAAGTGGCAGCTTTCACACCCTTACCCGCCTCTTTTGACGCCATTTCACCCCTGGGCTATACTTAATTTCTGACCCCTGGCCACACCTTTAAACGCATAGGAGCCTCCCAAATGGCTGGAAACGGAAAATTCCGACTTACATACGCCACGATGTTCGACCCTCCCGAGGAGTTGCACCAGGGCTACGAGAAAGCCGTAGCACAAGTGAAATCCGATCTGGGGAAGGACTACGGCATGTGGATCGGGGGCAAAGAGGTGTTCACCAAAGAGAAATCGGAAAACCGCTCGCCCATCGACACCGGCTTGCTGCTGGGCACTTTCCAACGCGCTAAGGCGGAGGACACCCACCGGGCCTTGGAAGCCGGCCGCCGCGCCGCCCGCGACTGGGGAAAACGGCCCTGGCAGGAACGCGTGGCGCTGGTGCGTAAAGCCGCCGAACTCATCGACGAGCGCATTTACCACTTCGGCGCAGTGCTCTCCCTGGAAGCCGGCAAGACGCGCATGGAAGCCCTAGCCGACGCCGCCGAGACGGCCGACCTGATGCGCTATGCCTGCGACCAGATGGAAGCCAATAATGGCTTCGTAGTGAAAATGGGCCAGGACCCGCTGAAGGGTTACAAGGCCAGCAACGTTTCCAAACTCAAGCCCTATGGGGTCTGGGTCGTCATCAGCCCCTTCAACTTCCCGGCCGCGCTCACTGGCGGGCCCGTCGGCGCCGCCCTGGTGGCGGGCAACACCGTCGTATACAAGCCCGCCGAGGATACGTCCTGGACTTCGCGGCTGCTGGCTGAGGTCTATCGTGACGCTGGTTTCCCGGATGGCGTGGTCAACTATGTCACGGGCAAAGGTTCCGTGATGGGCAAAGCCTTGATCGAAGACCCGCTGACCGACGGCGTGACCTTCACCGGGTCGGTGGATATCGGCATGGGCATCTATCGCACGTTCTCGCAGGGCCGCTATCCGCGGCCCACAGTCCTCGAGATGGGTGGCAAGAACCCGGCCATCGTCTCGCGGCACGCAGACCTGGACCGCGCCGTGCAAGGCCTGTACCGTTCCGCCTTCGGCAACCAGGGACAAAAGTGTTCGGCAGCCTCGCGTATCTACGCCGAGGAGCCGGTCTACGATGACCTGCTGGCCAAGCTGGTGGATACCACGCGCAAGCTGAAGGTTGGCGATCCCACCCGCAAGGAAGTCTTCCTGGGCCCGGTGATCAACCAGGGGGCATACGATAACTTCAAGAATTTCACCGAAGAACTTTCGCAAGCGGGAGTCTTTTTGACCGGTGGAAAAGTGCTGACCGATAACGAACACGGCAAGGGTTACTTCTGTGAACCGACCATCGCCGCAAATGTCCCCACCGATCACCGCCTGTGGAAATACGAAATGTTCCTGCCCATTACCATGGTGCATAAAATCAAGAACCTTGAAGAGGGCATGGCCCTGGCCAACGATGTGGACTTCGGCCTCACCGCTGGCTTCTACGGCAACCAGGACGAGAGCCTCTGGTTCTTCGATAACATTGAAGCCGGCGTGACGTATGCGAACCGGCCGCAAGGCGCCACTACGGGCGCCTGGCCCGGCTTTCAACCTTTCGGGGGTTGGAAGGGGTCTGGCTCCACTGGCAAGAACGCCGGCGGGCACTATTATCTGCAGCTCTACATGCGGGAGCAGGTCAACACGGTCATCGAATAGGATTGGCAGCCAGGATTGCGGATTTGTCTAGCCAAATGCAAATTCGTGCGGATATAATGACCCTTCAATTTGGCCCGAGGGCCATACTAAGGACTGCATTTTGAACGCAAAAAAAAACCTACTAGTTGTTACCTTGGCCTTGCTGGCACTAACGATTAGTGCCTGCGGGGGCGCGGAAAGCGGCGCCTCTTCCGCCGTGCTTACCGAAGCGGCCATCATCTATGCCCAAAGCCTCACGCAGACCGCCGAAGCAGCCCCGCCAACGGCAACCGCTACCCCAGCGTTGCCGACAGCCACTAACACGCCGCTCCCGCCTACGGCCACGCCCACAGTGACGGGAACTCCACCCACAGCTACTCCCTCGGCGACCCAGCAGCAATCCCAGGGCAGTGGCGGAAACACCCCTTGTTTGCGGGCCTCCTTTGAAATCGAAACCGTCCCGGATGGCACGCAATATACGGTAGGTAGAGGGTTTACCAAGGCCTGGCGCCTGAAGAACTCGGGCAGCTGCCCCTGGACGCCCAACTTTGTCGCTGTCTGGGTCAGCGGAGAGCTATTTGGAGCCGATTCGGTAACGCAGTTCACGGCTGTCAACATCAATCCCGGGGAATATGTCTGGGTCGAGATAGAAATGATCGCCCCCAAACCCGCTGGCCATTACAAAGGTTATTGGATGCTGCGCAGCGATCAGGGTGTCTTCTTCGGGGTAGGTATCACCGGCGACGAATGGTTCTGGGTGGATATCGAGAGCATACCCATTTTGGAATAAGGCCAGCAGTCGACCTGATCCCAAACCCGCCTCACTCCGTGTGGCGGGTTTTTTATTCCCAGACACGTTATCATCGGAATTGTGTTTATTATTGTGCTGCGACACGTGTAGATAATGACCGGCCAAATGGAAATCCTGATCTCAGTGCAATTCTCCCAAGAGCAGTTGGATGAACTGCAAGCCCTCGCCCCTGGTTTTCGGGTGCGCTCGCACTCCGTGGCTGAAGGCCAGAACCTGCCGGATGACCATTGGAAGCAAGCGGAGATCCTCTATGCGTCTCGCAGCCTGCCCCAACCGGAACAAGCTCCCAACCTGCGCTGGATTCAGTTTCACCTCGCTGGAGTCGAACAGCATCTTGACGCCCCCATCCTCCGGGAAGCAAGGGTGCGGGCCACAACCCTCAGCGGTGCCAACGCGCCCCAGGTGGCCGAGCATGCCCTGGCCCTTTTGCTCGCCCTCAGCCATAACGTTCCGCAAATGCTGGCCGACCAGCAGCGCAGCTTCTGGTCCCCGGAACGGTTGGAGCGTTACGTCCCCAGGGAACTCATTGGCAGCACGGTGGGCATCATCGGCTACGGCAGCATTGGGCAGCGCCTGGCCCGCCTGCTGCAATCCTTTGGCATTACCCTCCTTGCCAGCAAGCGCGATCTGCTGCACCCCAACGGCGATGACTTCCAGGTAGATGGCCTGGGGGATCCGGCGGGGAACCTGGTGCGGCGCCTTTATCCCGGCAAGGCGCTGCGCAGCATGTTGAAGGAATGCGACTACGTGGTGGTTACGCTGCCGTTGACCGCGGAAACGCGCGGCATGTTAGGCGCCAAGCAGCTGGCCGCCATGAAACCCAGCGCCTTCCTGGTGG
This sequence comes from Anaerolineales bacterium, assembly GCA_040882365.1. Taxonomy (GTDB): domain Bacteria; phylum Chloroflexota; class Anaerolineae; order Anaerolineales; family UBA11579; genus JAMCZK01. The sequence continues at coordinate 18,948 of JBBEBI010000016.1, forward strand.
ATGTATCCCGAGGCGGCGTGATGGATTCGGCGGCCTTGCTGCACGCGCTCGAAAAGCGGCAGTTGAGCGGCGCGGCCCTGGATGTGTTTGCAGAAGAGCCACTCCCCGCCGACAGCCCGTTTTGGACTCTGCCCAATGTGATCGTCTCGCCCCACGTAGCCGGGTTAAGCCCACACTATAAGGATCGCGCCTTCATCTTATTCAAGGAAAATCTTCGCCGCTATCTGAGTGGCGAGGAGTTGCTCAACAAGATCGATCTGGCAAGGGGGTATTGATGGCTGGCCCCGTCAAGGGCGTGTTGTTCGATTTGGGCGGCACTCTGATCTATTTCGACGGGGATTGGCCGGACGTGGTGAAAGCCGCCAACCAGGAATTGCTCAGCTATCTGCAGGCCTTGGGCCTGCAACTGGACCCGCAGCGCTTTATCAATGAATTCCGCGTCAGCCTGGAAGAATACTATGTCCAGCGCGAAAGCGAATTCATCGAATACACCACGGCCCGCGTCCTGCGCACCCTGCTGGCCGAAATGGGTTATCCCGATCTGGACCCCGCAATACTAGCTCCGGCACTGAAGAAATTGTACGCGGTCTCGCAGGCCCACTGGAAGCGGGAAGAAGACGCCCTGCCCACCTTGCAGACTCTACGCGCCGCCGGCTACCGCATGGGCGTCATTTCCAACGCCAGCGACGACGCCGATGTCCAGACGCTGGTGGAGAACGCCGGCATTCGCGGCTATTTCGACTTCGTGCTGAGTTCGGCGGCTTGCGGGATCCGCAAACCCAACCCCTATATTTTCGAGATCGGCCTGAGACATTGGGGATTTGACCCCCACCAGGTAGCCATGGTCGGGGACACCCTGGGCGCAGATATCTTGGGGGCGCGCAATGCGGGTCTCTACAGCATCTGGATCACCCGCCGGGCGGACAATCCCGGAAACCGTGACCACGCCGGTACTATTCAGCCCGACGCGCAGGTTCATACCCTGGCAGAAGTGCCAGGTCTACTGGCGGGCAGAATGACGCCTGTTTAGTTTGTTGCTATTGGGCCCTGATTGGTCTTACCCGCGTATTTTTCCCAGTGATAGCAGGCCACAAGATGCGTGGCTCCCTTTCCATCTTCCAGGGGCGGGTGGTCGTGGGTGAGGCAGTACTCGTCTCCCCACGGGCAGCGTTCGTAGAATCGGCATAGCGGTTTGGGGTTAATGGGCTTGCTAATCCTGCCCTTGATGTTTACCACCTGCCGTTTATAGGTGGGATCAGGGACGGGAACAGCTGAAAGCAATGCCTTGGTGTAAGGGTGGCGAGGGTTCTTGAGGATTTCTTCCGTCTCGCCGATCTCAACGATCTTGCCAAGATACATGACCGCGATGCGATCGCACATGTAGCGGGCGACGGCCAGGTCATGCGTAATGTATAGCGTTGTCACTCCAAACTGCTTGGCCAGGGCTTGCATCAGGTGCATCACCCCGGTGCGCACTGAGACGTCTAGCATGGAGGTCGGTTCATCGGCCACGATGAAGTCCGGTTGCACGATCAACGCGCGCGCAACGGCCACACGCTGGCGTTGCCCCCCCGAAAGTTCGTGCGGGTACCGGAAGATGAAACTGGATGCAGGCGCTAAACCTACCAACTCGAGCAGCCCCGCCACCCGCTCCTGTCTCTCAGTGATATTGCCGATACCTTGTACCTCAAGCGGCTCGGCGATCGTGTCGAAGATGGTCAGCCGGGGATTCATCGATTCGTAAGGATCCTGGAAGATCATTTGCACACGCCGGCGAAAATCTTTCAATTGTTTTCCCCGCAGGTGGGCCACATCCACCGTGGAATCCCCTATACGCATCGTGATGTTGCCAGACGTTGGGTCGATCAGGCGCACCAGAAGTTTCCCCGTCGTCGTTTTCCCGCAACCCGACTCGCCCACCAGGCCAACGCTTTCCCCTTTGCGGATCTGCAAATTCAATCCACTGACCGCGTGGATGAAGTCATTGGACGTCTTGAATATGCCCGCGCTAACCGGATACAGTTTGTTCAGGTCTTTTATTTCTACTAAATAACCGTTCTCACTTGTCATTTCTTGCCTCTTGGGTGCCAGCAGGCGGCAAAGTGCCCCGGCTCATGCTCCACAAAATCGGGGTTTTGATCTATACAAATTTGCGTTGCGAATGGGCACCGCGGATGAAACCGGCAGCCGCTGGGCGGATTGAGCAGATTCGGTGGCTCACCGGGGAGGCTGACCAGTTCAGTCTTCTCGCCCACAATGCTGGGGAAGGAGGACATCAAAGCCATGGTGTAGGGATGGATGGGATCGTGGAAGATCGCTGCCGTGGTACCCAATTCGGCCATTCTCCCGGCATACATGACGCCCACCCGTTCACTTACTTCCGCAATCACGCCTACGTCATGCGAAACATAGATCATGGCCATGCCCAGTTTCTTTTGAAACTCGCGCATCTCTCTCAGCAGGCTATCCTGGACGATGACGTCCAAAGCCGTGGTGGGTTCATCCGCAATGATCAGGATGGGACCGCAGGAGAGGGCCATGGCAATGATGGCCCGCTGGCGCATGCCGCCGCTAAACTCGTGGGGGTAGCGCGTCTTCAGCGCCGGATCGAGCCCGACAAGCCTGAATAACTCGTCAATGCGCGCCTGCATATCCTCTTTGCTCAGCGGCGGCAAATGGGTGACCATCGCCTCTTCAATTTGATCGCCCACCCGATAGACTGGATTGAGCGCATTCATGGCGGCCTGGAACACCATGGACACTTCGCCCCAGCGAACTTTGCGCATTTGGTTCTCGGTGTAGTTGGTAATATCCTTGCCGTTGATAATGATCTTCCCGCCCTTAATGTATCCATTCTCGGGCAACAGCTTCAGGATGGTCAGCGCCACTGAGGTCTTCCCACAGCCCGATTCACCAACCAGGCCCAGCGAATCGCCTTCCTCCAGTTTAAAGCTCACGTCATCGACAGCCGAAAGCTCGCCGGCGCGCGTCTTGTAATGCATCGTCAGATGTTCTAGTCTTAATACTTCTTCGGCCATTCCTTAGAAAGACCTACCTTCCTCAATTATTTCGCAAGTTTACAGACTTGTATCATCACACGGTGACGGTGCGGTCTGGTCATTCCACTATAGATTCGCTTACCGTTTGCGCAAGCGGGGATTTACGATCTCATCAATTCCGCGACCCACCAGGTAAAAGGCCCCACACAATAAGGTGATGGAGACGCTTGCCGGGAAGATCAGCCACCATTTATCGAAGGAAAGCAAGTAGCCGGTATATTGGGTCGTGTTGATCATCAATCCCCAGGACATGCGGATATTGAGCAGGCCGAAGAAAGAAAGCACGGCTTCAGAAAAGATGGCGCTGGTCACCGTAAACATCATATACAGGAAGGCTAGCGGCAACAGGTTGGGAATAATGTGGCGCATAATAATGTGAAAATGCCCTCCCCCGGCTACCCGCGCGGCTTCGATATAGGTGCGCACTTTGATGGTCAGGGCCTGTGATTTGATGATAACCGTCGTCCCCCCAAAACCACCCAACAAACCGATCACGATGCCCAACTCCACCATGCCCACGTCAAACAGGGTGGAAAGCACGATGAGCAGCGTAATGAACGGCGTCATGATGATCAGGTCGGCAAAGCGCATGAAGATGGTGTCCAGCCAACCGCCATAATAAGCCGATACGGCGCCTATGGTCGTAGCAAAAAAAACGGTAACAAGGGCTGCTATAGCCCCCAGCGCAAACTCGGATGAGGTGCTGTACATCAATTGGCTTAGCACATCGCGACCAAAAGGATCAGTGCCCAGGATATGGCTTAGGGACGGGCCCGAGGGGTGAACCAAGATAGAGAGATCAAACCCCCGGATAGGGTCATAAATTGCAGGGGGCCATACCGTCCTCATCAAAATCGGGTGTGCGATGGCCATCAAGAAGAAAAACAAAATAATGACCAACCCGATAACGCCAATTGGATTTTCAAAGAACAACTTCAAATTGGCTTTGATGGAGATCCACAGCATCTGCAGGCGTACGCGCCATAAGGGCACCTGGCCTATCTTTACTTCGATTCCGTGGATTACATCCGGTGAAGTTACGTTCTCTACCATGATCGCGTCCTTCCGATCCTAGGCGTAGCGAATACGCGGATCCAGGTAAGCATACATAATATCGGCCACCAGGTGCGCCGTCAGCGCCAGGAAGCCGGTAAACACCAGGCCGCCCATTACCATGGGTATATCTTCTGTTATGGCAGCTTCCAGCAGGGTTGCGCCCATCCCCGGCCATGAAAAGATGGTTTCGGTGATGATTCCGCCGTCGAGGGTAAAGGCCAGATTGAACACGAAGGCGGTGACCACGGGCAGCATGGCATTTCGAGCCGCATGCTTATCGCGAATTTCCTTCTCGGTTAGGCCCTTAGCCCTGGCCGCCAAAATATAATCTTCACGCAGCGTTTCCAGCATGCTGTTGCGGGTTAATAGCATGGTCCCGCCGAAGGAAATCAGAGTGACTACCGACACTGGCAGGATCAGATGGTGCAAAATATCCAGCGCAAGCGTGCCGATGCCCGTCTGCGCCCAGTACAAAATCACGCCTGCCAGGATCACCGCAAAACCGCCCCAGCGAACGTAATTGCGGTAGCGGGCATCTAAGCGCCTCACTAGAAAAAGGACGGTGAAGAGCGCGAGGCCAGCCAGGATCGCGGTGACCAGCATCTGTTGGAAAACCGAACCGGCTGTCACAGGCGATCCCATCCAGAACTGGGCGTTGATGAATTTCCCTATCGGCACCCAACCTAACCGGAAAGCAAATAACCAGATCATGACCAACGCAAACCACGGCGTGAACACCGTGAACAGGCTCACTCCCGCGATCGTGGCCGTATATTCCAATAACTGGCCTCGCTTCCAGGCCAGGAATTTTCCTGCGGCGAAGCCCGTATAAAACGAAACGACGGTCGCGGTGAGGAACAACACGATCGTGCGCGGCGCGCGCTCTACAATAACGTCTGTCACAGGTCTCGGGTAATTGGAGAATGACACCCCTAGATCCCCTTTCAGGAAGTTCCCGATCCATTGCACATATCTTTCCCCCACAGGTTTATTCAGTCCCAGGGCATTCGAGAGAGTATGTCGTTGTTCCGCCGTCAAACGCGGGTCGCTGAAATACGCCGCACCAAAATCTCCGGGCTGCGCATCGATAAGAAAGAATACCCCCGTCAGGAACAAGAAATAGGTGAGCAGGATCTGGGCAACGCGCTTAAGGATATAGGCTCTCATGGCTTACCTCTCGGCAAAATGATTGCTCCTTTATAAGGCTGTTTCCAATAATAACAAACTTTTCGGTACCTTAGAACTCGACAGCTTCAGTAATTGAAGAAAAATGGGCGGGGTAGACCTACCCCCGCCCATTTTTACTACACGTTTTCCCTTACTTGATCGTCACAGTTGCGGGTGCACCTGAAATGTATTGCAGACCGCTCAGGAGGAAAGTGAAGGGGAATTCGGTGGTGGTGTTGTTGTACACCTCGATGATCCCGGTGTCGAACAGCAGCACGTAAGGCGCCTCTGTGGCCAGGATGAGTTGCAGGTTATCAGAGATCTCTTTGCACTCAGCCAGGTCTAAACAGGTGGTGATCGCCTCAGCCGCAGCGTCGAAATCGGGGTTGGAGTAGCCACCGGCGTTGTTGCCATCCGTAACGGCTTGTTCGCTGTGGAAGAAGTCGCGCAGGAAGTCCGGGGTGATGCCAAGGCTCCAACCGAGGATGGCCATGTCGAAGTTATGCTCGGTGAACATCAACGGCACGATGGTGTTGAAGCCTAGCAGGTTAGCTTCCACCGGGATGCCGAACTCGTTCAACCAGGTCTCGATCCATACCGCGAAAGTTGAGCGGAGAGGATCATAAGCCGGTGAAGGCGCCATGATGGTCAACGCCGGAACGGGTTCCCCGTTCGGCATGATCAGAGCGCCACCGGTGGTCACCTGGAGGTTATCCGCGTCCCAGAAGGGCGTTACTCCACCCTCCCAGGAGAAACCGTCCTGCTCGAGGATGGCGATAGCCAAGTTGACGCGCTGTTCGCGGGTCAGACCCTGGCCCAGCTTGGGCACATCATCGAAGTACCAGGCCGCGTTGGCCAAAGGCACATAGGAGTACAGCGGGAAGGCGATGCCTTGCAGGATCGTGCCGGTCACGAACTCTTTGTCGATCAGCACAGAAACAGCCTGGCGGAACGAGCAGAAGTTCATGGGCTGGCGGCGGGTGTTGAAGGTCATGTAGCGGAAGCCGTTGACGTTGTTCTGGATGACCGTCAGGTTCGGGTCACCTTCCACCTGGGAGAGCAGACCACGCTGCAGGCCCAGGGGGTTGAGCAGGAAGTCGATCTCGCCGGCTCGCAGAGCAAGCAGGGCGGCGTCCTGGGAGCTGTACACGCTGTAAAGAACCGAGACCACATTCGGGCCAACGGTCCACTCAGCGTCGACGTCACCGGTGCCTTCGCCATAAGCCTGGAAGACGTCTCCGGCTTGCACCTCTTGGTAGGTGCCGTCTACGTAGATAGTCACTACCGTTCCGCGATCAAAGTTGTCGGTGCGGGCAGTGCTTTCGATGGAAGCGCCTTCCTGGCGGGCAGTGAACACAAAGCTGCCAGCATAGGGCTCGCCAGTCGGGACGATGGCATACAGATTGTTCTGCGCCTCGGCCTGGGCGGCAACAAGCGCCTCTTCGTCAGCGGTGTCTACGCCCTCCAGCGGGGCAGCAGCAGCATCAACCAGAGGACCCCAGAACGCCGCGTTTAGAATCGGCGCCAACAGGGTGCCAAACTCGTGGCGGAACGTACCGGGCCTGGTGTGGTAGAAAAGCTTGGCGGTGTAGTCATCCACAGCCTCGATGCGATCCAGGAAGTTGGCATCGTACCAGGTGGACCAGCCGCCGGCGATGAGCCCAAAGCGCAGGGCTGTGTTGGCCGTGAAGGCCCAGTCAGCGGCGGTTAGGGGGGTCCCATCCGACCAGGTTGCGTCGGTGCGGAAAGGAATCTCCACAACCCAGAAGTCGCCTTCCTGCACCAAAGCTGGGGGCGGGAAGGGTTCGGAAGCAGCGACGCTAGGCACAAACTGCAGGGACTTATCGGCCAGTCCATACGCAGAAGGATACAGCGGCGATTGCACGTAGCTGTTCCATACCGTATTGTCAGGGCCATTGGCTGACCAGTAGTTCATCGTGGTGATATCTGAGAAAATCCCCACGCGATACACGGTACCCTGGAGCGCAGAAGCGCCGCTGGCAGGGGCTGCCTCAGGGGCAACACCAACGTAGGTGCTGGCAACTGCTGCGGAGGGCTCGTAACCGAGCTCGGGCAGCGGCTGGCAGGCCACCAAGCCGTCGGCGGCGATGGGGCCACCGGCCGCAACTGGCTCTTCTGCAGCGGGTGCTGGCTCTTCGCCTCCGGCTGCCGGCGCGGTTGTTGGGGCCGCCGCACCACCGCAGGCGCTGAGGATCAAACTGGAGATCACCAGCAAACCCAGTAAAGCAATTAAGCGTTTCTGTAACATAGTATTCTCTCTCCTCCGAAAAGGGATTGATTAGTAAAACGAAAAGCGTATTTAGTTAATATAGGTAAAGAAAGCCACCTCCTTCCGGTCTGGCTGCGTTGTGCTCTATGACAAGTATATCTGATGGACCAGAGCAATTTTAAGTGAGAGAAGTATACACGCTTTTAAGACCCTGTCAATTAGCCGTTAATCTTCCTGGCCCAACCTGAGTTGTTTATACGATTCGTACCGCGGGGAGGCGAGATCCCCGGCCTCAGCCGCGGCCTTCACCGCACAGTTCGGCTCGCCAAGGTGGGCGCAATCACCATATTTGCACTTTCCCAGCAGCGGGCGGAATTCGGGGAAATAGCCGTCCAGTTCTTCCGGCTGGATGTCCCACAGCGCCAGCGCCTTCAATCCCGGCGTGTCGGCCACATACCCGCCCCCATCCAGCTTATGCAGCAGCCTTTCAACCGTGGTGTGCTTGCCTTTGCGCGAACCCTCCTGAACCTGATTCACCCGCAAATCAAGCGCCGGCTGCACCACGTTCATTAGGCTGGATTTGCCCGCCCCCGAGGGCCCCGCCAGCACGGAGACCTTTCCCTGCATTATCTCTTGCAGTTCATCGATCCCCTCCCCGAACTTTGCGGACGTATAGGCAAGTCGATAGCCGATCGTGGCGTAATGCCCAAACAATTGCTCCGCCCCTTGGCGGCCCACCAGGTCCACCTTGTTTGCCACCACCACCGCCGGAATGCGCTGCGCCTCGGCGATCACCAGAAAGCGATCCAACATGCGCAGTTTGGGCGCCGGGTCCGCGCAAGCGAAAATGAACAGCGCCTGATCCGGATTGGCCAGGATTACCTGTTCGTATTCGCCCTGCGGCCGCGGATCGCGGCGCACCAGGGCGCGCCGGCGCGGCTCTACCGCCTCGATCATGGGCTCATCGCCCTCCCCTTCCGACACTTCGACCCAGTCACCCAGAGCGACGATATCCCCCGTCGGCTTCCCTCGCTTCAAGCGCCCGCGCAGGCGCGCCAAGACGACGCCGCGCTCGGTTTCCACTCCGTAGAAACCAGACTGCGAACGAACCACAAGCCCGTGTAAGTTCGTCACTGCGAGGAGGGCGTTTAGTGCCGCCTTTAGCGGCACTGCCCAGAGCCTGCCCTGAGCGAAGCGAATGGGTGGCAATCTGCTAGAAGCATAGGGAGCGCATCAGGGAACCGGCGTCACAACCGTTGGCTCTTCCGCCTCCGCCGTAGCGGTGGCTTCGGCTTGCAGCGCCTCATCGAAATATATCGGGTCGAGGATGCCGAAGTCGGTCTCCCATGGATATAGACGTCCTGCCGTGCCGAGGAAATAATAGCTCGCCACGCGCCGCCAGATGGGCGCAGCGAACTCGGACCCGTCACCGATGTTCTCCACTAACACAGCAATGGCGATATCCGGCCGGTTGGGCTGGTTGGCATTGGTGTAACCGATGAACCAGGCATGCGGCAGAAGGCCCTCCCCTGCCGTGGCCGTGCCCGTTTTCCCGTGCACCGCGATGCCAAAGCCCGAAAATTGGCGGAAGGCTGTGCCGCGCGGGTCGGATGTCACCATACGCATGGCATTTTGCAGATTGAGCAGTGTATCTTCGCTTATCGGCAGCGTACCTTTGATCTGCGGCTCGAAATCCAGCACCGGGACGCCGTTGGCGTCCACCACCTGATCCACCAATTGAGGCTGATACAGGGTGCCGCCGTTGCCTATGGCTGCCGCGTATACTGCCGCCTGCAGCGGCGTGATCACCGTCGTGCCCTGGCCGAAGGCCTGCTGCACCGCCGCGTTGCGGCCCGTATCACCATCTTCGGTTGTGGGAGCAGACACGTTGCCGCTTACCTCGGGTACACCCTGAATACCGGTCAGGCTGCCCAGCCCGAAGCCGCGCGCCATTTCGGTAATGGCGTCGACCATGCCCGCGTTGTAGAGGTCCAGCCCGATCTGGTAATACCAGGGGTTGCAGGAGCGCATCAGGCCCTGCAAGTAATTCAACACCCCATCGGGCGGCAACTCTTTCTCCACCGTCCAGTTATCCAGCACGATGCCGGAAAGTCCGAACCATTGCTGCGTGCAATCCATACTTGACTCGGGGGTGTACAGGCCGCCTTCCAGGCCAGCCGAAAATGTGATCGGCTTGAAAGCCGATCCCGGAGGATATTGGCCCTGGGTGGCGCGATTGAAGAAGCGCTGCGCGTCATCCGGAAAGTAGGTATCCCAGAAGCTATTAGCGTTCACCGGGTCGGCCCAGTTCTGGTTGAAGCCCGGCGAGGAGACCATGGCCAGCACGCGGCCGCTGTCCCGCTCCATCACCACGATGGCGCCGGTGAAATCCTTGATGGCTTCTTGTGCCCGGCGCTGCAGTTCCAGGTCCAGCGTAGTGACTATCGACGAAGCCGGTTGGGCGCCGGTCTCGGCCAGCTTGGTGACCACCTGCCCGTTCGGGTCCAACACGTACAAGGCGCCGCCCCGAACCCCGGCTAAATATTCCTCGCCCCAGTCCTCGATACCCATGCGCCCGACCCAGTCGGAGCTTTGGTAACCGAGTGGGATATATTCCGGCACATCCTCGGCGGGGAGCGGCCCGAAATAACCCACAACCTGCGGGCCGGCGCCTCCGGCGAAGTAGAGCCGCGTGTCATATTCGAAGTAATAGATCCCGGTTATTTGGGACCAGTCGCCCGCCCGCGTTTGAAACTCTTCCGCTGACACCTCAGTAATGGGTACGTAATAGTCTTGCTCGCGGTCCTCGGGGAACACCAGCGCATTGATCTCCGCTGCGGTCCGCTGGCTGACCCGCGCCAGTTCGGTGATGACGTCGTCTTCGTCACCCGCCTCGATGGCCCAGGGGTACACGCCCACCGCCACCGCCGTGGTGTTGGCCGCGATCGGGTTCCCGTTGCGGTCGTAGATGATGCCGCGCGTGGGCACAAAACGTTCCAGGCTCAGCGTATTGCCGCCCGCCAGCTCCGGCAAAATGATGCGGTCCTCCCACACCACGCGCCATTGCCCGCCTTCCAGCTCCAGGTTCATGCTGGTGTCGCGCGTGATCGCGCCGATCACCGCCGAATTCAGCGTAACCCGATAAGCCACCTGGGCGGTGCGCGGGTTGGTTAGTGTTTGCAGAATCTGATAGTCCAGGCGGAACCAATTGCTTTGTGTAGCCACCATGGCATAGCGAACCTGGAAATCCTCAGCCGAGATGGCTTGCCTACTGGCGGCGGTCAGCATTTCGTACATGGCCGTGTAGTTGCCCTGCCCCCAGGCGGTCAGGTAGGCATTCGCCGAAGCCTCCGCATCGGGAGCGGAGTTGGTCTCCACTTGGGCGGTCGGCAGCTCCGCGGGGGCGCCGCCACCCGCTCCGCAGGCAGCCAGCAGCAAACTTAAGATAAGCAGGGGCGTAAGAATCTTCATTGCCGCCAAGCGAGGATCTCGTCCGTTACCTGGCAATCGTAGGCTAAGTGCGCCTGGCAGGCGCTGGGCAGATCGGTGTCGAAGGTTAGATCCCATTTAGCAAGGGTGCGCTTCAGATGGCACAGGGGCAAGCCGGCTACATTGGCAAAGCAACCGTGCATCGCAGCCACCGGGTGGAAACCGGCATGTTGTATCGCATAGGCGCCCGCCTTGTCTAGTGGGTCTCCGCTGGCAATGTAAGCCTCGATCTCATCATCGGAGTAATTTCGCATCGGTACCTGGGTGATGGCCACATCCGTCAGCCGCGCCCCATCCACAGTTCGCAGAATCGCAATGGCCGTGAAAACCACATGCTCCTTCCCGCGCAGCTCTTTGAGGATGGTTCGGGCCTCCTCCGCATCCACAGGCTTGCCTACTATGCGGCCTTTGTGGACCACAGTCGTGTCGGCCGCCACCACCAGCACATCCTGGCCCTGGTATGCGGCGGCCGCCACACGCGCCTTCTCATCGGCCAGGCGCAACACATAAGCGCGCGCTTTCTCGTCAGGCAAGGGGTCTTCATCTATATCCGCGGGCGCCACCTCGAACGGCCGTCCGCCCAACCCCAACAGTGTTTTGCGGCGCGGCGAATTCGAAGCGAGAATTAATTTGGGGAACATCGCACCATACAAAAATGTTCGCCTTGGCGAACCCTGCGATTCTAGCATGTCTACACACAAAAGGCGCCAATGCTCTTTTGTCATTCCGAGCGAGAATTCCTATGGTCATAATTTTGAAAGTTACAACACTGGCAATAAGCATCAGCTTATTTGATTAGGTCGAATCGCAAGCCATCTCGTTGTAAAATCCACTACACGCCCTTATCCTCGAAAGGCGGCCATGCAGGCACTCAAAGATCGCATCCGCAAAGATGGGCAAAACCTGGGCAATGGCATCCTCAAGGTGGATGGCTTCGTCAATCATCAGGTCGATCCCGCCCTGATGCACGCCTGTGGCCGCGAGTTGGCCGCCAGCTTCAAAGACGCTGGCGCCACCAAAGTGCTCACCGCCGAGATCTCCGGCATCGCCCCGGCGCTCACCACTGCCTTGCACCTGGGCATCCCCGTAGTGTATGCCCGCAAGCACAAGCCCATCACCATGCCGGACCAGGTCTTCCTCACGCTGGCGCCCTCGCACACCAAGGGTCGCACTGTGGAGTTGATCGTTTCCCCGGAATACCTGACCAGCAAAGAGCGCGTTCTGGTCATCGACGATTTCCTCGCCTCCGGCGCCACCATCCTGGGCCTGGCGCGCCTGGCGCAGACCGCCGGCGCCAAGATCGTCGGCGTGGGCGCCCTGATCGAGAAGACTTTCGAGAATGGTCGCCAGGCGTTGAAACCGTTGGGGGTGCCGATCGTTTCCCTGGTCGCTATCACTCGCATGGAAGGCGCGGACATCGAATTTAAGCGACCGTGAAACGACAAGCAATGATCGTCATCCTCGATTTCGGTTCACAGACTTCCCAGCTCATCGCCCGGCGTCTGCGCGAGGCGCAGGTATATTGCCGGCTCTTCCCTTTCGACACGCCCGCTGACGAGGTGTTGGCTCATCATCCCGATGGTTTCTTGCTTTCCGGCGGCCCAGCCTCCGTCTACGAACCGGGCGCGCCCCAGCTTCCCAATTACGTATTGCAGAGCGGCAAACCTGTCCTGGGCATCTGCTACGGTATGCAGGCCCTTACCCACGCCCTCGGCGGCAAGGTGGCGGCCTCCAGTCGCCGAGAATATGGGTCGGCCAGGATCCACAGCCTGGTCGGCAATCCCCTGTTGAATGGCGGACAGCTGGTATGGATGTCCCACGGCGATCGCATCGAGCAGCCGCCGGCGGGCTTCGTGCCCATCGCCAGCAGCGACAACGCCCCCGTGGCCGCCATAGCTGACTTGCAGGCGAAACGCTTCGGCGTCCAATTCCATCCCGAAGTGCACCACACGCCCAACGGCACCGAGATCCTGCGTCGCTTCGCCGTGGATGTGTGCCACGTCAAATCCGATTGGACGCCTGAAAACATCATCGACCGATCCGTTGCCGATATTCGCGGACAGGTTGGCACGCTAAACGTTCTGGCCGCCCTCAGCGGCGGCGTGGACTCCAGTGTCGCCGCCGCCCTAGTGCACCGCGCCATTGGCGACCAGCTGGTCGCCATTTTTGTTGACACGGGTTTGCTGCGCGCGGGCGAACGCCAGCAAGTGACCCAGGCCTTGCGCGCCAATCTCGGCATCAAACTCGCAGTGGTAGACGCCTCGGCCGAATTCCTGGCCGACCTTGTGGGCGTGACCGACCCCGAGGAAAAGCGCCGCCGCATCGGCGAACGCTTCATCCGCACCTTCGAGGCCCAGGCCAAACAAGCGAGAGGATTTTTTAAATTCCTCTTGCAAGGCACCATCTACCCGGACGTGATCGAATCGCGCCCCGCCGAACGCCAACATGCTCAACGCATCAAAACCCACCACAACGTGGGTGGTCTGCCCGAGCACATGGATTTCGAATTGGTCGAGCCTTTACGTTATCTATTCAAAGATGAAGTTCGCCGCCTCGGCCTCAGCCTGGGCCTGCCTGCTTCATTAGCGTGGCGGCAGCCCTTCCCCGGCCCTGGGTTGGCTGTGCGCTGCCTTGGCGAAGTAAACGCAGAGCGTTTACTTCGCCTGCGCGCCGCGGACGCCATCTTCACCGGTGAACTCGAAGCCGCCGGGTTGCTGGGCGGCGAAGCCGCCCCACTGGCCCAAGCCTTCGCTGTGCTATTGCCCGTGCACAGCGTGGGCGTGATGGGCGACCAGCGCACCTATCAGGAAACCGTGGCACTGCGCGCCGTCACCAGCCAGGATTACATGACCGCCGATTGGGCGCGCCTGCCGCAGGAATTGGTCGCGAAGGTGTCTAACCGTATAGTTAATGAGGTTCAAGGCGTTAACCGCGTGGTGTATGATGTAAGCAGCAAGCCGCCCGCCACAATCGAATGGGAGTGATGGAGGCCAACATGGATTTCGGAAGAGTACTCACACGCTCTTGGGAGATCATTTGGAAGCATAAGGCACTATGGATCTTTGGCATCCTGGCCTCTTGCGGGGGCCAGTTCGGCGGCCTGAGCGGCAGCGGCACTAACTACAGTTTCGATGTCAGCGACACGCGTAACCTGCCCGGCCAGTTCGACCGCTTCTTTGCGGACTGGGAACGAAGCATAAATCAATTTGTCAATAACGTCGGCCCTTCGTTCTTTGTCGCCCTGGCCTGTGTTGCCGTCATCCTGGCCATCTTCTTCTGGGTCGTCGGCATCTATGGCAAGGTCGGCCTCATCAGCGGTGTGCTGAAGGCAGAGGCCAGGCGAGCGGTGGGTTTCCGCGTCGTGGCCGCTGAGGCCTGGCCGGTGCTGGGTTCGGCCCTGGGCCTGAACTTCATCCTGGCCCTGCTCCCCATCGCCGCCGTCATCCTCCTGATCATTCTCGCCATCCCGGTTGGCATCCTCACCTTAGGCATCGGCCTGCTGTGTCTCATTCCGTTGGTCTGCTTGCTGATCCCCATTGGCATCGCCTATGGCGTGTACATTGAAATGGCCAATATCTCGCTGGTGCGGGACCGCCAGGGTGTGGGCCTGGCCCTTTCTCGCGCTTGGCAGGTCTTCCGCGACCATCTCGGTCCCCTGGCTGGCATGGCTATCATCCTCATCCTGGGTGGCCTGGTGGTGGGTGCCATCCTCGCCGCGCCTTTCCTGGCCATCTTCGCCCCCGCCTTCATCGCCCTCATCGGCCCTGATCCGCAGGCAGTCGGCCCGGCCCTGACGACCACTTTCATCCTCCTCCTCATTGCCATCCCCATCTATCTGCTGATCGGCGGCATCATCACCAGCTATGTGCAGAGCGCCTGGACGCTGACCTATGTTCAGCTCGCCCCGGCCGCTTCCAAATCGCGCCCGCGGACTGCACGTAAGTAGGTGGCAACTTTCTTCGCCGCTCTGCTGAAAACCCCGCGCCTGTTACGTACGCGGCGCAATCACGCGCTCGAGCACGCCAGCATCTATGGGCTCACCGCCAGGAACCCGCGCCGCATGGTGGCCGGGCATTCAGATGCCGGCGGCTTTTGGTTGCTGGGCGAACTGAATACGGAAGAAGTACGGCAGGCCGTTGATGAAGCCATGCGGCGCTTGCGCGCCGGCGAACATTGGCTGGCCGTGCACCCCAACTGCGGCACCAACCTCATGACCGCCGCCAGCCTCACCGGCCTGGCCGGCGGCCTGGCCATGCGCGGCGCCAACCGGCGCGGCGGCCTGCTGGAACGCCTGCCTTTGGCCATCCTGTTCAGCGTGTTCGCCCTGATTGCCGCGCGTCCGCTGGGCGCCCGCCTGCAAGAACGCATCACCACCAGCAGTGACCTCGGTCCGCTCGAGGTCATCGACATCCGCCGCAGCCAGCGTGGACAGTTCACCGCGCACCGCGTGGAGACGCGCAGCTAATGGCGAATATCCACCTTTATCATGGCGACGATGAAGTCGCCATGCGCGACGAGATCGCCAAACTGCAAAGCAAACTGGGAGATGCGATCACTGCAGAGATGAACACGGCGCGCTTCGAAGGATCTTCCACCTCCATCGACACGATCCGCAATGCGGCTCAGGCCGCTCCATTCTTAAGTGAAGGGCGTTTAATAATCGTGACTGGCGCGGCCAAAGCTTTCTCCGCCGCCGAGCCGCGCCCGCGCTTTACCCGACTCCTCGAGGATTTGCCCGAGACGACTACCCTGGTGCTGGTTGAGAACACAGAGCTGGAGGAAAAGAATTGGCTGCTGAAATGGGCGCAGTCCGCTGGAGGCCGCGCCCAGGCGCGCAAGTTTCAACTGCCTCAAGGCGGCCTCATGGCCGCCTGGCTGCAACAGCGTGCCAGGGAACTGGGCGGCGAGCTGCGCCCACAGGCGGCCGCCGCGCTCTCTCAATTGATCGGCAGGGATAAAACCGCGGCTGCGCAAGAGATCGAAAAGCTGCTGGCTTACACCGGCTACAGCCGCCCCATCGAAGCCGCCGATGTGGCCGCCCTCAGTTTGCCCAGTGGCGAGCAGGGCGATTTCTTCGCCCTCATCGACGCCCTGGGCGCCGGCAACGCCGCTCGCGCCATGCAGATGTTGCAGGCGCTGATGCAGGAACGCGACCTCATTATGTTGTATTTCAGTCTGGTAGGTCACTTCCGTTTGCTGTTGCAAACCCGCGAACTGGTCGAAGCGCGCAAGGCGGACCCGGAGATCGCTCAAGCCCTGGGCATCCATCCCTACCGCGCCCAAAAGCTGGCCGCGCAAGCGCGCCGCTTTTCGCTCGGCGCGCTGGAGGCCATCTACAAACGCTTATTGGACTTGGACGAGCAGATTAAAACAGGGGAGATCGAACCCGAGTTGGCGATGGAGACCTTTGTCGCCGGCCTCAGTGTAGCTGCTTAACCCGCCAACGGCTGGGCAGCCATACCTACCCACAAATAGTTCGGCAGCACGCTCTTCTTGGCTTCAAGGCGCAAGCGGCCTAAGCGGCGGCGTTCGGCTTTCAACAGGCTAGGATGCAACATGCACAACGTAGGCCGTCGGCCGTACTTGCGCTGGTAGCGCTCGGCCGCCCACAGCACCCGCTGTTCCAGGTTCATGTGCGGGTCTTCAATAAGAAACAGTTCACCGAATTCCATACTACTCCTCTATCCCGAACACCCGTTCTATTGTATCAAGCGATTGCCCGAAGTCAAGAGGCAGCACAAAATAAAACTAACGATGAGAACGTAGGGATGGTATCTGCGCTTGATTGGTAATAGCTTAGAAGGAGGCTCCTCATTAGCGCCGTTTTTGGCGACGCGGCCCAGAGCTCGCCATGAGCGAAGCGAACGGGAGGAATTCCTGCTGCTTTCCTATTTTCCACCGGGTGCACTGGATCAGAATCCCCATGCGACTAGTGCCTCGCTTATTGGAACCTCGTTACTACCCGCGCGGCCACGGCAGGAACATCGGCGTGCGCGCTTTGTAATCGCGGTATGCCTTGCCAAAATAACCTTCCAGTTTGCGCTCTTCGAAAAGCGCTCCTATATAGAAGTAAAGCGTAATGCCCAGCATCAGCGCGAACCAATTGACGCTCATCCCTGGCACCAGCCACAGCACCAGCATGCTGCCGGTGTAAAGCGGGTGGCGCATATAGCGATACACGCCGCCCGTCACCAACTGTGGCTCCTTGTCCCGATCGGTGAATTGCCGCAGCCCAAGGAAATCCAGCGCATCGGTCATCGAGAGCGCCGCGGCCAGCACCAGCACACCGATCCCCTGCCCCACCAGAAAAACGGGACGCAGGGCCGATGGAACGGCGTATAGCGGCAAATCCGGCAGCCAGATCACCAGGAATAGTATGGGCAGCAGCGTAACCACGCCAACTAGATTGAAAAACAAACGATAGGCGCGGTGCGCCAGTCCCTCGCCAAACCTGCGCTGCACCCAGTCTTTGACGCGCTGGGACGCGAGGATAGAGTGCAATACGCCGTAGATCGCGAATGCGATCAGGATGATGAGTGCAGACAGCCACGCGTTCAAGGTAAGGCCAATTCCCAGATGCGCCAGAATTCCTCTATGAACTCAGACGCCAGTTCAGCGCTGTGTATTACCAGCGTGTTCTCGTCGTTGCGGTTTTCTGCGTTGGCGCTGAAGTTATAGGACCCCGTCACCACGATGGCTCCATCGATGACCAGCACTTTGTGGTGCAGGCTGCCACCTTCGCCGTCGATGCGCACGGCCATCCCGCCGTCCACCAGTCTCTGGTACTCGCTGGCCGGGTGGGCGGCTTGCGTGTTGTCCATCACGCCCCGTATCTCCACGCCGCGCGCCTGCGCCGCCAGTAGCGCATCCGCCAGCTCATCCGTTGTGAATGAGAAGGCCAGGAAATAGATGCTGTCCTCGGCGCCATCCACCAAAGCGATCAGATGCTCCAGGTTGCCATCCTCCGGCGAGAAGTACGTCTCCACCAGATCTCCATTGATCGCCAGCCGCGGGTGCAGTGTATTTGCCGGCGAGTTGCTGCCAAATTGCCCGGCCCACATCTCCTCGAATTCGACAAGATAGTTTTCTGCCAGCGCCGCAGATCTGACCCGCACCAGGTTGTTGCGGTTGCCGTACGCGTCGGTGAGCGTGTAATTGAACGATCCCGTCCACACTTCGTAGTGGTCGATGACCGTAAATTTGTTGTGCATCAGGTCCGGGTCTTCGTCTCCCACGATGGCGATACCCGCCGCGGCCAGCGGTTGCAATTCCTCCGGCGCGAAGTTTTCACTCTCGATCACCAGGCGCACTTCCACACCGCGTTGCGCCGCGGCAATCAGCGCGTCGCGGATGTTGAATAGGTTCAGGTCGTAAATGGCCATGTCAATGGTGAGTCGCGCCTCCTCAATGGCCGCCTGCATTAGCTCATCCGGCCCGCCCAGGGACTCTTCGGCGCCGGGCGCGTTCGGGTCGCTGAAGTAAACCGCCAGCCAGTCGCTCTCGGCGATCTCAGTCGGCACCGCCGCTTCGCCCAGCGGCGCGCAAGACGCGGCCAGCAGGTTGAGGAGCAAAAGGAAAACGAATTTCCGGGACATCGTCGCCATTATAATGACGTGCGTTGCTTCGCAACGCGGCAGTGTTGTTCGCGCGGCTTCGCCGCGCAGCACAAACTGCAAATTAAGGAGCGCCATGGCTAAAACGTACCCGGTAGAGATTGCTGGCCTCAAACGCGAATTGCCCCTGGTGGAAGTGGCGCCGGGCGTTACCATCGCCCTGCTCAACATCCTGGGCGACACACCCTTCGTCAGCGCTTGCGCCCACGAACTGGCCAAACTGCTTGAAGGCGTCGGCTACGATGTGCTGGTCACCGCCGAGTCCAAAAGCATCCCGCTCATCCACAAGATCTCCGAAGAGACCAGCAAGCCCTACGCGGTGCTGCGCAAGACCTATAAACCCTACATGGGCGAGGCGGTCAGCGCCCAAACCGTGTCCATTACCACCGGCAAACCGCAAACCCTGTACCTGGATGCCAAGGACCGCGAGCTGGTCAGTGGCGGCCGCGTAGTGCTGGTGGATGACGTGATCAGCACAGGTTCCACGCAGCAGGGCATGCGCCTCGTGATGGAGAAAGCCGGCGCCGAAGTGGTCGCCGAAGCGGCCATCTT
>JBBEBI010000017.1:0-36976 GCA_040882365.1 Anaerolineales bacterium
ATCCTCTTCATCATCAGTAGGTGTTTCCAGGGAAAGCGGACGGCGGGCTACCTGGATCATGTTCTCAACCTTCTTGGGATGCACGTCCAGGGCACCGGCCAGTTCTTCCACTGAAGGATCGCGACCCAGGCGCTGGGTGAGTTGGTGTTGCACTCTCAGAAGCTTGTTGATCTGGTCGCCCATGTGCACGGGAACGCGAATGGTGCGCCCCTGATCGGCAATGGCACGGGTAACAGCCTGGCGGATCCACCAGGTGGCGTAGGTACTGAATTTGTGGCCGCGGCGGTAGTCAAACTTCTTGGCGGCTCGAATAAGGCCGATGTTGCCTTCCTGGATGAGATCCTGGAAGGGCACACCTCGGCCCATATATTTCTTGGCTACGCTGATAACCAGGCGCGAATTGGCGGTAATAAGGTGTTCGCGGGCTGCCCAACCGTCCTCAATCTGGCGGCGGTGCCTGGGTCGCTGTTCTTCGTTAAAGCGCCCGGAGGCTAACACTTCCCGGGAAACGCGGCCTTTTTCAATGCGCTTGGCCAGCTGAACCTCTTCGATGGCAGTCAGGAGGGGTACTCTGCCTACCTCTTTAAGGTAGAGGCCGATCATGTCATCTGTATCGATGTTAGCCAGATAGTTGTCATCGGCCTCTTGTAGCTGCTTTAGCTCTTTTTCGTCCTCTTCGGGCTCCTCATCGAGACTCAGTTCAGTCTCGCTGGGCTCGATCAGGTCGGGGTTGTCGACATAGGCGATGCCGGCGCTCAATAAGGCGGCAAAGGCCTCCTCCAACTTGTCTACGTCCCGTTCGGCCTCGGGGAAGAAGTTCAGGATGTCGTCGATAGTGACATAACCCTGCTTGCGGCCCAGTTCGATGAGCCGAGTGATTGCCGGATGGTCTTGTTCGCTTTCGCGGCCAGGGTCGCCATCACGCCCGACTAGTTCGTCAAGTAATTTGTCTTTTAGCACTTGTTCACATTCTACCGTACTTACGCCCGTTTTTTAGGATTTCTCGCCCGTAAGGGGTGCTTTGGTTGCTGGGCGCAAAAAGCCCAGCAACCACTTTCTCGTTGCTGGAGCTTTGGCCCTTCGTGGAGTCCAATATACAGCGAATCAAAAGGCAGAGTCAACAGGCAATTGTTTGACACGCCTTACAGCAGTGCAGACTGCGTGCCAAGACGGATTTTTGACCAAAATGCTTCTTTAATAAGAGGGCGACTGTCTCATTAAAGGCTTTTACAAACGCGAATAGGCATAGCTCTTTATGTGCTAGCATTGGCCCGATGAGTTTCCGTAACCTGGTATTGGGCGTCCTGTTCCTCAGCATCTTCTTCATGGGGCTGCGTTTTTCAATGGACACAGACACCTGGTGGCAGCTGCGTACCGGGGAACTGATCGTAGAGCGCGGGGCCGTCCCAATGACGGATTCATTCTCATTTACTCGGGAGGGGGAGGAATGGCGCTACCCAAGCGGGGCCTGGCTCTCGGAACTTCAGCTCTTTGCCATTTATGGGAATTTTGGGGCCGGCGGCCTGAATATATGGGTGGCCGCTATGGTCACCCTGGCCTTCGTCTTCATATACATGGCAATGAGCGGCCCGCCCTTGTTGCGGGCTTTTATCATGGTGCTAGCGGTCACCGTATCAGGCATTTACTGGGCGGCGCGTCCTTATATGGTCAGTTTCGTGTTGAGCGCGGCATTTCTTTGGATCTTGGAAGATTTCCGCTGGGAACGGAAAAACCGCCTGGTGTGGCTGCCGCCGCTGATGATCCTGTGGGCAAACAGCCACCCAGGCTTTGCGGTGGGCTTTCTGCTAATGGGAATTTATGTGGTCGCCGAGGTGATCGGCTGGGCATTTGCAGCCTGGCGTGGGCCGAGGAAGGAGGCGGCTAAAGCCAAAAACAGGTTGGGGATCCTGGTGCTGACCAGCCTGGGATTGCTGGTAGCGGCCTGCATCAACCCGGCCGGGCCGGCATTGCTCACGTTCCCGTTCGAAACGGTCTCCATCGGCGCGTTGCAAGACTATATTCAGGAATGGCAGTCGCCGAATTTCCATATCCTTCAGGCGCAACCGTTCGCGTGGATGTTGATTACCACATTGGGCCTATTGGGCGCGGCGAGCCTTGGCCTAGCGCTCTCCGATTTCCTGTTGCTGGCGGTGCTGGGTTACATGGGCTTGCTTGCGGCCAGAAACATCCCCCTGTTCGCGTTGGCCGCGCCCATCGTAATGAGCCGGCATGCGGCGAGCTGGTTGCCCGCGCTGCGCAAGAAGTTCGGCTTGAAGAAAGTCAAGGCGACGCAACCCGCCAGGTGGCAGGCCTGGTTGAATGCGGGAATTTTGGCGGTGCTGGCCATGGCTGTGGTTGGGCGGGCCGCCTCGGTTTACCCGGGCGAAGCAAACCTGGAGGCGTCGAAAGACAAATCACCCATAGGCGCAGTGGAATATATTAAAGAGCATCAACCGCCCGGCAATCTTTTCAACTCATATAATTTCGGTGGTTATCTCATCTGGGAATTGCGAGATTACCCCGTTTACGTTGACGGGCGCACCGACCTTTATGATGATGGCATTCTTACCCAATGGTTGAACACAATTCAGGGCAAGGAAGGTTGGCAGACCGCACTGGACCGATGGGGCGTGAGGCTAGTGCTGTTGGAGCCGACCTGGCCGCTTACGAGATTGCTGGAGGCCGAGGGTTGGCAGCTACTGTACGAGGATGACGTCTCGGTTTTATTTGGACGGTAGCCTGGATGGCTGACAAGAGTCGGGGCGGCTATACGCGGGGCAAGGGTTTGCTGGAGCCCTTCTTGGCGCGCAAGCGTGCGGCGAAGGCTAATCGGCTCATCCCTCCAGAATTGCGCGGCGGGCGAATTCTGGATATTGGATGCGGCTCTTATCCTTATTTCCTCGCCCATACATCATTTAGAGAGAAATTTGCCATCGACCAGCTCCCTCCCTCCATTGAGGGTGGCGATATCCAATGGCATACCTTGGACCTGAACAGCAGCCCGAGGCTTCCTTTTGAGAGCTCCTATTTTGACATTGTGACCATGTTGGCCGTAGCCGAGCATCTCAACCCGTCCAGCTTGGAGCAATTGCTCAAAGAAGCCCACCGAGCTTTAAAGCCAGGAGGGCGGGTGATCATCACCACCCCGGCTGCCTGGTCGGATGGCTTGCTTCGCCGCATGGCCCGCTGGGGGTTGGTCAGCGCCGAGGAGATAAAAGAACACGTCTTTGCCTATACATTGCCGCTGCTGGGATGGTATTTCGGGCGGGCGGGTTTCGAGATGGACCGAGTACGCTTCGGCTATTTTGAGTTCGGGCTGAATATGTGGGCCACGGCGGCACGCTAGGATTGCATCTCCCCGCTCGATTGCCTGTGATTTTTGCCTATGCTATACTCCTTAAAATCTGCCGATAGGAAGGCCGGAGTCACCTACAGAGGCTAGATGGCAAAAATCACAGTCGTGGTGGTAGACGACCACCCGATCTTTCGCCAGGGAGTGGTGGATATCCTTTCCCTGCAGAAGGATTTGCGCGTGCTGGGCCAGGCCTCAAATGGCCTCGAAGCCCTGGACATCATCAAGCGGCTGGAACCACAAGTCGCCATTGTCGATGTGAATCTGCCTGATTTCAATGGGCAACAACTGACCCGCCAACTGAAAGACGCCAAAAGCCCTACGCGGGTGATCTTATTGACTGCTTATGACGATAGTTCTCAGGCGGTGCATGCCATGTCAGCCGGCGCGTACGCCTACTGCGTTAAGGACATCGACCCCCTCCGGCTTGTGGATATCGTGCGGTCTGCCGCAGTTGGCCACTTTGTAGTAAGCGACCAGGTGTTGGATGAATACGGTCTGGAGCGCTGGCTTATGGACCGCACGGCGACTTCGGCCCGCGCGTTCAGCGACCCGGGGGCTCCGTTCGAGCCGCTCTCCGGTCGAGAGATGGAAGTTTTGGAATGCGTTACTCGCGGCTTGAGCAATAAGGAAATTGCGACATCGCTGGAAATTAGCCACCAAACGGTTAAGAACCACGTAACGGCGATTTTACGCAAGCTGAACGTAGAAGACCGCACCCAGGCCGCCGTGTACGCCTTGCGACGAGGCTGGGTGCGCTTAGTTGAAAATCAACCCAAGACTGAGGATCAGCTCAAGTCCCAGGAGTAGACCTTGCCAGCTGCAAAGACTATAAAGGATCAACAGTTGCAACAGGATGCCAAAGCGGTTTTAGATGATCTCGAACAGGAAATAACCCAGACTGAACGCGAACTGAAAGAAATCGACCTGCTCCTGGACCAGAGCAAGGGTGAAGTGGAGAAGCTCACGCAGCGCAACGCCACTATCAACGCCCACCTACAGCAAGTGCAGCTGCAGATCGAAGAGGTGCCGGCCGCCGATGTGCGCGCGGCCTACGACGCGGCGCTGGAGGCGCAACAGCGGCTGGTGGTGATGCGCGGCCAATTGGAGAAACTTACCAGCGACCGCAATCACCTGGAGCGGCTGGGTCAGATTCTGAAGAGAGTACGGGAGGCAAGCAAGGCTGGCGCTCCCCAGGAGAAGGACGGGCGCAACCCGCATGCTTCCATTGAAATCATGACCCAGGCGCAAGAATCCGAGCGCCAGAGGCTCTCCCGCCAAATGCACGATGGCCCGGCTCAGGCGCTTTCCAATT
The DNA here is from genome assembly GCA_040882365.1 of Anaerolineales bacterium. Lineage (GTDB taxonomy): Bacteria > Chloroflexota > Anaerolineae > Anaerolineales > UBA11579 > JAMCZK01. The sequence goes on from JBBEBI010000017.1 coordinate 4,668, forward strand.
TCATTTTGCAAACCGAGATCGCCGTGCGGCTTTTCGAGGTGGACCAGGACAAAGCCCGCCAGGAATTGAACAGCCTCAAAGAGGCCGCGTCCAGCACCTTCCAAAAGGTTCGCGACTTTATTTTCGATCTGCGTCCGATGATGCTGGATGATCTGGGTCTGGTTCCCACCATCAAACGCTATGCAAACTATTTGGCGGAAAAAATGGGGATCGAGATCAATGTCAGCGTTACGGGTTCCGAACGCAGGCTGGAATCCTATCTGGAGGTTATTGTTTTTCGCGCCATCCAGGAGTTACTCAGCAATGGCTCCCTGCACACCCAGGCGAGCAACATCAAGGTCCAATTGGATATCGGTGAGCGCCTGGTGCGCGCCAACCTGGAAGACAATGGCCGCGGGTTCGACCCGCACGCGATACCGTCCGAGGCCGAATTGACCATCAAGGCCATCCGGGAGCGGATGGAGATGCTGGGGGGCGGATTTGACCTGGACAGCGCCGTCGGTAAGGGCGCCCGGTTCAGCTTTACGGTGCCTGCAGAAGGTAAGGTACAGGCAAAACGCTAGGCGATTAGTACCTTATTTCTATTGCTTGTGAGGGCCATATCTCTATAATTAGGCTACATCCGCGCCCGCGCGGATAGTCACATCGAAAGGAGGAACTGACCAATGTTTTTTCCTAACGAAAAGGGGCAGGGGATGGTGGAATATGTTTTGATTCTGGTGCTGGTTGTCATCGTGGGCATTGTTGCGTGGCAACTGCTTGGGAGCACGATTATGAACTTCGTGTTCAATATCGTCGCCGCCATCTAGCATATTTATCAGCTACCAACGTAGCCCTGGGTCTCCCCAGGGCTACGCAGTTTAAGAGCCGATTCAAAGAGCTGAGCAGCATTTGTGGCAGAGTCGTTTGATATCAGGTAGACTTGCTCAAATCCCCCGCGCGCCGGCTGCCGGTGTTGTCGACGTCGGAAAACTTCTGCATGAAAGGGATGCACTATGCGATTGGGAAGATTATTGATCGTTGTGTCGATTGTGCTCATCCTGGGCTTGGTAGCCCTGTACGCCGTATTCCAATTGAATGCGGCGCCGCCCCAGGACGGCGCTCCGCAAACAACCGATATCGTCTTTGTTACACAGTCCATTCCGCGCGGAGGACTGATCACAGCCGACGCCATCGGTTACCGGCCCTTTCCGGCGGATCTGACCACGGCCAGCATGATCCTGAACACGAGCGAAGCGATTGGCAGGTTGGCTCGCTATGACCTGGAACCGGACCAGCCCCTGCTCACAAGTATGGTCGTTGGTTCTGCCAGCGAAGTCTCATCCGGCGGGTCGGACACCTCACTGCTCATTCCACCAGGAATGGTGGCCTTTCCTGTTCCTATTAATCGATTCTCGAGCCTGGCCTACGGCCTGCGAGCGGGGGACCATATCAATGTGATTGCCACCCTTTTACTGGTTGACGTCGATAGTAATTTTCAATCGCAACTCCCTAATAACACAGCAGGCGTGCTTGCGCCTGGGGAGGCAGTGGTCTCTGGTTCCGAGACGGCCGATCAGGCCTCTTCGCAGCTCATCGTGGATCCATTGCTCAATGTGCTGACAGCCCAAATTGTCAACGGCGGAGCGACTTCACCGCAAGGCCAGGGTATCTTCGACGAAGCGCTGGGGCAGCCTTTCTACGTGGTGCCTTCCGAGGCCCAGCGCCCGCGCTTGGTAAGCCAGACTTTGCTCCAAAATGTAGTGGTCCTCCATGTAGGCAACTTCCTTTTTACAGATGAAAATGGTGAGGAAGTCCAGAACGTTTATGGGACCACGGTTACCAGCGATACCGGCGAGACAACGGTCCTCAAGTCACCGCCGGACTTAATCACTCTGATCGTAACCCCCCAAGACGCTATCACCCTCAATTACCTGGTGTATGCTGGCGCCAAGTTGACGCTGGCGCTGCGATCGGCCAACGACGATAGCATCGCGACCACCGAGGCGGTGACGTTGGAATACCTGCTGACTACTTACAATATCCCCGTGCCCACCAAGCTACCTTATGGCCTGGAGCCACGCATCGATTCCCTGCAGTCGCCGACCCAACAGGATGTGCTGCCGCAGCCGCCGCAGTAGGCTGGACGAAACGGTCCGTTCTCAAAATGGCTCAAGAAGACAAGATTCGCGTACTGATTGTGGATGATGTCGCGGAAACCCGCGAGAACATCCGCAAGTTGCTCCAATTCGATGCGAATGTCGAAGTTGTCGGCGCGTCGCGCAGCGGAGCTGAAGGCCTCGAACTTGCCATAGAAACCCAACCCGACGTGGTGTTGATGGATATCAATATGCCGGATATGGACGGCATCACGGCCACGGAGGCGATCCGCAAAAAAGTTCCTTTCACCCAGATCGTCATCTTGTCCGTCCAGGGTGATTCAAATTACATGCGGCGTGCCATGCTGGCAGGGGCGCGAGATTTTCTTACCAAGCCGATCGATATCGACGAGTTGACCGCAGCGATCCACCGCGCTGGCCGCGTGGCGCGCACCGAAAAAGAAAAGATGTCCACGGGGTTCGCCGGCCCCAGCAGCGGCGGCAAGGGGAGCGGCACGCTGATCCCAGGTGACCAGGGCCATGTGGTCACCGTTTTCAGCCCGAAGGGTGGAACAGGCAAAACGACGGTGACGGCCAACCTGGCAGTGCTGTTGAAGCAACAAGGCCCAGCTGTCGCGGCGGTGGATGCAAACCTGCAGTTTGGCGATTTATCGTTTTTCTTCAATGAGCAGGGGCGGAACAACGTGACCGATCTAGCCCCGCGCGCAGAAGAACTGGACCGGGAAGTCGTGGCGGAAGTAATGATCCGGCACGAGGCATCGGGGGTCCACATTCTGGCGGCGCCCATGCGCCCGGAACATGCTGACTCCGTGAGCGGAACTCAATTGAGAGCCGTCGTGCAATACCTGGCCCGCACCTATCCCTATGTATTGGTGGACACCAGTTCGCTGTTGAACGAACTCACGTTGGCTGTTCTGGATACCACTGACCTGCTTATCTTGCTCATCACGCAAGATATTCCCTCCATCAAGAACGCCCGCCTTTTTCTCGATCTTGCCGATGGCCTGGGCATCTCTCGAAACCAAATCATGTTGGTAATGAACCGGTTCGACAAACGGCGCAGCATCACCCCGGAGCGGGTGCGAGATAATTTCAAGAAGGAAGTTGACCTAGTCATTCCGATGGATGAAAAACTTATCATTCCCGCCATGGACCGCGGCGAACCCTTTGTCTTGCGGGGCCAGAATTCCCCCAGTGCAAAGGCCATTCAGGAGCTGGCCGCAAAAGTGACGAGCAAATTGAAATCAATGCCGCAATCCGAAATGGAAGCTGCGTGAGCAAGGAATTTGACCTATGTCGTTGATGCGAAGGTTGGAACGTGGACAACCTGAAGATCCGCAAAAAACGACAACCCCTAACATCGGGAAAAAACCTGCAAGCACTACGAGTGAAAGCGGGCGATTGACCAACCTGCGGACGCGGCGGGAGGATGCTTCTCCAGGCGTTCGCTCTTCGTACAAGGACCTAAAGACCCGGGTGCAAAACCGCCTCCTCGCTGAGATCGACCCGGCGATGGATATGAGCAAATTGGGGGAGGTTCGCGGGACTATCCAAAGCCTCTTTGAACAGATCCTGGCTGAAGAGAATATTGTCCTCACGCGCCCTGAGCGCCAGCGTTTGCTGGATTCCATTACTGATGAAATCCTGGGCTTCGGCCCTTTGCAATCTATCCTATCCGACCCGACTGTTACCGAGATCATGGTTAATGGATTTGAGCATGTTTATGTCGAGCGCGGCGGTAGATTATTCCGCGTGCCGGTGAAGTTCGAGAGCGATGAGCATGTAATGCGCATTATCGATCGCATCGTAGCACCGCTGGGCCGGCGCGTGGATGAGGCCAGCCCTTACGTCGACGCCCGCCTGCCGGATGGTTCACGTGTGAACGCCGTGATCCCGCCGGTTTCCTTGATAGGCCCTGTTCTAACTATTCGTATGTTCTCCAAGGACCCGATCACGATCGAGCAACTAATCGAGTTCGGCTCGGTATCTCAAGACGCGATGGTGTTCTTGAAGGCTTGCGTCGAGGCCAATCTCAACATCGTGATTTCTGGCGGCACTGGTTCCGGTAAGACGACTTTGCTGAACGTGTTGTCGGGATTTATTCCCCACGACCAGCGCATCGTGACGATTGAAAATGCGGCTGAATTGCAGCTCCGCCAGGAGCACGTGGTCACCTTGGAAACAAGGCTGCCGAATATTGAGGGTAAAGGCGAGATCAGCGCCCAGCAGCTCGTGGTGAACGCGTTGCGCATGCGCCCCGACCGCATTATCGTGGGCGAAATTCGTTCCGGGGAGGCGCTGGACATGCTCCAGGCCATGAATACCGGTCACGAGGGTTCCATGACGACCGCACACGCCAACAGCCCGCGCGACGTGATCTCCCGCATCGAGACAATGACTTTGATGGCCGGATACGACCTTCCCGTGCGAGCCATCCGCGAGCAGATCGCCTCGGCGGTCAATTTGATTGTGCATGTTGATCGCTTACGGGACGGCAGTCGCAAGGTAACTAATATCACCGAGGTCGTCGGGATGGAAGGTGAAGTCATCACACTCACAGACCTGTTCGTTTTCGAGCAGACTGGGTTCGAGAACGGTAAAGTGATCGGGCAATTGCGCTCGACCGGATTGAGACCTATATTTATGGGCCTCCTGGAAGCCGCGGGAATCCACGTCCCGGCGACCATTTTCGGGTTGGGACAGCGACCGCGGTTCTAGAGGATTGAGGGATGCTTCCATATCTCTGGATAGGCATCATCATTGCGGTAGTCGCTCTGGTGGTGGGGATCTTCGTTACGCTAAGGACAGAAAAGTCCCTTGTTGACCAGCGCCTCGAGCGATATCTCGAACAAGAAAAAGATCAACCTAAAGGTGAGGTCGAGGAAAAGGTCCGCACTTCGATACTGACTAGCTGGATCACAAAGAGGGTGGAATCAACCAATTTCGGTGAAAGAATCGCCCGGGATCTGGCGCAGGCAGATATGAAATTCAAAACTGGGGAATATGTTGCCCTCATTATCATTTCAAGCGCGGCGGCGGGTGTTATTGGCTATTTTTTTGGCGGTGGGTCGATTCTGCTCGGCGTAATTGGCGCCATCGTCGGTCTATTTCTCCCGCGTGTCTTTGTTCGCCGCCAGCAGGCTCAGCGCCTGCGCAAGTTCAATGAGCAGCTTCCGGATATGCTCAATCTGATGGTCAACAGTCTGCGCAGCGGTTTTTCGGCACTCCAGGCCATGGAAGCTGTTAGCCAGGAATTGCCGTCTCCGATCAGCGACGAGTTTCGCCGTGTGGTCCAGGAGATGCAGCTGGGTGTGCCTATGGAAGGCGCCTTGGAAAATCTGGAGCGGCGTATTGCCAGCGATGACCTCGACCTAGCGGTTACGGCGATCAATATCCAGCGCGAGGTCGGTGGAAACCTTGCGGAGATCCTGGACACCATCTCCTACACCGTCCGCGAACGAGTGCGCATCAAAGGCGAGATTCGTGCCGCCACGGCGCAAGTGGCTTATTCGGGACGGTTCCTGGCCGTGATGCCAATCATTCTTACCCTGGTCCTTTGGGGCCTGAACCGGGACTATATCCTGCAGTTCTTCGCAGAGCCGGCGATTTGCGGCATTTCCATGTTGATCGTTGCAGGGATCATGTTGGTCACAGGATACTTTGTCCTGAATCGGTTGGGCAACGTGGAAATCTAGTCCTTTCGACTGAAAACATGTTCTGGATAGGCATCCTCATCCTGCTCGTTGTCGTCGGGGCCGCGGTCGCCCTAGTGGTGATCGGCCTGCGCGAACGGGCGGGTATCGATCCCCTGACGGCCCGCCTGGCCGAATATGCCGAACGCGGCGAGGTGGCCAGCCTTGAGGAAATCGAACTCTCGCAGCCATTCATGGAGCGCGTGGTCTATCCCGCAGCGCGGCGGTTTGGTGAGCTGGCACAAAGATTTACGCCGCAAAACGCGATTGTAGAAACACGCCGCCGCCTGGATATGGCGAGTGCCCCGCGCTGGCTGGAGCCCACGGTATTTTTAGCTTCCCGCTTCATTTTTGGCGCGGGCCTTGGCATTTTGATGTTTTTCGCATTCTCTTTCTCTTCCGGCTCCTCGGTATTCTCTCTGAATAATCTGCTGATCATCGGCGTCTTCACCGTGGTTGGCTTTTTCTTACCCAACCTGATGCTGGACCGGAATATCAAACGTCGCCAGAGGCTGGTTTTGAATGCCATGCCCGATGCTCTGGACTTATTGACTATCTGCGTGGAAGCCGGGTTGGGATTCGATGCTGCGATGAAAAAAGTGATCGAGAAGTGGGACAACGCGCTTTCCGCTTCGTTTGCGCGGGTTTTGCAGGAGATCCAATTGGGGAAGCTGCGCCGCGAGGCGCTGCGCGATATGTCTGATCGGCTGGGGATACCGGAGATGGACAGCTTTGTTGCGGCTGTCATCCAGAGCGAGCAACTGGGCGTGAGTATGGCCAGAGTGCTGCGAGTGCAGGCCGACGCTATGCGCGTGCGTCGGCGCCAAAGGGCAGAAGAAAATGCCCAGCGCGCCCCTGTCAAGATGCTGTTGCCGATGGTCTTTCTGATTTTTCCGACCATTGTGATCATATTGTTGGGACCCGCTATTCTGCAGATCATTAGCTCAGGCGTGATTTTCTAACCCTCTACCTCATGGGGAATCCTGTATCACGGCAGGTGAAACAAGCCTACACCACTGCGCTGAATTGGCTGCTTCCTCCGCGTTGCGCCGGTTGCGGGCGGGTGGGCGAGGTGTGGTGTGACCAATGTGCCGGCAAGGCAAGGATCATCAGTGGGCCTGTCTGCAATGTTTGCGGATTGCCTGGATCGAGTGAGGGGAACTGCGTAGCCTGTCGAGCCAATCGGTATGTGTTCACAGCGGCGCGATCCTGGGGAGTGTATAGCGGAGAACTGCGCCGAGCTATTTTGAGCCTAAAACACCGTAGAAACCAGGAGCTTGGCCAGGCCCTTGCCAATTATCTGTTGCAGGCATTTCGCCAGCAGGACTGGGATATAGACTTTGTGATTCCCATACCATTGGGAACTAAAAGGAAAAAAGAACGCGGTTACAACCAGGTCGATCTGCTTGCCGCCCCTTTTGCCATGGCGGCCGGAATTCGCGCTGCAGAGAACGTGCTGGTGCGAAAGCACGACACCTTGCCGCAATTTGAGCTGAATGCTGCTGAACGCTGGAAAAACCTGCATGGGTCGTTTGTGGCAGACCCTACTCCATTGAGGGGAAGGGATGTATTGCTGCTGGACGATATTATGACCACGGGCGCCACACTGGATTCGGCAGCTCAGGCGTTGATGGATGCGGGAGCCGGGCGCATATATGGCCTCACACTGGCGCGCGCCTTGTTTGAGGATGAGGGGGAGTTTGGTAAGATAGGTTACACCTAAGGAGACGATCATGGTTGCGAAAGTAGAAATTTTCGGCCGCGAGGTGAAGATCGACCAGCTTTTGAATGATTACGTAGAAAAGAAGGCCGAGAAACTTGACCGATATATGGACGGGGTGGAGACTGTCCGGGTGGATCTTGTATACCGGAAAGCCAAGCGGGCGGCCGACGACCGCTACAAGGTACAAATCACGCTAAAGGGCAAGGGGTTCGTCCTCCGCTCCGAGGAGCGGACGGACCAAGTTCACTCGGCGTTCGATGCCGCGCTGGATAAGATCCAGCGCCAAATGGAACGCTACAAGGGAAAGCACTTCGAAAGCAAGGCGAAGAAGCTAGACCGTTCGGAAGGTGAACTTGCCGAATTGGAAGCCGTGTATGCCCAGGAACCGCCTGCGGAGATTGCCCGCCGCAAGCGATTCGTGCTCTACCCGATGAACGCTGCGGAGGCCGTGGAACAAATGAAGCAAGTTGGACACGACCAGTTCTTTATCTTCTACAACATGGATGCCGGGTGCGTGAGCGTGTTATACAAGCGCGGCGATGGCAACTATGGGCTGATCGATACGGAGATTGCCTGAGCATGGCGATGGGTGCGGAAACCAATGAATAACAATGTTAAAGTCTACCAAGCGGCTGAGCTGCTCGGTTCGGAAATCGACCACCCTAGTATCGAGCAGGCGGTACGCCAAATCCTAACCGCCATCGGTGAGGACCCCGGCCGCGAGGGACTGGTCCGGACACCCGAGCGGATTGCCCAGGCTTACACAGAGCTATTGGCCGGCTACCGGACCAATCCAGTCGAGTTGGTCAATAATGCTTTTTTCGACGTCGATTACGATGACATGGTCCTAGTACGCGACATCGAGTTTTTCAGCCTGTGCGAACATCACCTGCTTCCGTTCATGGGAAGAGCGCACGTGGCGTACATCCCACAGGGGAGGGTGATTGGCCTGTCCAAGATCCCACGCATCGTCGACTTGTTTTCGCGCCGTTTGCAAGTGCAGGAGCGGATGACACACCAGATCGCTGATTTCCTGTGCAGCGCCTTGAACCCACTGGGCGCCGGCGTGGTCGTGGAGGCACTGCACATGTGCTCCATGATGCGCGGCGTGAAAAAGCACGATGCGCGCATGACCACGTCCACGATGGTGGGCAGCTTCCGCAGCAACCCGGCAACGCGCCAGGAATTCCTGGACAGCATTTCGCGTGGAGCTGAACCTCTCCACTTCTAATTATGAACCATCAAAATAATGCGCAGGGAAAATGTGCTGAGTGTAATATATCTTATGTCGCGGACGAGGATTGGAGATCTATGAACCCTCTAACAGTTCCTGTTCATAACGAAAGCGGCCAGGGGGTGGTGGAATATGTGCTGATACTCGTGCTAGTGGCCTTTTTCCTATTGGGGGCATTCTCCTTGCTAGGCAACGGGATCGTTAATGCCTTGGTCCAAAATATCGTTGCAGCCTTCTAGACTTTCTTTTTCTTTGTAATTATAAAATCAGTCCGGGGGCCTTATTCCGTTCAATTTCCACGCCGACCGAACGGGCAAAGCGTAACGCGCCAGGCTTCTCTACGCGGACACGCACGATCAGAGCACCCGGCTCTTCCAGGCAGATAGCGGCGATATCTGCTGCCAGGGATTCTACGGTCCAGCGCTGGGCTTTCTCGGCCCGGGCGATGATCTTCTTGGTAACTGTGCGGTAGTTGATACTGTCACTCAGCTTATCGGTTTTTCCAGCTTTGCTCAGGTCCGCAGAGATCTCCACGTTGATCAATATAGCCTGCGGGTTCTGGCGTTCCCAATCATTTACGCCGATAATGCCGCGTACCAAAAGGTCATTGATGATGATCTTGTCCATGGCCCTAAACCAAATGCCTCCCTCCGTCTAAATAGACGATTTCCCCCGTGATGTATCGAGGGCCGGTGAGAAGGAAGAGGAGCGTCTGGCCGACCTCGTCTAACTCCGCCCAACGCCCGGCGGGTATATGCTTCAGCAGATTCTTAGATACCCCGCCATCGGAAGGCGGCAGGATGGCTCCGAAAGCGATGCCATTCACAATGACTCGGGGAGCCATGGCGACCGCCAGCGATTGGGTAAGCGCGGCCAGAGCGGCCTTGCTGACAGTGTAGGGCAGGTGATCCGCGCCGGGCCGCAGGGCGCGCCAATCCAGGATATTCACGATGCGCCCTTCCTGCCCGGAAGCTTGGGCCGCTTTCCAAAAGGCCCGGCTCAAAAGGAAAGGGGCGGTGAGATTGATATCCAGGTGGCGCTGCCAGTTTTCGAGGTTCGTGTTTTGCAGGTCGAGGTTCTCGAAGATGGAGGCGCTGTTCACCAGCGCGTAAAGGGCGCCAAATTCCTGAGAGCGCTGGATGAGCTGGGCGGATTGTTCAGGATTTTCGAAATCGGCTTGTAGCAAATACGCTTTGGCGCCAAGAGCTTCAATTTCCCGCTTCAGGTTTTTTGCATCACGGTCCGAACTTCCGTAATGGATGACAACATTGCCCCCTGCCTGGGCAACGGCTTTGGCCATAACTCGGCCCACGCGCACAGCCGCGCCGGTGATCAGTACGGTCTTCCCAGTAAGATCCATGTAGTTATTCTACTGCCTTCCACCCGGATTAAGATTGAGTTAGAGAGGGTGACTAGACCGTGCATATGAGTCCGCGCCAGGGTTATTATTTTTGCGATGGTACAGAATCGGTCTGTAATCTTCCCTGTCGTTCTGATGCTTTTTCTGCTGGGCTGTTCGAGCTCAGAGGTTCCCTTGGGCGATTTTGATGTGGAGGCCAATTTGGCCTCGACTGAGGACGAGTCGCTGCCATCCATCCCACTCGGCGGGACGGTCTTTCATGCAACCGAACCTTCTTCCGTGATTCTTGCGTCGGGGCAGGTGCAATTCGTGGAGTTCTTTGCCTACTGGTGCTCAGTGTGCAAAGCCATGGCGCCCACGGTGCACGGTTTAGAGAACCTCTATGGAGACCAGGTGAACTTCGTTTATCTGGACCGGGACGATCCTGCCACCAGGGCGTTGCAAGACCAGCTCGGCTATATCTATCAACCGCATTTTTTCCTATTGGCTGAGGATGGCACCATCCTGGACCAATGGCGGGGTTACGTGGAGGGAGAAGTCTTGCAGCAAGCGCTGGTCGAGTCGCTTGAGTAACCCCACTTTCTCTCAATGGTTGCCGAAAAATCCCGGGCATGTGGCCCGGGATTTTTGTACCTTGACACAAGTCAAATAGACGGCTATGCTCAGGTATACCCACCCCCCTGGGGAGGGGTCAGGAGATGAGATGGAAAATGCAAACCAAGCCCTGCTAAAACGTTTGAAGACTATCGAAGGCCATATCCGGGGTATCCAGCGTATGGTGGAGCAAGGTGAATATTGCATCGACGTGATCCGCCAGATCCAGGCTACGCAATCGGCCTTGAACAAGGTTAGCCAGCAGGTCCTCGAAGAGCATATGCATTCCTGCGTGATCACCGCGGTGCGCGGCGAAGATGCCGCCGAACGCGAACGGGTGATCAACGAGATCGCCCAAGTCTACGAAGCGGCTACCAAGGTATGACCGCTATATAAAAAGGAGAAAGAATGAACACCGTTGTTTATAACGTCCCCAAGATCCATTGCGACCATTGCCTGCACACGATCGAGACCGAACTCGGGGAGATCCCGGGTGTTGAGGCGGTGAAGGCCAGCCTGGGAGAGCGGAAAGTGTTGGTACGTTTCGACGCGCCGGCGACGGACGAAAAACTCAAGGCCACGTTGCGGGAAATCGATTACCCGGTACAGGCCTGAAGATCGGCCTAGAAAATTAGAGGCTCAATGTTTGGACACTGGATGACTGGGGGCTGGGGAGGCATGATGGGTGGCTGGGGGTGGCTTGTCATGCTGCTGTTCTGGATCGGACTGATCCTGCTGATCGTGTGGGTGGTGCGCGCCATGGTTGGCGCCAGCGGGGCCGGATCTTCTTTGACGGCCCGGGATATTCTAGACATGCGCTACGCCCGCGGGGAGTTGACGCGCAAAGAATACGAGCAAATGAAAAAAGACCTCAGTCGATAACAACATGGTGCAGCTTGGAGCTATTCGCGGCTCCAGGCTGCTTATAGGTTCCTAGGCTTTTAGCGTTATCTGTACAGATCCGGCGCTCCTATGAAGAAAAAACGATCCACCACCAAAGAAGAAAAACAAGAGCATCAGCTGCATGCAGGGAATGCGGGCCATTCTGGCCACCATGACGGGCACGGCGAGTCTCATGGGCACGCGCGTCCACCGCAACACGAGCACGATCACGCGGGGCATGAGACTCATAGCGCCCATATAGATCACAGCGGCCACGAGCATATTTTCCGGCAACGGTTCTGGATCTCGACGCTCTTATCCATTCCGGTTCTATTATTCAGTGAGATGATCCAAGAGTGGCTGGGCTTCTCGATGCCCAGCTTCTCGGGTGACGCCTTGGTTGCCCCTATATTTGCAGGTATTGTTTTCGCTTACGGAGGGCTTCCCTTCCTGCAAATGGCGGTGCCGGAAGTGCGACAGCGACAGCCGGGCATGATGCTGCTAATCAGTCTGGCCATCACGGTCGCTTTCATTTATAGCCTGGCGGCTTTCCTCTTCGGGCTGGGCGAAGGTTTCTACTGGGAGTTGGTCACACTGATCGATATTATGCTGCTCGGCCATTGGATCGAGATGCGCAGCGTGCGCCAGGCTTCTGGCAGCCTGGACGAACTGGCCAAGCTGATGCCGGATGAAGCGGATCGCTTGGGCAAGGATGGGAACGCCGAAACAGTCTTGGTTTCGCAGTTAAGCGAAGGCGATATTGTCTTGGTGCGCCCAGGCGCCAATGTTCCTGTCGATGGCGAAGTGGTTGAGGGCTCATCCTCGGTGAACGAGGCTTTGATTACCGGAGAATCCAAGCCAGTCGATAAGGTTAAAGGCGATAAGGTGATTGCTGGCGCGCTCAATGGCGATGGCAGTCTACGCGTAAAGGTGACTGCCACCGGAGAGCGCACCGCGCTGGCCGGGATCCTGCGGTTGGTGCAGGAGGCACAAAGTAGCAAGTCGCGCACGCAGATCCTCGCAGACCGGGCGGCCGGCTGGCTGTTTTACTTGGCGCTAGCTTCTGCCTTGGTAACCGGCGTTGCCTGGACGTTGGCCCAAGGCCTCGACTCGTTCGTCCTGGAGCGCGTGGTGACCGTGTTGGTCATCGCCTGCCCGCATGCCTTAGGGCTTGCGGTGCCGTTGGTGGTGGCCATCAGCACGACTCAGGCGGCCAAGAACGGCCTGTTGGTCAAGAACCGGTTGGCACTTGAAGAGGCGCGCGAGATCGATGTAGTCGTCTTCGATAAGACCGGAACCCTGACCAAAGGGGAAATGGGGGTCGTGGACATAATGGCCTTTGATGATTGGGAAACAGATAGCGCATTGGGATTGGCCGCGGCGGTGGAAGGCGACTCGGAACATCCGCTAGCCCAGGCTGTGCGGCGCGCGGCGGAGGACAAGGGCCTTCCCCTACCGAAGGTCAGCGATTTCGAGGCTATTAAGGGTCATGGCGTGCGAGCGGCCAGTGATGGCAAACAAGTCTATCTTGGCGGCCCGCGTTTGCTGGAGAAACTGAAATTGAAAGCTAGCGCCGGAGTTGAAGGCTTTGGCAAAGCGGCCGGCGAAAAGGCTCAGACTGTCGTTTACCTGATCGTAGAGAACAAGATCGTTGCGGCCATTGGCGTAGCCGATGTGGTCCGCCTGGAAAGCGCCGAAGTGGTGAAGCGGCTGCAGAAACTTGGCGTCGAAGTCGCCATGATCACTGGGGACAGCCAGGAGGTGGCCCAGGCCGTTGCCAACGAATTGGGCATTACGTTGGTGTTTGCCGAGGTGCTGCCGGAGCATAAAGACCAGAAGATCGCCGAGCTGCAGAAACAAGGCAAGCGCGTAGCGATGGTGGGGGATGGCATCAACGATGCCCCGGCTCTGGCGCGCGCGGATGTGGGCATCGCCATCGGCAGCGGCACGGATGTGGCCGTCGAATCCGCCGGCATTATTCTGGTGAATAGCAACCCGGTAGACGTATTGAAGGTGTTCGAGTTGAGCCGGGCTACCTATGGCAAAATGGTCCAGAACCTGATTTGGGCTACAGGCTACAATGTTGTGGCAATTCCCCTGGCGGCCGGGGTGCTGGCCGCGGCTGGCATTCTACTTTCGCCGGCAGTGGGTGCTTTGCTCATGTCTGCCAGCACGGTCATCGTGGCAATCAATGCGCAGTTGTTGCGCGGAGTGAAACTAGGTGCCATATGAAGACCTTGCGTCAAATCTTTGAGCGGATCGACAGTGCCCTAACCGGCTGGATGGCGCGCTATGGGATCCTGTTGCTGCGCCTCAGCTTGGGGATAGTCTTCCTTTGGTTCGGGGCCCTTAAGCTCTTCCCGGGGTTAAGCCCGGCGGAGGACCTGGCGGCACGCACCATCGCGCAGCTTACATTCGGGCTGCTCCCGGCATCCACCGCCGTCTTCATCCTGGCGGTTTGGGAATGTCTGATCGGCATCGGGTTACTTAGCGGATTCCAGTTGCGCATCACTTTGTTGCTCTTGTGGGTGCAAATGCTGGGCACGGTGACCCCGATCTTTTTGTTCCCAGGCGAAGTGTTCAATGTATTCCCCTATGCACCGACCCTCGAAGGCCAATACATCTTCAAGAACGTCGTGCTGGTGAGCGCGGGTTTGGTGATCGGAGGTACGGTGCGCGGCGGGCAGGTAGTTGCTGATCCGGCAAAAATCAAGGGACGGCCATGACACATCAGGGCATCCAGTTCATTTCGGTTATTACGTGCCCTAAGTGTGGATATGTAAAGGAAGAAATCATGCCTGTGGATGCCTGCCAATTTTTTTATCGATGCACAAATTGTGCAGAGATGGTAAGACCAAAGAAGGGCGATTGCTGCGTATTTTGTTCCTATGGAAGCGTTAAATGCCCTTCAAAACAAATGGAGACGTATGCCTGATACCAAACAATACAACCTGCCTATTACGGGCATGACCTGCGCCAATTGCGTTTCAACTGTGGAGCGCAACCTCAAAAAGGTACCGGGGGTGTTGAATGCGCAAGTTAACCTTTCCTCGGAGCGGGCGGCAGTCGATTTTGATCCCAAGCAGGCCGATCTAGCCACTATGTTAGAGCGCGTTCGCAAAGCTGGCTACGATCTCGCCACGGGCGAGGCTGACCTGGCATTCGAAGAACTTGATGATGTCAATGACGCTCAGCGCCTGGAAAAGGTGTTTACGGGCATCGATGGCGTGCTGGAAGCCCAGGTAAACCTGGCCAGCGAACGCGCCCGCGTCCGCTACGTGCCGACGATTGTGAGCCAGGCAGACCTGCGCCAGGCGGCGAAGGCCGCCGGCTTCGAGGTGCTAGAGCAGGGCGGGGAGGCCGAGGACGCCGAGCGCGAAGCACGCAAAGCAGAAATCAAGAAGCAAGCACGGTTAATGTGGACCGGGGTAATTTTGACGTTGCCCCTCCTGCTTCTCTCCATGGCCCGAGATTTTGGTCTCATGCCCATGGGGTTGGCAATGGCGCCGTGGTTGGAATGGCTGTTCTTTGCCTTGGCCACCGTTGTCCAATTCTATGTTGGGCTCAGCTATTACATCAATGGCTATAAGTCCGTACGCAACGGCAGTGCCAACATGGATGTGCTGGTGGCCATGGGGTCCTCGGCGGCCTATTTCTATTCGGTGGCCGCGTTGTTCGGGTTTTTCCCCGGACACGGGTATTTTGAAACTTCAGCCACGATCATCACGCTGATTCGTGTAGGCAAGTACTTGGAAGCCGGCGCCAAGGGCCGAACAGGGGAATCCATCCGCAAATTGATGGGCCTGCGACCGAAACTAGCGCGAGTGAGGCGGGATGGCAAGGAAATCGAAATACCCAGCGCCGACGTGCAAGTGGGCGATATGGTCGTGGTGAAGCCGGGAGAAAAGTTCCCAGTGGATGGCGTGGTGGTGGAAGGCCGCAGCGCGGCCGATGAATCGATGATCACCGGCGAATCGATGCCCATCGCCAAGAGCCCGGGCGACACGGTGATCGGCGCCACGCTCAATAAGCAGGGCCACCTCGTTTTCGAAGCCACCAAGGTGGGCAAAGCCACCGCGCTGGCGCAGATCATTCGCCTGGTGGAAGATGCTCAGGCCAGCAGAGCCCCCATCCAGAAATTGGCAGACCGTATTTCCGCTGTCTTCGTACCGGCCGTATTGGGTATTGCTCTCGTTACCTTTAGCGCATGGTTTTTCTTTGTGCCTGCACCGGTAGGAGCCATAGAGAATGCGGGCTTCACTCGCGCGCTGATCAACACCGCGGCCGTCCTCCTTATCGCTTGCCCGTGTGCTATGGGTTTGGCGACGCCCACGGCGGTGATGGTGGGCACCGGGCGCGGCGCTGAAATGGGCGTGCTGATCAAATCCGGCGAGGCGCTGGAGCGCGCTTCGGATATCAGCATGGTGCTGCTGGATAAGACCGGCACAGTGACCAAAGGGCAGCCTGCGCTTACGGATATCCGCCTGAGCAACGGAAAGGTGGATGAGAATGAATTGCTGCGAATCGCGGCCAGCGTTGAGCATGCCAGCGAGCATCCGCTAGGCGAGGCCATTGTGGCCGAGGCCAACGCGCGCCATCTGCATTTGAGCAAGCCAGCGGCCTTCCAGGCCGAAGGTGGCCGCGGTGTGGCTGCCGAGGTGGAAGGGCGGAAGGTCCTGATTGGCTCCTCGCGCTGGATGACGGAGCGCGGCCTTGGCATGAACGGCTTGGGCGAGGATGTGGACCGCCTGCAGGCTGAAGGCAAGACGGCCATTTTGCTCGCGGTGAACGATGAAGTACTGGGCCTGTTCGGTGTGGCGGATACGGTGAAGGAAACCTCTGCCGAAGCGGTGGCCGAGTTGCATCGCATGGGTCTTAAAGTAGGCATGATCACCGGTGATAACCGCGTGGTGGCCGAGGCGATCGGCAAACAATTGAATCTGGACACAGTCCTGGCCGAAGTTTTACCGGACCAAAAGGCGGCCGAGGTCAAACGTCTGCAGCAAGCTGGCGAAGTAGTGGCCATGGTGGGCGACGGCATCAACGACGCTCCGGCGCTGGCGCAAGCCGAGCTGGGTATCGCCATCGGCACTGGCACGGACGTTGCCATGGCGGCAGCGCCTGTGGTGTTGATCACAGGTGACCTGCGCGGCGTGCCTCGAGCCATCTCGTTAGCGCGCCGTACACTGAGCACCATAAAAGAGAACCTATTTTGGGCGTTTATCTACAACGTGCTGCTGATCCCAGCGGCCGCCCTGGGCTTGCTGAGCCCCATCTTGGCGGCCGGCGCCATGGCGGTGAGCGACGTGTTTGTGATCGGCAACAGCCTGCGACTGCGCAAGTGGAAGCCGCGCCAGTAGCCATGTTTCTTCTCTCAGTTTGAATTCATAAGGCTACGGTAAAATCCTCAATCGATATGCCAGCAAAGTCTTTTTCTCGCAGAGATTTCCTTAAGTTAGGCGGGTTGGGTTTAGGCGCAGTTGCGCTGCGGCCGAGACTTGCCAGGACCTCGCCTTGGCTGTGGCAACAGGAGTTCCCGCAGGCAGCGCGGTTGGGCCGGGTGGCCGAGGAAATGGACAAATTCATCAATATGCGCGCCGCTCCAAGTTCGGATGCGGCTGAGGTAGGGCAATTGGCGGGCGATACGGTGGTCGAATGGTTGCGCGAAGTGGTGGGTTATACGCCTTATCGCAACCAGCGTTGGGTGGAGACTCCCCAAGGCTACGTGTGGGCGCCCTTGCTGCAACCGGTGCGGAACCTGCCCAATACACCCCTGGATACTTTGCCGCAAATCGGGTCAGTCCCAGGCAGGTGGATGCAGGTGACGGTGCCTTATGTGGAAGCCCAATTGGCCAACCCGCCGGCGCGCGGTTTTCGCATCAGCTTTTTGGTAGAGAACTCCATGCCCATCCGTTTTTATTATGGGCAAGTGCTTTGGGTAGATGAAATTCGCGCTGGCGAGCAAGGTGCCGAATATCACTTCGGCGAGTTACACGGCAGCCGCGGCGACGAATTCTGGGCGTCTGCCGAGGCGTTCAAGCCTATTAACGCGGAAGATGTCGCCCCGATCTCCCCGGAGGTTGCGAACAAACAGATCGTGATCAATATAGCCCGGCAGACGCTTTCTTGCTACGAGGAAGGCCGTGAAGTGTACTTCTGCCGCGTTTCTACCGGCCGGTACGGCGAGGATACTGAGACACCTGTTGGAGACTACCTTCAGGTGTTCATGAAATTCTTTTCCACCCACATGGAGGGTGGCGCCACGGGCGCCGGCTACGATCTCTCGGGCATCGGCTGGGCTACCTTCATCGCTACCGGCGGTATCGCCATCCATTCCACGTATTGGCACAACAACTTTGGCGAGCGCACCTCGGCCGGCTGCGTGAACGCCACCCCCGACGATGCCAAGTTCGTCTATCGCTGGACCTCACCCGAGGTCCCCTATTACCCGGGAAAATTGGACCAGTTTGCCGGTACCGGCGTGCGGGTCATCGAAGCTTAGGCCTATCCCATGGGACTGACCCCGCCCAGCTACGGCCTCGCCTTTCTTGCCGGCCTGGCTTCCTTCCTTTCCCCGTGTGTGTTTGCCTTGGTGCCTGCCTACGTGAGCTACCTGGGCGGCCGCTTGGCTGGCGAACCCAGAGGCAAGCGACAAGCTGGCAGTGGTACCGCCCTTCGCCACGGCGCCTTTTTCGTGGTTGGATTCAGCCTGGTGTTCATTCTGCTTGGAGTGGTTTCATCTTTCCTGGGTGGACTGTTGCGCGATCTTCAAAGCGCCGTGGCAACCATTGGCGGAGTTGTCGCCATT
Source organism: Anaerolineales bacterium (assembly GCA_040882365.1). Lineage (GTDB taxonomy): Bacteria > Chloroflexota > Anaerolineae > Anaerolineales > UBA11579 > JAMCZK01. The sequence goes on from JBBEBI010000017.1 coordinate 23,060, forward strand.
CTTTTTGGCCTGCACATGGCCGGCCTCATTCGCATTCCCTTCCTGGAATACGATTTGCGCCCGCGCACTTCGGTCCAGCGCGAACGCGGCTACCTGTCATCGACCCTGATGGGCGTGTTCTTCTCCGCAGGCTGGTCTCCTTGCATCGGGCCGGCGCTTGGCGTCATCCTCACGCTGGCTGCCAACGGCGGCTCGCCGGTACAAGGCGGCTTTTTGCTCAGCGCTTATTCCGCCGGGCTGGCCATTCCCTTTCTCCTGGCCGCCACGCAGATCGGCTGGGTCACCTATTTGCTCAAACGCCACCCGAAACTGGGCATTACCATTCAACGCGTGATGGGCATTGTATTGGCCCTGGTCGGCGTGCTGTTGCTCACCGGCCGCCTGGCCACCATAGGAAGCCTCGGTGCCTTCTTTGGTCTTTACAACGAAGCCCGCGTTGGCTTGCTCTTGCTCGTGGCCACACTCGTGTCCCTCGGCATCGGCCTGCTGATTGCCTATTGGGCGTCCCGTCGCGGCAAGAATTTTATGGAGTATCTGGCCTTGAGCGCCGGCCTCTCCTTCTTCGCCCTAGTTATTCTATTTCTGGCCGGAGTGTTTCCGTCCCCTGCTTAGGGCAGGGGCGGTATTATTGCGGGAAGCTAAGTCTTGCTTGACATCCACACTCAGTTCGCTCGAAGAGAAACGATTTGGGATATTCAGGTCGTATATAAAACTTCGCCAGCTATGTCAAGTCCTGTCAATCAATTGGAACATGTTACTTATTACTTTTCCTTAAGCCCCCTTTGGAGTAGCAATATCTTTCTAAGGCTTCTCATTTTTCATTAGCCGATGACACGCATTCAGTCCCCAATCGCCAGTCTCCAATCCTCCACCCTCCTGCTTATGTGGCTGTTCCTGCTCTCTGCTTGTTCGCCAGCCTTACTTGCGGCGCCTGCGCCCGAAGTGGACGCACAAGCGCCTGAATTTGGGCTGCAAAACCTGCAAGGGGAGACTGTTCGCTTAAGCGAGTTGCGGGGCCAAGTGGTGCTGATCAATTTCTGGGCGACCTGGTGCGGGCCATGCCGACTGGAAATGCCCGTCATTCAGCAACGCTTTAATGACGGCGGCTTCGCCGTTCTGGCTGTGGATTTTGATGAAACCGCAGAGCAGGTGCAGGCCTTCGTGGATGAACTTGACTTGGAATTGCCCATTCTGCTTGATCCCGGAGGGAATGTGCAAGAGCTCTACCGCATCCGCGGTTACCCCACGACTTTTTTTGTGGATGCCGATGGAGTCATTCGGATATTGCATGTCGGTGAGATGAGCCCGGAGATCTTGGATAATTACCTCGCCCAAATGGGAGTGCACAATTGATCACGGTCACCCTTTACACTAAAAAAGATTGCTCGCCCTGCGAGAAAGCGCTGCGCGACCTGAAAGCGCTGCAGGCCAAGATCCCGCATAACCTGGCCACTGTTGACATCGAGAGCGATCCGGATTTGAAGAAGGCATATGCCGCCCGCGTTCCGGTGCTGCAAACTGGTCCGTACACGTTGGCCGCGCCTTTTGACCGCAAGAAGGTCGAGGCCACTTTGGCGGCGGCCCGCGACCGCCAAGAGCAGAAAGGGAAGAATGCAAGACCCGAGAAGGCGGGCGGATCGGAATTTGGCGACCGGTTTGGAAGGTGGCTGGGCAGGAGTTATTTAGGATTGCTGAACCTGATCCTCTTTGTTTACGTTGGGCTCCCTTTCCTGGCGCCGACATTAATGAAAGCCGGTTATCCCGATCTTGCGCGGCCGATCTACAGCATGTACGGTGCAGTTTGCCACCAACTGGCATTCCGCTCGTGGTTCTTGTTCGGCGAACAACCCATCTATCCGCGCGCGTCGGCAGGCTTGGAAGGCTACGAGACCTTGCAGCAAGCCACCGGAATCGAGGAGAGCGACCCGGCCAGCCTGCTGCAGGCGCGTGACTTCATCGGCAACGAACAGCTGGGCTATAAGGTAGCCTATTGCCAAAGGGACATCGCCATCTACGGCGCCATGCTGATCTTCGGATTGCTCTACGTGGCCACTGGAAGGCGCATCCCCGGGCTGCATTGGACTCTATGGATTTTGATCGGTATTGCCCCGATTGCCATCGATGGCTTCAGCCAGCTTCTCAGCCAGTTCCAAGGTTTCAACTTGTGGGAGTATCGCGAAAGCACGCCGCTCCTGCGCACGCTGACCGGCGCCCTGTTTGGTGTAACCACGGCATGGTTCGGGTTCCCATTGCTTGAGGAATCGATGGCTGAAACGCGGGTGGCCTTGGCCGCCAAATCTGCGCGCCGAAAGGCTAGGTCGATAGATTAGGGATGGCTTTTCGGCAGGCGGGAGGGATAACGTATTACCAATTCGAGTTCTTGGCGGAGGCCAACGTCACGCAAGCTATTTTTACGCGGCGCGGAGGCGTGAGCGAAGGCCCGTTTGCGGAATTGAATGTGGGGGCCTTGGTGGGCGATGAACCCAGCCGTGTTTCCGAGAATCTAGAACGGTCGTTTGCCGCGGTTGGCCGCCCACGCGCTTCCATGTTCGACAGCTGGTTAGTGCACGGCACGCAGGCCCTGGTGGCGGGGGGGCCGCGCCCGCTGGAATGGGGCCGGCCGCCGCAAGGGGATATCATCCTGACCAACAGGCCAGATGTAACGCTTTTTATGCGCTATGCAGATTGCGTGCCGCTGGTTTACGTGGATCCGGTAAAGAAGGCCCTGGCGCTGGCCCACGCGGGTTGGCGGGGTACCCTTCAGCGAGTGGCCGGCATAGTCGTGCAGGAAATGCAACTCCATTATGGCAGCCAGCCTGGGGATCTATTAGTGGGCATTGGCCCAGCCATTTCAGCCGAAAACTATGAGGTGGGCCCTGAGGTCGCGGCTGAGGTGCAGGCGGCCTTTGGACCAAGATCGCCAGGTTTGCTGCCAAGATATGCCGGAAGAACCCACTTTGATTTGGTGGCCGCCAACCGGCTGGTCCTGGAAGAAGAGGGTGTGCAGCAAATAGAGCAGGCCAATCTATGCACAGTAGACAACCAGCAGGACTGGTTTTCCCATCGCGGCTCGAGTAGCAAAACCGGCCGCTTTGGCGCCCTGTTGGCGTTGAAATGACCCGTGATTGAAGCTGACCTTTTGCGCCGGAACCTCGATGACATCCGCGCCCGGATGGATGCAGCGGCAAACCGTGCGGGGCGCAAAGACCGCATCGAACTGGTCGTCGTCACTAAAGGGCATGGCGCCGAGGCTATAACAATTCTTGCCACCCTGGGTGTGACTGAAATCGGTGAGAGCTATGTGGAAGAAACCCGGGCTAAGCAGGAAGAACTGACCAGAACAGCCGGCATTCGCTGGCATATGATCGGCCATGTCCAGAGCCGTAAAGCAGACGAGGCTGCCCGCTATTTTCACCTGGTGCATTCGGTGGATAGTTTGAAGCTCGCCCGCCGCCTGGATCGTTTCGCAGGGCTGGCGGGCAGGGCGTTGCCGATTCTGTTGGAACTCAATGTCGGTGGGGAGGCCAGCAAATATGGCTGGCCGGCCAGCGATGACAAGCTCTTCAAGGCAGCCCTCCCGCAAATAGAGGAAATATTGCAGTTGCCCAACCTGAAGGTTCGTGGCTTAATGAGTATTGCACCGATGACCGAGAAACCTGGGTCGGCGCGCCAGTATTTCGAGTGTACCCGGTTGCATAGAGATCAACTGGCTAACCTATTCCCTGCAGGGGATTGGAGCCAGCTATCCATGGGCATGAGCGACGATTTCGAGGTCGCGATCCTCGAAGGGGCGACCCTGGTGCGCATCGGTACGGCTATACTTGGACCCCGACCAGAATAAATGGAGCTTTAATGGTCCAGCTAATCGTATTGATCATCAATCTATTCAGCTTATTCATCATTCTCCACGTCATTCTTACTTATGTTCTTTCCCCCTATCACCCAGTGAGGGAAGCCATTGACCGTATCGTAGAGCCGCTGTTGGCACCTATCCGGCGCGTTATGCCTTATACGGGGGGACTGGACTTCAGCCCCGTGGTGCTGCTGTTGCTGGTTCAGTTAATTGGGCGTCTTGTGCTTGGCCTGCTTATTTAGGAGTCAATATGGTGAAAAAAGCGCGCCGACTTACCGATGGAAAAAGAGGTGCGGCCCTGGCTATCCGCGTCACCCCGCGCGCCCGCCGCGACGAGATCGTAGAGGTTTTGGCGGATCAAACCATCAAGATACGGCTTACTGCGCCTCCTTTGGAGGGTAGGGCCAACGAGGCCCTAATTGAGTTCTTGGCAAAAGTGCTGGACGTTCCGCGTTCCAAGATCGATATTATCGCTGGGGACAGGGGCAGAGACAAACTCGTTTCGATCCTGGACCTGGAGACCGACGAAGCCCAGGCGCGGATCCTAAAGCACCTGCGGGCCTAACCTGCGTATAGGATGCGCCGACAAGAGGCGCAGCGTGCCAGTTCGCTCTGTGAGCGGGCTGCCTGCGCCAGCGAGGCCGAAAGCTCGGCGCCGCATGCAGAACAGGTCTTGTTGTTCACTTTCGCTACGGCTAAGCCCGCCTTAGTCTTTCGCAGTCCCTCATAGATTGACAAGGTATTCGCATCAATGCCAACAAGGGCGGCGTCGCGTTCGGTGATCAGGCGGGCCTCTTCGGTTTCCAGGATCTCCCGCTCGATGCCCAGGGTGCGCTCTTCGGCGCTTCGTTGCGCCTTCACTGCCTCCAGATTTTCCTGAGCGCTCTTCAGGGCGTTCTGGCGCTCTTCGAAAGTCATCATCTTGTCCAATTGCACATCTTCCAACCCTTGCAGGTGACGGGCGACCGACTCGGATTCCATCTGCAATTCCTGCAACTCCTTGGGATTAGTGACTTTGCCTCCATACAGCGAATCCAGGACTTCCTTTGATTTTTGCTGCTGAGTCTTGGCTTCGTCTTCGGCTAGCCGAAGCTCCCTGGCAGCCCCCTCGCTCGCCTGTTGGGCATGGGCCACCGCCTGATTGGCCTCTTGCACGATCTGGTCGTCGGCCAAGCGGCGGTCGATATCGGCAACCCGCTTCCGCACCTCATCAAGTTGGCCGTCAACTTGTTGCACGCGGAAGAGTTTGAAGGCCAGGTTCATACGGTGATTATAGTGCAGAGGGTTTCACTTTCATCGAATCTTATTCTGCTACAATGCCGACATGCCATCCAGAGAAAAATGGCTTGTGGGGGGAATCTTGTTGTTGTTCATCCTCCTGATCACCGTTCCGTATATTTATGCAAATAGCGCAACTGACAGCGAGCATACTTTTAGTGGTTTTTTGCTGAATCCAATCGATGGGCATAGTTATCTGGCAAAAATGCGCCAGGGTTTTGAAGGGAGCTGGCAGTTTACATTGCCATATACGGCAGATCCGGGTGAAGGTGTGGCGAGTAATCTCTACTATCTTTTCTTGGGCCATGTAGCGCGGGTATCAGATCTTTCGCTGGTATTCATTTTTCACGCGGCCAGAGTATTGGGGGCACTCCTCCTTGGTCTGGCGCTGTACCGATTGTTTTTCAAAGTCCTTGTCGACCCGGAAACCAAGTTGTTTGCCCTTGCCTTGGCCTTGTTTGGGTCTGGGCTGGGCTGGCTGGCCATTTGGTTTGGCTTTTTCAGCAGTGATTTTTGGGTGGCTGAGGCCTTCCCGTACCTCGCCAGCTACGCCAATGCGCATTTCCCGTTGGGTCTGGCGCTGCAGGTCTGGCTTCTGGCCCAGGCCTTGGAGATCGGCGTTGGCTGGCAACGGAGAGCGACAACCGCATTGCTGGCTTTCCTATTAGCGGTTATCTTTCCATTCGGCTGGCTGATAGTTGTAGTTGTGAGTGGCACCTGGCTTCTATGGCAGCGTTGGCGCCAAGAACCCGCTGGCGCCGAATGGACCCATTGGCTGGCTGTGACGGCCGGGGGCGCCCCTTATGCTGCGTATGCCCTTTGGGTGATCAATACTCATCCCATACTCTCCCAATGGAATGCCCAGAATCTAACGCCCGCGTCCGGCCTGCTGGACCTGTTCGTCGCCTTTTCGCCCGCGCTCGCATTGGCGGGTTGGGGGGCCATCTTTGCCTTCCATAAGGGGACGAGCCCTTCCCGACTCTTGGCCATCTGGCTCCTTGTTGGAATCATCCTCATCTATGTTCCGTTCGGCCTTCAGCGCCGCCTGATCAGCGGACTCTTCATCCCTGCAGCCGGATTGGCCGCCGTGGCCCTTTCCGGAATGGGATTACGCTCACCGTTCCGGCGACTGGCGACGGCAGCCCTGTTTGCGCTGGCCCTGCCCACGAATGTCCTGATTGTCCTGGGAGGCATAAGTGCGGTTGGCGCCAATGACGCCAGACTGACTGTCTCGGTTGCCGAATTGGAGGCGTTCGATTGGCTGCGGGACAATGCCCCTAGCGGTTCTCTCGTTCTGGCATCGCCGGAAAGTGGATTGCGGCTTCCGGCATACGCCCAGGTGCGCGTGGTCTATGGGCATCCCTTCGAAACTGTGGAGGCTACAGTGCGTCGCGCTGAAGTCATCGATTTCTATTCGGGTGATTGGCGTCTTGATTACCTGGAGAGGATAAGTGTAGACTACGTCCTGTATGGGCCACGGGAAAAAAGCCTTGGCCCCGAGCCTAACCTGCCCGGATGGCATCTTGTTTTTGAGCAGGGGGTTCTAATACGGATATGGATGCATCCCTAAGGCCATGAAAAAGCGTCCTGTTCGGCAAGAATACTTGTGGGTACTGGCCTTTGCCGCCGGCCTTGTCCTCCTCACCGGGATCCCTTATCTCATCGCCGATTCGAACTCGGAAGCGGTATTTACTGGATTTATATATGGCGTGGAGGACGGTAATTCCTATATTGCCAAGATGCTTGCCGGGGCACAGGGGGATTGGCTATTCCGCAGCCCTTATACGACTGCCGAACAGGGTGGGGTGCCTGTATATCTCCCTTACCTACTGCTTGGAAAACTCTTCGGTCCCGATGTTACGCATAACCAACTCGTTTGGCTCTTCCATATATTCCGCTCACTATCATTGATTGCGGTTTGTTTGGCAACTTATGAGTTCCTGGCCCTTTTCCTTCAAAGCGTGAAACTTCGCCGCTTAGGTCTTACACTTGCCGCCCTCGGGAGCGGTTTGGGCTGGGTGATGTTAGTTTTCAGAGTCCCGAATTTGTTGGGTTCCATCCCGCTTGATTTCTACTCGCCGGAGACCTTTGGCTTCCTGGCCAATTTCACCATCCCACATTTGGTCCTGGCCCGCGCGCTGCTGTTGTGGGGTCTGCAAAGGTATCTACGCCCCCACACCATTTGGCACCAGCCGTGGCTGACCATGCTCATTTGGTTCGCACTGGCCTTGTGCCATCCGATAACCGCGGCGTTAGGTGTGGGGCTGATCATCGCGCATCAATCGTTTCGCTTGATAGCGTTGTGGGCAAAGAATAGAAAAAAAAGGATTGAAGTGCCGGACAATTTACATAAAGCCGTATGGCCGATCTTGGGGGCGGCTCCGCTCTTGCTCGTCAACGGCTGGCTTTATGTTTCCGACTCCTACTTGCGAGCCTGGGCCGCGCAAAATCAGATCCTTTCGCCCAACGTTTTCCATTACATCCTTGCTTACGGATGGGTGCTACCATTTGTTTACTTGGGGATCCGGGCAATGCTCGCCAGGCAACCCGCCAAGGCAGAATTCCTATTGGTATGGTCGGTATTGCTACCCATCTTGATCTACGCGCCGATCGGCTTGCAGCGCCGCCTGGCTGAAGGCGCCTGGGTGATGCTGATCGTGCTGTCTCTGTATGCCTTTGATCAGGGCCTGATGGCCATGAGACGACGCGAATTGTTGGTCTTTTCGCTGGCTTTCCCTGGCACACTTGTGTTGCTGTTGGGCGCCCTTCAATTGGCATCGACCGCATCTACGCCCATCTTCCGGGCCACGGATGAGGTAACCGCCTTTGAAGAATTGCGTGGCCTGGCGCCACCGGGAGAGGTGGTCTTGGCTTCTTATGAGACTGGCAACGCGCTGCCAGCCTGGGCTCCCCTGCGCGTCGTGGTGGGCCATGGCCCCGAGAGCGTTGGGTTGGATAAACTTTGGCCCCGATTACAGGCTTTTTATCAAGGCCGCACAAGCGATGATGTGCGCCTCGAATTACTGCAGCAATATGGTGTGGACTATGTTTTCTGGGGTCCCAGCGAGCAGGGTTTTGGTTCCTGGCTTCCTTATGAGGAAGACTATCTCGAGTTGGTTGTCCAGGTTGGGGATTACGGAATCTACAGGGTGTTAGCGGACGAAGCTTTTGATTAAATTGGCTTTTCCCCATAGATTGAAATCTCTGTGGCGCCCGCGGCTGCTCTTGCTGCTGTGCCCGTTCCTTTTATTGGCGCCGGTTTGGCTGGCGGGCCAGGCTCTGTATTGGGGCACGCCATCTACGCAATTCATCCCCTGGTGGTGGCAGGCCTGGCAGACCATCCAAGCGGGCGAATGGCCGCTATGGAATCCCATGGTGGGGATGGGCGCGCCCTTGCTGGCCAATTATCAATCGGCTTTGTTGTATCCGCCAACCTGGATCTACTTTGGGTTGGCGGCCTTGGGTGGTTTGCCGCTGATGGCCTGGGGTCAGGCCATCGTGGTAGCGCTGCACCTTGCCTGGGCGGGTTGGGGTATGGGATTACTGATCGAGCGCTTAGGCAAGAGCGCGCTGGCGCAAACCGTGGGCGGCTTAGCCTTTTCTCTCTCAGGCTATTTAGTGGCCCGCGCCCATTTCCTCAGCATAAACGCCTCTGTTGCCTGGTTGCCGTGGATTCTGCTGGCGAGCTTCCAATTGGCCCGCGAGCCCAGGCGAACGCGAAACATCCTCATATTGGCTATGGTCCTCGCCATGCAATGGCTCGCTGGCCATGCGCAGATCGCCTGGTACACGTTGCTGCTTGCTCTCGCCTGGACGGCTTTTTGGGCATGGCGCTGGGATCGCGGCCACCAAGTTTGGCGGGCAGCGTTAGGATTTGCTGCTGCAGGCTTGTTGGCCTTTGCGCTTTCTGCCGCCCAACTCATTCCGACAGCGGAATATCTACTGAATTCTCAACGCGGCGCTCAGGTGGACTTCTCCCAAGCAGCGACCTATTCATTCTGGCCCTGGCGGGTTATCAACGCGTTTGCGCCGAATTTTTTTGGTAACCCCGCGCAAGGCAATTACTGGGGCTATGGAAATTATTGGGAAGATGCCATCTACATCGGGATCTTGCCCTTGCTGCTGGCGATCGCTGCCTTATGGAGAATTAGAAGGGGGGACAAGGAACGGCCACTCCGAATTTTCCTCGGGCTTGTCATTGCCCTTTCCTTCCTTTTGGCCTTGGGAAATAACCTGCCCCTGTTTAAATTGCTGTTTCAAAATATTCCCAGTTTCTCCTTGTTCCAGGGTCCTACCCGGTTCACCATTTGGCTGGTCTTCGCGTTAGCCTTGCTGGCCGCCTACAATGTGGATGCGTGGCGCCGGCCGAAGGGGAGAGCCTTGTATTGGTCCCGTTTGGCCGCGGCGGCCGCTGCTGGGATTGTGATCGAGGCCGGGATTGCCCTCTGGCTGCAATCCCGAGACGGGATTTCCGGGCTCGACACGTTTGCCTGGGCTTCCCTGTCGATGGGGGTGTTCCTGCTGGGTACGGCACTGCTCAATTTGCACGCGCCAAGATCCAAGGGCCGGGCTGCGCCACGCTGGGGCTGGTTTCTTGCCATTCTAATAGCAGTGGATCTGCTATATGCCGGCTGGGGATTGAATCCGGGAACAGGCTTGGATTTGTACAGGGATGATCAAAGCGTGGCATCAGAGGCCGAGGACAAGGTGAGTGAGGGGAGGCTGTACATGTTCGCCGATGACGAGCAGGACCTAAAGTATGGGCAATTGTTTCACTTCGATACCTTCTACAGCACGCGACCGATTAACGTCCGCACTAGCCTCCTGCCCAATATCGGGATCTTGGATGGCATCCGATCTGCTAACAACTTTGATCCCCTGGTGCCGTCGCGGTATCAGGCTTGGATTGAGTTATTGCAGCGCCTCCCTACAAAGGGGCAGGGCCACATGCTTCAGCGCATGGGCGTGACCTGGGTTACGCCGGATGGAATCGGAGATTGGGCCAATCTCCATGATTCACCTTGGCAAGCGCCGCGGGCCCGTTGGGGATATTGCAGTCATGTCGTTGATAATGTGGGAGAGGCCCTGGATTACGTATCGTCGGAGACTTACGAGGCGACCTATATGGTCATTGAAAGGGTCGATGGCGCGGCCGATCGCATGTGTGATCTGCCTTCCCGGTCAGTGTCCTCCGCGGCGATCGTGGAAGAATCGGCCAATCGAGTGGCCATCTCCGTCGATTCGCGTCGGGGCGGCTGGCTGGTGGTGGCTGACACCTGGTACCCAGGCTGGCGCGCCTTTGCCAGTGGAGAGGAAATAACCATCTTTCCGGCGGATGGACTCTTTCGGGCGGTGTACCTGGAGCGGGGAGAATACGTCCTGGAATTCGTGTATCTACCGGTAAGTTTTACGATTGGATCGGCCATTAGCGTGCTGGCGGGGATAGCCTTGCCAGTCGTATGGTTTTGGAAACGCGAAACGCGGTAAACTTCCGAACATTATCCTTATTGCGAACTGGCCAATGAGCATTAAACGAAAGTGGGTCCTGGCGGTCGTTATCCTTCTGGCCATCAGTATCATCGTTTGGTATCAGCGAGATCAACTGTCGGCCCTGCTGACCTTTATGGGGGATCGGGAAGCCTTCACCGCATACATCCACACTTACGGTTTGCTCGGCCCTCTGGTACTAGCCACGCTGCAGGTGGCCCAGATTTTGATCGCCTTACTTCCGGGGGATCTATTTTTTTTCAGCGCAGGCTACGTCTATGGTCTTCCCATGGGTTTTGTGCTGAACCTGAGCGTAACCACTGGAGCCGGTCTTCTGGCATTCCTGATCGCGCGCCGGTGGGGTAGGCCAGTAGTCGATCGATTGGCATCCGCACGCGTTATCGGTCGCTGGGATGGGGCTGCGAGACGGCATGGATTTGTCTTCTTTCTGATGAGCTTCATGTTGCCCATTTTCCCCACAGACACCATGAACTATTTGGCCGGGTTGAGTCCAATTCCCTGGTCGCAATTCGCCCTGGCGAGCCTGCTTGGGCGGGCGCCGATGGTTTTCCTGTACACTCTCCTCGGGGCGCATAGCACCGATATCTTCGCCCTAGGGTTCTCTCCTATCGCCTGGGTACTGGTTGCGCTGGTCGTGGGCGCGTTGTATGTGCTTTGGCTAATCTTCTTTAGAAGACTTATTGCCGAAGTATTCCAACCGACGGGTATGGCGAATTAATGGGGACAGGCCAAAGCAGGGTGATCGGCAGGTTAGAGGTTGCAGTCCAGGATGTGGTTCGCACGCCCGGGTTCAAACCAGACGTCAGCCACCACTATATTCGGCTGCCTAAAACCAACTTGCACTACATAAAATGCGGGGATGGGCCTCCACTCATTATGGTGCCGGCTACGATTTCAAAAATTGAGAATTGGTTGGCGCTGGCGCAATTTATGGGGCAACGCTTCACCGTGTATTTCTTTGAACTTCCCGGGCATGGGACATCCTCTCCGTTTCCAGAGCCCTTCTGTTCAAGGCTGGCTGCAGAAACGGTGGAGGACTTTATCGATCGGCTCGGATACGAAACGGTATCGCTGATGGGGTTTTCCTTTGGCGGCATCTTAGCAGTCACGTCTCTTGCCCGACTTCGGCGACGAGTCGAAAAGATCATTTTGCTATCGCCGGCGGTCACTAGGCGTGCCCTCAAATATTCCAGGAACCACCTTTGGCTGCTGAGGCGCGCGGTGCGCATATTGCGCATTCCTAAGGTACGGGCCTCTACCCTTTACCTGATCCGAAGTTCCAGGTTCAACGGCGCCCTTGCTAGGTTTTTTGCCAAGGTGGGTAAAGTTGAAAAAAGCATCCCCATGGGGGAAGTATTCCAAAAGTTGACCGAAAGCACAGCCGATGTGCTTTGCTATCAGATAGCTGAAATGCTCGATTTTGAGATGGAGCTCCAGGCCCAACCCTTTTCGCAGCCGTGCTATTTTGCCATGTCCGTTCGAGACCCCCTGCTGGACTTCGAGACCACTTTGGAGACCATGAAACGCCATTTTGAAACCGTGCATGTGGAGCGTTTTGATTTCCCTTACCATCAGCCTCCCCAACCGCTAACTTTCGAGGAAGTTGTAGACCACCATGGCCCCTTGCTGGAGTACATCTGCCATACGTGAATCAGGCTGTTGCTTTCTATTTGAATCCTTTTCTGCGTGACCGGGTCCACTTGGATCAACGATTAGTATTCACTTCTGGAATCCTGCGCTAAAATTGCACTAACTTTATAGGAAAAGCGACTCGGTAGTTAAACCATCGAATCTAATAAAGCACTGGAGAAAAATGGACGCAAAGGAATTGGTAAAGAGGGTACGAGAGGATGAAGTCAAATTCCTTTCGTTGCAATTCTCCGACGTGACCGGAGCGATCAAGAGCGTGGACATGGCCATTAAGGGCCTGGAGGCTGCGCTGGAAGATGGGGTGTGGTTCGATGGATCTTCCGTTGAAGGTTTTGCCCGCATTCAAGAAAGCGACATGCATCTAAGGCTCGATCCCGAGACCTATGCTGTCCTGCCCTGGTCTTCCCAAGAGCGCCGCAGGGCGCGTGTGTTCTGTGACATCTTTTTACCTGATGGCAGGCCTTTTGAGGGGGACCCGCGCGGTACGCTCAAACGACTGCTCGCCAACCTTTCGGAACGCGGCTGGGTGTACAACGTGGGTCCCGAACCCGAATTCTTTCTGTTCAAACCAGCCGATGGGAAAGTCCATCCGGTTCCCCACGATATTGGCGGATATTTTGATTTTTCAGCCTATGATGAAGCCGTGCGGGTGCGCACGATGCTGATGGATGCCCTGGACGGCATGGGGCTGGAAGTGGAAGTAGGTCATCACGAAGTGGCGCGCGGCCAACACGAAATCGATTTTCGTTTCGCCGACGCGCTGCGCGCGGCCGATAATGTGCTTACGCTGAAATACACGGTCAAAGCCATTGCCGCTCAGCATGGGCTCACGGCTTCATTCATGCCCAAGCCTATCTATGGCATCAATGGTTCGGGGATGCACTGCCACCAATCCTTGTTCGATAAAACCGGGGAGAATTTATTCTTTGATCCCAAAGACGAGTTCCACCTCTCAGAGATTGCTTATTCGTTTATTGCGGGGCAGCTGGCGCATGCGCGCCCGCTGGCCGCGCTGGTCGCCCCGACGGTCAACTCCTATAAGCGCTTGGTGCCGGGCTACGAAGCCCCTGTATACATCGGCTGGGCGCAGATCAACCGCTCGGCGCTGATCCGCATTCCGCGCTACACGGAGGGCCGGGATAAAGCTATGCGGGCTGAACTGCGCTTCCCGGATCCCTCTTCGAATCCGTACCTGGCCTTTGCCGGTATGCTGGCCGCCGCCCTGGATGGGATTGATAACAAGCTAACTCCTCCCAAGCCGCTGAATGATGTCAATCTCTATCATTTGAGCGGAGAAGATCGGACGCGACTGGGCGTCGGTGAACTTCCCGGTTCTTTGGCTGAAGCCCTGACCGAATTAGGAAAAGATGAAATCCTGAAAAAAGCGCTTGGACCCGCGGTTTACGAGGCTTTCAACCGCGCCAAATGGGCAGAGTGGGACGAGTATCGCACGAGGGTTACGGACTACGAGGTAGAAAAATATCTCGAAGGGGCATAGAAGGACTCAAGCAGCCTGGTTATTGCTTCTGCCCCAGAAGAAGCAAAGTATTTGTCTTAACCGTTACCCCTTGGGGTAACAAAAAACCCGCCGAAGGCGGGTTTTGAAGATGGGGATTCTGGATTCGAAC
>JBBEBI010000018.1:0-5681 GCA_040882365.1 Anaerolineales bacterium
GGTTCTCTGGCATCGAAGAGTTGGTTGCGCAGATCCACCGCGATATCGCCGCCGGTCGTTTGGTGCTCGCCGAACGCGCCGAAGGTTGGTGGAATGAACGATTGCCGTAATCTTCATTGCCACGAAGCATCCTTCACACCTAGGCCACTTACGAAAAGGGCGCCGCGGACGGCGCCCTTTTGTCTTTTATTCGGCGGAGCTTGTCACCCCGGCCAGTTTGCGGCTCTCCTCGATGTACGCCAGGCTTTGATGTCTAAAGTAGGTGTTGTACAGCGTGGCGTAGTGGCCGCCTTGCGCCAGCAAGCCGTCGTGGTTGCCTTCCTCGATGATCTTGCCCTGGCGCAACACAATGATGCGATCCGCGGCCTTCACTGTGGAGAGTCGGTGGGCGATCAGGATGCTGGTGCTCTCTTTGAGGATCAGGTTAAGCGCTTGCTGGATCTGCCATTCGGTGAATGGGTCGATGCTGGCGGTGGCCTCATCCAGCACGAAAATAGCGGGCTTCTGCGCCAATACGCGCAGCAAGGCCACCAACTGGCGCTGGCCCATGGAGAGGCGCGCCCCACGCTCCCCGACCTGCGTGTCCAGGCCATCCGGCAGCGTCTCGAGCCACTCACCGTCGCCGATGCGCTTGGCGAGGCGCAGGATCTGCGCCTCCTTTACACCAGGCTCCGCGTAACGGATATTGGCCGCCACCGTGCCATCGAATAGAAAGGGCTGCTGCGAGACGATGCCGAGTTGGCGGCGATACTGGGCCAGGTCGAAGGTGCGGATGTCCTTGCCATCAATGAGTAGCCGGCCTTCCTGGAATTCGTAGAAGCGCGCTACCAGCTTGGCAATGGAAGATTTTCCCGCGCCGGTATGTCCCACCAGGGCCACGTTCTCGCTGGGCTGGATATGCAAACTGAAATCACGCAGCACGGCTTCGCGCTGCGTGTAGCGGAAGTTGAGATGCTCGAAGCGAACATCCCCGCGCAAGCGGGGAACATCATTCCGGGCCAGTTGCACGACCTTGGGTTCGGCGTCGATGAGCGCAAATGAGCGCTCGGCAGCAGCCAGGCCGGACTGCAGCTGCGTCCAGAAAGCAGAAAGGTTAAGCACGGGAAAGAAGAAGCGATCGAGGGCACGCAGAAACAGGTACCAGGCCCCAAAGCTGATCACGCCTTCAGCGACATTGATGCCGCCTACGTAGATGAGCAAGGCCTCGCCGCCGGCAGACAGGGCATTAAGCGTCGGGAATACGGCGGAGAGCACCAAGCCGCGGCGCATGTTGACTTTAAATGATGTCTGATTGGCATCGTTGAATTCCTTGAAGATCATATCTTCTTGGCGGAAGTTTTTGGCTACGGCAATGCCGCTAATTGTCTCTTTGATGGCCGCGTTCACATTGCCCATGGCGCGCATGCCGCGGCGGGTGGTGCGCCGCGCGGCAGCGCGAAAGGCCATGGCTCCCAAATAAAAGATGGGCAATTGGGCAAACAGGAACAGGGACAGGAAACCTTGGATAAAAACGAGGACAATGCCTAGTAGCAGCGCCTGGCCAAATTGGGAGATCAGGTCTGTGATAAGCACCACCATGTCACCGAATTCGCGGGTATCGGAGGTAATGCGCGAGACTACCTTGGCGGAGGGGTTTTCGTCGTAGAACGATAAGTCATGCGAAGTGGCGGCGGCGAAGCCGGCTGAACGCATGGCCATCACGACATCGCCAATAACGCGGGCGGTGAGCCGCCTGCGCCACCAGTTGGCCGCCCACACCAAAACGCCGGAGGTGAGGACCACCGCGGTGACCAGGATGATCTGCGCGCTGGTGACCACCGGGCCGACCACGTCGAGCGCGCGCGCAAGTAGAAGGGGAATGGCCGCACCGGCCAGTGCGGTGGACAATGACAACAAGCCGATACCGACCATCTGGCCGCGATAGGGGCCGAAGTAACGGCTCATGCGGGCCAGCAGTTGCCGGTCGCTGTACTGGCGATCGTAGGCTTCTACGTCGAGTCCGGAAAAGAATCCCATGCTTACTCGCTAAAAATACGCCGGTACGCTCGAGAGGTCTTCATCAACTCGTCATGGCTGCCCTGGGCCACAACACGGCCCTGACGCAGTACGAGGATCAGGTCCGCCCAGCGGATTTGTGACAGGCGATGCGTGATGATCAGCGTGGTGCGCCCCTTGGCGGCGGCATAGATGGCGCGTTGAATCAGGTCTTCGGTGGCGCTATCGATGGCGCTGGTGGAATCGTCGAGGACCAGGATGGCGGGGTTGGTGAGGAAAGCACGCGCCAGGGCCAGGCGCTGGCGCTGGCCCCCCGAGAGGGTTACTCCGCGGTCACCTACGATGGTTTCGTAGCCATCCTTGAACTCCATAATGAAGTCGTGAGCCTGGGCCTGCTTGGCGGCCTGTTCGATCTGGCTTCGCGTGGCATTACGCTGGCCGAAGGCGATGTTTTCAGCGATGGTACGCGAGAACAGGAAGATATCCTGTTCGATGATGGAGATCTGGCGGCGCAACGCCTCCATATTCCAATCGCGCACATCGAATCCGTCCACGAGCACCTTGCCGCCGGTAACGTCATAAGTGCGATTAACCAGCTTCGCCAGTGAAGTCTTCCCCACGCCGGTCTGGCCGACGATTGCGAGTGTGCGCCCGGGTTCGATGCGAAACGAGACTTTGTTCAAGGCAGGTTGCCCTTTGTCATAGGCAAAAGTGACCTTGCGGAATTCAATAGTGCCTTTCATTTCCCCGTTGTAGCCTTCGGCGTTCTGATCGAGTTCCGTTTCGCGGTTCATCAGGTCCAGGATGCGCCGTGCGCTGGCCACACCGAGGGACACCTGGGAGTACGCAAACAGAGAAGTGAACACCGGAAAACCAAACAGATCGAGCAAACCGAAGTAAGCGATCACGTTGCCGAGGGCGATCTGACCTTGCTGGTAAAGGATGAGGGCGTGCAGTAGGCCGCCGCCGATGGCCAGGCCCATTAGCAATTGAGGCAGGAAGCGCGCTTCCACATAACCTTGATGCATAAAAGCGTTGCGAAAGCGGCGGGCGTTCCGGCGGAACAGGGAGACTTCAGCCTTTTCCTGGGCGGCCCCTTTGACGGTTTCGATGCCGTCCAAGGCCTCGGAAAGGCGAGAGTTCATTTTTCCGAAAGAGTGGCGCGCTTCGCGTGTGATCGGGGCGAGTTCCGCCAGGTATTGCCAAATGGAAAGCATATAGGCAATGGTGAACGCGATCGGCGTGAGCATTAAGTGGGGATGGATGAAGTAGGAAGCCACCAGGGGGCTGAGTAGGAAGAAACCCGCGCCGATCACCAAATTGAGACCAGGGCTGAACATGAGGTTGATCTCGCGCACGTCGTTGGTGGCGCGCGCCATGGTGTCGCCCACAGATTGCAGGCTGTGGAAGGTCATGCTCTTGCCCAGCAAACTGACGTAAAGTTCTTCGCGCACGTCGCGCTCGAAGAGCTGGCCCAGCCATTCGGCGCCGAAGTTGCGGGCGAATTGCAGGACGCTGCGGATGGTCTGGCTGATGATGATGATCCATACGAAGCCCAGCAACAGCTCCACACGGGGCGGGGATTGCAGGATGGCTTGGAACGCGTCACCGATGACGAGGGCCGGCACGGTGGCCAGAGCGCCGTTGGTGAGCGCCCCGAAAACGAGCATGAGCGCCAGAGGCCAATAGTGGAGCAGGCGGGTAAGCAGCCAGGGAATCGGGCCGCGACGATTGGAACGGTAGCGTTCCGGCAGTGTAAATTCCGCCGCGTGCGAGACGGGCTGGGTGGCAGTGGTCATTAATTCATCGAGCCGAGCTAGGGCGGGGTTTTACGGGCGGCTTTAGCTGACCGAAAACTCCATTCGCAGCGCCGCGTTTGCGCTGCGTGAGGCAACGGGCGCTAGGATACCACAGGGGAAAGGACGAAGAAGCTGTCAGCTATTTCTCGAGGCGCATGATGGTGAAGGGATAATCGTTCTTGGGGCCGGAGGAAAATTCTTTTTGATCCTTGATTTGCCACTCATCCATGTCGAAGGCGGGGAAGAAAACGTCCGCGCCGGAGTCGGCGTGCACGCGGGTGAGGTAGAGGCGCTGCGCCAGGGGCAGCGCCTGGGCGAAGGCCTGCGCACCGCCGATGACGAAGAGTTCGCTCTCACCGGCGGCGCTGGCCAGAGCGATGCCGTCCTCAAGGGAGCCCGCCACGCGGGCATCCGCAGTCTGGAAACCTAGATTGCGCGAGAGCACGATCAGCTTGCGGCCGGGCATCTTGCCAGCGGCACCCTCGTAGGTCTTGCGGCCCATGAGGACGTGATGGCCCATGGTGAGGCGGCGGAAATGTTTGAGATCGTCTGAGAGGTGCCAGGGCAAGCGGTTGTGGCGGCCGATGCCGCCGCGCTCATCCACAGCAGCAAGGATGGAGATGATCACACCGCCACCGGGGCTTTGATGTGGGGATGAGCCTGGTAATCCAGCAAGATGAAATCCTCGTATTTGAAATCGAAGAGGGACCTCACGGCGGGATTTAGCTGCATACGCGGCAAGGGAAATGGTTGGCGGGTTAATTGCAGCTTGGCCTGCTCAAAATGGCTGGAGTACAGATGGCAGTCGCCCAGGCTGATGATGAAATCACCCGGCGCCAGAGTGGAGACCTGGGCCACCATCAAAGTGAGCAGGGCATAGGACGCAATGTTGAAAGGCAGGCCAAGGAAGACATCGGCGGAGCGCTGGTAGAGCTGGCAGGAAAGGCGGCCAGCGGCCACGTAGAACTGGAACAACAGATGGCAGGGCGGCAGCGCCATGAGGGGCACTTCGCCCACGTTCCAGGCGGAGACGATGAGGCGGCGGGAATCGGGGTTGCGCTTGATCTCGCTGAGCACATTGGCGATCTGGTCGATGGCCTCGCCCCGGGCGGTGGGCCAGGCACGCCACTGGACGCCGTAAACCGGACCCAGTTCGCCGCGTTCGCCCGCCCACTCATCCCAAATGCTGACGCCGTGCTCTTTGAGGTAGGCGGTGTTCGATTCGCCGCGCAGGAACCAGAGGAGCTCATGGATGATGGATTTGGTGTGCAGTTTCTTGGTGGTGAGCAGCGGGAAGCCGGCGGCCAGGTCGAAGCGCATTTGGTGGCCGAAAACGGAGCGCGTGCCGGTGCCGGTGCGGTCGCCTTTTTCGGCGCCGTGGTCCAGGATGTGGCGCAGGAGATCGAGGTAGGGTTTCATGACGAGGGTACCGGCAGATTATAAGAGTTTCTGCCCGGAGGCAATAGGCGTTGCGCCCAATGATAATTCCTTACTTCGTCGGAACGACACAGGGCGCCTTGAATGCGCGCAGTTTTATCGAAGATCGCGATACTTCTTCGCGGCGTAACGGCTGGCTGCGCCCGCCTTGCTGGCTCAGAATGGCACATATGGAGAGTCCTGGTTCCAGCCAACCTGTTAGTGAATGAATCGCCTGAGGAATTCCTCGTCGCTTTAGCAACAGGGCTCGCTCGGAATGACAAGGGATGAGGCGGGCGCACGGCCGTGCGCCCCTACGGCGTTTCCGATTAGCGTTGTCATTTTGTCAAGTTTTATCCGTGGAATGAAAGCTCGGAATGGAGACGAAGAAGTTGTCAAGTTGCTAGTTGCTAACGCGAGACACAGCTTATTAGCAACTTGACAGAATCGGGGGGGGGGGGGACCCCCCCC
>JBBEBI010000019.1:0-32956 GCA_040882365.1 Anaerolineales bacterium
CGATGAGGCGCTGGCGCGGCGCGATGGGCGAAGCCAGGCGCAGGATGTAGGAGATGAGGCGGCCGATGGCCTCGGAGACGGCGGCCGTCTCGGAGCCGGCCTTGGCGCTGGTGATGAAGGCCTCGAAGGGCTGATCGTCGCCGTTCTGATTGATGGTGACGAAGGCGGTGCCGAGAGGAGTCTCGATCTTGTAGGTGGAACCGTGCAAGACGCCGGAACGCGGCTTGCGCGACTCGTTCCATAGCGAGGCGCCTGCGGCGCTCGCTTCGGCGTTGCCAGAAGCGGGCAACGCCGCGCTTTCCTTCGACTTGGCGGTGGCGTGCGTTTCCAGCACCACTTTGTCGCGTGAGCCGGTGATGTAGACGGTGATGCCTTTGGCGCCCAGTTCCCAGGCCAGCATGTAAGCCAATGCGACATCTTCTTCCGTCGCATTGGCCGGGAAGTTGACCGTCTTCGAAAGGCTGTTGTCCACGAAGGCCTGCAAGGCGCCCTGCATGCGCACGTGTTCCTCGGCGGTGATGTCGGCGGAGACCACGAAGGTGTTGCGCATCTGCTCGGGCAGCTCTTTCACATTCTGGCAGGTGCCCTCGGCCACGACTTGCGCCACTATCTTCTCGCGGGTCTTGGCGTCCAGGCCGCTGTCTTCCAGCGCCTTCTCGAACATGGGGCTGGTGTAAGTGAGCGTGAGGTCCTTGCCCTGATCGTTGACGTGGCGCAGATAAGCCAGCGCGAACACCGGTTCGCAGCCGTAACCCTCGCAGCCGGAGACGGTGGCGATGGTGCCGGTGGGCGCGATGGTGGTCTGGCAGGCGTTGCGGATGCCGTGCTGCTGGATGCCGGTCACGATGTCGGACCAATCCAAAGCCGGGCGGCCGTGGTCATTCTTGTAGCCGCGCAACGGCGTGGGTGGCTGCCAGGTGAGCTTCTCCGGATCGTAGATGCTGCCCTGGATGGCGGTGAAGGGTCCGCGCTCTTGGGCAAGCTGGATGCTGGTGCGCATGGAGTGGAAGCGCACGAATTCCATCACCTGGGCGCTGAACTCCTGCGCCTCCTCAGAGCCGTAGCGGATGCCGACATGGTAGAGCAAGTCGGCCAAGGCCATAATGCCCAAGCCGATGCGGCGCGCGCGGTAGGCGGCTTCCTTTAGCTGCGGGACGGCGGGGACGTAGGCGTTCTCCTCGACCACATCGTCGAGGAAGCGCGTGGAAAGCTCGGTGGTCTGGCCCAGCTTCTCCCAATCCACGGAACCATTGGGGCCGAAGTGCTGGGCGAGGTTGATGGAGCCCAGGCAGCAGTTCTCGTAGGGGCCGAGCCATTGCTCGCCGCAGGGGTTGGTGGCCTCCAGCGGATATAAGTGCGGCACGGGGTTGCTGCGGTTGGCCGCGTCCAGGAACAAGCAGCCGGGCTCCCCGTTGTGGTGCGCCTGGCGCACGATCTTGGCGAAGAGTTCGCGGGCCTTGACCGTCTTGTGGACCTTGATGGCGATGCCGGCGGCTTCTGCCTGCTCCAGCGTGCCATCAAAGCCCTTGCTGTTAGCGTCGGTCACATTGATGAAACGCAGGTCCCAATCGGCGTCGTCGCGCACCGCGCGCATGAATGCATCCGTGATGCCCACGGAAATGTTGAAATTGGTAATGGCGTTCTCATCCGTCTTGCAATTGATGAAATCCTCTACATCCGGGTGGTCACAGCGCAGGACGGCCATGTTGGCGCCCCTACGGGTGCCTCCCTGGGCGATCTCGCCAAAGGCCTCATCGTAGACCCTCAGGAAGCCCACAGGGCCCGTTGCACGCCCCGCAGAGGTCTTGACGTGGGCATCCTTGGGCCGCAGGCGGGAGAAGGCAAAGCCATTGCCTCCGCCGGTCTGCTGGATGAGAGCCGCATCCCGCAGGGTTTGGAAGATGCCGGAAGAGGCGCGGCCCATGTCGTCGCTGATGGGCAGCACGAAGCAGGCCGCCAGCTGGCCGATGGGCGTGCCGGCGCCGGTGAAGGTAGGAGAGTTGGGGGTGAACAGCTGCCCGCCGAGCATTGCGTAGAAGGACTCAGCTATCTTGGAGGCGTCGCCGCCCCATTTGGATTCGACCTTGCCTACGTGGTAGGCCACACGCCAATAGGTCTGCTCCACGGTCTCTATAGGCTGTCCATCGTGCCCACGGCGCATATAGCGGCGCTGGAACACCTGCAGGGCGTTTTCGCCCAGCTCAATGCGCCTCAGGTGCTTGGGAAGGGCCGGGGTGGGCAACAGGCCGGATTTGTTGGTTTTGGCGGGTTTAGCTTCCTTCAACATAGCGACTCTCCTATGTCCAGACAACGTTGGTCGGCGATGTAGACACGAAGGCCCTGGGTCTGGGGCGGGAACCCCAAACACAGGGCCTCCACACTTAGTTTGCAGCGATCAGGCTATCGACTTCCTTGCGAATGGTTTTGAGGTCGTTGAGCCCTAGGTACACCAGGGCAAAACGGATGTAAGCGATCTCGTTAAGTTCCTTGAGGCCGGCGATGACCATATCGCCGACGACACGAGAAGAAACCTCCGGCTTCTCCATTTGCACCAGCTTGGCTTCGATCTGGCCCACCAGGTGGTCGATCTTGGTTGCCGAAACGGGAAGCTTGACGCAAGCCAGCTGGACGCTGCGCGCCAGTTTTTCGTGGTCGAACTCCTCGCGGCTGCCATCTTTCTTGATGATCAGCGGCGCGGCCAACACCGGGCGCTCATAAGTGCTGTAGCGCTTGCCGCAGTTCTTGCATTCTCGCCGCCGCCGGATGCCGCCGCGCGCATCGTGCGTGGTGTCTATAACCTTGCTGCCCTCCTGGTCGGGATCTTTACAATGCGGGCACTGCATCCTACTTTTTCCTTGCTCGATAATTCCCCCGTATATGGGGTCAAGGGCCTCGAAAGCCCTATATTTTGGGAGAAAAGTTCGCCATTCTAGCACGCAGGTTTTAAGGGCGCAAGTACTTTGTGGGGGAAATCTGTCCTATTTGCGAAACTTTAAGGTTGGCGTGGCCCAATCGTCGATTTCGCACCATCAAAGCTCATAATTCAACTATCAGTGAAAGCAACACATATCCCTATGTCTGCTGGCATTTGACACTATCTGATAGATTCCCTCGAGTTTATGCTCCGAAAAGTCTAATACCTCCCCAGATAATGAATATCAGCAACGGAGAACAATAATGGCCAAGTTGGGTTTGCTAGAAAAAGAAAGGACTGTTGCCAACCCCGGCTTCAATCGCTGGCTGGTGCCGCCGGCGGCTTTGGCGATCCATCTTTCCATCGGGATGGCCTATGGATTCTCGGTGTTCTGGTTGCCGCTGTCCAAGGCCATCGGGCTGGATGCGCCAATTGCCTGCCCGTCAGACATGAGCTTCCTTGCCAAGGTGTTCACCACCACGTGCGATTGGCCAATTTCCATGCTGGGCTGGATGTACACATTGTTTTTCGTCTTCTTGGGAAGCTCGGCGGCTGCGTTTGGTAGTTGGGTCGAACGCTCCGGGCCGCGTAAGGCCGGGGTTGCGGCGGCGTTTTGTTGGAGTGGCGGGCTGGTCATCTCGGCCATCGGTGTCATCACCCACCAGATCTGGATGCTGTGGCTTGGCTCCGGGGTGATCGGCGGGGTCGGCCTGGGGCTAGGGTACATCTCGCCAGTGTCCACACTGATCAAGTGGTTCCCGGACCGGCGCGGCATGGCCACCGGCATGGCCATCATGGGCTTCGGAGGCGGCGCCATGATCGGCGCCCCGCTAGCAGACAGTTTGATGAGGTACTTCGCCACGCCGACAGGTGTCGGTGTCTGGCAGACGTTCCTGGCTCTGGCTGCAATTTACTTCGTATTCATGCTCGGTGGGGCTTTCGGTTACCGCGTGCCGCCCGCGGACTGGACACCAGCGGGCTGGACGCCGGCAACCGGCAACGGCAACAGTATGATCACGACCCAGAATGTGCACCTGAACCAGGTGCTCAAGACGCCGCAGTTCTGGTTTCTTTGGGGGGTGTTGTGCTTGAATGTATCCGCAGGGATCGGCCTGATCGGCATGGCCTCGCCATTGTTGCAGGAAGTGTTCGGCGGCCAGTTGCTGGGGATCACGGCAACCTTCAGCGAATTGGATGTGGCGCAGAAGGTACAGATCGCGGCCATTGCCGCCGGGTTTACAGGACTGCTGTCGCTGTTCAATATCGGGGGACGTTTCGCCTGGGCTTCACTGTCAGACTATATTGGACGGAAAACAACTTACGCGGTGTTCTTTGTGCTTGGGATCATCCTGTACGCTTCGATCCCAACGATAGCCCAGGCGGGCAACCTTGTCCTGTTTGTTGCGTTCCTGTGTATCATCGTTTCTATGTATGGTGGCGGTTTTGCCACCATCCCGGCATACTTGGCCGACATGTTCGGAACGCGGATGGTTAGCGCCATCCACGGGCGTCTACTGACAGCCTGGTCCACGGCGGGAGTGCTGGGCCCGGTGCTGGTCAATTACATCCGCGAATACCAGCTGGCCGCGGGAGTGCCGCCTGCGCAAGCCTACAACGCGACCATGTACATCCTCGCCGGCCTGCTGGCCCTGGGGCTGGTCTGCAACCTTTTGGTGCGGCCGGTATCCGAAAAGCACTTCATGAAGGAAGAGGAACCTGCCAGGGAAAAATACGCGGCTCCTAAAGCCGCAGCAGCTGAACAGGGCGGCTCCTCGCGGGGCCGCGCAGCCTCGCGGCCTGTATTAGTGGTTGCAGCCTGGGCCGCGGTGGGAATTCCGCTGGCCTTTGGCTTGTGGAACACTGTGCAGCAAGCAGTGGTGTTATTTAAGTAAGCACCCGCATCTTTTGTTTGAAATCAAAAAAGAGCGACCCGCTGGCAGTGCGGGTCGCTCTTTTCCCACCGGGCCCGCGGAGGAAGGGCCGGGCCCTTAGTGAGGCAGGTTAAAAACCTGCCTTGCTCATTACTTGCCTACTCGTTTCCGTAGAAACGTGGGTATATCCAAATCCTGGGTATTGAATATAGCCGGCTGTAACTCTTCTTCGCGGACCTGGCCGGCAACCTGGATTGGCGTCTGCTCCTGCCCTTGCATCTGCGGGCGTGGCGTTGTGCGCAGCATACGGCGCGGCATGCCCTTGCGGTCGAAACCGGTGGCTATAACCGTGATGCGGATCTTGTCTTCCATCTCCGGATCGATGACGGCGCCGAAGATCAGGTTCACGTCGGGGTGCGCGGTCTCCTTGATGATGGCGGCGGCCGTGTTAACCTCGAACAGCGAGAGGTCCGGTCCACCGGTCACATTGAACAGGATGCCGCGGGCGCCATCGATGGTGATGTCCAGCAAGTTGCTGGTTATGGCCGCCTGGGCTGCCAGTTCGGCGCGGTTCTCGCCCGCAGCTTCGCCAACGGCCATCAGGGCCGCACCACCCTCGGACATGATGGTGCGCACGTCGGCAAAGTCCAGGTTGATCAGGCCGGGTACGGTGATCAGCTCGGAAATACCCTGGATGCCCTGGCGCAGCACCTCGTCAGCCTGACGGAAAGCGTCGGTCAGGCTGGAGCGCCGTTCGACGACCTGCAACAGCCTGTCGTTCGGGATCACGATCAAGGTATCCACGTGGTCTTTGAGCTTGGCGATGCCGGCTTCAGCATTCTGGTTGCGGCGCGCCCCTTCGAAGCTGAAGGGCCGCGTGACAACGCCAATAGTCAGCGCCTTCACCTCGCGAGCGATCTGCGAGACGATGGGAGCGGCGCCGGTGCCGGTGCCGCCGCCGATGCCGGCGGTGACGAAGACCATGTCGGCGCCGCGCATCACCTCGTATAGCTCCTCGGCGGATTCCTCGGCGGCCTTGCGGCCGATCTCCGGGTCGCCACCCGAGCCCATGCCGCGGGTGAGCTTGTCGCCAATGCGCACCTTGATGGGTGCCTTGGAAAGCAGCAGCGCCTGGCCGTCCGTGTTCACTCCCACGAACTCTATGCCGGGCATGCCCTGCTCGATCATGCGGTTGACGGCATTGCAGCCACCGCCGCCCACACCCACCACTTTGATGCGGGCAAACGATTCCACTTGGTTTCTCGACTTCATACCTTCCTCCATGATTCTCTTTGTGTTTACACCATTTATTCGAAAGCTAGGGCAAAAATCGCCCTGCAATTTCCTTGATTTTTTGCCAATCCAGCCCGGGGCGCGCGTTGCCGTTCTGAGTTTCTTTTTGAGGAACGACTTCGCTCATCATCACCGCCCAGCGCAGCAGACCCACGCTGGTGGAATAGGCCGGGGATTGCAATTTGTCCACCATGCCGGTGAGTTTCTCGGGCTTGCCTATGCGCACCGGCATGCCCATCACGCGGCCGGCTAATTCTGGAATTCCTCGCAGGCCGCTGGAACCACCGGTGAGTACAACACCCGCGGGCAGCAACCCGTCGTAACCGGAGCGCTTGATCTCCTGCTGCAGCAAATTGAAGATCTCCTCCACGCGGGCTTCGATAATCTGGGCCATCTCGCGGCGGTTGATCTCGATCTGGCGTTCATCGCCGAAGGCCTTGACGGCAAAGGTCTCCCCGGGCTCGATCTCCGAGGGAATGCAATGCCCATAGCGGATCTTGATGTCTTCAGCCTGCGAGAACGGAATACGCAATCCGTGGGCGACATCCGACGTGATGTGGTTGCCGCCCACCGAGAGCACCATGGTGTGCCAGACCTCGCCTTCGATGAGGATGGCCATGTCCGTGGTGCCGCCGCCAATATCGCACACCACCACACCCATGTCGCGTTCCGTGGGAGTGAGGACTGCCTCGGCAGAGGCCAGCGGGTTGAGCACGAATTGGCTCACCCCGACATTGGATTCGGCCACGCACTGGCGCAGGTTGTCCACTGTGGAAGCGGCGGCGGTGATGATATGGGCCTCAACTTCCAGGCGATAGCCGTGCATGCCTACCGGGATGGCGATGCCTTCCTGGCCGTCCACGGAGAAATTGCGCTGGATCACATGAATGACTTCGCGGTTATGCGGGACGGGCACGGCGCGGGCCACTTCGATGGCGCGCGTCACATCCTGGTGTGTGATGACCCGGCCGGCAATACCCACCGCGCCGCGATTGTTCTGGGATTGGATGTGCGAACCGGCAACGCTGACCAGCGCAGAGGTGATCTCCAGGCCGGAGCTGCGCTCGGCTTTATCAATCGAGTGGCCAATGGCGCGTGTGGCGGCGTTCAGATCAACGACGGTTCCTTTGCGCACACCGGCCGAAGGCTCGATACCCACACCCAGCACACGCACGCGGCCGTCTTGCTCGACGCGGGCGACAATGGTGCACACCTTGGTGGTGCCGATATCAATACCGACGACGATAGGAGCGGTCATGATTAATAATCCATCCGGTAGTATGGCGCATGCAATTGGGCCACGCTAATCAAAGTTGGTGTCAATCGGCGGGTTGCCAGCTCATTCAGGATGGAGCGATACACCGCCATGCGTTGCACAATATCCGACCCATCGTGGCCGAAAAAGGCCTGCCAGCCGCCAGGGTCTGCCCAACCGAATCCCAGGGTCGGGTCGTAGATCAGCGACGCACCTTCGGGGGCGATCTGCGCCAGAGTCTGGATAGCGGAGACCATCTCCGCGCGAATGAGTTGATGCCGGCCGTACTGATCTTCCTCCAGGGTAGGTGGAGCTTCCAACGCGGTGACATGCACTAATCCCTCGCCAGTATTTTGAGGCGTGAAGGCCACGCCAGCCGCGTCCACCCAAACGGTCAGACCGGCCTGATCCCAGGAGAGGACGGGTTGCCGCTCAACTACACGCACCACGACCTTAGACGGAAAGCCGACGCTGACGGAGACTTTTTCCAGCTCAGGAAACTGGTCGCGCAGGATGGAAAGCAGTTGGCCAGGTTCCGTGTTGAAGACAGAAGAACCGGTTATTTGCAGGGCGGTGTTGAGGGCGGAAACATCGAGGCGCTGGGCGCCCAGCAATTCCACTGAGGAGATCGTGAACGCACCTGAAGTGGCCATGAAATATAGGGCGACCAAACAGACAGCTGCCGTCAGCCCGGAAATCGCCTGCCAGCCTACATGGACGGATGGCAGTACAGGCAGGCGTAACTCGGCGCCGGCATCGGCCAGCTTGAGGTAGCGTCGGCGGCGCGGCTGGACGCCGTACTCGGCGGCCAGGCGGCGCTCCACTTCTGGGTTGCGCGTCACCATGCGCGGCACTTCTACGTTGCGTTCTTCGCCGCCGCGGCCAAGGATGGGCCCGCCCTCCCGGCGCTGCAAGCGGCGGGCGCGGACGAGATCAGCGCGACGCAGGGTGCCTTCTCCGCTCGACACGGCTAGCCTCCCCTCGTGTATTCGTAGCGCTGAGCCTGACGTTGAGAGCGGCGCTCCAGGGCAAGATCAATCAATCGATCGACCAGTTCTTCGCCGGGAATGCCGCTGGCCTTCCACAATTGTGGGTACATACTGATCTGGGTGAAGCCGGGGATGGTGTTGAGTTCATTCAAATACACCTCGCCCGACTCTTTATCCAGGAAGAAATCCACACGCGCCATGCCGGAAATATCGGTGGCCTTGCATGCTTTTACTGCCAGCTCGCGGATGCGTTCCGAGGCGGCCGGCGGGATGTTGGCCGGTATGCTTGCCTTCGAGGCATCATCGTGGTATTTGGCTTCATAGCTGTAAAACTCTGCCGTATAGGTAATTTCGCCGCACACCGAAGCTTGCGGGTCATCGTTGCCCAGCACGGACACTTCGATCTCGCGCACGTTGTGCCCTTTTTGCACCAGGATGCGCCGATCATATTGGGCGGCATACATCAGGCTCTCGACCAGGTCGGAGCGATTGTGGGCTTTGCTTATGCCCACTGAGGACCCCAAATTGGCCGGTTTAATAAACAGGGGATAAGCGCCCACGCTCTCGGCTTTACGCAGAGCGGCTTCCATATCAACTTCCAATTCGCTGCGCAGGATGAGCGCGGTCTCCACGATGGGAATGTCGTTGGCGCGCATCACATCCGCGAACAACGCCTTGTCCATGCCCGCCGCCGACCCGAGGACGGCTGCTCCCACATAGGCGACACCGGCCAGCTCCAACAGTCCTTGCAGCGTGCCATCTTCGCCGAAGGTCCCGTGCAACACCGGGAAGACCACATCGAGACCGGTCATGGTTTCGAGGGTCTCGTTCTGATCTTTCATCTCAATTCGTTTCAAACCCGGCCGTGTAGGGTCCGGCAGTAATGTGGCGGGATGCAAGCTGCCAAATCGCTCGGCTTCTAGGGCGGCCAGGACGTCCTGCCCCACCCACCAGGCTCCGCTCTTGTTGATGCCGATCTGCGTGACGGCATATTTGGCCGGCTTCAGCATGGACAGCACGAACTTGGCCGACATGAGCGAGACGGCATGCTCGCCGGACCGGCCGCCAAATATCACTGCCACGCGCAACTTTTCTTTCGCCATGCCTACCATTCACCAACCAAGCCGATCTCCAATTCCAATTCGACACCGGACTGTTCACGCACAGCCTGGCGCGCTTCTTCAATAAGAGCTTTAACATCGGCAGCCCGCGCGTCTCCCAGGTTGAGGAAGAAGTTGGCGTGTAACGGGCTGATCTGTGCATTGCCAATCCGTTTTCCTTTCAATCCGGCCGCCTCGATCAAGCGCCCCGCGCTTTCGCCGGGCGGGTTTTTGAACATGGAGCCCATGCTGGCGCCTGGCGGCTGGGTGAGGCGCCGGTAGGCCACGAAGGTGTCCATTTGGGCGCGGATCTCGCTGACCGGCTTTTTACTCAGCTTCAGCCGGGCGCTTAGCACCACAGCCTCATGCTTATGGTTCTTGAGCCAGCTATCGCGATAGCCGTATGCCAGGTCCGCCGCGAACCATTCCTTCTTGCCCTCAGTACGATGCAAGATTTCTGCCAATTCCAGGGCCATGGAGAGATCGCTGCCGTGTGCCCCAGCATTGCCGACCACGGCGCCCCCCAGCGTGCCAGGGATGCCAGCCGCCCATTCCAGGCCGCTGAGGCCCTTGTTGACCGCCTGGCGGGCAATGGCGCCCAATCCCGCGCCCGACTCGGCCCAAACCGACGGGGGATCCTCTTCCATGAGGCGAACCCGGCTGGCTTCGTTGAGTATGACCACTTGATGGACGCCCGCATCGCTGATCAACACATTGGAGCCGCCGCCCAATACGATAAATGGCACATCCATGACCCAAAGCGTCTGGGCCGCTTCGGCCAGTTCGGCCACCGTGCGCGCAGTAATGAAGGCGTCGGCCTTGCCGCCGAGGCGCGCCGAGGTATAGCGGGCCAGGGGCACGCGCTCGCGTAGGCGCTCGCCGAAGGCGGAGCGCAGCGCGTCGAAGGGAAGCACGGAGGTCGCCACTAGCATCAAATCTTTTTCACCCGCCGTACAATGCGGTTCAGCACTTCGCGGGTGGCCTCTTCCTTGCTGAGGTGAGCGCCGGGCTTCCGGGTTTTGGAAGCCACCGTGGAACCGTCTTCGACTCCCGGCCTCTGGTGCGCCACCACAAAAGGCGTGAGGGTAAAGGTGCGTTGCTGCTGCTTAAGCATGGTTTTCCTCCTTCTCATTCAAGGATTTGAATAATTGCTCACTAAGGCGAATTGCATCGCCGGCGGACATGACCAGCAAAAGATCACCAGCCGTCAGCTCCTTTTTCAGCTGTTGCTGAGCGGCCTCCAGGTCGCCGACAAAAAGCACGTTCGGATGATTTATCGATTGGGCAAGTTGCGCCATATCGAATCCGGTTGGTGGCTCCTCGCGGGACGCGTATACGTCGGTGACAAACACGCGATCTGCCTGCCTGAAAGCCTTAAAAAAATCTGCCTGCAAAGCCAGCGTGCGGCTGAAAGTGTGCGGTTGCCATACGGCAACAATCCGTCGTTTGGGGTAGCGCGCTTTGGCGGCAGCCAGGGCATTGCGAATTTCTGTAGGATGATGGGCGTAGTCATCCACGATGAACACGCCGCACGCTTCCCCTCGCTCCTCGAAGCGGCGCGCCGTTCCACGGAAATCACTGAGCGCCATGGCAGCTTCTTTGACCGAAAGGCCGAGGAGGTCAGCCACTGCCAGCGCACCCAACGCATTCAGGGCATTGTGGTAACCTGGGACACTCAACTTCACATGCGCAAGCCGCTCGCCGCCTCGCATGGCGAGGAATGAATAACACCCGTTCTCGGGAGGTCGCAGGTCTTCCATCCAGTAATCTTTCCCCGGGTGGGTTTGCGAATAAGCGCGGGTTTGCCTGCCCATCGACCTAGCATAGGCCAGTAATTCGGTTGCACCCTTGTCATGGTCACAGGCAACCAGGATGCCATCAGGATGCAGTCTGTCTGCAAAGCGCTCGAAAGCCAATTGGAAATCGCGGGGCGTGGGGAATAGATCCGGATGGTCGTGCTCGACGTTAGTCACCAAGGCGATTTGCGGCTGCAATCCGAGGAACATGTAGTCGTATTCGTCGGCTTCGATCACAAACAAGCGCCCGGCCCCGGCAGCCGCGTTGGCGCCCAGGTTGGCGGCCGTGCTGCCGATAATGTAGCCGGGTTTCTGATTGAGTGCGGTCAGCGTCCAGGCGAGCATGGCCGTAGTGGTGGTCTTGCCATGCGAGCCTGCCACGGCGACCACTTTTTGATCGGCAAGCAGCTCACCCAGGAATTCGGAACGCTTGAGCACAGGGATGCCTTTGGCGCGCGCAGCTTGCACTTCCACGTTGTCGTCCGTCACCGCGGAGGAGCGGATGACGCGCACGGCGCCGTTCACGTTGCCAGCGGAGTGGCCGATGTGCACCTGCGCCCCTGCCTGTCTCAGTGAATTCATCATCGGCGAATCTTCGCGATCGGAACCGCTCACGGCCTCGCCGCGCTCCAACAGGACGCGAGCGATGGCCGAGAGACCCGTGCCGCCAATACCGACGAAGTGGGTACTTTTCCCCTTGCCACGTTGCGAATCAAAGCCACGCGCGTCCAGGGGGTTCATATCACCACCACCATGACAAACGTAAAGGCCACAGCCACGGCGAAGTAAATGGCAGGTACGCCCAACCAGGCCGGGGGCATGTAGGCCAACATCCCAATCAAGTCCTGGCTTGGGGCGCTTACCCAATCAAATGGGTAATTGAACTGGTTCAGGTAATACAACAATGAGCCGAAGATGAAATAGCCGTTGATCGCGCCGACCAACAAGCCCAGGAGGGAATCCTGAAGGCGTTCGCGGATCACCGACTCGGAGATGCGGCGGATCTTGGGGCTTTGATAGCCGACAAAGGCGAACAAGATAATGATGACCGCCCGAACCGTGAACTGGCGGCTCTCCCCACCCTCTGCGAGGTAGGGCTGCATGAAAGGAATGAATTCCAGGAAGACCGTGATCACAAAGATGGCCAGCACCAGGCTGAAGGTCACCAGGACTTCCTTGGACCAGCCGCGCATAAAGCCAATGACGGCGAATACCGCCACCATTGCCCACATCAACACGTCGAGGGCGATCATGCAGTGCCTCCTACGGCGGCCAGGCCGCGCAACAGCCGGGCGATCTGCTTGGCGGCGTCGGGCTGCGCCAGGGCAGCCATGGCGGTCGCCATCTTCTTCAGTCGCGGCTTGTCGCCCATCAATCCGATCAGCAGCTCAATCAGCGAGGCCTGCATCTGCTCGTCGGGCAAGACGACGGCGGCACCGTGCGCCTGCAAATAAGAGGCGTTCATGTGCTGCAAATGCTGCTTGAAAGGAATGGGAACCAGCACAGCCGGCAGCCCAAAATGAGGCAGCTCTCCCAGGGTTGAGGCCCCCGCGCGGCACAGCGCCAGGTCGGCAGCGGCGAAGGCGGCGCCCATGTCATCGTGTAAGTAAGGGAAGGCGTGGTAACGGGTGGACAGCTTAGGCGGCAACGCTTGCCGGGCGGCTTCGACTTCATCCCAGTTCCCCATGCCGGTCACGTGAATGACTTGCATCTTTTCAAGAAGTTGGGGCAAGGCCGCCAGCACCGCCTGATTGATGGAGCGGGCACCCTTGCTGCCGCCAAAAACAAGCAGGGCCGGAAGGTCCTTAGCCAGGCCGAAATATTTGATGGCTTCGGCTCGCGTCCAGCGTGTAATTTCGGAACGCAGCGGATATCCGGTGACTTGCACACGCCCAGGGCGACGGAAATATTGGCGGGCCTGCTCGGCCACCACGGCGATCCGGTCGGCAAAGCGGGCGATGAAGCGCAAGGTGAAACCCGGTTGGATGTCGGGCACGAAGGCCAACGTAGGCACGCGACTCCCGGCCAACGCCACCGGCGCGGCCACAAAGCCGCCGGTAAAGAAGAGCGCGTCTGGCTGAAACTCGGCCAGCAGACGGCGGGCAGCGCAATAGCCTCGACCTAGCTGCCACAGGTTGCGCGGCAAGGCCGCCAGGCCTACGCCGTGTAAGCCGGCCGCAGGCAGGCTGCGCAGGCGGTAACCGGCGCGGCTCACCAGGTCCTCCTCCATGCCGCCCTCGCCTCCCACCCAGAGGAGATCAAGATCGTCATCGCCCAACTCTTGAAGCACGGCGAGCGCGGGATAGACCCCACCCCCGCTCGCTCCAGCGGCCACGAGCAGTCGCATCCAGGGTCCTTTCTTCCTCTTGTTTTTGAGCGCGCGAGGCGCGCGAAATACTCATCAGAATTCCCAGGGCCGCCAATGTGGTGACCAGGCTGGAGCCTCCAAAGCTGATCAGCGGCAGCGCATTGCCGGCAAAGGGTAGCAGCCCGACCATCACAGACATATTGATAAGGGCTTCCATCACGATCCACAGGGTGATGCCGGCGGCCAGCAGCGAACCGAACATATCCGGGGCGCGGCGGGCAATCACGATGCCCCGCCAAAGAATCAGCGCATAGAAAAGTATCACGAGGAGGATGCCGAACAGGCCCAACTCCTCGCCGATCACGGCGAAGATACTGTCTGTAGGCGGCACGGGCAGCCCGGTAAGCTTGGTCTCCGATTGGCCAAGCCCCACCCCGAACCAGCCGCCTTTGACAAAGGCTTCGAAGGAGCGCAACACGTGGTCGTTGGCCTCGGTGGGATTGGCCAGGCCCGCCAAATAATCCCCGATGCGCGTGCGAGCCGTGAGGCTGATCTGCATGAGGATTAGCCCCAGGGCGGCGCCGCCCCCAACCATGGCGCCGATCTGCAGCATAGAGCCGCCCGCCAGAAAGAAGAGCAGGCCACCCATGAAGACAATGGAGATGGCCGCGCTGATGTCCGGCTGCATGAAGATGAGGCCGGCCATAAGGCCAACGATAATGACGAGCGGGATGAGGCCATAGCCAACTTTTTTCAGTTCCGCCCGCTTTGCATAAAGCCACACCGACAAATAGATGATGGTGACCAGCTTGGCCAGCTCACCGGGCATGTAGGAACCGCCGAACAAAGCGCGCGCCGACCCATAGCGCACTTCGCCGTAAACCAGCACGGCGACCATGGCCAGCAGCATGGCGCCCATCATGGCCACGGAATACTTGCGCCAAAAGTGATAGTGAATGAACATGCAAACAGCCGCCGCGCCCAGGCCGATAGCCAGGTTGCGCATTTGCTGGAAGAACATTTGCGTCGGGTTTTCGTAATTGAGCAGCGAGAAATCCCAACTCGCCGAATACACCATGAGGGCACCGAAAAGCAACAGCGCGATCACCACGAGCAACAAGGGTACGTCGAAATCCAGCTCCAGGCCTGGGAAGATCGCCCGCTTGCGCCGGCGGCTGCGCCGCTCGGGCTGCGGCTGTGGCGCACCTTGTTCCATCTCTTCGAAGGCTTGTTCGCTCATAGTTCTTTCACCAAGAGGCGAAAACGCTCACCGCGTTTCTCAAAGTCTACAAACTCATCGAAGCTCGTGCCACCTGGAGAGAGCAGCACAATGTCGCCTGGCTGCGCGGCCTTGGCGGCCTCCTCAACAGCCTCAGCCAGACCTGATGCGAGGCTGCGCGGAAGCGCAGAGGCGACGCGGGAGAATATTCCATCGACCATTGCGGCCGCCTCGCCGAATAGCACGATATGGCGGGCGCGTTCCTGCGCCAATCGAGCGAGATCCTCCCAAGCCAAACCTTTGTCGCGGCCCCCCAGCATTAGCACGATGGGCCGCTCGAAGGCGCGCAGGGCGGCCTCGGCGCGCTGGGGCGCGGTGGCGATGGAGTCGTTGTACCAATCCGCGCCATTCATGGTGCGCACCCATTCCAGGCGGTGCGGCGCGCCGCGGAAGCCGCGCACGCCCGCCTGAATGGCCTCGACCGGGGCGCCGACCGCCGCGCTAACGGCGCAGGCAGCCAGAACGTTGAGTACATTGTGCTCGCCGATCAATTCAATTTCGGATAAGGACAATACTGCTCGCTCGCCTTCATCGTCTCGCAGCCAGATAAGTGCGCCGCGCACGAAAGCACCTTGCTGTTTGGCCGCCAGTTCACCGCGCCCAAACGACAACAGACGGCCATTAACCCGGCCGGACAATGCCCAGGTGGCCGGGTCTTCGCGGTTGAGCACCGCAATATCATCGCTCTTCTGGAAATCAAGAATACGGGCCTTGGCAGCCACATATTTTTCCATCGTGGCATGGCGGTCAAGGTGATTGGGGGCAATATTCAAGATCGCAGCAATTTGCGGAACGCGCGTCATCCACTCGAGTTGAAAGCTGGACAGTTCAATCACCGCCAGGTCATTCGCTTGCATCTCATCCACGTCGGCCAGCAGGGGGTTGCCGATATTGCCGCCCACCCAGGCGCACCGCACCTGCTTGCCTTCCATGGCTTTCAATATTCGGCCGACCAAAATGGTCGTGGTGGTCTTACCAGCCGAACCGGTAATGCCGATCACTAGGCAAGGGGCGGCTTCAAGGAATAGCTGGGAATCATTGGAAATAGGAATACCACGCGCCTGGGCTTCTTTTACCAACGGAATATCAGTGGGTACACCGCCAGATAAGCAAAGGAGGTCCGCGCCCTCAAGCATTTCGGTGGGGTGTCCGCCCAGGCGCCATTCCAAAGGCAGGTCATAGAGCCGCAGACGGGCAGCCTTCAGTTGCTCGGCGGAACGGGAATCAGTGAGCACTACGGGCGCGTCGTGGCGCGCCAAATAGACCGCCGCCGCCGTCCCCTGTCGCCCAGCTCCAATGATCACTACGCGCTTTCCTTTCCAGTCCATCTCATCACACGACGGCCAGTGCCACCCCGGCCATGGCGAACAGCAAACTCATCAACCAAAATCGCTGCACGATCTGCGTCTCGCTCCAACCGGAGAGCTCGAAATGCAGATGCAAGGGCGACATCTTGAAAATGCGCCGGCCGTGGGTTAATTTATAGAAGCCCACCTGCAATACCACACTGAGCATTTCGGCGGTGGGAATGACGGCGATGATTGGGTAAAGGATCCAGTGGCCGGTCATCAGCGCCACGACGCCTAGAGTGGCGCCCAGCGCCATGGCCCCGGTATCGCCCATGATCAACTGCGCGGGATGCACGTTGAACCACAGGAAACCAAATAATGCGCCAACCAAGGTGAAACAGAATTGGGCCAGAAAGATCTGACCCTGAATGAGGGCGATGCAACCAAAAGTGGCGAAGGCGGTGGCGGCGATCAGACCGCCCAGGCCATCCAGCCCGTCTGTGAAATTGACGGCGTTGGCCGAACCCACGATGATGAAGATGGCGATGGGGAAGAAGAAAATGCCCAGGTCGAATTCCGTGCGGAAGCCGGGCAGGAACATTTGCGGCACACGCAGCACGTCCCGCAAGGCGTAAGCCAGCAGAGCCGCCAAAATGATCTGCAAGATGAACTTATGGCGGGCGCGCAGGCCTTCACCCACCTGGCGGTGGCGCAGTTTCTGCCAGTCGTCCAGGCTGCCCAGTAAGCCAAAAGCGATCATGGCGGCCATGGGCACCAGGATCGAGCGCCCCACTCCGCTAAGGCCGATAAGCGACACAGCGTTCAGCAGAATGGTCACCAGTAGTACCGGCAGGATGAACATGACGCCGCCCATGGTGGGCGTGCCCACCTTGATAGAGTGGCGCTCAGGCGCTTCCAGGCGGATGCTGTCACCCACGTTGAAGGTGCGCAGAATGCGGATCAGCGGGCCGCCCCAAATAACCGTGAGGATGAAGCTGATGCCGGCCAGCACCAACGCAGAGGAACCGGTGTTCATCGGCGCTCCTCCAATTCCGGTACTATCTTTTCCATCTGCACGGCGCGCGAACCTTTCACCAAAACTACGTCACCCTTTGACAACGACTGCTTTAAATAGCCGAGCGCTTGCTCGCTGGTTTCGAACTGGGTTACGGCTTTTGCGTCCAGGCCGGCCGCCAAGGCCGTTTCGGCGATGGTGCGCGCCCGCGGTCCCACGGTGACCAGCACATCAGCCACGTTGGCCGCCAGATTGCCCACCGTGCGGTGGCCCTGCAGTTCATAAGGGCCGAGCTCCAGCATGTCACCCAGCA
Organism: Anaerolineales bacterium; assembly: GCA_040882365.1. Classification (GTDB taxonomy): domain Bacteria; phylum Chloroflexota; class Anaerolineae; order Anaerolineales; family UBA11579; genus JAMCZK01. The sequence continues at coordinate 17,423 of JBBEBI010000019.1, forward strand.
CGGCCACCTTGCGACCCTCGAGTTCACCCAGCAAATTGAGGGCCGCTACGGTCGATTCGGGGGAGGCGTTATACGTATCGTCCAGCAGCAGCGAACCATTGCGCCCCTGCACCGCTACCAGGCGCAATTGGGGATTGCCTATGCGCAACCCCGCCAGGATTTCGCCCCAATCGAGGCCCTCGACCAGCCCGACTGCCGCGGCACGCAGAGCGGTGTGCACCGAGTGCCGACCGATCAGGGGAATGCGCACGTTCAAGGTTTCTCCTTTGTAGTGCAAATGAAAACGCACGCCATCCAAGCCCAGACCTTCCACCTCGTCCGCCCACAGGTCGGCTTGGGGATCCAGCCCGTAAAAGAACACTCGCGCCTTGGTTTCCTTTGCCATGCGCTTTACGTTGGGGTCGTCCATATTGAGAATGGCCACCCCGTCTTTGGGGAGCGCACGCACCAATTCAGCTTTGCCTTCATAAATGGCTTCCTGGGACCCAGCGCGTTCGGCGTGCACTGTCCCTATATTGGTGATCACTGCCACCTCCGGGATGGCAATGGCGGCAAGCAAGGCAATCTCGCCGGGCACATAGAAGCCCATCTCCAACACGGCCCGCTCATGATTTTCATTTAAGGAAAGGATGCTCAACGGCAGCCCGATTTCGTTATTGAAATTGCCGCTGGACTTGAAAGTGCGATAGCGCTGCAAAAGCACGTCTGCAGCCAATTCCTTGGTCGTGGTTTTGCCCACGCTACCGGTAATGCCAATCACGCGCACTTGCAGCGCGCGGCGCCAGAAGGCGGCCGCCTTCTGCAAGGCTGCCAAACCGTCTTCCACGCGGATGCAGAACGGCAACTCCGGAATCGACGTTGCAGGGCCTTTGCGCAAATCGAGCACGCGGAAACCGGCGGCCACCTTGCGCTGCACCAGGGCCACGATCGCGCCCTTGGTGAACGCATCGCCGACATAGTCGTGCCCGTCTGCGTGCTCGCCCTTCAGCGCCATGAAAAGCATGCCGCTGGACGCGGTGCGCGAATCGTGCGTTGCGCCGCTGATAGGCTGAGCGGCCCCAGTGGGCCGCTGGCCGCTCATAGACTCGATCAGGTCCGCAAGTACCAACATGTCAATTACCTTCAGAGACGATGGCAAGGCGCTGCTCATCTGGCGGGATGTTCATGAGCACCACCAGACGTTCAACGATATCGGCGAAGGCGGGTGCGGCCACTTCCGAAGCCCAAATGGAAGTTTCAGGCCTTTCCAACCAAACAAAAACAAGGAAGCGCGGATCATCCACCGGTCCCCAACCAACGAATGAGGTGTTTGTCTGGTTCAGATCGTAAGTGCCGGCCTCGGTAGGGATCTGCGCCGTACCGGTTTTGCCGGCCAGGCGATAGCCGGGCACCAGCGCCAGCGATGACTCGAATTCCAACGAGTCGGTCAGCATCTGGGTCATGGTATGGGCGGTCTCCGGGGAGATGGGCGCGCCGGCATATTGGGGAGACAGATTGTATTGCGAGCCGTCCTGCACCACGGCCTTGACCATGCGCGGGATCACCATTTTGCCATCGTTGATAAAGGCAGTGGTGGCCATCACCATTTGGATCGGGGTCACCGCCAGACCTTGACCGAAGGTGTTGGTGGCCAAGTCCGCGGGATACCAACCGTTTTCATCGGGTGTGCGCAAGGTGCCGCTGCCCTCGTTGAACAAATCGATTCCCGTCGGATAGCTGAAGCCGAAAGCTTGCACATAGCGATAGAAATTTTCCTGGCCCACCCGGGAACCGACAGTGGCCAGGCATACGTTCAACGAATGCTGCATGCAGCCCAGCATGGTTTGTTCGCCCCAGGCCTGCCCGTTCCAATTGCGGATGGTGATGCCGCCGTAATAAAACACTCCCGTGTCCAGGAAAGGAGTCTCTGGTGTGACCAATCCCAAATCGATGGCGGCGGCCATGGTGACTATTTTGAAGATCGAGCCGGGTTCATAGATCTGGCCGACGGCGCGGTTGTAAGGCTTGTTCTCATCGAAAATAGTTTCGTATTCTGTATAGCGGTTCAAGTCCAGGCGCGGCGTGGAGGTCATCGCCAGGATCTCGCCTGTGCGCGGGTCCATCACGATAGCCGTGCCGGATTCGGAAGCCGTTTTCGCCACGTGTTCGTCGAGCACATCTTCGACCATGGCCTGGATCTCACGATCGATGGTGAGGATGAGGCTGGCACCGCCGGGCACCTGGGGCAACTCCTGCACGCGGTTGGGGTCAGTGGGCACCCAAATATTTTCGGGTAAGCCGGCCAACAAGTCCTGGTATTGCTGCTCGATGCCGAAATTGCCATTGGTGTCCTGGGTGACGAAGCCCAATATGTTCGAAGCCAGGTCACGCTCCGGGTAGCTGCGGGCTAAATGCGGGCGGCAGATGAGCGCAGCCAGTGCAGGGTCGTTCGAGCAGTTGTAGGAATCTTCCGGTTCTGGCGGCAGGTTCACATTGTAGGCGCGTAACAAGTCTACCTTCTCGGGCAGCACATAATCGACGGCCACGGCGTAGACGAGTTCCTGCTCACGGGCCAGTTTGATGATCTCGAGGACGCGGTTGTAATCCGCGCCGGCCATGCCGCTGAGCGCTAAGCCTATCGGCCGGCCGTCACCTTCAACCGAAGCCATGTCAAGCCCAATCTCATAAACAGTCCGATTACCGGCAAGTAAGTTCCCATGGCGATCATAGATTTCTCCTCGTGGTGGATAAATTGTCTTCAATAGGCGACTGTAATACTCACTCTGGTTCAGGAAGGCCGCGGCCTGAGCGCTGGTCTGCAAACCATAGGCCCGCCACAAAATAAGCACGCCGACCAAGCCAAAAATTAGAGCAGAGACGATATAGCGCCAGGTATGTTCGCGTGGCATCAGAACCCTCCCAAACCGGCGAACAAGCCTGCCAGCCAATCGAATAGCGACAGGGTGTACTCCTCAGGCAGACGCGCTTCGGGGCTGAAGCGGCTGCCAGCCCGCGGCGCAAGCTGCGCGCCGCTGGGGCGGCCCTGGTATTCGGGGACACTCAAATAAGTGATGCCATTAGGCAGGACGGGTTCAAAGCCCAGCTCCTTCGCCCGTTGTTGCATCAATTCGACAGAGGTTATGAAAGCCAACTCGGTTTGCAGGTCTTCCACCTTTTGCTCCGCATCGGATATGTCCCGCTGGTATTCCTGAACAAGGCGACCGGCCGTTGCCGCCCGAGCTGTGATATTGAGATAGAGCGCGCCAACCAGGGAAACGGCAATAAGACCCACGGCGATGAAGCCGATGATCTGCATCTGCCGTCGCCAGGGGGCCTGTTGGTATGCCTGGATCAGCTCTCTCGATCTCTTTAGCATCTCGTCGGTTCTTCCTCGCAAAATCGGTGCAGGGGCTATGCCAGCCCTTGCACCAGTTTTTCGGCCACCCGCAAGCGGGCGCTGCGCGCCCGCGGGTTGGTTTGAATCTCCGCTTCGCCCGGGCGAATGGGCTTGCGGGTAACTTCCTCGATGGTGGCTTTGTGCCCGCAGGTACAAACCAACTGTTGCGGCGGGCAAATGCAATCCTGGCTTTCGCGGCGCATGAATTGTTTCACCGCGCGGTCTTCAAGCGACTGGAAGGAGATCACTGCCAGCCTTCCACCTGGCCTCAACGCTCCAACGGCCTGCGGCAGGGCCGCTTCCAGCGCCTCCAGTTCGCGGTTCACGGCGATGCGTAGGGCCTGGAAGCTGCGCGTGGCGGGGTGAATGCCGCCGCGGCGGCCGCCCAATGCCTTGCTAATCACACCAGCCAATTCGGTGGTGGTGCTTAGCGGGCGGGCCCTGACGATGGCCCGCGCCACTTTGCGAGATTGCCGTTCCTCACCATAGCGATACAAAATATCCGCCAAATCTTCCTCCGGCCATTCGTTGACAATCTGTGCGGCAGAAAGCGCCGTGTGCGGGTCGAAGCGCATATCCAGCGGCCCTTCCTGCTGGAAGGAAAAACCGCGCTCAGCTCGCTCAAACTGCGGCGAGGAAGCGCCCAGATCCAGCAGGATGCCGTCCACCTGCTGCCAACCGGCTGCGGCCAGGTGCTGCGCCAGGTCGGAGAATGAGCCGTGCCGCACCACTGCCCGCTCGCCGAATTCGGCCACCCTTTGCCCGGCGAACTCCAGCGCTTGTGGGTCAACATCGAGGCCCAGCAAGCGGCCACCAGGAGTGCTGGCTAGCAGTATGCCGCTGGCATGGCCACCCAACCCCACTGTGCCATCCACATACAGGCCGCGGCTGTGAGGCTGCAAGGCCACCATAACTTCTTGGTAAAGTACGGGTAAATGAGCGGAAACGGGACCGCTCATTCGCTTTGCTTCAAAAACAAATTCAGCTTGGCAAAGTAATCGGCGTTCTCCTGGACCTTGCCCAGCTTCTCGGTTTGTTTCACCCATTCGGCTGGCGACCAAACCTCGAAATACAAGCCGGCACCCACCAGCACCACTTCGCCGTTGAGGCTGTGCTTATCCCGCAGGAACTGAGGCACCAAGATGCGACCGCTGCCATCCGGCTGGACGCGGTCGGCGCTGGAAAAGAAAAGGCGGCCGAACTCGCGCACTTCTTTGTCGGTGAAGGACAGCGCCTGGATCGCCTGCGCCATGCGTTCGAAGGTATCCTTCTGCCAGACAAGCAGATTGGGATCGATGCCTTCGGTGATGTATCCGCCGCCATCTTCGAGCAACTGGCGATAGCGGAACGGCACGGTCAGGCGTCCCTTGTCATCTACTGAGTGTCGATATTCGCCCAGAAACATCTTTTTTTACAGGAACATTAGTTCTACCTGGTGGATTAATGGCAGGAACGCCGGATCTTACCGGCGTTCCACTTCCTGCCACTACGTCCCACAAGTTGACACAGTATAAGGTGAATCGACGGGGCGCGCAAGTAGTTTGACCCACTTTGCACTGGGAATTAAGTCACAGGTTGGGGATAAGAAAAAGCCCGCGCCACATATGGCGCGGGCTCGAATATTTTAAGGTTACAGCCTACTGAATTGCTCTTTCGATGCGCGGGTTCAGCCAAAAGCCGCGGGCCTCCAGGGAGCGCCCACCGTTCTCTTGCATCTCCAGAATCATGATTATTTCCTGACCGGCCAGGGGGGATAAGTCCAGGTCGAATTCAATCCTGGTTTCTCCGGATAAGGGCTGCGGGTCGCCAAGGATCGCCTGGGTACCGTCGGTGGTTTCGAATTTGAAAATAAAGGCAACTGCACAGTCTGGATTCTCGTCGACGCAGCCCACAGTGGCGCGGAAATGTTCGCCCTCTTCAATAACAATCGGCGGGAAGTAGCCGGCTATCCACCCACCCTGTTGGTTATTGGGCTTCACTTCGATCGTCCCGTTGGGCGCTAACCGAACGTAGCCATCCAGTTCGCCCTGCTCATCGTCTTCGCCATCGCAAGGCAGGAATTCGGCCCGGCCGCTATCCCAGCGCGCCAGGCAGACCACCTGGGTGAAGTCGTAAACAACGCCTGCCGGCAATTCGGGGACCACGAGCTCGGCGGTTAGCGGCCGGTCGCCCTGGGGACCCACTCCGAAGAGTTCACCCGCGGCGTTGCGCAACATCCATTCGCTCGCATAGCCCCCGGCCGCGCTAGGCGCTTTCATTCGCACAGAGAGATCGACGGTCTCTCCAGAGGCAACAGGGGGAAGCGCGATCTCCTCCTCGGCGGCCATCGCCTTGCCGCCGGTGTGCACCAAAGCATAATCACTGGTCCAATCGCAGGTACCGTCGTTGCGCACCTGCCAGGTCTTGGTGAAGATGGTGCCCGGCATTACCGTTGTGCCCTCCTGCACCGGCACGTCGAGGATGACATGATCGACGAATTGCGTCTTGTCACAAGCGGGGGCTGGTTCCGCTGTAGTACAGCCTGCCAGGAGAAACGCGCTGAATACGAGGATGGTGAATTTCTTCATGGCTGGAATTATATCGGGGCACAAGCCGAGCTAGCCTGGCTCCTCGAGCAACTCCTCTTCGTCCCCCGCCCCACTGCGCCAGCGGCGCATGGCGGCGTAGGCTTCGGCGCGGTATGCGGCATGCAGCAGGGCCGGCAGGTTGGTGTGGCGGCCCGCCTGCCTGTACGCCGACTTCTCCGCCCAGATACGGTTGACGATGAAAGATTCATCTTGGCGCAGATCTCTGGTGTCGTAGAACAAACCAAGGAACGGATGCTTTGCGCGGATCCAGGCCAGCAGGGCGCGATCGGTGCCGCTGGCCGAATACGGAAATGAGAACGGCACCTGCTCGGAACCGGTGAGCTGCTGCACAAAGTGCGCCGGCTCGACGATCTCCGCTTCGACCTGATCGGGAGGCAGCAAAGCCAGCTTCGTATGCGAGCGCGTGTGGGCGCCGATGGTGAAGCCATCCTTGTGCAGTTCCAGGATCTGCTGGCGGGTCAGGTAAGGCTGGCGGGTTTGCAGATAATGGCTGAGATCCAGGCCCAGCATTTTGGCGGTCATATCGATCACCGCCTCATCCCCGGGTTGCATTGACTTGATCCAACGAGCGAAATCGCCCGCATCAGTTAGCTTCGTATCCAGGGCATTGTTCAGGCTGGTGAAGACCATCTTGGCCGCATCGTGGGCCAGCTCCGCCATGCGCTCGATGCACAGCGAAACTTTGTTGCGATAGAACATGCGCTGGTTGTCCACCCAATCCGTGGTGACAAAGAACGTACACGGGATACCGTATGTGAGCAGCAAAGGCCGCGCCACCGAATAACACTCGGCGAAGCCATCATCGAACGAGAGATGCAGCGCGCGCCGCGGCAGCGGGCGGCCCTGCAGCCGGTGAGCCTCCAGCTCGGTTTCGGCGACGGGATGAAAATGGCCCTTGATGTAACGCAGCGCCGCTTCGAAACGGGCGACGGGTTCCGTTGGATACAGATGTTGGATGTGCGACAGGCGCTCATCTGAAACGGAATGGTAAAAAACGCCTACTACGTCGCGACGGATCAAGGTTGGATACAGCCACAAAGGCATGGAGCGCCGAATGCCTTTGGCAAGCTTGCGGCCAAATGATCTCATGTGAAGGCCATATCCCCATCGCAATAAGATTGTTCGATATGAGGCCAGGCTCGCGCCATGGGGCTGTCGCCCGAGCGCAGGTGCACTTGCAGTGTGCGCTGTCGGCGGCGCACAAGCAGGCGCTCCAGCCGAGAGCCGCGCAGGGGCTCGGCTAGCTCCGCAGGGCCTTCCATAATATCGGCGCGCACGCCGCGGGCTTGCTGCAACGCCACAGCAAGCAAGGATGGTGAGGTAGGCGCAAGCTGGTAATCGAGCACCTTGAGTACGATGCGGCCGTTGATGCGAGAGGATTGGAAACAAACGAAACCCAGGCTCTCTCCGCTCTCTGCAGAAAGCTGCCAGCCGGAAACTTCGAAGCCCAGCCGCGCGTCGGTGAAGCCGTAGTTCAAACGCTCACTTTCCGACTGTCCCGAGGGCAGCACCCAGGGATGCGCCAACATCCAGTTGACCACCTCGATGCCTCTGTAAAAGCCGGTTCGCTGCCCCATTTGCCAGGTTCCAGGCTTTACCTGCTGCACGCGCTGCATGCGGATCGTTTTTTCCGTCGATCCAGCCTTTCGGGCAAGCCCACCGATTAGCCAAGGTCGCAGCAATGGAGCAAACAGAAGATCGAAAAAGCGGGCAATCGGCCGGTCAACTCGGTCGATATTGATCCGTACTCTGAATACAGCCAGAATCTTCCGTATGGCGCGCAAAAACGAACCGGCCGGGTTAGAGCGCCCGGCAACGCCGAAATCGATGCGCACATAATGCAGAGTCTTCACCTCACGGAATCCGTACTTGTTCGCGATGCGCCGGGCGGGCTTGCTGCCCACGATGGCCAAATCTCCATCCACCGCCACAGCGGCTTCCATCAATTGGGAGCCGAGGCCCTTGCCGAGATAGTCGGGCGCAACTGCCCAGGTGGTGAGCCAATGCACCTTGTGAAGTTTCCCTTCGTGCTGCAGCATCACCGGCATTAGCCCGAAGTAGCCTACGTTACGGTCGCCTTCTTGCGCCAAGAGCAAGGCCACGTCGTCAGGTTCGGCGTATGGATTATGGATATGCGCAATGGCGCGGTGTTTGGTAATAGGGATGAATGTATCGGGAGCCGCCCCATTTACAACGGCCGCGGCCAGCGCAGGCAAGTCTTTCAGCTTAATGCGTTCGATGCGGGCGGCATTGAGGGACATGTCGGGATGATAACACCAGGGTTATTCGAAGCGGCGCAACACCGAGATCACCTGGCCGTGATAGCCGGCGCCGAAAAGGTTGAGGTGGTTGAGCAAATGGTATAGGTTGTAGATCGGCAGCCGCTCTCGCCAGCCGCCTTCCAAAGGATGCTCTACCTGATAGGCGCCGTAGAAACGCTCATCGAAGCCGCCGAAGAGGTCGGTCATGCCCAGTTCGGCCTCGGCCCACCCGTAATGGGCGGCCGGATCGATGAGCGCAGGCTGGCCGCGGTTGTCGCTGATGGCGTTGCCGCCCCACAGGTCGCCGTGGATCAGAGAGGCGCGCTGCGGTGGTACCAAACCCGGCAGTCGGTCGGCCAGGCGCTCCACTAGGGTAGCCTCGGGGCGCGAAAGCTGTCCGTTATCCCGCGCCAGTCGCGTTTGATAGCCAAGGCGGAATTCGGCGAAGAACTCACATCCGTCCGCCGTCCACTTGTTGGGCTGCGGCGTACTGCCCAGGTAATTGTCGCGATCGAAACCGAATTGCGGATTGGTGCGCCTGTGAAGGTGAGCCAGCTGACGACCCAGGGTCTCCGAATAAGCTTTGGCGTGCGGCGCGGGTGCCAGGTCCTCCATCAGAATGAATTCCTCGGCCCACAGGAGCGGTTCCGGGAAGCGCGGGCCGTCGCCCTTGCGCAACTCCGCCAACCCCTCCGCTTCGCGAGCGAACATGTCCGCCGGTGCCGAGGCGTTAGTCTTCAGAAAGAAGTTTGCGCCCCCTTCTGTTTCCAGGCGAGCGCCGTTGTTAATGCAGCCGCCCCCCACCGGCTGCCGGCTGGAAACCGCGCCGTGGCCCTGTTCGCGCAGCCAGTCGCGCACTTTGTCGGGGATCATGACAGCCTGAGTGTGCCCGCTTCCAGGCTTTCCAACAGGCCTTGTACGCTGCGCTCGATGATGTCGTAAGCATCCTCGAAACCGCTGGGACCGCCATACCAGGGATCAGGGACGGCCGGAGAGCCTTTGGCTTCGGGATCGAACTCGCGCAGTAAATGGATCTTGGCGCGCTGTTTCGCATTGCGCGCCAGAGACTCGATATCCGCCCTATTCTCCAGATCCATAGCGATCAGCACATCGTATTCATCCAGGTCCTTGGGTTTCAATTGACGCGCCCGGTTTGTGTAGTGGAAACCGCGGCGCGCTGCGGTGCGCACCATACGTTCGTCGGGTCCCTCGCCCGAATGCCAATCGCCGGTACCGGCGGAGTCGGCCTCGTATTTCTCGGCGACGCCGGCTTCTTTGGCGACGCGCTCGAATAGCCGGGCCGCCAGGGGGCTGCGGATGATGTTACCCAGGCAGACAAAGAGAACGCGAGTGGATTTGGACACAGGTTAATTGTAACGAATGGGAACTGAGCAGCCGACAAACGTGGGGACAGGTCTCTCAACCTGTCCCCACGTTATGCCTTCTAACGCTTTGTCTTGCCGTTCGCCTTGGCCACAGCTTTGGCCTTGGACGCCGCTTTCGATTTGCGAGCGGGCTTGCGGCCATCCGGTCTGTCCACGTGTTCTGCAGCATCCAGAACAGCCACGGCGGCCATGTTCACGATATCCCGCACTTCGTCGCCGGTCTGCAGCACCTGGATAGGCGCACCCATGCCCAGCAAGATCGGGCCAATGGTCTGCGCCTTGCCGAGGCGGTTGAGCAGTTTGTAGCTCACGTTGGCCGCTTCCAGCGAGGGGAAGACCAGTACGTTGGCGTCTTTCACCCGGCTGAAGGGATAGCGTTTTTCGATGATGTCGGCCACTACGGCAGTGTCCGCCTGCATCTCGCCGTCCACCACGAGTTGCGGGGCGCGCTTCTGAAGCAGGGCGACCGCGCGCCGAACTTTCTCGGAAAGCGGATGCGGGGTGCTTCCGAAGTTGGAGAAGGAAAGCATGGCCACGCGCGGCTCCAATCCGATCTGTTTGGCAAAATCGGCGGCCAGCATGGCAATGTCAGCCAAGTCCTCGGCCGTCGGTTCGATGTTCACCGTGGCATCCGTGAACAAATACACGCGCTGGTCTACGATCATGATATACACGCCGCAGGCGCGCGTCATACCGGGCGCCGTGTGATGGATCTGCAAAGCCGGCCGGATCACCTCGGGATAATCGAAGGTGAGGCCGGAAACCATGGCGTCCGCGTCCCCCATCTTCACCATCATGGCGCCGAACACGTTGCGGTCGCGCAATTGCTTTTCGGCATTCGCCAGGGTGCCTCCGCGGCGTTGGCGCAACTCGTAGTAGGCCTTGATGTACGCCGGCATCCTATCAAATTTGCGGACATCAACCAGGGCAGGCTTATAGCGCAAGCCCAGATTATTTATTTCCTCCTCAACGACCTCGGGCCGAGCCACGAGGATCGGGTGGGCGATGCCTTCCTCTTCCACCTGAGCGGCTGCTCGGATCACCTTGGTGTCCTCGCCCTCCGGGAATACAACGCGCATTTTCTTCTTCAATGCCTTCGCCCGCTGCATGAAGTACTGGCGCACCTGCTGGCCCTTACCTTGCCGCGCGGCAAGGTCATCGCGGTATTTCTTGATATCCACTTTGACGCGCGCCACCCCGCTGCGCATGGCCGCCTGGGCCACGGCCGGGGCCTCCCACAGCAGCACGCGCGGGTCGAAAGGCTTGGGGATAATGTAATCCATTCCGAACTTGAGCGATTCGATACCGTAGGCTCGCAACACCGAATCCGGCACATCTTCCTTTGTGAGGTCTGCCAGCGCGTGGGCCGCGGCCACCTTCATTTCGTCGTTGATGTGCGTGGCGCGCACATCCAGCGCACCGCGGAATATAAACGGGAATCCGAGCACATTGTTGATCTGATTGGGGAAATCGGAGCGGCCCGTGGCTACAATGGCATCCGGCCGCGCCGCTTTGGCTACGTCATACGGGATCTCAGGATCCGGGTTGGCCATAGCAAAGATAAGCGGGTCCTTGGCCATCGTCTTCACCATTTCCGCCTTGAGTACATCGGCCACTGAAAGTCCATAGAAAACATCCGCACCTTTGACCGCGTCGGCCAGGGTGCGGGCATTGGTCTTGGCCGCAAATTCCTGCTTGTACTTGTTCATGCCTTCGGTGCGGCCTTCGTACACCACACCCTTGCTGTCCACCAATGTGACGTTCTCTTTCTTTGCGCCTAACAGCACGGCCATGCGCGCGCAGGAGATGGCCGAGGCGCCCGCTCCCGAAATGCAGATTTTGATCTTGGCGATGTCCTTTCCCATGATCTCCAAGGCGTTCAGCAACCCGGCGCCCGAGATGATGGCGGTGCCGTGCTGGTCATCGTGGAAGACGGGGATATCCAGCATGTCCTCCAGGCGGCGCTCGATCTCAAAGCATTCAGGCGCCTTGATGTCCTCCAGGTTGATGCCGCCAAAGGTGGGCGCAATAGCCGCCACCACCCGGATGATCTCCTCCACGTCGTGTGAATTGACCTCGATATCGAACACGTCGATATCGGCGAACTTCTTGAAGAGCACCCCTTTGCCCTCCATCACCGGCTTGGACGCCAGCGCACCACGGTCTCCCAGGCCCAGAATTGCCGTGCCATTGGTGACCACTGCCACCAGGTTGCCTTTGCTGGTGTACTCATATGCCAGGCTGGGGTCCTTTTCGATCTCCAGGACAGGCACCGCCACGCCTGGCGTATACGCCAGGCCCAGATCGCGCTGCGTGTCCAGCGGCTTGGTGGGCAGGATCGAGATCTTGCCGGGTTTATTGTTCAAATGATGGTATTCGAGGGCTTCTTTATGCAGATCGTTCACAGGGGTTCTCCTCTAGGAAGAAGAAACAAGCGCGAGAGCGCTTTAGGTCTCATTCTAGTATTCTATCTCGGCCTGTATATAGAGTGATTTGGACTGGAAAACAGGGGACTTTCGACCAGCTTGTCCCGAACCTTAGAATAAAGTAAACTGGCGGCGCGAGGATCCCCTGTGGCCGAGGAAAAAAAACACGCTCTGGAACATGCCCTGGATGAAATAACTAAGCGCTGGGGCGAAGGCTCCATTATGCGCCTGGGCGAGTCGGCCAGCATGGAGGTGGAAGCCATCCCCACGGGTTCGCTTTCCATGGACCTGGCCTTGGGCGTGGGGGGTATTCCGCGCGGCCGGGTAACCGAGATCTTCGGCCCCGAATCCTCGGGAAAGACCACCATCTGCCAGCACATCGTGGCCGAGGCGCAGCGGCTCGGCGGTACGGCTGCCTACATCGACATGGAACATGCCCTCGACCCCACCTACGCAGCCCGTTGTGGCGTGGATGTGGAAAAATTGCTCATTTCCCAGCCGGATACGGGCGAACAAGCCCTGGAGATCGCAGAAGCCCTGGTACGCTCAGGGGCTGTGGACGTGGTTATCATTGACTCCGTAGCTGCCTTGGTGCCCCGCTCCGAGATCGAGGGCGATATGGGTGATGCCACCATGGGCATGCAGGCCCGCCTCATGTCCCAGGCCCTGCGTAAGCTCTCCGGGGCCATCAAACAGACCAATACGGCTGTCGTTTTCACCAACCAGCTGCGCCAGAAGATCGGCATTATGTTTGGCAACCCGGAAACCACCAGCGGGGGTATGGCCCTCAAGTTCTACGCCTCGGTGCGCATAGATGTGCGGCGCATTCAGTCTATTAAAGAAGGGCAGGAAGTAGTCGGAAGCCGAACCCGGGCCCGGATCGTCAAAAATAAGGTCTCAGCCCCATTTCGCACTGCCGAATTTGACATCATGTATAATGAAGGCATCTCGCGGGCCGGCGACCTGCTGGACCTGGCGAGCCAGTTAGAAATCATCACCAAGCGCGGATCCCATTACCTCTACAAGGAGGAGCGCTTGGGACAAGGCCGTGAGAACGCCAAGGCGTTCTTGCGGGAACATGCAGAAGTGGCGGCCGACATAGAAAGCCAGGTGCGCGCCCAAGCCAAGCCAATGATGAGCATTATGGCCGGCGAGGACGAGCACGAAGACTGATCGGCCACCCGGTCACCAATCGGTGGCCACGGCAGTAGTGAGAGTTGCTAACTAATACTTGGAAGGTCCAGGGGCGGAACCGCCTGGACGCTGAAACTGAGAGTTGCTTAGTTGCCGAGGTGTAGGACCAGTTATATAAGCGCTGTCTTCAATTGAACACGTTTGCAAGCGTAATGCAATAGCGCTATCCTCGCCTTCCAAGTGATTGCAATCCCAACAGCCGTGGCCGCATAGGCGGAGCACGGCTGTTTTTGGTTAACATGGCAAGGATAACAGCGATCAAGCAACAGAAACGCAATCCCCAGCGCGTCAACATCTACCTGGACGGCAGCTTTGCCTTCCCCCTTGCCAAGATCGTGGCCGCCTGGCTGAAGGTCGACCAGGAACTGACACCCGAGAAGCTCACCGCCCTACGAGGCCAGGACACGGTCGAGAAGGCTTTTCAGCGTGCTGTCCATTTCCTCAGCTACCGCCCCCGCTCCCAGGCAGAAGTAGAACGCAATCTGCGAAAGCATGAGATTCCCGAGGAGACCATCGGCCAAGTGGTTGAACGCCTGGTTGCCGGCGGCCTGCTGAATGACACGGAATTTGCTCGCCGCTGGACCGAAAACCGGGCCACCTTTCGCCCCCGCGGGGCGCGTGCCCTGCGCATCGAGTTGCGCCAAAAGGGCGTGGCCGATGCCCGCATCGACGAGGCGCTTGAAGCGCTGGACGAGGAGAGCCTGGCCCGCCAAGCCGCCAGCCGAAAGGCCGGAAGGCTGTCCGGCCTGGACTGGCCGGAGTTCCGCAACAAGCTATCGGCTTACCTGTCCCGCCGGGGGTTCGGTTTTGAAATCATCAACGACGTTTGTCGCCAAACCTGGGAAGAACTGAAAACATCGTCTCATCCAACTTATGAGAACTGAGGAAGCAACATGGAAAACAATCAATTGATCATTGCTCTGGTCGCTGTGCTGGCCGCCGCCATCGGCTTTGCCATAAAACATTTCCAAATAGAAAGCGCCAAACGGCGGCTGAAACAGGAGGCCGATCGCATCGTCTTTGAAGCCAAAGAGGAAGCGAAAACCATCCAACTCAACGCCAAGAACGAGGCCTTGGAAACCCGCCAGCGCGCCGAGGCGGATATCGACCGCAAGCGCAAGGATCTGAGCCGCGAAGACGACCGTCTGCGCCAGCGGCGCGGCGAGTTGGACCAGCGCACCGAACGCCTCGAAGAGCGCGACCGCTCGCTGAACAAACGCCAAGGCGAACTGGACAAGAAAAACAGCGACCTTGATACCCAGCGCCAGGAGATCGTCAAGAAGCTCGAATCGGTGTCCTCCATGACCAGGGAGGAAGCGCGCAAAGTGCTGATGGACGAAGTGGAACTCGAGTCGCGCTCGGATATGGCGCGCATCATTCGCCAAATAGAAAATGAAGCTAAAGAAGAAGGTGAAAAGAAGGCGCGCAACCTCATCTCCCTGGCCATCCAGCGTGTAGCTTCTGACCACGTGGCCGAAACCACCACTTCCGTGGTGGCCCTGCCCTCCGATGAAATGAAGGGCCGCATCATCGGCCGCAACGGCCGCAATATCCGCTCCTTCGAACAGGCCGCCGGCGTGGATGTCGTGGTGGACGACACCCCAGAGGCTGTCACAATCTCCAGCTTCGACCCGGTGCGCCGAGAAGTGGCGCGCCGAGCCTTATCCAAGCTCGTAACGGATGGGCGCATTCATCCCGCCAATATCGAAAAGATCCTTAAGAAAGAACAAGAGGAAGTCGAGAAGGCCATCGTCGAGGCCGGCGAACAGGCCGTGTTTGAAGCCGGCGTACCCAACCTGAACAAAGAGATCGTGAAGATGCTGGGCCGCCTTCAGTTCCGCACCTCTTACGGGCAGAACCAATTGCACCATGCCCTTGAAACATCTGGCCTGGCGTCCATCCTGGCTGCTGAATTGGGCGCCAACGTGGAGATCGCCAAGCTGGGCGGGTTGCTGCACGACCTGGGCAAAGCCATGGACCACAACGTGGAAGGCACCCACGCCGGCATCGGCGCCGAATTCGCCCGCCGCTACGGCATCAGTCCCGTGGTGGTCAATGCCATCGCCGCCCACCACCATGAGGTGGAGCAGGAAAGCGTGGAGGCCGTGATCGTCGAATCGGCCGACGCCATCTCCGGGGCGCGGCCGGGCGCCCGCCGCGAGAGTCTCGAACAGTACATCAAGCGTATCAAAGCCCTCGAGGACATCGCCAATTCGCACAAGGGCGTCGAGCAGAGCTACGCTTTGCAGGCCGGCCGCGAAGTGCGCATCTTCGTGAAGCCCGAAGCCGTGGACGACCTGGAAG